>JAKFYK010000034.1 GCA_021730905.1 Betaproteobacteria bacterium | reverse complement strand
TAGCCCATATAAAGCATGGGCGGATGCAGCACCATGCCGGGGTCTTGCAACAACGGATTGAGATCGCGCCCGTCCATCGCCGCCGGCAGCAAGCGGTCAAACGGGTTCGAGGTAAACAGCATGAAACTCAGGAACCCCACGCTGATCAGGCCCAGTACGCCCAGCACGCGCGCGATGATATCGTCCGGCAGATGGCTGCTGAACACACTGACCGCCATCGTCCATAGCGACAGCATCAGCACCCATAGCAAGAGCGAACCTTCGTGCCCGCCCCATACGCCGGCAATGCGATACTGCAACGGCAATCCGGAGTTGGAGTTCGACGCCACATACAGCACCGAAAAATCATTGTTGATAAACGAATACGTCAGACACCCGAAAGCAATGGCGACAAACACGAATTGCCCCTGCGCCGCGGGCCGCGCCAGATTCATCCATGACGACACGCCGCGCGCTGCACCCACCAGCGGCAATGAGCCTTGCGCCAGCGCCAGTATCAGCGCCAGTATCAACGCGAATTGGCCGAGTTCTGGAATCATCGGCTTGAAGTCCCGGATTTGGATTGCGGCGAACTCACAACCGTACGCGCCGCCTTCTCATTGGTGGCATGCGCTTTTTTCAGGGCATCTGCGGCTTCGGGCGGCATATAGTTCTCATCGTGCTTGGCGAGCACTTCGCTCGCGACAAATAGTCCATTTTCAAGACGTCCTTGTGTCACCACGCCCTTGCCTTCGCGAAACAAATCCGGCAGTACACCTTTGTACGCCACGGGAATGCTCTTGGCGGTATCCGTCACCGTGAAATGCACGGTGACACCATCGGGCTGGCGCTTCACACTGCCGACTTCGACCATGCCGCCAACTCTGAAGGCGCGTCCCTGCGGCGCTTCATTCGCGGCCACCTGCGACGGCGTGAAGAAAAACACCAGGTTCTGCTGAAACGCCGACAGCACCAGCCCGGCAGCAACCGCAAGACCCGCCACACCGGTGACGATCAGTGCAATGCGGCGATGGCGCGGCTTCATGACTTTTGGCCCTCATTGCCGCTCACTGCGCGACGGCGCGCCGCCAATGATGCGAGTTCCAAAGCAATCAACACAAACGTCACCCCGTACGATCCCCAAACATAAAGTCCGTAGCCGCCCATCGCCAAAAATTCATTCACACCACCCCAATTCATTGCTGCGTCCTCAAGTATTCGTTCACCCATTCGCTGCGTCGTTCGCGTTCGAGGATGATGCAACGTGCGCGCCACAGTGCCGCGGCTATCGCATAGGCCCAGCACGCGAACACCATGACGATCATGCCCGCGAACATGGTCGCGGCCATCGTTGGCGCGCTTTTCAAACTGACCGATGCACCCTGATGCAGCGTGTTCCACCACTGCACCGAAAAATAGATGATGGGAATGTTGATCACGCCCACCAGCGCCAGTACCGCACCGGCCTTGTCGGCGCGGCGCGGATCATCAATCGCGGCCTGCAGCGCCATGAATCCGAAATACAGAAACAGCAGCAATAATTCGGAGGTCAGCCGCGCATCCCACACCCACCACGTGCCCCACGTCGGCTTGCCCCATAGCGCGCCGGTCCACAGTGCAATAAACGTGAATAGCGCGCCGGTAGGCGCCAGCGCGCTCGCCATCATGCCCGACAGCCGCGTGTTGAACGCAAGGCCCATGCCCGCCCAGAACGCCATCACCAGATAAATGAACATCGACATCCACGCCGCGGGCACGTGGATGAAAATGATGCGATACGACTCGCCCTGCTGCGCGTCGGTGGGCGCGACAAAAAATCCGATGTAAAGGCCCGCCACGAACAGCACGGCCCCAACCGCCGCAAACCACGGCGCAAGCGCGCCCGCTACCGGAAAGAAAGTCTGCGGTGAGGCGTACTTGAACCAATTGACCCCTTTGGAAGGTGTTTGCGGTGCGGCGCTCGACATGGCGCGATAACGGATTGCGTTTAGGAAGATAAGTTTACGGTATTTTCAACGGCGCGGAAGTATAGCGTAACTCATGGTACCTCTCGAATTTGCAGATTTCCTAACCCGAATACCTTTATGCGGCCAAATCTGGCCTTCGCGCTTGATTTACATCCGTTGGGCGGCATTCTCGCCGAACAACCATGCCGTCTCAACGCACCTTCTTGATGAAATGGGGTATCTCGACATCAACGGCGACATGACGTTATGTACGCTACCGTACAGAGTGGCGGCAGCTTAAAGATAACAATAAAGTGCCGAAACTTGTGCTGCTATGTGGCGAAGCGAAATTGAACCCGTTGAGACTTCGCCCGGCACGGTTTGCGTTTCGGTCCTCAACATACCATGGCATTGAGTTGCCTTTGAAAAACTGAATGCAATCTATTTCCGGAAACGTCGAAGGTGAAGTGTATCGCACCTCGTAGCCCCACTTTTACATGGCACATGAGGGATTTTTATCCCTCGTGTTGCGTTGTCCGGCAACAACGCGCATTCGGTTTGATATATATCAATTCAGAGAATTCCGGTCAGGTGACAATCCACTCACCAGCATGCATTCCCGCCGGGAGTGCAAAATGACCAGACTAAGCCAGCACACTACCGACTACCTCCAGCGCTTGCCCCTCTTTAGCGCGCTGGACAGCGATGCCATGCGTCGGGTCTTCACAGGAACCACTGAAATCGACGCGCCGCGCGGAACGATACTGCTTCGCCGTGGCGATCATTGTTGCGGGATCTTTGAGGTGGCGCAAGGCCGCGTCAAACTTTCGCTCGAGACCAAGCGTGGAGAAGAAAAGATAATGTCATTGCTGGGTCCACGCACCCGATTTGGCGACATCCTGCTTTACACCGGCGAACCTTGCCTCGTGACCATAGAGGCTCTTGTCGATAGCAAGCTGCTATACATCGCAAAGGAAATCATTCTGAAGGAAATTGGGGCCAATCCTGCTTTTGCTCAGCGCATTATCGAAGATTTGAGCCGGCGCCTGTACCAACGCACGAAAGAAATCGAAAGCTATACCCTATTGTCCGGTACGGAACGCCTGATCGACTATTTGCTCAGTGAGGAACCGGAAAGTACCGTCAATGGCGGTCGGCACGTAATGCTGCCGGAACGTAAAGGCATTATCGCGTCTCGCCTCAATCTTACGCATGAACATTTTTCACGCATTCTGCGCGATCTGGCTACGCGCAGGCTCATCCAGGTAAACGGCGCGCACGTCGTGATACCGGACGTTGCCAATTTGCGCAGCGCGCGCGCGACCTGACCATTGCTTCCCTTACTTCATTGCGGGAGTGGAATTTCCAGATTGAATGAGTTCATTCTGCAAAAACGCTAAGAGGTCCGGTTTATGACCCGTCGCCAAGCGGCGACTTACCGGCGATTACATACTCATTCATTTTAGACATGAATGGGTACGGACAAGAGTGAAGCGGTTTGATGTACATCAAAGAAGTCGCCCCCTTAGTTCATTAAGGTATGAGCAAGGGTAGACATCCACGCAGAGACTGCCGAGTCTACGCAACACTTGGGCCGTACTGATGGCGTTAGTCCATGAAAAGTACCGTATTGCGTATTGCCATCCAAGCGGCTTGTAAATTAAAAATCAATTAAAACAAATACTTACCGAAAAGATCCCGTATACGCGAAAGGATTAATCATGCGCGCCAATCACCTGTTGACCGTTGGAATCAGTCTCGCCTTGTTGGGCGGTGTTGCAGCAAATGCCGCAGATGTCAACGTCGCAGGCGCTGAAGGCCTCACCAAGAAAAGCGGTTGTATGACCTGTCACTCGGTTACACAAAAAAAAGACGGCCCGTCCTTCAAGGCCGTGGCGGAAAAATACAAGGGCAAAGCCGACGCAGAAGCCGCTCTTTTCAAGCATCTGACCACCAATCCCAGGATCAAGGTCGATGGTAAGGAAGAATTACACGATTCGCTTAAGACCAAGAATGAGGCGGAAATCCGTAACGTCGTAAGTTGGATACTCTCGCGCTAGTTAGAAATTCGAAACAGGCGGGTCGGAGAGGATCGTCATGATCAGAAAAATCTGGGGCTGGCTCACACAGCACTGCGAGTCGTGTTCGCGCATACGGCTTGTACTGGGCGTGGGGCTGGGCGTGCTGGTGTTTTCCGGCTTCATGATGATGGTCGGCGCAGCGGGACTCGCGTGGACCAACACCGAGAAGTTCTGCATTGGCTGTCATGAGATGCGCGACAACGTGTATGCCGAGTTCAAGGGCACCATTCACGACACCAACCGTTCCGGCGTACGCGCCATCTGCTCAGACTGTCACGTGCCGCGCGAACCCGGTCCGATGCTGGTGCGCAAGGTGCAGGCGAGCTTCGAGTTGTGGGGCCATTTTGTCACCGGCGTCATCGACACCAAGGAAAAGTTCGAGGCGCATCGCTACGACATGGCAAAGCGCGTGTGGACGCGCATGAAGCAGACCGACTCGCTTGAATGCCGCAATTGCCACAAGGCCGATTCCATGAGCGTCGCCCTGCAGTCCGAGCGGGCGCGGGCACGTCACGCCAAGGGCAAGGCGGAAGGCAAGACCTGCATCGACTGTCACTTCGGCATCGCGCACAAGGAGCCCGACGGGCCAGGCCCGCAGGATCTGAAGATAAGTGGCAAGTAGCCCGATGAACTGAAAAGAACGCGCGCAGGCATGTAGCAGATGTAGCCGGTTTTACGGGAGGCAGCAGGAATGAAAACTCGACGACACAGGATCGAATTTGTCCTGAAGGCGCTGTTGATGTGGCTAGCCGCGATGTTGTTGCTGCCGGCGCCAAGCCTGGCGCAACCGGCCAAACCTGCCGAGACCACAGCGCGCAAGGACGTGGTGCTTCGGGGCGACGCGCAGTGCATGCGCTGCCATGCCGATGACGGCGAATCTCCTGTACTGGCCATCGGTAAAACCAAGCACGGCACTGTGGCTGACGGGCGGACACCTACCTGCACCAGTTGCCACGGCGCGAGCGAAACCCACGTCAACAGGCCTGCCGGCGTCAAAGAGCGTCCGCGGCCCGACCGCGTATTCGGCAAGAAATCGAACGTCGCCGCAGAGAGCCAGAATCAGGCATGTCTGACATGCCATCAGGGCGGCAAACGCATTCACTGGCAGGGCAGCATGCATGCCAGCCGAGACACCACATGCACGTCCTGCCATCAGGTGCATACCAGCCACGACAAGGTGCGTGACAAGGTCACGCAAGCGGAGGTGTGTTTCGCGTGCCACAAGGAACAGCGCGCACAAATCAACCGCCCATCACGCCACCCGATTCGCGAAGGCAAGGTTGCCTGCTCCGACTGCCACAACCCGCATGGATCGGTGGGGCCATCGATGATGGTGCGCGACAATGTGAATGACACTTGCTACACCTGTCACATGGAGAAGCGCGGGCCGTTCGTGCGCACGCACCAGCCAGTGCAGGAGAACTGCGCGATCTGCCACAACCCGCACGGGACCACTACACCGAATTTGCTGAGGTCGCGTCCGCCGTTCCTGTGCCAGCAGTGCCATGAACCGACCGGTCATCGCGGACAGGTTGCCGTCGTGCCGGGAGGTCTGGGCCAGGGAACCGCCGGAACTATCGCACGGGGATGTGTGAACTGTCATACCAACATCCATGGCACCAACAATCCAACAGATTCGCCGGGCGAGCGGAACTTCCGGCGATAGCGAGAGTGCAAGGAGACCGATCATGACTACGCGCACTTGCGAGAATTTCAAGTTGACCGCCATGACTGCGGCCCTGCTCGCCGCGTCTGTGCCAGCCCTTGCAGCCGAGGGCGATGACGTCACGCGACACACAAAACCCGAAAGTTCTGTGGAGGTTGGTATCGGTTATGTGGATAGCGACAACCAGCGTTTCGGGGTCTACAACGGCCTTAGAAAAGATGGTGTACACGCACTTGTCGATCTGCGCGTGGTGCATCGCGACGATGTCACCGGTACATGGCTGAAATTCACGGGACGCAGCTTGGGGCTGGACAACCGCGAGCTGCGCTTTGAACACAATCGACAGGGCAATTGGGGTTACTTCCTGGAATATGGCGAAACCCCGCGCCACAACCCGTTCGATATCAGAACCCGCCTGTCGGGTGCAGGGTCGATTGCACAAACAGTCAATGGTGTGGCCACACCGTATAACCTTGAACTGAAGACGAAGCGTGATGCGTTGACACTGGGGCTGGAAAAGATACTCGTCGGCGGTTTTAGCGTGCAGGTAAGGTTCAAGAACGAGGAAAAAGACGGCGCTCGTATGTTTGGTCAAGGCGGTGCCGGTATCAACTTTCTGACCGACCCCATCAATCAGACCACTCGCCAATTGGATGTGGTGCTTGCGTACACCGGCAGTAAATTGCAGCTTTCAGGGGGCTATTACGGCACGCGCTTTGAAAATCACAATAATCAGATCAACGTGACGGGAGGGCTTGCCGGGCAGACGCCGATGGCGCTGCCACCGGACAACCAGTCACATCAGCTTTATCTTTCGGGCGGCTACAGTTTTACCCCCACCACGCGCGGAACATTCAAGGCAGCCTATACGCACCAGACACAAGATGAGGACTTCACCATTCTGCCCACCTTGAGCGGGCGAACCTATCTCGGTGGCGTCGTTGACACCAAGCTGCTGCAAGCCGGCATCACGTCGCGGCCCCTGCCCAAGTTGTCGCTGATGGGGGACATCCGCTATGAAGACCGGCCGGACAAGACGATCATTGCCCGCTATAACACCGCAGGCGCCACGCATGACGGATTTAACGAACCCCGTTCGATGCGGTCGTTGACGGGCAAGGCGGAAGCAAGCTATTCGCTGCCGATGGGCTTCCGGCTCACCGGCGGATTTGACTATGATCAACGCAATCGCAATTTCTCGCCGTTGCGCGCGGTGAGCGCGCGCGAGGAGACCGAGGAAAAATCGTGGCGTGTTGAACTCCGCAGATCGATGTCCGATACGGTCACTGGCGCGCTGTCTTATGTACATAGCGATCGTGACGGATCGCCGTTTCTGACGACACGCATCAACACCGGACAATTTGGATCGAATCTCATCGCGCCACCGCATCTGGCGGACCGCGAACGCGAGAAGATCAGGTTGTCGCTGAGCTGGACTCCGACAGACGAGCTGTCACTGCAGTTTTTCGCCGATGAATCTCGCGATAAGTATACCCCTCGCACCCCTCTTGGCTTTGGGTCCGGTTCTGGCAAGGCGCAAAACTACACGCTTGACACCACCTACGCCTTTTCCCAGTCATTGAACGCGAGTGCATGGTATTCACGCAACGACAGCCGCTCGAATCAATCCACCTGCTCGACTATTCAGGTCGTCGCAGCCACGGGCGTCATGACGTGTGATGCGCCGCAAATCGCGCATGCGACGAACCTGAGAAATGTCGGTGACTCGTTTGGCCTCGGTCTGCGCGGCAAACCCATGGATCGTATGGAAATCGGCGCGGATCTGAGTTATTCGGACATCAATGATGAATACCGTGAGCAAAGACTTAACGGGGCTTTTGCTGCCGGTACATTGCTGCCGCCTGATGTATCAACCAAGATCACTTCGCTGAAAGCTTTCGTCAAGTATGCGATCCAGAAGAATTCCGGAATCAGACTGAATTACATCTACGATCGCGTCGCGACCAACGACTGGACATGGACCAATTTCACGTATTCAGACGGCACGCGCGTATTTCAGGACCCGAACCAGAAGACGCATTTCATCGGTGTCTCGTATTACTATCGCTGGCAATAGTCCTCACACGAAGCAGTGCATGAAAAATATGCTTACAAAATACTCCAAACATCCGCTGGCGGTAACCGCCCTATTGGCAATTGCGGCAATGTCAGTGTTACCCAGCGCTTCGGCGCAACCCGGTGGGCGCAGCGGCAAGGAAGTCGTGGATACGGTTTGCGCCAAATGCCATGCCAAGGGCGAGCGCGGCGCGCCGAAGATCGGCGACAAGCACGCGTGGTTAACGCGTGCCGAACTGGGGTTGGGCGGGCTCACGCAGCATGCCGTGTCAGGTGTGCGGAAAATGCCCGCGCACGGCGGCAGTCCGAATCTGACCGATCTGGAAATCGGCCGCGCCATCACCTACATGGTCAATCAGTCGGGTGGCCAATGGACGGAACCCGCAAGCGCAAAAGACATTGCCGCCGTACGCACCGGCCAGCAAGTAGTGCAGGCACAGTGTGTCAAGTGTCATGAGGGGGGGGCGAACGGCGCGCCGCGCATCGGTGACCGTGATGCGTGGATTCCAAGGCTTAAACGCGGATTGGATCAGACGGTGCGTTCAGCTATATCGGGGCACGGTGGCATGCCGCCGCGTGGCGACAAGGCTGATCTCACGGATGTCGAGGTGCGCAATGCAATTCTCTACATGTATAACCCCAAGGCGGCGGTCAGGCTCGAGCCTTGGGGGGCGAAAGAAGTACCAGCCACTCTCACCGGCCAGCAGGTGGTGCAGGCACAGTGTCATAAGTGCCATCAGGATGGCCTGCATGGCGCGCCACGCATTGGCGACCGCGATGCCTGGGTGCCACGACTCAAGCAGGGCGTGGAGCACGCGGTACGCAGCGCAATCCGGGGTCACGGCGGCATGCCGCCACGCGGCGACAGAGCCGACCTGACTGACACAGAAATTCGCAATGCAATTCTCTACATGTATAACCCAAACGCAACATCCAAAGGCGGAAAATAGCGGGTGTGCGCTAACTTTTTATTTATTCATAAGAAATTCTAAGCGCAGCCGCTATCGCCCACGGCGCCAGCGACAGTGCGGCCAGCGACAGCGCCGCCAGCAACAACAAGTACGGCTGTGCCGCCAGCCCTGCTGCCGTGGCCTCGACCGCCAACGACCCTAGTATCAGCACCGGCGCATACAGTGGCAACACCAGCAATGCCAGCAACGCGCCGCCGCCGCGCAGGCCGAGTGTTAACGCCGCGCCGATGGCGCCGATCAAACTCAAACTTGGCGTGCCGAGCGCCAGCGCCAACACCAGCACCGCCAGCGCATCAGCGGGCAATCCGAATTGAAGCCCCAGCAGCGGCGCAATCAGTACCAGCGGCAGATTCGCCGCCAGCCAGTGCGCGATGACTTTGGCAATCACAATCACCGACAGCGGCGTTGCGGCCAGCAGCATTTGTTCCAACGTACCGTCAGCGTAATCGCTCGCGAACAACCGCGACAAGGCGAGCATCGACGCCAGCAGCGCAGCCACCCAAACGACGCCGGGGCCAATGGCACGCAGCAATTGCGGCTCGGGCCCGATACCCAATGGAAACAAACTCGCGACGATCACAAAAAAAAGCACGGAGATGAACACGTCGGCGCGGCGGCGCCATGCCAGCATGAGGTCGCGCCCGATCACGCCACGCATCACGCTCAGCATACGGCCTCCGCCACATTGGCCAACGCATCCAGATCGATACGCTGGGTAACGCGCGCGGTTATCGAAGCCTCCTGATGGGTAGTGAAAATAACACCGCCGCCGCTGGTTATGTGATCGAAGATGAGTTGATCGACATGCCGCACCGCATCCGCATCCAGCGCTGAAAATGGTTCATCGAGTATCCACAGTGGCACACGCGTCGAGAGCGCGAGGCGCGCCAGCGCGGAACGGCGCTTCTGCCCCTGCGACAGCGAATGCACCGGCAAATGTGCGCACGCCGCAAGCCCGAATGCTGCCAGCGCATCGCGCGCCGCATCACCCGTCGCCGGCCGGCCCGCGAGCAGGCAAGCCACATGGAGATTCTCTATCGGGGAAAGATCATCCTTGAGTGCGTGAGCGTGTCCCAGGTACACGATCTCGCGCCAGTACGCTTCGCGCAATGTGCGGATCAACTCGCTCCGCCAGCGCACCTCGCCGCCATCCGCAACGCTCAATCCGCAGACGATGCGCAACAGGCTCGTTTTACCGCTGCCGTTCGCACCGGCCACGTGTATCAGTGCGCCTGCGTCGAGTTTGAACGACACGCCGCGAAACAGCATGCGATCTCCGCGTGTGCAGGCAAGGCCGCTTACTTCCAGCATTACGCAACCCTATCCACGCTCAAAGCGACGATACTGAATCGCTTCGGCCACATGCGCCGCACTGATCGTCGCCACGCCCGCAAGGTCGGCATTAGTGCGCGCCGCCTTGAGTATGCGATGGTACGCACGCGCGGAAAGTCCCATGCGGCTGATGGCCTGCTTCAACAGCGTTTCGCCTTTGTCGTCGGGCGCGCAGTGTTTGTCAATGTCGCGCGTGGCAAGCAGCGTGTTGGGCTTTTTCTGCCGCGCGAGTGCGCGTTCGCGCGCGGCGGTGACGCGCTCTCGCACGGTCGAGGAAGCATCTCCCTGCGCCTGACGCGTCATCTCTTCCTGCGGCAAGGCGGGCACTTCGATTTGCAGATCGATGCGATCCAGCAGCGGCCCGGAAATACGCGAGCGGTAACGTGCCACCTGATCCGGCGTGCAGCGGCATTTGCCCGAGGGGTGACCCAGATAGCCGCAAGGGCACGGATTCATCGCGGCGACCAGTTGGAAGCGCGCCGGAAACTCCGCCTGCCGCGCCGCGCGCGACACGATGATGCGCCCGGACTCCAGCGGTTCACGCAGCACTTCGAGCACCTTGCGTTCAAACTCCGGCAACTCATCGAGAAACAGCACGCCGTGCATGGCCATCGAGATTTCGCCGGGCCGCGGATTGCTGCCGCCGCCGACCAGCGCGACGCCCGACGCCGTGTGATGCGGCGCGCGGTAAGGACGCTGCTTCCATTTTGCCATGTCAAAACCCGCGCTGCCCAGCGATTGCATGGCCGCCGATTCCAGCGCTACTTGTTGTGTCATGGGCGGCAGTATGCCCGGCAGGCGCGAGGCCAGCATGGTCTTGCCGGTGCCGGGCGGACCCACCATCAGCAGGCTGTGTCCGCCGGCAGCGGCAATTTCGAGAGCGCGCTTGGCGTGCGCCTGGCCTTTCACGTCGAGCAGATCCGCGTAGGCTTGCGTGGCAGTGGCAGGCTCAATGCAATACGGCAGCAGTTTTTCCTGCCCAAGCAGATGCGCGCACACCGCCAGCAGCGACGGCGCTGCATATACCGTGGCATTTTCAACGAGCGCCGCTTCAGCAGCATTTTCCAACGGCAACACAAACGCACGGCCGTCGCCTAACGCGCCCAGCGTCATCGCCAGCGCGCCGCGCACCGGACGCAGCGCGCCCGTTAACGCCAATTCTCCGGCAAATTCGTATTCATTCAATTTGTCTGCGGGTATCTGCCCCGATGCGGCGAGTATGCCCAGCGCGATCGGCAAATCAAGCCGGCCTGACTCCTTCGGCAAATCAGCAGGCGCAAGATTCACCGTGATGCGCCGCATCGGAAATTCGAAGCGCGCGTTCTGCAGCGCCGCGCGCACGCGATCTTTCGACTCTTTCACCTCGGCCTCGGGCAACCCGACAATGGTAAAACTCGGCAGTCCGTTGGCCAGATGCACTTCCACAGTCACCGGCGGCGCAGATACGCCCGCGAGAGCGCGGCTGTGGAGAACGGCGAGGGACATGGAAGAGGGACGCGGGGCCGGCGTAAAATGAGAACGGGCAGAGTCTAACGCACGATCACGCCTCACGGTGCACAGCGCATGGCTTTCCGGGCAGCACGTCCGACGCCGAATCAGGCGAGGCGCGGATCCGCTCTAACGTGGACCACTAAGCGCGTGGGTACGCCAATCCTTGCCCACGCTTGCCGATCATTTCCCATTGTAAAGAAATGATCAAATCAAGCATCACGTGTGCGGCTATTGGCAGAGCAGATTTTGAATTTTCAATTGGATAAAAAACGATTACCGTACTCCCCGCCCATGTTCCAACTCCGCCAGCCTTGCTTCCAGCTGCGTGATCTTCTCTCGCGCGCGCAACAGCACTGCACGCTGCACGTCGAATTCCTCGCGCGTCACCAGATCGAGCTTGGCAAACGTTGATTGCAGCAACGCGTGCAGATTCTTTTGCACATCCGCCGCAGGCGTATTTGCGAGCAGTTCAGTTATTTTTTTATTAATCTCGTCGAGCACGCGGTTATCCATGATTGTTCCTGATTGCGGCGATGTGGATAGTCTAACAAAGCACCGGCACACGGCCATCGCTGCATTTCGCTACATTGCATGACACACATACTTGATTTGAGCATCACGTTCATAGTGTCGGATAGTTGCAACACACACGATAAAATTTGTCATGACTAAAACTATTTCTGTTGCGTAAGCTATTGAATACTCATAGGATAAGTCATCCGTGAATGCAATTGATGTGCACTTGTTTGGTGCGCCAAGTAGCGGCTCTAAACTCTACATTAAGGAATTGATCATGTTTAAGAAGGCATTAGTAGCAGGCATGTTATCAACGGCCCTGTCGGCGGGCACCGCAATCGCGCAAACACCGGCAGCGCCTGCTGCACCAGCATCGCCGCATACGCTTACTGGTAACGTTGGTTTGTACAGCCAATACATTT
>JAKFYK010000159.1 GCA_021730905.1 Betaproteobacteria bacterium | reverse complement strand
CCGGTCCCAATTTTTCCCGCTACGTGCTGGAGGGCCGCGTCAGGGCGCTCGACAATACCTGAGGGGTGCTCTTTGCACAGGCCCAGGCTGGGTCTATGGGAGTGCCCTACGTGCCCATCATTGGGCTCGTCGGAACAGATATTCTGAAGCGCCGCGATGATATGGTGATTGCCGTCGATCCCTTTGACGGCAAGACGAAATCCGTGGTGGCCAAGGCATTGCGGCCGGACGTTGCGGTGTTTCATGCGCAGATGGCGGACCGGCAGGGCAATGTGTCCTGTGGCTACCACGCCGAGGTCGTGATGCTGGCAGAAGCGTCAAGGCATGTCATCGTCACCGCCGAGCGCATCGTGGACCGGTTGACGGAAAAGGAAGCGACGGGCGCGTTCATTCCGTCGATACACGTGGACAGCGTGGCGCACGCGCCGTTTGGTGCGCACCCGGCGGGATGCCAGGGCGTCTATAGTCCGGACAAAATTCACATGCGGCAATACGTCATCGCATCGCAAGACGACACCTCCTTTTCGGAATATTTGCGCACCTACGTGCACGACGTGCGCGACCACGACGACTATGTGGAGCGTTTTGTTCCGCTGGATTGGCGGCAACCTGCGCAGGCGGTCGTGGGCTAATGGATTACAACGAAGCCGAATTGCTGGCAGTGCTGTTGTCGCGCGAAGTGCGCGACGGCGAGATCTCTGCGTGCGGGGCGCTGTCGCAGATACCGGCGGCAGGCCTGCTGCTGGCACAGGCGCTGCACGCGCCAAACGCGGAATTGATCATACTCAACTCCGTGTTCAATCCGTTTCACACCTCGAAACCGTTTCACTTTCTTGCGCAGCGCGGCGAGCTAGGGCTGTTCTTCGCCAGCGGGATACAAATTGACCGTCACGGCAACTACAACCTGCACCAGTTAAGCCCGGATCGGGAGAAACCCATAGCACGCTTTCCAGGCGGTTACGGCGGCGGCCTGATTTACTATTGCGCGCGCCGAACCGTAGTGTTCCGCACCGAGCACACGCGGCGCTCGCTGGTTGAAAAAGTGGATTACATCTCCGCCGCCGGCAGCTCGCCGCCCGACGTGTTGCGGCTGGGCAACCCCAGCAAGGCGATAACGCCCAAGGCCAATTTCCGCTTTGAGAAGGACGAAGGCTTGCTGCGGCTGGACACCATACATCCGCCGTGGACGCTCGACGATATCCAGGCAAACACCGGCTTCGATCTGGGGTTGAACGGGCCGGTAAAAGCCACGCCCGCGCCCACGTCCGAGGAATTGCACACGCTGCGGCAGGTGATACGCCGCAAGATGATAGATAGCGGCACCTACGCCGAGTGGGCGCGAAAATCCTTAGCGGGTGTCTGACCCGCCTACCACCACCTCATCGCCTTCGACCACAAACTGGTGATCGAAATCTCCCGATACCCGCTGCATAAACTGCACGGCGTCATCAAACCGCGCGTCGCCGTGCTTCAGCACCTCCGGCCGCAATTGTTTGTCGATCAGCACCGGCAGGAATGAGGTTTTCTCCACGCCGGTCTTGCCAATAACCGCCTTGGCAATCAGGCTGCGTTTGGCATCTTCGCCATAGGCAAGATGCGGGTAGTCGGGGTCGAGCTTCACGCCATATTTTTTCTCGAAGGCGGCAGCGCTCGCGCCGCTGCGCGCGGTAGACGACATGATGAAGTTGGAGAGGCTGTAGAAGCAGGTTCTGCCATGGTGCACGCCGATGGCCTTGGGCGTGTGCGCGTGATGGCCGAGGATCAAATCCGCGCCGGCGGCAAACGCTGCTGTGGCCGCAATAGGCTGGTAATCGGCAATGATGCGCGGCACGAAGTGTATGCCCCAGTGCAGCGACACGATCACCGCATCGGCGGCCGCCTTGGCGGCAGTGATATCGCTCACCATTGCGGCAAGATCGTCCTGGTACGGCACGGTCACCACGCGCGGCGGCACGCCAGCCTGATAATCCACCGCTTCGTAGTAGGTGTGCGCACGCAGCGGCGCAACGCCGGCCTTGTGCGGCCCGGCAGCATAGCCTTCGTTGAGGATCGAGCAATAGGCAAGAAACGCAACACGAATGCCTTTCTTTTCGATGATCGCCGCGCGCCGCGCTTCGGCCAGATTGCGTCCGGCGCCGATGGCTTTGATGCCCTTGTTTTCAAGCAACGCAATGGTATCGAGCAATGCATCCTCGCCCCAATCCATCGCGTGATTGCTCGCCACCGACACCACATCGAAGCCGCAATCGGCAAACACCGACGCCATGTGCGGCTTGACGCGGCTGTGCGCGCCGCCCGAATGCAGTTGCAGCGCGCCGCGCTCGGAATACACGCGCTCGCATTGGCCGAATCGGATATCTGCTGCGGCGAGCACCGGACGCGCGAGCGTGCTGTACGCGTCCATCGGTTCGTGTATGGGACCGACATCGCCGACACCCAAAAGTACCAGGCTGTTTTCGCTCATGATTGAGACATATTAGCGCAGCGCACGAAGTACAATAAGCGCATCCGCCGCGACAACGCCTTTACCCGCAGGGCGCACCAGCACCGGGTTAATGTCCATCTCGGCAAGCCGGTCGCGCAGCAGCCACGCCATTTCAGACACCGCCATCAATAATTCCGCCAGGGCATCGACATCCCGCGCCGGCTGACCACGCACGCCGTCGAATAGTTTCGCGCCGCGGATGTCGCGCACCATTGCATGCGCTTCAACTTTATCGAAGGGCGCTACACGATAGGTCACATCGCGTATGGTTTCCGCCAATATCCCGCCCAAGCCAAACGCCACCACCGGACCAAAACAGGGATCGTTGACCACGCCGACGATGGTTTCGAGGCCGTCGCTGATCATCTCCGACACCAGCACGCCAGCGATATTTGCCTGCGGTGCCGCGCGCTTCGCGTTGGCAAGAACTTCGGTAACCGCCTTTTCCAGTTGCGTTGCGTCGGGAACATTGAGGCGCACGCCGCCGATGTCGGACTTGTGCGCGATGTCGCGTGACACCACCTTCACCGCCACCGGATACATCACGTTTGCAGGCACGGCCGCGCCCGGCACCAGCAGTTGATCATTTGTCACCGGCACACCAAAGGCACGCAACACGTTCTTGCTTTGGTTTTCGTCCAGCGTTGCCGCGCCTGCAGGGAGCGACGGCAATGGGCGCGGCGTCACGTGCGGCGGACTTGCCAATCGCTCACGCCGCTCCAGCGCATCAGAAAAATCTGCCAGCGTAGCCATCGCATACGCCACGCGACGCGGCGAAGGCTGCATCGGAATTTTTTCAGCGGCAATCAAGTCGAAACCTTCTGGCGCAACGTCATAGGGTATCGAGCAAAACAGCATTACCGGCTTGTCGGTTTTTTTCAGCGCTTGCGCGACGCCGGCGACACCGTTGTACATGGTGCGGCCGGTGGAGGTTGCCAGCAGCACGCCCACCTGATGCACGTCGGGATCTGCCAGTATCGCGTCGATAGCACGCACAAAGCGCGGCGCGTTCGCATCGGTGGTGAAACCGGCGGCATAATCCACCGGATTTTCCAGCGACGCCACGCTCGGCAGATTTTCGCGCAGCACGGCCATGGTTTGGGTCGACAGCGGCGTGAGCTTGAGACCGACTTCATCGGCGGCATCCGAAAACGCCACCGCCGAGCCGCCGGAACCGCCCATCACCACCACGTTGCGTCCACGGGCAAGGCGGCCTGTCGCAAAACACTGCGCGTAGTCGGCGGCTTCGTGAGTGTCGCGCACTTCGATCACACCACATTGCTTCAACGCGGCGCGAAACACATCGTAACTGCTGGTGAGATTCGCGGTGTGCGATGCCGCCGCGCGCAAGCCTTGCTGCGTATTGCCTGATTTCAGCACGATCACCGGCTTGCCGGCTGCGAGCGCACGGCGCGCTGCCGCCATCAGCGCGCGCCCATCGGCCACGCCTTCGAGATACGCGAGTATGACTTTGGTTTCGGGATCATCGACGAAGGCATTGATCAACTCCGGCGCCTTGATATCGCTTTCGTTGCCGCTTGCCACCACATAGCGAAAGCCCACACCCGCCACCGCCGTTTGTATCACCAGACTGTTGCCAAAACCGCCGCTCTGGATCACCGCGGACACCGGCCCCGGTTTTAAGTCAGGCGGCTTGGTGATGCTGCCAAAGCCTGCGTACACGCGCTGATGAATGTTGACGAAGCCCAGACAGTTCGGCCCGATGAGACGTACGCCGCCCTTACGCGCCGCGGCCAACATGCGCTCTTCATTGGCAACGCCTTCCGGTCCGGCCTCGCGAAAACCACCGCCCAACACCACGGCGAACGGTATGCCGTGGTTGCCGCACTGCTCGATAACACCGGGCACATGCTGCGCAGGTACCGCCACGACGGCCACATCGCACGGCTGATCGATCTCGGTTATGCCTCGATAACAGCGATGCTTGCCCAGCTTGTCGTAATTGGGATTAACCGGCAGCACGCCGCCCGCATAACCATACTGCGTGAGAGCATACAGCGCCTGCCCGCCGGCACGATTGGTGTCGGCGGTTGCGCCGACGACGGCGACGCCGAGTGGATTGAATAGTCGGGTGAAACTGTTCATAGATAGGCGTCAGCCGGCAAGAGATTGAGAAATCAGACCGGCTGTGGCGCCGGTCATGGTAAATACTGCGCTTACATCATTCCGCCTTGATCCCTGCCTCACGGATGACCTTGCCCCACTTGCTGACTTCGTTGGCAAAATATTTGCGCAGATCATCCGGCGGGCCGGACAGCGGCTCGGAGCCTTGCGTGACAAAACGCTCGCGCATGTCCTGCGTTTTCATGATGGCCGACAGTTCGCTGTTGAGGCGGGTGATGACGGCGTCCGGCGTGCGCCCGGTCGCGAACACGCCGAACCAGCCGACCGCGTGAAAACCCGGCAGCCCGGTTTCCGCCAGCGACGGTAAATCTGGAAACAATGCCGAACGCTTCAGACTGGTGACCCCCAGCGCGCGCAGCGAATTGTTGCGGATGTACGGCGTGAGGATCAGCACATTGTCGATCGCGACGTGCAAACGCCCGCCGAGCAGATCGGGCATCAGCGCGCCGGTGCCTTTGTAGGGCACGAACAACATGTCGAAATTGCCGTTTCGTTTCAGCATCTCGCCGGTCAAGCGCTGCAGCGAGCCCGGCGTCGAGCCGGAAAAATTAAGCTTGCCCGGATTCGCCTTGCCATAGGTGATGAGATCGGTCACCGTTTTCACCGGCAGCGCCGGCTGTACGACCACCACATACGGCGAAGTACCGATCAGCGACACCGGCGCAAAATCCTTGAACTGGTCAAACGGCAGCTTGGTAAACAGGCTGCTGATCGTGCCCATCGAACCAGAACCCATCAACAGTGTGTGGCCGTCGGGCTGTGCCTTCGCCACGATATCGGCACCGATGATGCTGCTGCCGCCGGGACGATTGTCCACCACCACCTGCTGCCCGATGCGTTCGCCGAGCTTCGCCCCAATGACGCGCGCTATGATGTCGGTACTACCGCCGGCAGCAACAGGAACCACGAGTCGCACCGGGCGCTGCGGGTAAGGCTGTGCGTGAGCGAAACTCGCCGCAAAGATCACACCAGCCGCAACAACAATCCGCTGCGAATTAAGCGCCTTGAACATTCCATGTATATACACCGACATCTCCTGAAAAAACATAACTATTTGTTTTTAAACATTATTTACACAACACTAACCCAGCATCCTGGCGATAATCTCAACGTTCGAACGATCCGGCTTCAACTCGCCGCGTTCGATGCGGCGGCACAGTTCGACCACCGCATCGTTGGCAGGCGTCGGAATATTCGCTTCGCGGCCTTTGCGCGCGATGTGGCCATTCAAAAAATCCGTTTCAGTTTTGCGGCCCTTGAGAAAATCCTGCAACACCACGCCACGCGCAGTGCGCGAACCTTTTTTGCCGAGATGACCGAGGATGGTGTGCAGCAATTTGTCGATGATTTTTTCTTCTGGCCCCAGAAATTCCTCGGGACTCAATCCGAAAATCGCATCGAGCTTGTAGCCGTGCGCCGCGCCCACGCGCATGGTTTCACTCGCCAGCCGCGCGCACAGATTGCATACCTCCGAAATCTGCACTGCCTGCCACGACTGCAGCCCAAGCATGCCGAACGGCGCGAGGATCATCGAGCTGTTGACGAGCTTGGTCCATTTCGCGCCTTCGATGTTGTCGGTAATGGTGATCTTGCCGGAATGCTTGATCAGTTTTTCGAGCTCGGTGAGCCGCGGCGTGACACCGCCATCAAGCTCACCCAAACCAAACCAGGTGTGCGCGGGATCGGTGTTGCGCTGAACCAGACCCGGCGTAAACACTTCCGCCGACAGCTCGACCACGCAGCCCATCACCCGCGGCTTGCCGATAATGTCGACGATGGCCGCATTGTTCATGCCGTTCTGCACTCCGGCGATCATGCCGTCGCCTTTCAGATAGGGCTTGATGAATTCGGTCAGCCAGCGCGTGTCCTGCGATTTTGCCGCCAGCAGCACGATATCGAATTGTCGGTTGAGCGACGACAGCTCGCACAAATGATAGGCGTGCACCGGCGTGTGCAATTCCGAATCCGGCATCGTCACGCGCAAGCCGTCGGCTTTCATCGCCTCGACATGGGCAGGCCATTGATCGATCAGCGACACGTTGTATCCCGCGTGTGTCAGGTCAGCGCCGATGCTGCTGCCGATGGCACCAGTGCTGAGTACCGCGATTTGCTTTTCCATTGCGAGTCTTCTTTCAGTGATCGCGCTCAAGCCAGTCCGGCGTGCCGACGAATGCCGCGGTTATCTCGCGCGGACGCGAATCGCGATCCAGACTAGCCACCAGATCCAGCACTTTCGTCAGCGTCGCTGCAGGCATGGCATCGGCTACCGTGTCACGGAACAACGCCGAAAGCTCGTCCCAGCTCATGCGGCGATGCGGGCTGCCGCGCGGATGCGGCTCGCGCGCCTCGAACTTGCGCCCGTCCGCCAGCGTGATGCTCACGCGCGACGGCACTTCTTCGGTGTTGGTGCCAGCTTCGACCTCGGCATCGAGCACGCAGCGTGTGCGGTTCGACAGCGCGCGCACTTCTGCATCCACCAGCGCGGTTTCATAATCTTCACGCCGCAGCGCGGCCTGCGCTCCGCGTGTACGGCCGAGCGACAACGCCATCGCCAGACTGAAGGGAATGCTCAGTTGTGCGCTCTGCAAATCAGGCGGATCAAGCTGCGTGAGCCGTCCCTGCACCACCTTAGGAATGCCCACTTCGACATCGGTAATCTGTGCCGCTGAAAGTTTGTGTTCAAAACCCAGTCGCAGGCCCGCATCCGCCGTCGCCTGCAAGCGTCCTGCCCCCGCGTGTATTTTGGTACTGACTTCCATCAAACGAAAACCGCGGCCTAGATCACCGGTAACTTTTTCCGGATCGGCATTACCGGAGAACGCACGAAAGAATCCTGCCTCGCCTTCGAGAATATCGCGCGGCCCCCAGATGCCGGCCCGCGTCAGAAACGCCGCCATCACACCGGATTCGGCGCCGCGCGCCCCGTTAAGCCGCTTGGTGACGCCGCCGGAATGATAAAACTGCGCCAGTCCACCCGCGTACGCGCCTGCTGCGCCGAGCGCGCCTGCCATATCCTGCGCATTGAATTTGAGCAATTTGCCCACGGCCAGCGCCGCGCCCATCGCGCCGCACGTTGGCGTCGCCATGAAGCCGCGCTGAAACAACGCGGGCTGTGTCGCAAGGCCGATGCGCAGCGACGCTTCATAGCCGATGATCGCGGCCTCCAGCAATACGCGGCCGCCGGAATCCTCGCGCTCGGCCACCGCCAGCACTGCCGGCAGAATCGATGCGCCTGCGTGATGCATCGAACCGACGTGCGTGTCGTCGAGATCACACGCGTGCGCGTAAGCGCCATTGACGAACGCCGCCCGCGCGGCGTCAATACGGCTGCCGCAGAGCAGGAGACTGCTTTCGCCTTTGCCGCCGAGTTGCAGCGCCAGCGCACGCGTGGAACGGCTCCACGGCAAACGCGCGCCCACCGCAACCACACGCAACAAATCCAGCACCAGCGCTTTCATCCGTTCGACGACCGCATCCGGCGCATCCCCCAGCCGGAAACCGGCCGCCCACTCGGCCAAAACGGCCGTCGTGCCCTTGGTGATATCCGCTGACATGTACGCAGCGACTCCTTGAATTGACAGTTATTGAAGTTGCGATGACGGCCGGGACGCAGCCCGGCCGCGCAGTCAGGTGCTACAACACCGAGCGCACCAGCCCGCCATCCACACGGATGGTGGTGCCGGTGATGTAACTCGACTTGCCCGACGCCAGAAATGCCACCAGATTGGCGAGTTCGCGCGGCTCGCCGATGCGGCCGATAGCGGTTTCCTTGGCGCGTTCTTCGAGCGCTTTCTCCAGCGAAATGCCCAGCTCCTTGGCGCGCGCGGTCACGTTGCCGAGCATGCGTTCGGAGAGCAGCGAGCCGGGAGCCACGTTGTTCACCAGGATGCCGTCGCGCCCCACTTCATCGGCGAGGCTTTTCGCGTATGCCACCACGCCCATGCGCGTCGCGCCCGACAGTGCGAGGTTGGGTATCGGCTGGTACACGGTGCTGGCAAGGATGTTGATGATGCGCCCGCTTTTCTGAGCGCGCATATGCGGCAGCGCCTCGCGCGACATGCGCGCGAAAAACAGCAGCGAGCGCTGGATGGCGGTAGCCCATTGTTCTTCGGTAGCCTCAAACGATTTCGCCAGCGGCGGACCGCCGGAGTTGTTGACCAGCACGTCGATGCGTCCGAATTTTTCGGCGGCGGCTGCGATCAGCTTCTTGATGGTGTCGTTTTGTTCAAGATCACCGGCGAAAGCGAGCACATCGGCTTTTGTTTTAGTTTGTATATCCTTTGCGGCTTGTTCGATATCGACTTTGTTGCGGCTGCACAGCACTACCTTCATGCCCTCTTCGGCGAGCACTTCCGCGCACGCGCGACCCAGCCCTTTGCTGGCGCCACCGACGATGGCGACTTTATCCTTAAGTTCCAGATCCATGAATGAATTCCTTTCTAAGCATTTGTTTTTATTATTATTTTTATGATGTTACGAGGCGAACGCAATGCACGAAGGCGAGCCGGTTTGGATAACCAAGCCGGTGGGTATCGGCTTGCCGCTGTTCGCGTCCAAGCGAAAAGCGACGATGGTATCGCTGTCCTCGTTCGCCACGTACAATTTTTCGCCGGCCGGATCGAGTGTGAAGAAACGTGGCTTCTTGCCTTGTGTCGGCTCCCAGCCTATCGGCGACAGCGTGGCGTCGCTGGCATCAATCGCAAACGTCGCAATGCTGTTGTGCCCGCGATTCGACACGTAGACAAATTTTCCGGAGGGTGCGACCGCGATCTCCGCGCCGGTGTTGTCGCCAGTGAAGGTGGGCGGAGTGTTCGGGACAATATGCACCGGCATCAGCACACCGCGCACGCCATCCCATTGATAAGTAGTCACGGTGGAATCGAGTTCATTGACGAGATATGCAAACGGTCGCATCGGATGAAACGAAAGATGGCGCGGCCCCGCGCCGTAACGCGACTTCACGAACGGCGGATCGTTGGGCACGAGTTTGCCACTGGCAGCATCCAGCCGGTAAATATGCGTCGCATCCACGCCCTTGTCGGGCGACACCAGAAACCGCCCGGCGGGATCGAACACCACCTGATGCGGATGCGCGCCGAGGCCTTGTTCTCTTTTATACGGCCCTTCCTTGCCCGGCGGCACCACCGCATCGGTGGAAGGCGCGAGCGAGCCATCCGTGTTGATCGGCAGCACCGCGATGCCCGGTCCGTTCGCCACCACCACATAGCGATCCGTTGGATCAACGATCAGGTGCGGACCATTGTCGCCGCTGCTCGGCTGCTGGTTGAGAAATTTGAGTTTGCGCGTTTGCGGATCGATGGCGTACGCGCTCACCATGTCGCCGTCGCCGTGCGAGGCATAAAGAAAGCGCTGTTTGCTATCGAGCGCGACATAGCCCGGATTGGCTATCGTTTCAAACACCTCGACCAGCGACCAGTTGTTTGATGGGCCCGATGACGCGTCGATGTGATAGACACTGATGCCTTTGCCGCGCGCCTTGCGATGCGCCGTGGTAAAGCAGCCGATATAGGCGAACATGATGTGGATTTTTCCTGCAAAGTAAATTCGGTGAAGGCTGCTAAACTTACACGAAATCAGCGCATCGCGTGTGAACCTGTGACCCTCTTGACCCAGTTGACCGCTTCCACATCCACAACGCTGCACCGGCTTGGCTGCGCTTTCATTCTGCTGGCGGGCGGGATCGCCTGCTGCGCGCACGCGCAATCCGCCTACCCTGCACGCCCGGTGCGCGTGATCGTCGGCTTTCCGCCGGGCAGCGGCACCGACATGCTTGCGCGCTTCGTCGGCAACAAACTCACCGAGCGTCTGGGTCAACAGGTAGTGGTGGACAACCGGCCGGGCGCCAATGGCATCATCGCCGCTGAACTGGTGGCGAAAGCCGCGCCCGACGGACACACGCTGCTCGCCATGTCGATCTCGCACACCATGAACGCAGCGGTCTACAAGCTGCCGTTCGACGCGGTGAAATCGTTTACGCCGATCACGCAACTCGGCGCCGGACCGCTGGTGCTGGTGGCGAATACGGCATTCCCCGCCAACAACGTAAAAAGCCTGATTGATCTCGCCACCGCGAAGCCAAATACCATTACCTACGCCATCTCCGGCACCGGCGGCATCAATCATTTCGCGGGCGGCCTGTTCGCGCGCATCACCGGCGTGCAATTGGTGAACGTGCCGTACAAGGGCGGCGCGCAGGCATTGACAGATCTGATCGGCGGTCAGGTGCAACTCATGTTCGGCACGGCGGCAATCACGCTGGCGCAGATACGCGCGGGCCGCATGAAACCGCTGGGCGTCAGTACGCAGAAGCGGTGGCCCTTGTTGCCGGACATTCCCACCATTGCCGAATCCGGAGCGCCGGGTTACGAGATGAACACGTGGTGGGGCATGCTGGGGCCAGCGGGCATGCCGCCCGCCATCGTGTCGCGCCTGAACAGCGACATCACCGCAATACTCGCGCAACCGGAATCGGTGAAACGTCTCGAAGCCGAGGGCGCACTTCCGTCGCCGATGCCGAGCGCGGAATTTACGCGCGTGCTCTCTACCGAAATCGAAAAATGGACGCGCGTCGCGCGCGACGCCAGCATCAAGGTTGAATAACATGACCGTAATATCCAATGTCGGCGTGATTGGTCTGGGCATCATCGGCAAACCCATCGCCGAGCGCCTGCTCAAGGCCGGGTTTCACGTCGCGGTTTATGACGTGCGCAGCGAGCCGGTATCCGAATTGAAGCACGCCGGCGCAACGGCTTGTGCGTCTTCAGCGGAAGTCGCCGCGCACAGCGACCTCATCATCAGTCTGGTTTCCGATACGCCGCAAACCGATGACGTGGTGTCGGGCGCGAGTAGCATCCTCAACGCGCTGAGGCCGGACAGCATCTTCGCCACCGGCAGCACGCTTGGCCCGGCGCCGGTGAAACGCGTGGCCGCACAACTCGCTGCAAAAGGCTGTGCGACGATAGACATGCCGATCACCGGTGGCTATATCGCAGCAGCCGACGGCAAGCTCGCATTGATGCTGGGCGGCGAGCAAAGCGTGATCGATCGCGCGTTACCGGCGTTTCGCGCCTTCGCTTCAACCATCACGCGCGCCGGCGATGTGGGCGCAGGCCAGGCCGCGAAGCTCGCGCATCAACTCATCATGAGCGTCAACGTCGTGGCGCTGCTGGAAGGGCTGTCACTCGGCATGGCCGGTGGCGTGGATGCGGACGTGCTGCGCCAGATCATCAAGGACGGCCTCGCCAACAGCACCGTGCTGCAGATATGGGGCGACATGGGACCGCGCTGGAAAGGCATGCTGAAACCCGCGCCACCGGACGCGCCGCTGCCCAACATGCGCAAGGATCTACATTCGGCGCTGGAACTCGCACAGGAACTGGGACTGACATTGCCGGTCGGCACATTGACATCGCACATTGCCGACTCGGGCACGGCCATCGGACATGCCGATCCGAAAATCTGACGCCTACCAGTCGCGGCTTGATCGCAGCAGCTATTGGTTAGACGTCGCATCCTATTCATTGTCCTCGCTCCCAATTGGAAGGAACTCGGGACTGTCAGCTGGCTTGAGCGCGCCCATTGAAAACTCAGTCACTTGAGTCATCGCCGCGAGCCACGTTTCCACCTTCTTTCTATCCCGCTCCGTAATATCGCTTCCATCCGCGCGGGTCACCAAACCGGCGATTTCCGGCGAGAGCTTTGACTCGTCCCCAAAATGGGAAAGCCCCCCATTCAAATATAGTCCGCTTGGCACGAGAAGATCATCCTGAAGGGAGTGAAGAACCTTCTCGGCACGCTTTAGATCGAGCCCATGGATAAGAGTAGCTCTCAACTCCGATACAATTTCCGCGCGCTCA
>JAKFYK010000077.1 GCA_021730905.1 Betaproteobacteria bacterium | reverse complement strand
GCACCGCCGCCACCAGCAACACCGGCGGAAGCACAACTTTAAAGAAACGTCCCCACAGTTCGCGTCGCGATACCGCGTCGCGCTCCAATTCCGGTATCGGCGGCATCAGGTCCGGCTTTATCCAGCCCAGAATCAGAATGTAAACGCAATAGATGCCAGCCAGCATCATGCCCGGCACCACGGCAGCGGCAAACAACGTACCCACCGACAACTGCAGGATGTCCGCCAGCAAAATCAGAATCAGGCTGGGAGGAATGATCTGTCCCAGTGTACCGGAGGCGCAAATCGCGCCGCAGGCGATACCGGGGTCGTAGCCACGCCGCAGCAGTGTCGGCAAAGTCAGCAAGCCCAGTGTAACCACGGTGGCGCCAACGATGCCGGTAGTGGCGCCCATCAATACACCCACAGCGATGATGCCGATAGCCATGCCGCCCTTCACGCCACCCGCGATATGACCAACCACATCGAGCAAGTCATCCGCGAGGCGCGACTTTTCCAGCATCACACCCATAAAAACAAACAACGGAATCGCCAGCCATTGGTAATTCGCCACGACACCATAAATGCGCGCCGGCAACAGATGGAAAAGTCCCGTGCCAAAACCCATCACACCGAATATGAACCCGGTAGCAGCCAGCGTCAGTGCCACCGGCACCCCTATCATCAGCATCACAAAAAACGCCACCAGCATCAGGATGGCTAGAATTTCCGTAGCGCTCATTTGGCAATGTTCTTAAGCTTATCGATCGTACCGATAGCGACCGCAACGCTTTGCAAAACCAGGAATACAAATCCAATTGGAATCAGGGATTTAAGCAACCATCGATGCGTGAGGCCACCGGGGTCGGATGATTTCTCATCAATCACGTACGCCTGCTGCACGTAACTGATTGACAGCCAGATGATGATGAGCGAAATGACGATGCATAACAGCGCCGAAAACAGATCGACCCGCAATTTGTTGCGCTCGGAAAAATTGGCGTAGAGCACATCCACCCGCACATGCTCACCGTGCAGCAGCGCGTAGCTCATGCCAAAAAGAATCAACGGCGCGAGCAGGTGCCACTCCAACTCCTGCGCCCATACCGAGCCATAGCTGAACAAATAGCGCAACACAACGTTTACCGCCATCAGCAGCACAATCACCAGTGACAGCCACGAGGTCGCGCGACCCGTCAGGTCGATAAAACGCTCGATACCGCCGCGAACGCCAGGCGCGGCGGCAGCTTCGGGATGTTGCATGGAATCAGACGCTGCGTATCTTGTTGTGATACACCGTTTCGCTGTAGCCGGCCCAAGCGTCGTACTTGGCCTTGTACGCCATGTAGGAGTCATGCACTTTCTTTACCAGCGGATCCTTGGCCACCGCTTCGTCCAGTACTTTTTTGGTGGTGTCGCGCAGCGCCTTCACCACAGCATCCGGCAACGGTCGTGCGATGACTTTCTGGGTCTTCACCAGGTCTTCCATCGCTTCGGCGTTGGTACGCTGGCACCATGCCTCGCTGATGACATTGCAGGCTGCGGCGGCATTTTCAACCACCGCTTGCAAGTCCTTCGGTAATTTTTCCCACGCTGCCTTGTTGATCAGCAATTCGGATACCGTCGCGGTCTCGTGCCAGCCAGTGGTGTAGTAATACTTGGCGGCCTTATGCAAACCAAGACGCCGGTCCTGATACGGGCCGACAAATTCAGCGGCATCGATCACGCCGCGTTCCAATGCCGGAAAGATTTCACCACCCGGCAGCAGTTTCACATCGACACCGAGTTCCGCATACACCTTACCGGCAAGGCCGGGAATACGCATTTTCAGACCCTTGAAGTCCGCCACCGACTTGATTTCCTTTTTGAACCAGCCCGTCATCTGTACACCGGTGTTGCCGCAGGGCATTGCCACCATGCCAAACGGGGCGTAGACCTCATTCCACAGCGCCATCCCGCCACCGTCGTATAACCAGCCGTTCACCCCCTGAAAATTGAGTCCGAATGGCACCGCAGTGAAATACTGCGCGGCAAAAGTCTTGCCGGTCCAAAAGTAGCTGTTGGCGTGGTTCATCTCGACCGTGCCGGCGCGCACCGCATCAAAACCTTCAAGCGCGGGTATGAGTTCACCCGCGCCGAACACTTGTATCTTGAGGCGGCCGTTGGACATGGCCTCGATGCGCTTGGCGAGATCAACGGCGCTGCCGGGCCCGTCCATGTAGAATGGCGCGCCTTTTGGGTACGCGCTGGTCATTTTCCAGCTAAACGTCTGCTGCGCATTGGCGATCATCGGGAAACCCGAAATTGCCGCACCCGCGGCAGTAGCCGCGACCGCACCACCCGTCAAGAATTTTCTGCGCTCGTTGCTCATGATCTACCCCTTTTTGAGAATGAAATAAACAATCATCGTGTGTCGTACTCGATATCGTCGCGATACACCGCGTAGGCCTGGTGATACTCCATCACTCTCGCCACATCGTTAATGAACTTGTCGTCGTACCCCGCGCGCCGCAGCAAATGAAAACCCATCTCCATGCCGGAACAGATACCGCCAGCGGTGATGAAGCGCCCGGAATCGACCACCCGCGCGCGACTCACGCGGCATTGGGGCGCCATCTCGCTCAACCGGTCGATCGGCACTTTGCCCATATTCGAAGCTTCAAGGCGATCCGGCTCTTTGCGGTTGGTGGCCGCGCGACCGTCAAGCAAACCCATTTTCGCGTAGATCCACGAACCCGTGCATACGCTGGTGATAAGACAGCTCTCAGGCAAGCTCCTGACGAAGGCATGGAGACGGCCGTTGTGCATTTCCTGCCGCGTGCCGAAGCCGCCCGGAATCAGAAACGCGTCCATGGTCGGCGTATCGTTGAACGAATAATTGGGACAAACGGTAAATCCAGCCTGCGTCTGCACCGGCCGCATGGCGTCGGCAATCAGGAACGCATCCAACTCCGGATCAAGCCGGCGTGCCACCGAAAACACGCCATACGGCGCGGCGTAATCCACGATCTCCGCGTCCTTAAATACATAGACGCCCAAACGAAAGCCGGGTTTCATTCTTCTTCCCCATTGGCACTGCGGGATGAACAGCGGCGATGCCGTCGGTTCGATCCCGCAGAATTAGAACGGCGTGGCAGTGTCCGTTCTAGTAGGTCTTGTACTGCAAATACTTGCCGCTCATGGTAATGCTCACGCGATCGCCCTTCGGATCCGGCTCGCGCTGCAAATCCATCTTGAAGTCGATGGCGCTCATGATGCCGTCGCCGAATTCTTCGTGTATCAATTCCTTGAACGTGGTGCCATATACGCTCACCAATTCATAAAAGCGGTAGATCAGCGGGTCGGTCGGTACTGCCGTAGGCAACGAACCTTTGTACGGCACTTGCTGCAACAGCAGCACCGCATACGGTGGCAATCCGAGCAGTTTGCCGGCGGCTTGGGCCTGTGGTTTGGTCATCTGCATTTGGCCCAGCAGCGCGGCAGTCGTCCATTCCTTGCTCTCGCCGACGGCCTTGGCGATTTTTGCCCAGCTCAGGCCCTTTTTGAGCCGCGCCTCCACCACCAATTCAGTGACATCGTGGCGGGTCATCGGTTTGTGCACACTCGCGGCGGCCAACAGGGCTTCAGGGGCATCGGACTTCTTCACGGGTTTCTCTCCTTTCGGGTTGGGTTAGGCGCTCTTAGTTTCTGAGATTGACGACCACGGCTTTTCCCGGCGATGCAAAGTCCGTGGCTGCGGCCACCACCGGCGGCGGCGGGGGTTGCGTTTCCACGCCGGGCATCACCAGCGGCGGATTCTTGGGATCGTAGCCTTCCGGCAGTTCTTCGCTGAAGCGCTTGGAGCGGCTCACCAGAAAATCGACCAGATGATTGCGAATCGCGTAGTAACGCGGCTCCTTGTGCAGCGTCTCGCGCGAGCGGTTCTTCGGCAGCGTGTTGACCACGATTTCGGCTATACGTGCACGCGGGCCATTCGACATCAGCATGATCTTGTCGGCAAGCAATATCGCCTCGTCAACATCGTGCGTGATCATGAATACCGTTTGATGCGTGGCCGCGCAAATTTTCACCAGTTCTTCCTGGATATTGCCGCGCGTGAGCGCATCGAGCGCGCCGAAGGGCTCATCCAGCAGCAGCATTTTCGGCTCGATGGCAAACGCGCGCGCGATGCCCACGCGCTGCTTCATGCCGCCGGATAGTTCCGAGGGCTTTTTGTGCTCGGAGCCGGTCAAGCCGACCAGTTCCAGATAACGCTGGCAATGCGCATCGATTTCCTTTTTACTTTTGTCGGGCCAGCGCGAGCGCACTGCGAATTCGACATTCTTTTTCGCAGAAAGCCAGGGCATCAGCGCATGGCCCTGAAACACCACGCCGCGCTCAAGGCTGGGGCCGATAACTTCCCGCCCATCCATCACCACGTTGCCGCCGCTTGCCGTATCCAGTCCGGCCAGCACGTTCAATATCGTGGTTTTGCCGCAGCCGGAATGGCCGATAATGCACACAAATTCGCCTTTTTCGATGGTGAAATGCACATCATCGAACACCGTGAGATCCGGCTGGCCACGCGCGCCAGGAAATTTTTTCGCGAGACCATCTGCCAGCAGAAACGACGGGCTCATGATTTACTCCACATAGGTGACTAATTTTTGCAGCGCACCGAACATGAGGTCGAGCGCCATGCCGACCACGCCGATCATCAGGATCGCGAAGATCACATTAGTAAGCGACAGGTTGTTCCACTCGTTCCACACGAAGTAGCCGATGCCGGTGCCGCCCACCAGCATTTCAGCCGCCACGATTACCAGCCACGCGATGCCCATCGAGATGCGCATGCCCGTCATAATGGTAGGCGCCGCTGCCGGCAATACCACCAGAAACACCTTGCGCATCATGCTCACTTCCAGCGTGCGCGCGACGTTCAGCCAATCGCGCCGTACCGAAGCTACGCCGTACGCGGTGTTGATCAACATCGGCCAGATCGAACAAATGAAGATGACGAAGATCGACGAGGTAGCCGAATCCTTGATCGTGTAAAGCGCCAACGGCATCCACGCCAGCGGCGAGATTGGTTTCAGCACCTGAATGAATGGATTGAGCGCGCGATAAAACAGCGGCGACATGCCGATCAGGAAGCCGAGCGGTATCGCCACCAGTGCCGCCAGCAAGAATCCGCCTGCTACGCGTGCCAGTGAGTATGCAAGTTGAATGCCAATGCCTTTGTCGTTGGGACCCTTGTCGTAAAACGGATCGGACAAATGCTTCTTCACCGTCTCACCCATCTGCGCAGGGGTGGGCAGACCGTCGGTCTTCTTTGCGCTCTTGCCCTGTAGCTGTTCGTATTCGGTCAGCGCGCCACCCGCCTTTTCGCTGGTTTGCGTAGCTGCCTGCCAGATCCCCAGGAAAAACAGGAATATAACCAACGACAATGCGCCTGCTTTTATGCCCATGCTCTTGTTCATGACTACGTTCTCTTGATGGCAAAACTGGCGACGTACGCGTCAGGCGCTGTGTGATCGAATACCTTGCCCATGACCGTGATGCGCTTGTAGCTTTCCGACGGTGGCTTGTAGCCCATCGCCGCCATGTGTTTGCGCGCATCGGTGGCCAAATAGATTTGCTCGGTCAAATCTTTCCAGCGCACGTCGCCCTTGATGTAACCCCAGCGCTTCATCTGCGACAGTATCCAGGTCGCCATCGAGTACCAGGGGAACGGATCAAAATCGACGCGGGCCGGATCGTTCTTCACGTTGCCCAGCCCGTCGGCGTAGCGGCCCGTCAGTACCTGCTCAAGCACCTGCACCGGCTGGTTCAGATAGTTGGCGGGCGCTATCGACTCAGCAATGGTCTTGCGGTTGGCCGGATCGCGAGACAGCGCGGCGGCTTTCAGCACGGCGCGGAACAAGGCTGCGAATGAATTGGGCGCCTCCTTCACAAATGCCGTGGGTGCTGCGAATGAGCAGCACGGATGACCGTCCCACAATTCCTTGGACAGGATGTGTATGAAGCCGATTTCCTCGAACACCGCGCGCTGATTGAACGGGTCGGGGCCGAGATAGCCGTCAATGTTGCCGGCACGCAGGTTGGCCACCATTTCCGGCGGCGGCACCACGCGAATCTGAATATCCTTGTCCGGATCGAGTCCATGCTCGGCGACGTAATAACGCAGCAGAAAGTTGTGCATCGAAAACTCGAACGGCACGGCGAACCTGAAACCTTTCCAGGTTTTTGGATCGCGCTTGTCCTTGTGCTTGTTCGCCAGCGTGATCGCCTGCCCGTTGATGTTCTGAATAGTCGCGACGTTCATCGTCTGCTGCGACGAACCGATGCCCATGGAAATCGCAATCGGCATCGGCGCCAGCATGTGCGAGGCGTCGTATTCTTTGTTCAGTACCTTGTCGCGGATCAGCGCCCAGCCGGCGGTTTTGATGACTTCGACTTCCAGTCCCTCGGCAGCGTAATAACGCAGGGGATGCGCCAGTATCAAAGGTGTTGCGCAAGTGATCGGTATGAAACCAATCTTCAGATTCTTTTTCTCCGGCGCGCGCTTGTCCTGCGCCAGCGCCTGCATCGCGCCTATCGGCAGCACGCTGGCAATTGCCGCCATCGCGGTATTCGAGCCCACGGCTTTAATGAAGCGACGGCGCGCACGATCATCGGGAAACAACGCGCGCACCATCGCGGACTCGACGACTTCTCGGCCCAGCACTTCATGGTCGACGGTTGCTTGAGCGGAACGCTCATGCTCCTGTTTGGAATGGTGCTTGCCGCACGAACACGGTGCAGACAAATCGGCATTGGCGTCATAAGGCTTGGTTACGTCAGACATTGCGTTCCCCCGCTATAGGTTTGCTGCTGTTATCAGCAGATTGCGTGCCAAGCGTTTATTCGCCCTGACTTTATTGACATAAATATATGTTTTTATTAATATTTATTTAAGTGATGTTCAGTGCCTCAGCTACGCTCATTGCCGTGATGCGCGTCAGCTGCGCTTATTCGGTGCAACAGTGTGGTGCATCACGCTCGATTGTTGTGCATATCGAACCGGCAAGCTGGAGTGCATGCGAAAAGTGGGATAATCGCGCACGCGAAAACCGGCGCGCCGTAAACATTCGCCGTGTTGCCGGTTTCCTTGGGGTCAGCCCCTTTGTTCAGCCCAGTCATGCTTCAGCGCCATCTACTCATCGCTCTGCTTTGCCTCGCCTGGATAGTGCCAGGGCTAATCGGCCACGACCCGTGGAAGTCGGATGAGGCAACCACTTTCGGCGTGGTGTACGAACTCCTGCGCGGCGGCTCGTGGCTCACGCCGTCGCTGGCCGGCGAACCCTTTTTTGACGAACCACCGTTGTATTACCTCACCGCGGCAGCAACGGCATGGCTGACGTCCGCGTTGCTACCGCTGCACGACGGTGCGCGCCTTGCCACCGGTTTTTATATGGCATTGACTTTTCTGTTCTGTGGACTGGCTTCGCGCGAGCTGAACGGACACGGCAAAGGCATGCTCGCCGCACTGCTGTTGCTCGGTTGTTTTGGACTGGTAGTGCGCGGCCACCAAACCGTCACCGATATCACGCCGCTTGCAGGATTTGCGATGGGCTACTACGCGCTGGCGCTGGCTCAGTCGCAAAGACCCGGCACTCCGCTGTACGGCGGACTGCTGCTCGGCGGCGCCCTCGGCATGGTGTTCCTGTCGCAGGGAATACTTGAAACGGCGATCCTTGCACTGATCGCGATCGCACTGCCACTGGTAAGTATTGCGTGGCGCACGCACAGCTACGCCAAAACGCTGGGCATCGCCGCACTGGTCGCCGCGCCTGCCATCGTTGCGTGGCCGCTGGCGTTGCATCTGCAGTCGCCTGCGCTGTTTGGTACCTGGGTGCGGCATGACCTTCATAGCTTTTTCACCGGCGAAGGCCGCGATATTTTCTACTACCTGCGCGTGCTGCCGTGGTATGCGTGGCCGGTATGGGTGGTATGCCTGTGGACGCTGTGGATGGCTTATCGGCAAGGTGCGCGACAAAGTGAGCACCAATTGCAGCGGCAACCCCTCCGTCAACCCTTTGCGGCACCGGCCATCGCATTGCCGCTCACCGGTTTTATCTTGTCCGTGGCAATGCTGTCGCTGGGCAGCAGTGCGCGCGAACTTTATGCCCTGCCGCTGCTGCCCGCGCTGGCACTGCTCGCAGTGCCGGGCGTCGGCAGCCTGCGCCGCGGCGCGGCGAACGCGTGGCTGTGGTTCAGCGTGATGGCTGCGACATTTTTTATCGTCGTCGGTTGGTTTTACTGGATGGGGCTGGAACTGGGTATTCCCGCGCGGCTGCACGCCCATTTGCACCGCATACAACCGGGCTACACGCCCGGCTTCAAGTGGCTGCCGTTTACCGTGGCGGCTTGCTACACGGTGGCGTGGTTTATTTTGCTGACACGGCTCAAACGCATCCCGGAACGCCCGGTGATCGCGTGGGCCGCAGGCGTCACTGTCATTTGGGCATTGCTGAATGTGCTTTTTCTACCTTGGATCGATACTGGCAAGAGCTACCGTTCAGTGTTCGTCAGCATGCAGAAAAGCATGCCGGCGCAATATCGCTGTGTGTCGAGCCGCAACCTCGCTGCATCGCAGCGCGCAGTATTGCATTACGTCTCGAATATCGTGACGCAGCGCGAAGAAGTAGCCGGACGCCGCCGTGACTGCGACCTGCTGCTGACCCAGGGTATCGCCCGGGAAGAAGTAGTCCCGCCCGGTTGGCGCAAAATCTGGGAGGGCGCGCGGCCAGGCGACAAGGTGGAACGCTATCGTCTTTATCGGCGCACCGGCCGTTGAACTCAATGGACGCGTCGCGCCAGGCGCCTCGACAGCATCGTGGGCAGGGCGTAGACTTAGATAATACGTCTATCCAGCAGCATTCTTACAAAAATATCATTGTAAACATATATTTACGGAGATTTTCATGAGTGAATCGCGTGAAGTGGTGGTGCTAAGCGGCGTGCGTACTGCGATTGGTGACTATGGCGGCGCACTCAAGGACATTGCGCCGACGGAACTCGCGGCCCAAGTCATTCGGGAGGCCGTGAAACGCGCCAAAGTCGATCCGCAGCAAGTGAATCAACTGGTGTTCGGCAACGTGATTCATACCGAAGCTAAGGACATGTATTTCTCGCGCGTCGCCTGCATCAAAGGCGGGCTGCCGCAGGAAACCACCGCGCTCACCGTGAATCGCCTGTGCGGCAGTGGGCTGCAAGCCATCGTCAGCGCGGCGCAGGGCATCCAGCTTGGCGACGCCGATGTCGCAGTGGGCGGTGGCGCGGAATCGATGAGCCGCGGCGGCTACGTCATGCCGACGTTGCGCTGGGGCCAGCGCATGAACGACGGCGGCGTGGTGGACATGATGGTCGGTGCGCTGACCGATCCGTTCGACACGGTGCACATGGGGATCACCGCCGAGAACATCGCGGAAAAATGGAAAATCACGCGCGAGCAGCAGGATGAATTCGCGGTGGAAAGCCATCGCCGCGCGGTTAACGCCATCGACAAGGGCTACTTCAAGGATCAAATCCTGCCGATTGAACTGAAAACACGCAAAGGCACCACATTGTTCGAGCGAGATGAACACGCACGTGCCGACGCAACGCTCGAAAGCATGCAGAAACTGCGCACGGTATTCAAAAAAGACGGTTCGGTTACCGCAGGCAACGCATCGGGCATCAACGACGGCGCTTCCGCTATCGTGATGATGGAAAAAAGTGCGGCGCAGAAAGCCGGACTGAAACCGATGGCGCGCCTGGTGTCTTACGGCCTCGCCGGCGTCGACCCGAAAATCATGGGTATCGGCCCGGTACCGGCGTGCCAGCGCGCGCTCGCCAAAGCTGGCCTCAAAGTTGAGGACATGGATATCATCGAATCCAACGAGGCCTTCGCCGCGCAGGCGCTCGCGGTGTCATGCGATCTCAAATTCGACTCGAAGAAAACCAATCCGAATGGCGGTGCGGTCGGGCTGGGACATCCCATCGGCGCCACCGGTGCCATCCTCACGGTGAAAGCCTTGTATGAATTGCAGCGCACCGGCGGCCGCTACGCGCTGGTCACCATGTGCATCGGCGGCGGGCAAGGCATCGCAGCAGTATTTGAGAGAATGCAGTAAGCCCTGCGGCGTGAACCGTGCCCTCACGGTTCACGCTTGCGATTCGCGACATTCCGCCATTCGTCAAGTTCACGCAGACAAAAATGCGTGAACGCGAGTCCGCCCAGCACCGGGGCGAACAAATTCACCAGCGGCACGTAGTTGAGCGGCGCGAGCACGAGGCCGAGCAGAAAGAGGCGGCTGCGCGCGTGCCTGACCAGCGCGCGGTATTCATCGGCGCTGGCGTGCTCGGACAGTGCGTCGTAGCGAAACAGCCGCTGCGCCAGAAACGCCGAATTGAGCATGCCTGCGATCAATCCCACCGGCCCCAGCAACCACAGCGGCAGACTCATCACAAACAGCACCAGGAATATCGTGATGCCCACGCTGGCGTTGAATATGCTGCCGGCAGCGGTGCCGCCGTTGCGCTTTTCAAGCGCGGGATAATCGCGCGCCGCCACCAGGTTCACCATCACCGGCATCGCGAATATCTCGGTAATCACCACGTTGGTGATGAGCAGCGCCGGAATCATCAGCGAAATAAGCGCCACCACACCCATGCTGTTCACCAGCCATTGCGCGCCCCAATCGCGCAACCAGCGCGCGAATTGCGTCGATCCGATGACATCGCCCAGCGCCGTCACCCAGCTTTGCCAGAACCACACCGCCACAACTACCCAGATGGCAAGCGATGCCAGTACCGGCAGCACCATGACGGCAATAACACGCGGCTGTTTCAAATCACCCAGCGCGTGCAGGCAGGCTGAGAACACGGTTTTCATATTGTTTCCGCCAGCTATTCTAAACGGCTCACGCGCGCCGGAGTACAATAATGCTGTGAACGCCGCCGGATCCCGCAATTTGACCGAACTTCCCGCTTGGCAACGGCTTGCCGGGCACTATCGCGCACAGCAGTTCGACCTGGCCACGCTGTTCGCGCAAGACCCGCAGCGCGCCGCAACGCTGTCCGCGCGCTGCGGCGATGTACTGCTGGACTACTCGAAAAATCTGCTCGACACGGAGACGCTGCGCCTGCTGATTGGCCTTGCGCGCGAGCGCAATCTCGGTGACGCCGTTTCACGCCTGTTCGCGGGCGAGCATGTCAACGTCAGCGAAAACCGCGCCGCACTGCATACGGCCTTGCGTGCGACATCTCCGGTAATGCTTGGCGGCCATGATGTTACCGTTGACGTGGGCCGCGAGCTGGATCGCATGCGCACTTTCGTCACCGCAGTGCGCGGCGAGTCGGTCGTAGCCGACGTCATTCACATCGGCATCGGCGGCTCATATCTGGGGCCCGCTTTCGCGGGCGAGGCGCTTCCCGCCTATGCCGAAAAACCCATCCGCGTGCATTATTTGTCCACGGTGGACGGCGGCGCGCTACAACAACTGTTCGCCCGGCTCAACCCAAGGACGACGCTGGTCATCGTTGCCTCCAAAACCTTTACCACCACCGAAACGATGGCCAACGCGCAGGCGGTACAGCGCTGGCTGGCCGGTCAACTGGGAAGCGAACACGCCGCATTCACCCGGTTTGCTGCAGTGACCGCGCGTCCACAACTGGCGGTCGCGTTTGGCATCGCGCGCGAACAGGTTTTCGAAGTCTGGGATTGGGTGGGTGGGCGTTATTCGCTGTGTTCGGCAATGGCGCTGCCGCTGGCACTGCAAATCGGCATGGACCCATTCGATGCGCTGCGTGCGGGCGCGCGCGCGGCAGACGATCATTTCAGAACAGCGGAGCTTGATCAGAACATCCCGGTCATCCTGGCGCTGCTCGACGTGTGGTACGCCAACTTTCACCGCGCCGCGTCGCGGGTAGTGCTGCCGTATCTCTCCGGATTCGCGCGATTTCCCGCATACCTGCAACAACTCGAAATGGAAAGCCTCGGTAAACGGGCCACCAACGCCGGTACCGTGGTCGGGGTCGACACCGGCCTCGTGGTGTGGGGCGAGTCCGGCACCAACGGCCAGCATGCGTTTCACCAACTGCTGCATCAGGGCACACGCCTTGTCCCCGCCGAGTTCATCGTCGCCTGCCGCGCGGTCCATGCCTATCCTGAACACCACGACATGCTGCTCGCGAATGCGCTGGCGCAGGCCGAAGCGCTGATGACGGGCAACACGGCGAGCGAGCCGCACCGCGCTTGCCCCGGCAACCGGCCCAGCACCACGCTGGTACTGCCAGAAGCGGATGCCTTTCACCTGGGAATGCTGGTCGCGTTGTATGAGCACAAGGTGTACGCCGCCAGCGTGATCTGGGACATCAATGCTTTCGACCAGTGGGGCGTGGAGCTCGGCAAACAACTCGCCGCACGCATACAGCCTGAACTCGCACCGCAGGCACGGCCAGGAACGCACGATGCGTCAACAGCCGCGCTCATTCATCACATCAAGTCGCATTCCGGGAGACGTTCATGAAAGACGAAACGCTCAACATGAGCATTCGCAAGTATCTCAAGACCGTCGGCGTCAACTCGCAGATCGCCATTGAGAAGGC
>JAKFYK010000020.1 GCA_021730905.1 Betaproteobacteria bacterium | reverse complement strand
CCACCAAATGATAGTCTAAGGAAATCCAGTAGTATCTGAAAGAGCCCTAGATTCATAGGGCTTTTTCTTTTCTGGTATCCGTTGACGTCCAACCTAATCTTTTGAAATCCGGATCAAACAGGGACCCACATTGGGGGCAACCGTAGGGATTCTTTAATGAGTTGCCCCAAAATTCTTAAACTCTCACCGTAGTACGTTGTCATAACACTATATTCGACTTGATATTAGCGCGCCTTCGCAGCGCAGATTGACGAGCGCGCACCTGGATGTATAGTAGTTGCATCATACCCAAATTGGGTAGTAAAATGCCCAATATGGGTATATCCACTACCGCTACTCGCAAAACCTCCGCCCGATCCGCCGTCAAGCGCGCGCCGGCCCGCCCGCGCGTGAGCATGGCAGGCGCGTTGTTTACCACCACTCAGCAGCGAGTGCTGGGGCTGCTGTTCGGCCAACCTGAACGCAGTTTTTTCGCGACCGAGATCATTATGCTTGCTCAAGCAGGTTCCGGCGCGGTTCAACGCGAACTACAACGTCTTACTGAAAGCGGGCTAATCACGGTCTCGCGTGTCGGCAACCAAAAACACTATCAAGCCAACAAAGCTGCGCCGATATTCGAGGAATTGCGTGGCATGGTGTTAAAAATGCTCGGCCCGGCAGAGGTATTGCGCGCAGCGCTGACGCCGTTGACCGAGCACTTGCACGCGGCGTGGCTCTACGGCTCGGTAGCAAAAGGCGGTGATCGCGCTCAAAGCGATATCGATGTGCTGGTTGTTGCCGATAACCTGACACTGGAAGAAATTTATGCCGCGCTTGGCCCCGCTGAGAAAAAATTGAGTCGTACGGTCAGCCCCACTCTCTACACGGTGAAGGAATTCGAGCGTCGCCGCGCTTCCGGGAATTCCTTTCTAGCCAAAGTGCTGGCGGGCGAACCTATACCGTTGTTTTTGAAAAATCATGCGACTGGTAGCCCTGGATAATCTGGTCAGTATCGGCAAGCTAAAGATTGAACCGGCAGCGCAGGCCGAGTTTAACGGCTTGTTGCGATCGGGCCGTGTGCGCCTGAAAGACGCTGGAAATCTGACCAACAGTCTCGAAAGCCGTTTTGATCTTGCCTACAACGCCGCGCATGCGTTGTCGCTCGCAGCGCTGCGATGGTACGGCTACCGCTCGGAAAACCGCTACCTTGTGTTCCAGAGTCTTACTCATACGCTCAAGCTACCTCCGGAACAATGGCGCGTGCTGGATCAAGCGCACCGTCAGCGTAACCTCGCGGAGTATGAAGGCGATATTGAAATTGATACAGCGCTGCTCGCGGCGTTAATTCGCGTGGCGGGAGAAGTGCTGACGCGCGTAGCCGCGCTGGGCGAGGTATCGGGGAGCGCGTAATCCGAATTTTCAGGCGCTGAAGTAAATCACCGCCAGCACGAACAACGCCAGAAAAATTGTTTCGGCAACGATCAGCGTGATCGCGCGATGCCCCACTTGTGCCAGCGCCTTGAGATTGGTCTTCATGCCAAGCGCGGCAATGGCAATTACCAGGCACCAGCGCGAGGCATCGACAAGCACGGCACGAACTGGCTCAACGAGAAGATCGGCGCTGTTCATTGCAACCAGCACGGGAAAGGCGATGAGAAACGCCGGGACCGGCAGCTTGCCAGCCTGAGGAGTGCCGCCGCGGCTGCGAAACCACGCCAGCAGAACGAGCATGACCGGCACCAGCAGTGCAACGCGGGCAAGCTTGATGATGGTGGCGGCATCGCCAGTCTGGGCAGAGACGCTGTAGCCGGCGCCTATCACTTGCGCGACATCGTGGATGGTGGTGCCGAGAAAGACGCCGGCTTGCGTACGATCCAGTCCCAGTGCCGCGCCAAGCAACGGGTACACGATCATGGCGATCGAGCTCAGCGTGGTGACGGATACCACGGTAAAGATCGTATCCCTTTCCGCGCCATCGTACTTCGGCAGTGCCGTCGATATTGCCATGGCGGCCGAGGCGCCACATATCGCCACGGAGCCTCCCGTGAGGATGCCGAACTGGGTGGTCAGGCCCATGACGCGCGCCACAACAATTCCAAAAACAATCGTCAACACCACAGCACTGGCCAGCGTTGCTACCGGAAGAATGCCCAACTCGGCGATCTGCGCGAACGTGATGCGTGCACCGAGCAGCGCAACGCCGATCTGCAGCACCTGAGTCGATGCCGCCTGTATGCCTTCGACACAGCGCCCTTCCTCGGAAAGGAAGTTGAACGCGATACCGAGAAGCAGCGCGAACAACATGACCGGCGCGCCGTAGCTGTTGGACAGAAAGCTCGCTGCCATGGCAACTGTGGCGGCCACCAGCAATCCCGGAGCGGCCTTGCGGTACTTTTGGTACTGGGGGTACTTGAGCGGTAATGCGCGCTGCACGGTGGCTTCCATTCAGCAGTAGCCACAACGGATGTGTTATGCAGGCGTGGCGACCGGCGAGTTTAGATGCGTGAGCGCGAAATGGCGATCCGCGCGAATTCTCCGATCGGGAAAGCGGAGTCTACTCCAGCGAATTCTCCGCAATCGGGATGCGTTCGTCAAACGAACTCTTGCAGCGGCGGTATGTGCGCTGCTCTTGTTACGAGCCGTGCCTCAGCATCGACAACAAATTCAGGCAGATGAGATGCGCAATGCGCTGTTTCTCCTGGGGCGCCTGCTTGCGCCGGAGTTGACGGCACAGCATGCGGGCCGCTGTCAATTCAGGCGGGAGCCTGGGCTTGACCATCGGACCCCTTCGGGGAAATGGCATCTTCCCGAACAAGTCGCCGGATTTCCCGGTAGTACCTATGACATTTTCCATGTTGCACCTCGCACACCCGTAACAGGCTGTTTTCAGAATGCGCGCCATGCGTACGATGCACAATGCGCATCATCTTCGACCAGAATCGTAATTATTAGTTTCTGCCTTGCAACCCGGAAGAACTGTGCGCTAAGGCACGTAGTGCAGCTGATTCTTGCTCTGGCTTTACGGGCGAAAGACGTCTTCGTTTGATCGGAAGTGCGACGGCAATGCAGCGAAGCCGTCGGTCGATACAGGGCGGCGCTTGAAAATCACGCAGAACAATTGACGACGGATCAATTGGTTAATTGAGAAGGTTCGAGTAAAGCATCAATGGCGTTATGCACAAGCCGCATACCTTGCTCCAGAACCTGTATTCGCCAGCTTTCCGCGCGCGGACAAAATAATGCTACGAGTTGCTGCTTTGCCCGCTCGCTGGAGGCGCTGTCGGCCAAGCCCCAGTGATGCGCCTGATTCTCCGCACGCAAGCCTGCGAGGACACGCAGCGGATTGCAGGTGCCGAACTCGGCCGCGGCATAGAGATAGTCCCGGCTGCGGTTTCGCGCCGCGCACCACTGGCCGAAACTGCCTCGCGTGCGGTACGCGACAACGGGCGTGTGAGTGCACTCGAAAGTATCCGGCCCAAACCAGCGGCTCAGCCGCTGGCGGTGTGATTTGCTCAACGGATAGTCAATCAGCAGTTTGCAGGTCGCCCACGCACCCAGCCCGGTATGTAAATCAATATGCACCACCCGCCTGCTGCCGGCCAGCCACCGGTCAAAATGCATCGAAAGAATCTCATTGGTGCGCGACGGACTGTCGCCGCCGTAGAAAAGCCCTTGCGGGTAATCGTATTGCCCCGAGGCAATCGACTGTTTCAGCGCAGGCATGCCATGGCGCGCGATGGCGAGCAGGAATTTCAGGGTTACGGGCTCCCAACGCGAAGGCGCCTGTCTCGGGTTCAACAAACCGTCCAGCGCTGAATACCCTGATGGACTGCCGCGGAACGATTCCCCGTCCTGCAGCAGATTGCGATTAAGATCGACGTTCATTTCATTGACGCGCCGGCGCCACGCGAAACCAAACGGATTGAGCGCGTGCAGCAACACACAGCGCACACGCGGAAGGCTGGCGTCGTTCGCATACCAGGCCCGCAGCAAGCCGAGTTGCACCGCCGCGCCGAGAAAACCTTCCACGCCATGCAGTCCGCTGGAGATGACCAGCGTGTGCTCGGCATCAATACCCGGCGTCATCGCTACCTCAATAGTGAGATCGTTGCCATCGGGGCCGCGCTTACCGATCGAATATGCCTCCAGCGCAAGGCCCAGTGCGGAGGCGGCCTCGCGGAAACGCTGACGGCTCGTCGCGTAGTCGGAGGCGAACAGCGCGGCTACGTCCAACATGCCGGGCAATCATTTGGCACGGCTCACCTCCGCACGGCAAGTTCCGCGACCACGGTTTTCATCAGACCGCTTCAACAAGACTCTTTTTTATCGACAGCAGGCATTCGCATCCACGCTTCCTTGTGCGACGGAGCAGGATATGCGCAGCCTAATCTGCAAGCCAACGTTCCAGCCCCAACAAATCATTCACCGCAACCGGCACATCATCGCCCGCCCAGGTGGCGTCCGCGCGATTCATCCAGATCACGTGCAGTCCGGCAGCGCGCGCGCCGCGCACGTCCAGTTCCATATCATCGCCCACATGCACGACTTCATCAGGTTCACACGCCAGTTCGCGGCAGGCGATGTGGAATAGCGCCGGATCGGGTTTGCTGACGCCGTGCGCATGCGCGGATATGGTGGCTTTGAAGTAGTGGCCAAGTCCGATGCGTTTTACATCGGCGTTGCCGTTGGTGAGAGACGCCAGCGCAAATCGCTGCGATAGGCGCTTGAGGCCATCGCAAACATCCGGATAGAGATCGACTTCGTTGCGCGCGGTCATGAATACGTCGAGCCCGCGCTCGATTGTTTCGTGTGCGGCCGTGCCGGACAAACCCGCCTGCTCGAAGGCGGCGTGCATCGCCATGCGCCGGATGCGCAGAAAATCGTGCTGTAGCTCAGGGCGCTTGTCGAAGATGGAAAAACGCAGTTCGCGCAGTTGCTCTATCGACCACATCGCGGCGACGGCGGGCGCCTGCCCGGCCAGCCACGCATGGGCGCGCTGCTCCGCGCGCGCGAGGGTGGGTGCGGACGGCCACAGCGTGTCGTCAAGGTCGATCGTAATGGCGCGTATCTGTGGCAATTTGGATTTTTGTCGTGTCACTACGCCTTGATCCTTGTTGAGGAGCAAGCAGTTTGCACGTGCGCTCTGGCTGCGTTGGCGAGTATCAGCAGCAATGCAAGAAAACCAATACTTTTCATGACACTCCCCTGTTGCGTGACAACGAAAGATACACAGCCATCATGTAATCATAACTATTTGTTTTTATTGATATTTTATTTTTGTGTGTAAGGCAGCACGAAGCCTGTCGCTCACTCTAATCGAATCCGCGATCGAGCGCGAGCAACTGCAAAGCTGCCGGGCGTCGCACCAAAATCGTTCAGCGCCAACGGCGCCATGCACGGTTTTATGTGATGCGGGTTTCCTTGTGAATCGAAATGCCCCGTGTTTTTTGGCAATCGTCTCGCTGCGTGGCTGAATGCACGGGTGGCCTGATTCTTGCGAGCGTCGGAATACCAAGGCTGCTTAACGAAGTACGGCGGCCGTGGAGTTCTTGATCCGAACTTCATCGAATGCTGATCTCATATGACCGTCACCATCATCGACGCTGAGCCGACAGGGATTTCCGTCGATCTCGATCGTACTGCGGTGATTATCATCGACATGCAGCGCGATTTTCTTGAACCCGGCGGCTTTGGCGAATCGCTGGGAAACGACGTGTCGCTGCTGATGGCCGCCGTCGAGCCTTGTCGTTTATTGCTCAGAGGCGCGCGCGCGCGTGGCCTGCTGGTTATTCACACGCGCGAAGGCCATCGCCCCGATTTGAGCGATGCTCCGCGTGCCAAGGTGGAGCGTGGTGCGCCCAATCTGCGCATCGGCGCGCCTGGTCCTATGGGCCGCATCCTCATACGTGGCGAGGCGGGGCACGACATCGTGCCTGCGTTGTATCCGCTGCCCGGCGAACCGGTGATCGACAAACCCGGCAAGGGCGCTTTCTATGCCACTGATCTGCACGCGATTCTTCACAACCACGCCATCGAAAACCTGATCGTGTGCGGCGTGACGACCGAAGTGTGCGTGCACACCACGGTACGCGAGGGCAATGACCGCGGCTACCGCTGCATCGTGCCGGGCGACTGCTGCGCGTCGTACTTTCCGGAATTTCACGAAACAGGGCTGCGCATGATCAAGGCACAGGGAGGCATTTTTGGATGGGTTTCGGATTCAACCCGGATTATTGCCGCGCTCGGTCAGCAGTGAGGGCGGGCGCTTTTGACAAAGGCAAAGTAAACAAGGCAACCGGAGTAACAAAAAGGGAGATCAACGATGACCACCAGCACTTTCAAACCCGTAATCTGGGCGCCCGGCGACTGGAATGCTTTGTTCGGATTCGGCACCAATATTCTGGTCAACATGCTGACGTTGACTGCACTGCTGCGCTACGTATTGAAGATGCCCGACGACATCGTGTTCGGCCGCATCCTGCCGGCGACCGGTCTGATGTTGTTTTTAAGCACGCTGTACTACGCCTGGCTGGCCTACAAACTGGCGAAAGAAACCGGACGCAACGACGTCTGCGCATTGCCGTCCGGCATCAGTGTGCCGCACATGTTCATCGTGGTGTTCGTCATCATGATGCCGATCGCGGCCAAGACCGGCGACCCGATCAAAGCTTGGGAAGCGGGCCTGACGTGGGTGTTCGTGCAGAGTTTCGTGCTGATGGCGGGCGGTTTCATCGCGCCGCTGATCCGCAAGATCACGCCGCGTGCTGCACTGTTGGGTGCGCTGGCCGGCGTTTCCATCGCCTTCATCTCGATGCGGCCAGCGCTGGAGATGTATATGACGCCGGTGATTGGCATCATCTGTTTCGCGATATTGCTGGCCAGTTGGTTTGGCGGGGTGCGCTACTTCAAGGGCATGCCGGCCGGCCTGGTGGCGATTGTCGTTGGATCGATCATCGCTTGGGGCTCAACCGCGGCCGGCCTGAATTTCGGCGGCATGAGTGTGGCTAACCTCGGCGCTTCTTTCGCCACTTTCGGGTTTTCCTTCCCGATTCCGGCGGTCGGCCATGTGTTCTCGGGCTTCGAATTCCTCGGCATCATCCTGGTGACCGCGATTCCCTTCGGTATTTACGATCTGGTGGAGGCGATGGACAACGTCGAAAGCGCGGCGGCGGGCGGCGATAATTTCCCGACCACGCGCGTATTGACGGCCGACGGGGTGGTGAGCCTGATCGGCTGCCTGATGGGCAATCCCTTCATCAACGCGGTATATATTGGCCATCCGGGCTGGAAGGCGATTGGCGGGCGCATCGGCTATTCCGCCGCGACGGGTGTGATGGTGCTGATCCTGTCCTGGTTCGGCATTCTCGCGCTGATGATGGCGCTGATTCCGGTGGTCGCGATCTCGCCGATTCTGCTCTACATCGGCATGCTGATTGGCGCCCAGGCCTTTCAGGAAACGCCGAAAAGCCATGCGCCGGCGGTTATTCTTTCGCTGGTGCCGCAAGTGGCTGCGTGGGGCAAGCTACAGATCGATAGCGCGCTCGGCGCCGCCGGCACCAATGTCGCGGCGGTGGGACTCGACAAGCTGGGACAGGTCGGCGTGCTCTATCATGGACTGGAGGTGCTGGGCAGCGGCGCTATTCTGGTGAGTCTGATACTGGCGGCGGTTTCCGCTTGCATCATCGACCGTGTGTATACGAGAGCCGCGGGCTTTGCCGTCGCGGGCGCGGTGCTGACGTTTTTCGGATTCATGCACAGCGAAGCGATAGGTATCGGTAAGATGCCATTGGTCGCGATCAGCTACCTGGGCGTCGCTGTCGTTTTGTTCTGGTGTGCCAGGACGCAGACCACCAGCCCCGCTGTGGCCGAATCAGGTGTTCACGAAACGCATGGCGTGGTGGCGGCAAAGTGACTTTTTACAGCCTGTGCTGGAGCGTATTGTGAATATCGATACCAAGGTTGACTGGTCCTCCTACATCGACGCAATGGCGGCGCTGCATGACCTGCGGCTGGATCCCGAACGGCGCACCGAAGTGATTCGACAGATGTTGCACATCGAAACATTGGCACGCCGATTCATGGATTTTCCTCTTGAGGCGGAGGTGGAACTCGCACCGGTATTCCGTCCGTGATTTTCCCTGCTTCAGCGCACGAGTGTGCCGCGTGGGTGCGCGGCGGCAAGGCGTCTGCGCTTGAGATTACCGAAGCGGCGCTTGCCCGTACGATTGCCGGTGATCGTGATATCAACAGCTTTACCACGGTTACCGCTGAACGGGCGCGCAGCGAGGCGCGCGCGGTCGATGCTGCGCGGGCACACGGCGACGTGCTGCCGCCATTGGCGGGCGTGCCGTACGCCGTCAAGAATCTGTTCGATATCAAAAACGAGATTACCCTTGCCGGCGCAAAAATCCGCTTGGGCGATACACCGGCAAGCGAAGATGCGGCCTTGATACGCCGACTGCGTGCGGCGGGTGCGGTGCTGACCGGCGTGCTCAACATGGATGCGTATGCCTACGGTTTTACCACCGAGAACACGTACTTCGGCGTCACCCGCAACCCCCGCGACATAACGCGGGTGGCGGGCGGCTCCTCGGGCGGATCGGCAGCAGCGGTGGCGGCGGGATTCGCAACCTTTTCACTGGCGTCGGATACCAATGGTTCCATCCGCGTGCCGTCGTCGTTTTGCGGCATATTTGGGCTGAAGCCCACCTTCGGCAGGCTTACCCGCGCAGGTTCGTTTCCGTTCGTGCCCAGTCTCGATCATATCGGTCCGCTTGCGCGCACTGTGGAAGATCTCGCAGTGATCTACGATGTGTTGCAAGGGCCGGATGCCAGTGACCCGGCGTGCAGTGCGCGCGCGGCCGAGCCAGCGGCGCCGGTTCTGCGGCTAGGCGTCGAAGATTTGCGTGTGGCCGTGCTGGGCGACTATTTCTATCAGTGGGCCGATGACAACGCACGTACTGCGGTTGAACAGGCGGCAGTGGCCTTGGGCGCGACCGAGATGGTTGGTTTGCCCGAGTCGGACCGGGCGCGTGCCGCGGCGTTTATCATCACTGCTTCCGAGGCCGGAGCATTTTACCTCGATGAATTGCGCGATCGCATGGACGATTTCGAACCGCTGTCACGTGATCGACTGATCGCCGGCGCGTTGCTGCCGGCCGCGTGGTATGTCAACGCGCAGCGCTTCCGGCGCTGGTATCAGGAAGAAGCCCGAAAACTTTTTGCGCGTTACGACTTGCTGATCGCGCCTGCAACGCCGTGCGTGGCCACCGTGATTGGCGCGGAGCGCATGGACATCAACGGGGTTGATCTGCCGGTGCGCCCCAATCTGGGCTTGCTCACGCAACCACTCTCGTTGATCGGATTGCCTGTCGCGGTTGCGCCGTTGTGGAGCGCGGGCGGGCTGCCCTTGGGCGTGCAACTGATTGCGGCGCCGTGGCGGGAAGACATCTGCCTGCGTGCGGCATGGGCGCTGGAACAGAGCGGAATTGCACATTCGCCCGTTGCCGGCATTGCGCAATGATTGCGCGCAATAGCACGGTAAACGTTGTGTCGGCATTGCTGCGTTGCCCGTTCTAACAAAGGGAACAAAGAAAAAAACCGGCCGCAGAGCGACCGGTTGAAAAATCCTGGCGCCACACAGGAGGATGGCGCAAGGCTCAACGATGCGGCTCAATCAATACTGTAACTGCACTCCAATCATGAACTGATCGGTATCTCGTGCCAGTATCGGCAGTCGGCTGTCTTCAAACTTGGTGTACACCGCAGACACCTTCGCATTGGGCCCTTTGATAATGTAGTTGATGCCGAAATCCGTTGCTTTGCTGGTGGTGTTACTCAGACTGCGATCAAATTTCTGATAGCGGATGAATGGCTGGAACTGTCCCCAGCCGATTTTGGATGTGAACAGCAGCGCAGCGCTGAGCAGGTAGGACTTGCCGTCAACCTGGCCGCCGATATTGTCAGCCGATGCGCCGGGCGCCATAAAGGCCGCACACGGGGTGGAACCCGGTTCACCAGAACCGCAGTCGACCGTGCCGAGCTTGTATTTGTAGTACGCCCCTTCGAGTGTCGGTACCACCGCGGAAAATTTCTTCTCGAACAACAGATCCGTGCTCCAGATCTTCAGCTTGCCGGGCGCTGCAGCGGTGCCCACGCCATCTTTCTGGGTGAAGCCTGCCAGGGCAACCGTGAATATGTCCTTGGAGCCGCCGTACCAACCTCCGGTGTAATGCGCCGGGGCGGGTTCTGGTTCCCAGATGTTGAACGCCAGACGCCCGGCATAGAGCAGCTTGTCGGACGCGCCCGATAGTCCAGCCGCCTTATTGTGGCCCTCGAAAGCACCTGCGGAATAGACCAACTTGCCACCAAAGGGCTTACCCCACACCATCGCGCCGTTGTCGCGGCCGACAGCCAGGTTCGGATAGTTGGATGCAACACCCGGATAAGACCACGGGAGCGCAAAAAACGGCCCGTAAAGATTGGCCCTGTCACTGGGCGGGAGCATGCGTCCCATCCAGATATTGAATTCCGGCATGAACTCAAACTGTACGATGGCATCCATCACCCGTATCGAATCGCCTCCTGTCGCGGCGGGGCCGCCCGTGCGCTCGGTATTGAACGTGGCTTTGACGATGTTGCCGTAGTGGCCACTGAGATAAAGGCGGAAGTTTTCAACGGCAAAATCGTTCGAGCTGGACGTGCCATTGGGAGCGCCATTTTCTCTGCTGGTATAGCTGGTTCTGACCCCGAAGCCGATCGTGACCCCCGAACCGTCACCCAGTTTAAATTCGGTTTGCCCATTCGCAGCCGGCGCCAAAGCGAGTAAAGCAGTTGAAAGTATTCCCCTGGTAATGCTTTTCTTCCATATTTTCTTTCTTGAGAAATTTGCCGTACGTGACCGCTCAACGGGTTTCATACGAGATGCTCCTTTGCTTTTGCGATGGATTAATACATGCAGTAGCGCAGTGGCGAATTGATGCATTGCGCCAGTATCAGCACAGCATATTTCGTACCAATAGGGTTTCTGCAAATGCGAAATAAATGCGCTTCACAGTGTTTTTGACTTCAAGAGCAGGGTTGTTACAGAGTGAGGCGGCGCATAAATTTTTTTGCAACGGGGATGCAGATTTCTTTTGATTTGCGGCAGCCACAAGCGAACACAGAAGCCAGTTTTTGCATTGTTGCGGTGCAAAATTTCGTGCTGGCGCACTACATCGGGCAAGCGCACCATTTATGAACATAGCCAGTGCACGCGCACCGTAATTGTGCTTTCGCTCTGGATACCCGCTACTGCAGGCGCTTGTTTCTCTCTACAGCGATGCCAACTCAGCCATGGAATGACGTGGCATGAAATGTGCTCAGTGGAATGCACTGCGCCCCGTGCAGGGGCGTATCGTGGATTTCCTTCAACCTTGACTCAGGGGGTATTTCTATATGTCTTATCGCAGATCATTTCTCAAACGTGTAACTGCCACCGCCGGAGCCATTGCTGCAGGCATGACGCTGTGTCTGGCCGCCGCGCAAGTTCATGCGCAGGCAAAGACGGTAAAGGTAGGCGTGTTGCATTCACTATCCGGGACCATGGCAATCAGTGAGACCGTGCTCAAGGATGTCGCACTGATGGCTTTTGAAGAAATTAACGCCAAAGGTGGCGTGATGGGGATGAAGATCGAACCGGTGGTTGTCGATCCCGCTTCCAACTGGCCGCTATTCGCGGAAAAGGCCCGCCAGTTAATCACGCAGGACAAAGTCGCTGCGGTCTTTGGCTGCTGGACCTCGGTATCACGCAAATCCGTGTTGCCGGTATTCGAGGAATTGAACAGCCTGTTGTTCTACCCCGTGCAATACGAAGGCGAGGAAATTTCCCGCAACGTGTTCTATACCGGCGCTGCGCCCAATCAGCAGGCGATACCGGCGGTTGAATACCTGATGAGCAAGGAAGGCGGCGCTGCCAAGCGCTGGGTGCTGCTGGGTACGGATTATGTATATCCCCGCACCACCAACAAGATTTTGCGCGCGTTCCTGAAATCAAAAGGCGTCGCCGACAAGGACATCGACGAGAAGTACACGCCGTTTGGCCATAGCGACTATCAAACCATCGTGGCGGACATCAAGAAGTTCGCTGCGGGCGGCAAAACAGCGGTGGTATCGACTATCAACGGCGACTCCAACGTGCCGTTCTACAAGGAACTTGGCAATCAGGGCCTGAAAGCGACCGACGTGCCGGTAGTGGCGTTCTCGGTGGGCGAAGAAGAACTGCGCGGTGTTGATACCAAACCTCTCGTAGGCCACCTTGCGGCATGGAACTACTTCATGACAATCAAGGCGCCGGCGAACGATGAGTTCACCAAAAAATGGGCTGCTTATGCGAAGGCGAAGAACATTGCCGGGCATAAAGACAAGCCGCTCACCAACGATCCGATGGAGGCGACTTACATCGGCATCTATATGTGGAAACAGGCGGTTGAGAAGGCAAAAACCTTCGACGTTGCCAAGGTGAGTGCCGCAATGGGTGGACAAACATTCACCGCGCCGTCGGGCATCACCTCCAAGATGGACGAGAAAAATCACCATCTGCACAAGGCGGTGTTCATCGGCGAAATCAAGGCGGATGGCCAGTTCAACGTGGTGTGGAAAACCAAAGGCCCGGTGAAAGCCCAGCCGTGGAGCCCGTTCATCCCCGGCAACGACAAGAAGAA
>JAKFYK010000157.1 GCA_021730905.1 Betaproteobacteria bacterium | reverse complement strand
ACAAAACCCGGAATACTGAGATTCGACACCGAAAATCCGGTCAACCCCGCCTTGGGTTTCGAGCCGCGCCCCGTCGCGCCTTCATCGCGGATTTCGCCGCCCGATCCTGTCGCTGCACCCGGAAACGGCGCAATCGCGGTCGGATGATTGTGTGTTTCCACTTTCATCAGGATGTGCGTGTCATCCTCAACGTACGAGTATGCGCCGCCCTGCCCCGCATAAAAACGCGCCACGCGCGCGCCTTCGATGACCGATGAATTGTCGGAGTACGCCACTATCGTGCCATGCGGATGCAGGGCATGCGTGGTGCGTATCATGCCAAACAGGGAAACATCTTTGACCTCGCCGTCTATCACCCAGTCGGCGTTAAAAATCTTGTGGCGGCAGTGCTCCGAATTAGCCTGCGCGAACATCATCAATTCGACGTCAGTCGGATTGCGCCCCATGAGTCTGAAGTTATGCGCAAGGTATTCGATCTCGTCATCGGACAGCGCCAATCCCATCTCGCGGTTCCCACGTGTCAGCGCCGGCACGCCACCGCCGAGAATATCCAACGTGGTGAGTGGCTTCGGTCCGAAGCGGGCAAACAATTTGTCCGCGTCTTCCATTTCCGTATACACGCCCTCGGTCATGCGGTCATGTATCAGCGGCCACAACAAGGAGCGCACCGTGGACAGTTGCTCGCGTGCAACCCCGCTCAACCATACCGCCGTGCCACGCTCAATGCGGCGCACGCCTTCAAGGCCACAATGCTTTGCGATGTCAGTAGCCTTTGAAGACCACGGCGAAATCGTTCCCGGCCGCGGCGTCACCAGCAAAAGTTCGCCTTGCGCTGCATCAGGGTGCGCGACGGGGCCGTAGGTCAGGATGCGCTCTAGCCGCTCAAGTTCCGGTGCATCCAGGGCGCGCGAGATTTCGACAAAATGCCAGAACTCGGCATGCAACGTCAGCGATGGAAGCGAAGCAAATGGTGCAGGAAGCGACTGCCGGAGTTTTGCAAGACGAAAATCAGAAAGGGCGCGGCGGCCCCTGAGACGCAGAATCATCGCTATTCAGACTCTGTAAAGCCGTATTTTACACCGCTTTTCCGCTAAACTTGACTGCACCATGCAAATGAAAATCAGCAATGGCACGCCGCTTTATTCGACGGCGGATATCCGCCGCATCGAGTCGCGTCACACAACGTCGCCACTGATGGAACGCGCTGGATTCGCAGCCGCGCGACTCGTGCGCACGCTTGCTGCGGACAGCGGCAAGCCGATTCTGATATTCGCAGGACCTGGCAACAATGGCGGCGACGCCTTTGTGGCCGCGCGTTACCTCAAGCAGTGGTTTTTCGCGGTCACCGTCGTATTCGGAGCAGAAGCGGCGAAACTGCCTGCTGATGCCGCCGCCGCGCATGCGCAGTGGCTTGCGGCCGGCGGAACGACCGTGGATAGTCTGGCAGCGGGTGATTGGAGCGTTGCTGTCGACGGATTGTTTGGCATCGGCCTTACCCGTGACATCGAAGGCCGCTATGCATCGTGGATAGACGCCATCAACAAGCTCGGTGCGGCCGTGATCGCCATCGATATTCCCAGCGGTCTCGATGCCGATACCGGTCGTGTCCACGGCAATTGCGTTCGCGCCACGCACACCGTCACATTTATCGGCGCGAAGCCGGGCCTGCTCACGCTGGATGGTCCGGATCACTGCGGTGAGATTTTTCTAGACGATCTTGATCTGGATCATGGAACAGACACTGCGCCTGGTTGCGTTTTGGGTGCCGGCACGGCATCGCGCGTACTCGCGCCGCGCCTGCGCAACACGCATAAAGGCAGCCACGGCAGTGTCGGCATCATCGGCGGCAATACCGGCATGGTCGGCGCGGTGCTGCTCGCGGGACGCGCTGCACTGAAGCTCGGCGCGGGCCGCGTCTATGTGGGATTGCTCGCACGCGCGGCTCCATTGCTGGATGCCGCGCAGCCGGAGTTGATGCTGCGTACCGCCGATGAGCTCTTGAAACTCGATCACCTCACCTGCCTTGCCATAGGTCCCGGCCTGGGAATGTCTTCTGACGCCGGGACCTATTTGCGCTGGACTCTGGAATTGGCGCTGGCATCGAAGCTACCGCTGGTGATCGATGCTGACGCGCTCAATGGCATTGCTGCATCCAGTGAATTAAAAGTAATTTTAAAACAAATAGTTATCGCAAAGATATTAACACCTCATCCTGCGGAAGCCGCGCGCCTGCTCGGATGCTCTACGCGCGATGTGCAGGCCGACCGCATCGCCGCTGCAACCGCGCTATCGGAGCTGTACAACGCGCACGTCGTACTCAAAGGCGCGGGCAGCATCTGCGCGTCTCGCGGCCAACCGTGGCGCATCAACACCAGCGGCAATCCCGGCATGGCAAGCGCAGGCATGGGCGATGTGCTCACCGGCATCATCGCTGCGTTGCTTGCACAGGGCGTCGCGCCGCAACGCGCGATGGACGTTTCGGTATGGCTGCATGGCGCAGCCGCCGATCATTGCGTCGCAAATGGTGTCGGGCCGGCAGGACTGACGGCCAGCGATACGATAGACGCCGCACGCCAACTGCTGAACGCCAGCCTTGCGCAGTAGCGCACTTATGGCCATCACATCGGACGATTTCACGGTGCGCAAAAGCACATCTGTTAAAAATTATTTACCATCCGCCAGGCGCATTGCGCGCAACCCCAGCGTCGCCGACACCATACCGGTCATCGGTACTACGCAGCAGATGGCCTCCAGCACCTGCCGGCGCGTCATGCCGTAATCGTAGGCACACCGCATGTGGTGCGCGGCCAGATCAATCTCGCCGCGCGTACATAGCGCGGCAACAACAACTAACTGGCGTGGACCGGGCCCCAGTATCGCTTCGTCTTCGCCCTTGCTTTCGCCGTCGACTGCCATGCAATGATCCACAAACGCCGATGCGCGGCGGGCGAGCTCGGCATCGATCTCGGCGGCGTAGCGCCACTCTTCCGTATCGGCCAGACTGTTTTTCGCGGCATTCTTGCGCGTACGCCCCAACGCCATCTCTGGAAACGGCTTGAGCGCCTTCGGCTCACCGCCGGGCGGCAGTTTGCCGAAAGGATAATCCGCACTGTTCGCTTGCTCAATCGCCAGCGAAACGTAAGTCAGGCTCGCCCAACCGACCACCGACGCAAACGCCGCTGCGCCCTCGAACAATGCCTTGGTGGTCAGCCCTTCGCGATACATGCGGCGGATATGATTGGGTGCATGGCGCAGATCGCCCTTGGCGCACAACGCCGGAATGGCGATCAACTCGCGCATCTGCACCGACAACTGCCCGCTCGCGGCCTGCTGTCCATGATACTGATGCAGATAACTCACCGTCTGGTTGATCAGGTGATAGGTTTTCGGCGATGCATACACCAGCGTCTTCCATTCGGGAAAAATATCACCGCGCGCGGCGGTGGCTCGCGTGAGGACAGCTTCAGGGCTTAAATCCATCTCACCATGTTTTTCGGATTCGGACACGGACGCTCCCGTTGAAAATTCAGGATCAAAAGATTACTGTATTCCTGCATGATTGTGATGCATCCGCCGGTATAATCCACGCTTTTTCGTCCCCGCCCGCCATCCTGCCATCATGATGTTCAAGAATCTCCTCGTTTACCGTCTCGCGCCGGACACCCGCATCAAGGCGAATGATCTCGAAGCAAAACTCAATGACAACGCGTTACAGCCCTGCGGCAGCTTCGAGATGGCGTCGCGCGGCTGGGTATCGCCACGCAGCGATGATCGTTTTTTGTACAGCCTCGAGCGCCAGTGGCTGCTCATGCTTGGCGTGAATCAAAAGCTGCTGCCCGGCTCGGTGATCACACAGGTAGCCAGGGAACGCGCTGCAAAACTCGCGGAAAAACAGGAGCATCCGGTGGGACGCAAGCAAATGCGCGAGATCCGCGAACGCGTCATTGAAGAGTTAATGCCGAAAGCGTTGAGCCGCCGCCGCACGCTGGGCGCCTGGATCGATCCGGTAAATAGCTGGCTCGTTGTGGATACGGCCGCCGATAAAAAAGCCGACGAGTTTCTTGAGTCGCTGATCGGCGCAGACGTGAAAATCGATGTCAAACGCCTGGAGGCACGGCAATCGCCTTCAGCCGCCATGACGCTATGGCTAAGCTCAGGCCGGATTCCTGCGCCCTTCACCATCGATCAGGACCTGGAACTAAAAGCGTCAGGAGAAAGCCGCGCTACCGTGCGCTATGTAAATCACCCGCTCGAAGGCAAGGAAATCCGAGATCATATCGCCGGCGGCAAAACCGCCACACGCCTGGCAATGACATGGAAGAACCGCATTTCATTCGTGCTCACCGAGCAACTGCAAATCAAACGCGTCGTGTTTCTCGATATTCTAAAGGAAGAATCACGGGATCAGGCCGAGGATGCGGAAGCGCAATTCGACATTGACTTTGCACTGATGACCGGAGAACTGGCCGCACTGCTCGCCGATCTGCTGAAGGCACTGGGCGGTGAGAAAAAGAGCAGTTAACGCTGTTCCCGCTGGCTAGCGTCACCTCACCGGCGTTTTTCCTGGCGCTGCTGCCGGTTGGCGCCGCCGCCTAACAGCGCACCCTTTAGTTGCTGGCGCTGTGGTTGACGTTGTTGCCCCTGGCGCTGCGGCTGTCCCTGGGTTGGCTGCCCACGGCGGCGCCGGTTGTTGTTGCCGCGATTGCGCGCATTGCCGTTGCCATTTCCGTTACCACCATTGCCGCCGGCGTTGCCGTTGCCGCGGCGGGGCCGCCCCTCGCCCATGAAGCCAAAGCCTGCCGATGAGGGAAACATCTGTCCGGCATTCGATGCCGGCTGACGGTCGTCATCGAATACCGTTTGCGGTGCTGGCGGTGCGATATTGAAATTGATTTCATCTTCCGCGTCGAAATTGCGCTGATGCTTCGGCGGTGGCGGCATGCGGTTGCCGATGCTATCGAGTTCTTCATCGATGTCGCCGCTGGCGATACGCATGCGGATGCTGCGATTAACCTTAACAGGAGGAATGCGGTTGCCGAAATCATCATCGCGCACGATATTGCGTTGGTCACGATTGCGGGGAGTGAGGTCGCGGTTACCGCGATTGTCGCGGTCTTCGCGGCTCGTGTCGTGACGATGGCCGCCATTGTTGCGATTGCCTTCGTTGCGTTGAGCCTCTTGTCTGTTCGCCTGCGGCACTTCGGTGCCGGCGACGTTGGCTCCTGCCTGCTGTTCGTGTTGCGCGCCGCCGTTGTCGCGGTTGCGATTGCGGCCGCGATTGCGGCGGCGGCCTCGGCCCTCCCTGCCTTCCCGTGCAGTGTTCGGCCCGCCTTCGTTGGGTTGCCGCACCTGCTGAGACTGAGCAGCCTGCTGCGGCCGGCCCTGGGTCAGCGTCGCCGCTTCCGTACCCGGCTCAAATCCCGCAATAACAGTTTGATCTACGGTGCGTTGCAGCAGTTTTTCGATTTCCGTCAGCAGCGGTTTCTCTTCCGGCGACACCAGCGAGATCGCCTCGCCCGTGATGCCAGCCCGTCCCGTGCGTCCGATACGATGCACATAGTCTTCCGCCACATGCGGCAGATCGTAATTTACCACGTGCGGCAGTTCCTCAATATCGAGGCCGCGCGCAGCAAGATCGGTGGCTACCAGCACACGCACTGCGCCTGCCTTGAAGTCCGCCAGTGCCTTGGTGCGTGCGCCCTGGCTCTTGTTACCGTGAATCGCCGTGGCGGAAATACCCGAGCGCCCCAACTGATGCGCCAGCCGGTTGGCACCATGCTTGGTGCGCGTGAACACCAGCACCTGCTTCCAGTCGCCGGTTTTCACCAGATGTGCGAGCAGCGCGCGCTTGCGATCCTGCCCGACCGGATGCACGCGTTGCGCCACCAGTTCGGATTCGGCGTTGCGCCGCGCCACTTCCACACTCACCGGGTTATGCAGCAGGCCGTCGGCCAGCTCGCGGATTTCGTCGGAGAACGTCGCCGAGAACAACAGGTTTTGCCGTTGCGCCGGCAGCAGCGCGAGGATGCGTTTGACGTCGTGTATGAAGCCCATGTCGAGCATGCGGTCGGCTTCATCCAGTACCAGAATTTCCACGCGCGACAAATCCACGGTTTTCTCGTTGGCGTGATCCAGCAAACGGCCCGGCGTAGCCACCAGAATATCGACACCCGCATTCAGCGCATCGATCTGCGGCCCCATGCCAACACCGCCGAAAATGACCGTTGAGCACAGCGGCAGATACTTACCATAGGTGCGCACACTTTCTTCCACCTGCGCGGCGAGTTCACGCGTCGGCGTTACGATGAGCGCACGTACGTGACTGCTGCCCGCCTCCGGCGGATTCATCACCAGGCGCTGCAGCAGCGGCAGCGTAAAACCGGCGGTCTTGCCGGTGCCCGTTTGCGCGCCCGCGAGCACATCGCGGCCTTCGAGAATTACGGGGATCGCCTGCATCTGCACCGGCGTGGGTTGCGTGTAGCCATGATCGGCGGCGGCACGCGTCAAATCGGCCATCAGGCCAAGGTCGGCAAACAATTGACTCAAAAACATTCTCCCTGCGATCTGCCTGCCGCGGCAAAAGCCGCGAGAACCGGTTCAGGCAAATTCAACTTGGGGTTTTAAGGTTCGGGGCGCGCCAAAAACTTCAAAGGCTGCGACTGCCACGACAGGACTCGACCGAAAACCGGATGAAGCGGTGTTTAATGTCCTTGACACGAATAATACACGAATTGCCCCGTGAATTCAGCACCTTGCACAAACCGCACGCTTTAGCAATATCATAAGTATTTGTATTTTAACAGTTTTCAAGTCATCATGGCTTTGTTACAAGCATGGGCTGCTCTGTTGCGTTATTGCATCGCTCGCACCAGCGCAATGCCCAGCAACGTCATTGCCAGCGAGCCCACCAGATGCGCGCTGATCATTCCGAACGCCCAACCGTATTCATTACGCTGCAACAGCGCAACCGCTTCGGCTGAAAATGCGGAGAACGTGGTAAGACTGCCGAGAAAACCCGTAATCACAAACAAGCGGATTTCCGGCGCCATCACCGGATGCAGCGCAAACAACTCGACTGCGATACCAATCATGAATCCGCCCGCCAGATTGCAAACCAGCGTGCCCATTGGAAGATTCGGCACCACCGAATGCAAGCCCACATTCAAGCCCCAGCGCAGCCATGCGCCGAGAACTGCGCCCACGCCGACTGCCAGAAACCCCACCGCGTTCATCGCTTGCCTACGCTTTCGTCCGCCAGCGGTCCGCCGCGGCATCATCGGCAGCACGTGCATCGACCCAACGCGCGCCGCTGCCGGTTTGTTCTTTTTTCCAGAAGGGTGCGCGGGTTTTCAGGTAATCCATGATGAACTCGCACGCCGCAAAGGCATCACCGCGGTGAGCGCTGCCTACCACCACCAACACAATCTGATCGAGCGGCTTCAACGTGCCGATGCGGTGTATCACCAGCGCATCCATCACCTGCCAGCGGCCGCGCGCCTGTGTGATGATGTCCTCAATGGACTTCTCGGTCATGCCGGGATAATGCTCCAGCGTCATCTCGGCGACGCTATCACCATCATTGAGATCGCGCACCACGCCGATGAAGCTGGCGATGGCGCCGATGCGCGGATTGCCGTGGCGCAAAAGCGCTGTCTCACGGCCAACATCGAAATCTTCAGCCTGTACGCGAACCGCCATATCTGTCCTAGCCTCCGGTTACCGGCGGAAAAAACGCGACCTCATCGCCGTCTTTTACATGCGTGTCAGCGCCGGCAATGTCCTGATTCACTGCTGCGCGAAATGCGCGCCCCGCCGCCAGTTCGTGCGCCCACGCGCCGCCACGCGCCGCCAGCGTTGCGCGCACGCCCTCGAGCGTCGCGACATCCGCGGGCAGCGCGATCATTTCTGACGCCTTGCCGAAAGTTTCTCGCAGCCGCGCAAAGTAAAGCAACGTAATCGTATTAGCCATAGCGATATTATGCAGCGATGAACGTGCGAAACCAAGTTGTGCTCAAATGGCATACTCCAAATGTTTCAACATGAATTCGGCAATTTGCGGCGGTTGATTGAGATCAAGTTGCGGCAACGTGGTATGCAACGCCGCATCGCTAGCGACAGCCACGATATTCGTATCGTGCGGATGCAACAAAGGTTCACCTACCGCTGCGCGGTAAACCTCGATTTTCGGAATTGGTTCGTGCTTGAAGCCCTCCACCAGCAACAAATCGCACGGCGACAGATGCATGATCTGCTCATTCAAATCCGGCTCTGCCGCCCCGCGCAATTCGTGCATCAGCACCCAGCGCCGCGAAGACGTCACCAGCACTTCCGTGCAGCCGGCATGGCGATGGCGGTAAGAATCCTTGCCCGGCGTATCCACATCGAAGCTGTGATGCGCGTGCTTGACCAGTGACACTTTGAGGCCACGCGCCGTGAACAGCGGAATCAGCTTTTCGATCAACGTGGTCTTGCCGCTACCGGAATACCCGGCAAACCCAAAAATTTTCATGTCCGAGAATAAGTTATAAGTATTTGTTTTTATTGATAATTTTAATCTATATTACGCCGCCCCGCTGCGCCGGTCAAGCGACACTGCCTTGATCAGTGCATAGACTTCCATGCCCGGTATCAGCCCCAGTTGTCGCGCGGAACGCTGGGTAATGCGGGAACGCAATGTTGCGGTTCCTACCACGATTGCCACGTTTACGCTGCTGCCATGCGGCGCGTCTATGGCGGCAATCCTGCCGTGCAAAATATTCTGAATGCTGATGTGCTGCGGCGGCTCCAGCGCAATCGACACTTCGCGCGCGCGTATCCGCACACGCACGCGCTCGCCAGCCTGCGCATCGAAGTTGCCGACGGTCAGCGTGCCGCCATCGAAACCCAGTGTGGCCAAGCCATCATCAAAATCAACACCAATAACGCGCGTCTCAATGACTGCCCCGCCCTCGAACACGCCGGTGGCTGGACGCAGATCCGGCCGCCCCATCACCTCCTCCACGCTGCCTGACGCCACCACCCGGCCCGACGCCAGCAGCACCACCTGATCGGCAAGCTCCAGCACTTCCTCAACTGCGTGGCTCACGTACACCATCGGTATGCGCGTTTCATCGCGCAGCAACCTAAGATAACGCAGGATTTCATGCTTACGCTCCACATCGAGTGATGCCAACGGCTCGTCCAGCAACAGCAAACGCGGCTTGGCCAATAGCGCACGGCCGATCGCCACGCGCTGCTTTTCGCCGCCAGACAACTGTGCCGGCCGTCGTTGCAAGAGTGCTCCGATTCCCAATAGTTCGACCACATGCGTGAAATCATTCTCTGAACGCGGGCCACGATTAAACCAGTGCGAATAGGTCAGATTTTGCCGCACGGTGAGATGCGGAAATAGACGCCCCTCCTGAAACACGTAGCCGAAGTGCCGCCGCCCTGCGCGTACGTGAATTCCCTGTGCTGAATCGAAAAGCGCTTCGCCATCGAACACGATACGGCCCTTGCGTGGCCGCGCCAGTCCCGCGACGGCATTAACCAGCGTGGTCTTGCCCGCGCCCGAACGTCCAAACAGCGCGGTCACACCCGCGCCGCATTCGAAATGGGCGTCGAGGCTGAAGCCGCCCTGCTCGTGACTAATTTCGACGGACAGCATCGTAACCTTTGACCCGCTGGTTCGCGCGCCGCACCAGCCCCTCGGACAACAGCAGCGCGGCGAGCGACATTATCAGCGCAAGCACGCATAGCCGCTGCGCCGCCGCTTCACCCCCAGGCACCTGCCACAAGGCATAAATCGCCAGCGGCAGCGTCTGCGTTTCGCCCGGAATGTTGGATACAAAAGTAATCGTCGCGCCGAATTCGCCAAGGCTGCGCGCGAACGCAAGCAACATGCCGGTCAGAATTCCAGGCAGCGCCAGCGGCAGCGTAATGGTAAGCAGCACGCCTAGGCGGCCTGCCCCAAGAGTCTGTGCCGCCGCCTCGAGTTTGGGATCGATCGCCTCGATCGACAAACGCATTGCGCGCACCATCAACGGAAAACTCATTACCGCGCTGGCGATGGCGGCACCGGTCCAGCGAAAGGCAATGACCATGCCAAACCATTCCTCCAGAAACGCGCCCAGCGGCCCGCGCCGCCCGAACAGCAGCAGCAACCAGTAACCGACGACGACCGGCGGCAGCACCAGCGGTAAATGTACCAGCGCGTCAAACAGACTCTTGCCCGGAAATTCCCGTCGCGCCAGCACATGTGCCGCAGCCACCCCAAATGGCACGCTAATGATGACGCTCCACATCGCCACCTTCAGGCTCAGCAGGATGATGTCGATTTCTTCCGTCGATAGCACCACTATCCTTCCACCACAAAGCCGAATTTGCGCCACACCGCACGCGCTTCCGCGGAACGTAGAAAATCCAGTAGCGCTGCGGTCGTTTTGGACCGGCCATCGGCGAGCAAAGCGGCTGGGTAAACAATCGGGGGATGTAGTTTGACGGAAAACTCGCCGATCGCGCGCACCTTGCGCTCGGCCACGGTGTCCGTCCTGTAAACAATGCCGAACGGCGCTTCACCGCGCGCCACCAGTGCCAGTGCGGCACGCACGTTCTCTGCGCGGGCAACCTTGGGCGCTACTTCATGCCACACCCCCAATGCTTCCAGCGCTGCTTTGCCGTACTTGCCGGCAGGAACGCTGTCAGGATCGGCCATCGCCAGCCGGCCATCTCCCAGCGCCGCCGCCAACGGAAATTTCGGTGCAATAGCCAGCACAACCTTGCTATCGGCGGGCGCAATCAGCGCTAGCCGGTTGGACAAGAGGTTCACGCGCGATCCAGGGCGAATGAGCTTGCGCTGATCGAGATAATCCATCCAGTCGAGATCGGCGGAAATAAACAAATCCGCCGGCGCACCCTTCTCAATTTGCCGCGCGAGCGCGGAACTGGCGCCATAAGACACCCGCACTTTGCCCTGTCCCTGCTTTTCGAATCGGCCGGTCAATTCGTCCAGGCCCTCCTTCAAACTGGCGGCGGCGTACACGGTAATGTCCGCGCGAGTTTGAGCACCTGCCACCGGCGCAAGCGCGGTGAAGGCAAGAAATATTGCCGGCCATGTTAAAAATAATCTTAATAAAAACATATAGTTATAAATTGTACTCTTATCGTTATATATATTGAAATATAACGACTTTCAGCGTACTGTGCAACCACATGTTCTGGTGCCTGCTAACGGGATTTACGCTTGGCGGCGTGCGGGCGTAATTGTTGTGTAAATCGCGCGAGGTCGTCCGTTATTGCAGCGGACGCCTTGTCTTCCATCGCATGAAACTGCGCTACCAGTTGCCGCCCGTAGTCTGTCACCGATGCGCCGCCACCGCGTTTGCCGCCGGTTGCGGTCACCACCACCGGCTCGTTGAAACTGGCATTGATCGCTTCGACCAGTTGCCATGCACGCCGGTACGACATGCCCATGTCACGCGCGGCAGCCGAGATCGAACCACTGGCTTCGATACGCGAAATGAGTTCCGCCTTGCCTGGCCCCATCGCGGGATTGCCAGAACCCAGAATGCGTAACGTGAGTCCCGGATAGCGCATCGCTGTTACGCGTTCAGCCCCTCGCAGTATCGCGCGCCAGCCGGATGCCGCTGAATTGCCAGCGCGCGGCAGCCGGGAAAAAATTACGATAGGTAGCACGTATGTGCGAGCGTGGCGTGGCAAACGATCCGCCGCGCAACACGTATTGATTGACCATGAACTTTCCGTTGTATTCGCCCACGGCGCCGGGTGCGGTGCGATAGCCGGGATACGGTGAATAGGCGCTGTGCGTCCATTCCCATACGTCGCCAAACATCTGTTGCGGCCGATTTTCGTTTTCATCGACCGCCGGCAATGGCCGTAATGCACCATCCTCGACAAAGTTGCCATCGACATTGACCCGTGACGCCGCGATTTCCCATTCTGTCTCGAACGGCAGGCGCGCCCCTGCCCAGCGTGCGTACGCATCAGCCTCAAAGTAGCTCACGTGGCACACCGGTGCGGCGGGATCAGGTTCCTCCATGCCAAACAGCGTAAATGCTTGCCACTCACCGTCACGCTTTTCCCAATAAAGCGGCGCCTGCCAGCGTTGCGCCTGCATCACATCCCAGCCTTCCGACAGCCACAGGTCGTGACGTGTATAGCCGCCATCTTCGATGAATGCGCAATACTCGCCATTAGTCACGACACGAGACGCCAGGGTGTGATCTTCGACAAACACGCGGTGGCGCGGCAGCTCATTATCAAAGGCAAATCCGTTGCCATCATGCCCTATCGAATACAGCCCTCCGGGACAATTGACCCATTGCGTTGCGTTGGGAGATTCGGTCGAGCGCGCACGACGCACATGACGATAGGCAGGCTTGAGCGGGTTGCGCGACAACAAGTGTTTCAAATCGGTGAGCATTAGTTCCTGATGCTGCTGCTCGTGATGCAGCCCCAGTTCGATCAGATCGCGCAGATTTTTCGGCAGCGCATCCCCTTGTCGTATCACACGCTGCATGCACGCATCAACATGCTCGCGGTATTGCTGAATTTCTTCAAGGCCAGGCCGTGACAACAAGCCGCGTTCCGGGCGCGGATGCCGCTCACCCACACCAACGTAATACGAATTAAACAGCACACGGTATTGCGGATGAAAGTGCCGGTACCCGGGAATGGCTTGTTCCAGCACAAACGTTTCAAAGAACCAGCTGGTATGCGCAAGATGCCACTTGATCGGGCTTGCATCAGGCATCGATTGCAATGCACAGTCTTCCGCAGACAATCCGG
>JAKFYK010000103.1 GCA_021730905.1 Betaproteobacteria bacterium | reverse complement strand
GAGCGCAAGGAAGTCACTTATTCGTACTTTGCCGAGCCGTCGTACGTGTTCATGGATGCCGAATTCAATCAGTACGAAGTCGACAAGGAAAACATGGGCGACGCGCTGAATTACCTCGAAGAAGGCATGGAATGCGAGGTGGTGCTTTATAACGATGCGCCGATTTCCGTGGAAATTCCGCAAACGCTGGTGCGCGAGATCATTTACACTGAACCCGCGGTGCGCGGCGATACTTCGGGCAAGGTGCTAAAGCCCGCGAAGCTGAAGACCGGCTACGAAATCCAGGTGCCGCTGTTTTGCGCCACCGGCGACAAGATCGAGATCGACAGCCGCACCGGCGAGTATCGCAGCCGCACCAAGGGTTAACCACACCCCGGCGCTCAAGCTCGTGCCTGTCCGGACTGCCGGAACGGCCTACCGTTTTCTGTTTTGCAGCCCGATATTTGTGCCCGATGCGTGCGCCCAATCGGGCGCTCCGCAGGCTTGACAAATAAAATAACGGAAGCGTATAACGGCGCTACGGGTTTAGTTTCAAGCTGCTGATTTAAGAACGTTTTGCGCTGTTCTGGTTCTTTTTCGGGCTTCGAGAATTAAACGTCGGACGGGGGCTTCCCCGGTATTTCTCACTCGTAAAAGGACATATTTATGCCGACAGGTACAGTGAAGTGGTTTAACGATGCCAAAGGTTTTGGATTTATTACGCCGGACGGTGGTGGCGAAGATCTCTTCGCGCACTTCTCGGCGATACAGGCTTCCGGGTTCAAGACGCTGAAAGAAGGTCAAAAAGTGTCTTTCGATATCACGGACGGCAACAAAGGCAAGAAGCAGGCGAGCAATATTCAGGGTGTCTGATCTGCTCACACTGCACTATTAAAGCCGGGCTTGCACCGGCTTTTTTTATGGCGGGAATGATTGGCGATATTTTTAAAAATAAAAACACAAATGCTTGCATGATCATATCGATGTAATCGCGCTGGTGTTTCTCATTCCACGTACTGCGGCGCTTTCGCTATCGCATCACTCTGTGCCTTGTCGTGATTGATCCACAGTTTCGCGCCGGTTTTTTGCATGATGGCGGCGACTTTTTCCATGGACCTTCTGCTTTCGGCGACATCGAAATTGAACGATGGCACACGGCGCTGCGTCCAGTTGTCCTGCAAGTGCACCATGTCGCCGGAGAGTATGACCGATCCCGTTTTCGGCAGGCGCACCAGCAGCGACTGATGTCCCGGCGTGTGACCGGGCGTGGCGATGACGACCACGGAACCGTCGCCGAACACATCGTGATCGCCGTTGAGTTTGACCGTCTTGCTGGCACGCAGTTTGTCGTAGCTGGTCACCTCGAAATTCCACTTGCTCGCGGCTTCGGCGCCGAAGGCAATGTCGTATTCGGCTTGCTGGATGTAAAGCGTTGCGCCGGTGAACAGGTTGCCGTTGCCGACGTGGTCGCCATGGGTATGCGAGAACGCGACATGTTCTATTTTTTCCGGATCGACGCCGATTTCCGACAATGCAAAGCGCAGCGGCTTGCGCAAGATATAGTGCGGCGACAGCTTGCCGCGCTGGAAGCCCTTGGGCATGGTGGCGACGTTATCGTTGATGCCGGTGTCCCACATCATCCAGCCTTTGGCGTGGCGTATCAGGTAGCAGTTGGCGCTGAATGCACCGGGCTTGCCGACATTCACGCCGGGCGTCCAGCGCGACATGTCCTGCACTGTCGATTCGCCGCAGTTGAAGACGTACATTCGTTCGACGGCTACGGGCCTCGCGCGCCCGCTATCGCCCGTGCCCGCGCATCCCGCAACGACAATAAATGCCGCCACTACTGCAAGGATATTTCGACGCATCACAGCCTCTGTCCGGTGTTTTCGAGTGTCTATTATTAAACGTGCCGGGGCGGCTCACAAGTGCTTCACGAACAGCGGGATTTCGCTTATTGTGCGGGCGGTGTCCAAACGGGCGATTACGGAGTAGTCATGAAGCAATGGCTGTGTTTGTCAGGGGTTGTCGTGCTGGCGCTTGCCGGCTGCGCCACGTCGCCGGAAGGCGTGGTGAAGGATGGCGCAAAATTTGATTTTACCAGCGCGAATACGCCTTACTCGGCGGCGATCTGCATCGCGCGCAATGCGCGCGCGATGGGCGGCGGCATCATCGGCGAGGAACGCACGCTGGGCGAGTCGTCGACAGAGGTGGCGGTGCGCCCGTCGGCTGGTTCACGCGACACGCTCGCCACTGCTCAAATCCATCGCGACGGCGTGCTGTCCAGGGTGTCGGTATTTGTGGGCAGCGGCCTGCGCGGTGACGCAAAAAGTTTTGCGACAAGGCTGATGGCGGGCTGCTGACGGTCGCATCGCGCGCGGTCTGCGGTGAAGGACAAACGTATGCAAGGCACGATGATGAATTTTCCGTTGACGCTCACGCACGTGCTGGAGCGCGCGGGACGGTTGTACGGCGATTCGCAAATCGTTTCGCGCTTGCCCGATAAATCACTGCATTGTCACAGCTATCGCGATTTTTACCGGCGCACGCGCGCGCTGGCAGGCGCGTTGCAGGCGCTGGGTTTGCAGAAGGGCGATCGCGTGGCGACGCTGATGTGGAATCACTATGCTCACCTTGAAGCCTACCTCGCGATTCCCTGCGCGAGTGGCGTGCTGCATACGCTGAATCTTCGACTGCATCCCGACGATATCGCGTTTATCGCCAACCATGCGCGCGACCGCTTTTTGATCGTGGATGATGTGCTGCTGCCGCTGCTGGAAAAATTCAAAACGCAGGTCAAGTTTGAACGCATCTTTGTCGTGCCGTTGACCGGGAAACCCGTCCCCGACGGCTATGAAGATTATGAAAAACTGATTTCGGGTTCAACGCAGTTTGTCGCGCCCGCCATCGACGAGAACGACGCGGCAGGAATGTGCTACACCTCCGGCACCACCGGCAAGCCCAAGGGCGTGGTGTACACCCACCGCTCGATCGTGCTGCATTCGCTGGCGACGGCCACCGTGGATTGCCTGGGGTTGAGCAACCGCGACACGCTGTGTCCTATCGTGCCGATGTTTCACGTCAATGCCTGGGGCACGCCGTTCACCGCGGCAATGGTGGGGGCCAAGATCGCGTTTCCCGGCCCGCATCTGGATGCGGTGAACCTGCTCGATTTATATGAATCGGAGAAAGTGACATTGTCGGCAGGCGTGCCGACCATCTGGATGGGCATGCTGCAGGCGCTGCAGAAAGAACCGCAGCGCTGGAAACTTCAAGCCAACCTGCGCATGGTGTGCGGCGGCGCGGCGGCGCCGGAATCGATGATCCGCGCGTTCGATCAATTCGGCCTGCGCGTGATCCACGGCTGGGGCATGACGGAAACCTCGCCGCTGGGCGCGGTGAACTATATCAAGCGCGAACTGGACGGGCTTTCATCCGAAGACCAGTACGCGGTGCGTGCGAAGCAGGGCGTGCCGCCGCCGTTCGTGGAAGTGCGCACCATGGCTGAAACGGGCGAAGCGCCGTGGGACGGAAAATCCATGGGCGAATTGCAGATCCGCGGGCCGTGGGTGGCTTCCGGCTATCACGAATTGCCGGCGGAGTCGGACAAGTGGACCAGCGACGGCTGGTTCCGCACCGGCGACATCGCGATCATGGATGCGCACGGTTACATCAAGATCGCGGATCGCATCAAGGATCTGGTGAAATCCGGCGGCGAGTGGATCAGTTCCGTCGATCTCGAAAACGCGCTGGTGGCGCATCCGGCGGTGCAGGAGGCCGCGGTGATCGGCGTGCCGCATCCGAAGTGGGATGAACGTCCGCTGGCGGTGGTGGTGTTAAAGCCGGGGCAGAGTGCCACGGCGGACGCCCTGCGCGATCATCTGGCGCCGCAATTCGCCAAATTCTGGCTGCCTGATGCGGTGATGTTCGTCGATGCGATTCCGAAAACCTCGACGGGGAAGATGTTGAAGGCTACACTGCGCGAGCAATTCCAGAATCACTTTATCAAATGAGGGAAAGCCATGACTCAGCAAGCTGAACAACCCCAACTGCAAATCGACATCGTTTCCGACGTGGTTTGACCCTGGTGTTTCATCGGGCAGCGCAGGCTTGAAACCGCGCTGGAGCTGCTTGCCAAGCAGTTGCCCGATGTCAAGCCGGCCGTGCGCTGGCTGCCGTTTCAGCTGAATCCCGATTTGCCCACCGAAGGCATTCCGCGCCAGGACTATATCGCGCGCAAGTTCGGCGCGCGCGGCAAAGGCAATTACGAGCGCGTGGCCAAAGTGGGTGAGTCCGTCGGCATTCCGTTTGCGTTTGACAAGATTGAGGTGCAGCCCAACACGCTCAACGCGCACCGCTTGTTGCATTACGCCGAGCAGCATTCACGACAGCAAGAAGTCGCCGACGTGTTGTTTAACGCCTACTTTATCGAAGGCGCGAACCTCACCGACATCAATACATTGGGCGCGATTGCGAAGCGTGCGGGGCTGGACGAGACGGCTGCGAAAGCGTACCTGGCAAGCGATGCGGACCGCGACGTGGTGGCCAACGCAGACATCGAGGCGCGCAACGCCGGTATCGGTGGCGTGCCGTTTTTCATTTTCAACCGTGCTATCGGCGTTTCGGGCGCGCAGGATCCGGACACGCTGCTGCGCGCGATGCTGCAGGCGATGCACAAGGATGCGCTGGCGCAAAGCGAAGGTGCTGGATAAGTTGCTGCTTGGTTAGCGCGGCTGGCGCGAGGTGCGATTTTCCGCCAGCTTTTCCGCTACTTTCCGGAAATAGTCGTCATCGATAGCAATATTGCGGCCGCGCAGCTTGCCGGCGCGCGTCAGCAACGCGTTGAACTTGCTGATCAGCGCGTTGCGATCGGTGTCGTCTTGCGCGCGTTTCAGCAGTTGCTCGACTACCCTTAGATCGCGCAGCGCTTCCACTTCCGGCGGCACATAACCCGAGTTCTTCAGGATGCGATAGGCCGCGCGCAATTCTTCCGGCACCATCGCGTCGTCATCGAGTTTGAGCGGCGCACCCTTGCCCGGCAGATCGTCGAACACGCCTTGCTGCTGCGCGTCGCGGATGCGCCGCTCGGCCATTGCATCGAAGCCTGAGACCGTTGGTGGCGGCCGTTTGCGTAGTAGCGACATGGGAGGTTAGATATAAGTATTTGTTTTAAAACACTATTTATATCACGACAATAGCTTGAAGATATCCTTGATCAGCGTCACGCGCGCGGCAAGGTTGTCGGTGGTGGCCTCGATGCGCAACCGGTCCGGCCCGGCCAGCTTGTAGTTGCGTTTGGTCTGGATGAGCTTGATGATTTTCATCGGATCAATCGGCGGTTTGGGAACGAACTGCAACTGTATCGCGGATTCACTGGCGTCGATGCGCGCAATGCCCAGCGGCTTGCCGGCGAGACGCAGCCGATGGCTGTCGACCAGCGCGCGCGCGGCGCCCGGCAAGTCGCCGAAGCGGTCGATGAGTTCCTCGCGCAGGCGGTCGAGTTCCTCGTCGTTGTCGCAATTGGCGAGACGCTTGTAGAGCACCAGGCGTTCGTGCACATCGCTGCAATAATCCGGCGGCAGCAGGGCGGGCACGTGCAGATTGATTTCGGTGGTGACGCCCAAGGGTGCCGCGAGATCGGGCTCCTTGCCCTGCTTCAGCGAACGCACCGCGGTATCGAGCATGGCCGCGTACATATTGAAGCCCACTTCCTGCATCTCGCCGCTTTGCGATTCGCCCAGCACTTCGCCGGCGCCGCGGATTTCGAGGTCGTGCATGGCGAGGAAGAAGCCGGAACCGAGTTCTTCCATCATCTGTATCGCTTCGAGGCGTTTTTTGGCTTGCGTGGTGATATTGCCCTCGTCGGGCAATAGTAAATACGCATACGCCTGATGGTGCGAGCGGCCGACGCGTCCGCGCAACTGGTGCAGTTGCGCAAGGCCGAATTTGTCGGCGCGGTTGATGATGATGGTGTTGGCAGTCGGCACGTCGATGCCGGTCTCGATGATGGTGGTGCACAGCAGGATGTTGAAGCGCTGCTGGTAAAAATCGCGCATCGCCAGTTCCAGTTCACGCTCGCGCATCTGTCCGTGTGCCACGCGGATGCGCGCTTCCGGCAGCAACTGCGTCAGCATTTCCTCCATGTGGCGGATGGTATCGATGTCGTTGTGCAGAAAATAAATCTGCCCGCCGCGATGCAGCTCGCGCAGCGCGGCTTCTCGAATCTGCGCCTTGGAGAAGCGCGAGACGAAAGTCTTGATCGCCAGGCGGCGCTGCGGCGCGGTGGCGATCACCGAAAAATCGCGCAGGCCTTCCATCGACAGCGCCAGCGTGCGCGGGATCGGCGTCGCGGTCAGCGTCAGCACATCCACCTCGGCGCGCAGCGCTTTTAGTTGCTCTTTGTGGCGCACGCCGAAGCGGTGCTCCTCGTCGATGATGACGAGGCCGAGGTTCTTGAACTTCACACTGCGCTGCACCAGCTTGTGCGTGCCGATGGCGATATCCACCTTGCCGGCGGCCAATCCTTCGAGCGCTTCGGCCTGTTCTTTCGCCGATCGAAAGCGCGACAGCTCGGCGATTTTTACCGGCCAGTCGGCGAAACGGTCGGTGAACGTGTTGTAGTGCTGCTCCGCCAGCAGCGTGGTTGGAACGAGTATGGCAACCTGCATGCCGTCGGCCACTGCTACGTAGGCCGCGCGCAACGCCACTTCTGTTTTGCCGAAGCCTACATCGCCGCATACCAGCCGATCCATCGGCTTGCCGCTGACCAGATCATCGAGTGTGGCTTTGATCGCGGCGGCCTGGTCGGGCGTCTCTTCGAACGGAAAGCCCTCGGCAAACGCTTCGTAATCGTGGTGCTTGAGACCGAACGCATGGCCTTTGCGCAGGGCGCGTTGTGCATAGAGGTTGAGCAGTTCGGCAGCGGTATCGCGCACCTGCGCGGCGGCTTTTTTCCTGGCTTTTTCCCACTGCCCGCTGCCCAGTGTGTGCAGCGGCGCCTGCTCGGGTGCCGCGCCGCTGTAGCGACTGATCAGATGCAGGCTCGACACCGGCACATAGAGCTTGTCGCCGTTGGCGTATTCGAGCGTGAGAAATTCCGTTTCACCCTCGCCCAGATCCATGTTTTGCAGGCCGAGATAGCGGCCGATGCCGTGCTGCTCGTGCACCACCGGATCGCCGGTTTTGACCTCGGACAGATCACGCAGCATGCCTTCGGCAGTGGTCTTGCGCGTTTCGCGCGCGCTGCGGTTGCGCGCCTGCGTGGCGTAAAGTTCGTTTTCGGTGATGACGCAAAAGTTGCTGTCCGCCATCGAAAAACCGCTGTACAGCGAACCAGAACCGAGCATGAAGCGCGCGGGCGAGGTGCGGAAATCGTCAAAGGTCGCGGCAGCCTCGGGACGCAAATCGTACTCGGCGAGAAAGTCGTGCATGGTCTCGCGCCGGCCCGCGCTGTCGGCCAGCAGCAGCACGCGGCCGTTGTAGGTTTGCAAAAACTGCTGCAGACGATGCAGCGGATTGTCGGCGCGGCGTTCGACGCCCAACGGCGGCAGCGCCGATGTGGGAGCATCGGGCGGCCAAGTGACTGTGGGCGAATCCGCTGTCGGCGTTTCCGCTGCTGCTGCCACGGTGTCGAACTCCACGCGCGCAAACGGCTTGATCGATCCAAAAAATTCGTCAGGCGCGAGAAACAGATCGTGCGGCGGCATCACCGGGTTGGCGCGGTCGCCGCGCAGCGTGGCGTAGCGGCTGTGCGTGTCCTGCCAGAACGCATCCACGGCCGCCTGCAGGCCCTGCAGCCCATGGACGGCGCAGATCACCGTGCCCTCGGGCAGATAGTCAGTGAAGCGCGCGGTGCTTTCAAAAAACAGCGGCAGGTAATACTCGATGCCCGCGCTGGGCACGCCCTTGGTGATGTCCTTGTAGACGCGGCTCTTGGACGGATCGCCTTCGAACTTGATACGAAAATTCTGCCGGAAGCGCGTTTGCGCAGCTTCGCTCATCGGGAACTCGCGCGCCGGCAGCAGGCGCACGTCATTCACCTTGTAGATCGAGCGCTGCGAATCGACATCGAAGCTGCGAATGGAGTCGATGTCTTCATCGAACAGGTCGATGCGGTAGGGGAGTGCACTTCCCATCGGAAAAATGTCGATCAGCCCGCCGCGAAAACTGTATTCGCCAGGCGCCACCACCTGTGTGACATGCGTGTAGCCGGCGACGGTGCACTGGCGCCGCAGTTCGTCGGGCGCCAGCTTGCCGCCCTGCTTAAAGAAAAACGTATTGGCGGCGAGATACTCCACCGGCATCAGCCGCGTCAGCGCGGTGGTCACCGGTACGATGGCGACATCGAAGGTGCCGCGCATCATTTCGTAGAGCGTGGCAAGGCGTTCCGACACCAAATCGGCGTGCGGCGAAAACGTGTCGTAGGGCAGCGTTTCCCAGTCGGGAAACACGCAGGTTTTTAACGTGGGCGCGAAGAACGCGATCTCGGTTTGCAGGCGCTGTGCCGACGACGCATCGGCGGTAATCGCCAGCAGCGGACGCACCGATCCCGCCAGTTCCGCGATGGCAAGCGCATCGGAAGAACCGTGAAACGGGCCGGCCCGCGTGCGATCGCCGGGCCGAGGTGCTACTAACAACATGCTGAATTGCTGCGAAAAAAGCGCGATTATAGCGGAATATTATAAGCATTTGTTTTTATTGGTATTTTTAAGATTTTGATACGGCGCTATTGTGACAGCGTAGCTATCGTGCGCGCCTACTCAGAGTGTGCTGCGCGTGGCGATTGCAACAAGCGAAATCATGGCGCGGTTTTGCGTTCGATTTTGATGGTATGTTATTCGACGTTAAAGAGAAGCACTCGCACGACCGATTGCGATGCTCGACCATCAGTTACGCGTGACTTGCCTGACAGGCTGACGCGATATAAAAGGCGAAGCAATGGAACCCTCGATCCGAATCCTGGCCGCGTTGGTTACGTTGGCCACGCCGCTGTGTGCATGGCTCTGCGCACCACCCGCGTTTGCGCAGACCTATCCCACCAAGCCCATACGCATTGTGGTGGCGTTTCCTCCGGGCGGCTCTACGGATTTCGCCGCACGGGTGTTGGCAAGCCATTTACCCAAATCGCTGGGTCAATCCATCGTAGTCGATAACCGCGGCGGAGCCGGTGGCAACATAGGCAATGATCTGGTGGCCAAGGCCGCCCCCGACGGCTATACCCTGCTGGTGACTACCGAGGGCTCCATCACCATCAGTCCGAGTCTCTATCGGTCGCTGCCCTATGACCCCTTACGCGACCTTACCGCGATCACGCAACTCATCAAGTACGCCAATGTGGTGACGCTGCACCCATCAGTCAAAGCCAGCACCATCAAGGATTTGATCGCACTGGCCAGGGAGCAGCCGGGCAAATTGAGCTACTCACATCCGGGCGTGGGTACTATCGTGCATCTGGCTGCCGAAATGTTCAAGCACATCGCGAAAGTCAATATCACGGATGTGTCATACAAGGGCGGTGGCCCTGCGATCATCAGCCTTATCGGCAATGAAACACAGATTTCGTTTGCGACGCCACCATCGGTGATGCCGCACGCCAAGAGCGGCCGCCTGAAAGTGATCGCGGTGACCAGCGCCAGGCGATTTGCATTGCTGCCGGACCTGCCTACCATCGCAGAGTCGGGCGTGCCGGGCTACAACGTGGAGGGCTGGGTCGGCTTTTATGCGCCGGCAAAAACACCTGACAAAGTGCTCGCCCGCGTGTACGACGAGACTGCCAAGGTGCTTAAGCAACCAGAAGTGCGCGATACGGTGCAGGCCACAGGCGCGGAAACCTCGGGCATTTCGCCGCGCGAAACAAGTGCCCTGTTGCGCGAGGAAACCGCGATGTGGGCAAAGCTGATCAAAAGCACGGGCGTGAAAATCGAATAACCTATACCTATCGAGGCAGTGCTGATATGCTGAATCCAAGGGACATATCGAAATCGATAGTGACCGGCCTGCCAGCCGGAGCACCAGCATTACCAGGAGGAATAAGATGAAAACAACCCGAGTGTTTGCCGCGTTCTTTGCCTGCATGCTGTGCGCCGCGGGCGTGGTCTGGGCGCAGGCTTTTCCCGCCAAGCCGGTGCGCGTGATCGTGCCATTTCCTCCGGGAGGCGCGAACGACATCGTGGCGCGCATCGTTTTCTCCAAGGTTTCGGAACAGATGGGTCAGCAGTTCATCATCGAAAATCGCGCGGGCGCGGGGGGCACGATCGGCTCGGCCGTCGTGGCCCAAAGCAAGCCCGACGGCTATACGTTGCTGATACAAACCGCCGCCTCGCATGTCTCCAATGGGCACCTGTACAGCAAGCTGCCGTACGACCCTCTGCGCGATTTCGCCGGGGTAGGCCCCCTCGCGCGGGTCGACGCTGTACTGACCGTGCATCCCTCGCTGCCGGCACGGTCGGTGAAGGAGTTCATCGCGCTGGCGAAGCAAAGCCCGAATCAGATTCTCCACGGGCACTCCGGGTTCGGCAGCTTCACCCACTACAACGGCGTGCTCTTCGAATCCAGAACGGGCATCCGCATGACGCACGTTCCATTCAAGGGCGGCGGCCCCGCTGTGATAGCCCTGGTATCAGGGGAAACGCAAGCCCAGGTTGCGGCGATCGGCGAGTTGATCCAGCACATCAAGGTGGATCGGGTGCGTGCGCTGGGCGTGACTTCGAAAGAGCGCATAGCGCAGCTTCCGGGTGTGCCGACGATCGCGGACATCATTCCAGGTTACGAATCGTCGACCTGGGTCAGTGCTTTTGCACCCGCGGGAACGTCCAAGGCGATTGTCGATAGACTCAACGCCGAGTTCGGAAAGGCATTGAACGATCCCGACGTCGCCGCGAAGCTGGGCGCCCAGACGCTCGAACCTGCGCACAGGCCACCGGAAGAACTCGCCCAGCGCCTGAAGGCGGACTCCGAGACGATAGGCAAGCTGTTTCGCCAGTACAACGTGAAGCTCGATTAGACTGCGATCCGGTACACCCGCGCCGCCGTGTCGTGAAACAGGGCGGAGCGCTCGCTGGTTGAATAATCCTTTGATAGCCGCTTGAAGGCGTTGAACACCACAGTGTAGGAATACGACACCTTGTCGACCGGGAAATTGCTCTCGAACATGCAGCGGTTCGGCCCGAACTTCTCGATGCAGTAGTGCATCAACGACCCCAGCGTCTGCGCTAACTCTTCCGAACCGATCGGCTTCGCGCGCGTGTGCCAATCGAAGCCAAAACGTTTCTGCCCCACGCCGCCGAGCTTGAGCACAACGTTCGGACACGCCGCCACGGCCGCGATGCCGCGCCGCCACTCGGCGAGCACCGTGTCGTCGCGGTTAGCATAGGGGCCAACACGCACTAGGCCGCCGATGTGATTCAGCACGATGGTGAGTTCCGGCACCGCACGGGCCAGATCAGCCAATTCATCGAGCTGGGGATGGTAGAGCGAATTGTCGAGCGTCAAGCCCATCTTCGCCAGCACGCGCGCCCCAGCGCGGTATTGCGCGGTGGACATCACGCCCTGAATGTCGCGCTTCGCCAGTTCCGGACTCGCGTCCCACCCGGTGGCGTGCCGTATGCCGCGAAAACGGCCGGGACTTGCCGCCTGCAACGCTTCCAGCACGGGGGCGACACCATCGCCCAGCTTCAAATCCGCGTGACCGACAATGGCCGCGGCGATTTTTGTTGGACCGTGCTTGCCGCTCGCTGCTTCATTTGCAACGCCATCGACGTGCTCGACTTCGCCCACCGGCTGCATCGCCTCCGGTCCGTCGGTGCGATAAAACGCCTTGACCTCGATGAACACCGTTGAGCGCACATCATGTCCGCTGCTTTGGATGTCCGAGACGAGGTCGGGCAACAAGTAGCGTTGGTAGGCTGGCGGCTCATGCCGTTGTGCCCATATATGATGATGCGGGTCGCAGATGGGAATCGCCGGCTCCAGCGCCGTTTCAGGCGTGAGTTGCAGCCAGGCAGGGTCTCCAATGGGCATGGGGTTACTCCTTGATGAACAGATCAGAAATTAACACGTCGCGCTTTGGACGAACTGTGGCAACAGCATAGGTGGTGCGTCGAAAAAGGTTTTATTATATCGGCACTTACTGGGCAACTCCGAATGGAGGCGAGATGGCCATCGCGTTTGGGATATTGGCGTCGATTCTAGGGCTGATCGCATTCAGCATCTATCGATCACTGGCGGGATTCAGGCGCGCGGCATTCATCTGCGAATACGTGTTTCCGCAGGGCCTGCTGGCGCGGCTGGCGGAAAAGCGCCCGCAGCTCACGCTCAAGGAGCAGCAATTGGTCCTGCGCGGGTTGCGAAAGTTTTTTCTGTGCAACCTGATGGCCAATGGCGCCTTTGTATCTATGCCGTCGAAAGCGGTGGATGATCTGTGGCACGAATTCATTTTGTTCACCAAGCACTACAACGATTTCTGCAAAAAAGCCTTTGGCCATTTTTTGCATCACACGCCGGCGGTGGTGCTGAGTTCGCAAAAGGTCGCCGACGACGGATTGCGCAGAACCTGGTGGTACGCGTGCAAGGATGACACCATCAATCCTCGCAACCCCTCGCGGCTGCCGCTGCTGTTTGCGCTGGACAGCAAACTCGACCTGCCCGACGGCTTTCACTATGACATCAACTGCAACAAGCGCGTGACCAAATACCGGCAGGACGGCACCGCGAAGCCCGCTGCACAGTGCGCCACCGATTTCGGCACGAGTTCGTCATCGGATAGTAGCGGCAGTAGCAGTGACGGGTTTGGCGATTTGGGATTTAGTTCTGCTGACAGCGGCAGCGACGGTGGTAGTGG
>JAKFYK010000035.1 GCA_021730905.1 Betaproteobacteria bacterium | reverse complement strand
GCGCGCAGAAAGCCGCGCCTGAAATGTCGTTCTTTATCACCAGCACCGGTTCGGGCAAGGGCGCGGACCTCGGCGGACTGGCCGGCGCGGACCGCCATTGCCAGTCGCTGGCAACAGCGGCAGGCGCAGGCAATCGCACCTGGCGCGCCTATCTGAGCACCACCGGCACGCCCACGGTCAACGCACGCGACCGCATCGGCAAAGGCCCGTGGTACAGCTTTGAAGGCCGGCTCATCGCGCGCAATGTTAACGAACTCCACGACGTCAACAATATCAACCGGCTGGTGGCCGTGGACGAAAAAGGAAAAATCGTCAAAGGCCGCGGCGACAGTCCCAATACGCATGACATTCTCACTGGCTCGACGCCCGACGGCAGAGCCTCTACCACCAAAGACGACACCACGTGCGGCAACTGGACCAAGAGCGGCGCGGGCGCGGCGCTGGTAGGACATCACGACCGCAGCGGTCTGAAACCAGACGAACCGTCGCGCTCATGGAATTCGTCGCATCCGTCGCGCGGTTGCAGCCAGGAAAATCTGGTGAGTTCAGGCGGCGCTGGATTGATCTATTGCTTCGCGGTGAATTGATTCGCGGCAACAGCATATTCGCAAGCACCCTTGATGGCCGATAGAAACAATGGCCCTCAAGGCAACCATCTTCAAGGCATCCGTGCAGATTTCCGACACGGATCGCAACTACTACCAAAGCCACGCGCTGACCCTCGCGCGCCATCCCTCGGAGACCGATGAGCGCATGATGGTGCGCTTGCTGGCCTTCGCGCTGAATGCGCATGAAGCACTGGCGTTCGGCAAAGGCTTGAGCGCCGACGACGAGCCCGATCTGTGGCAAAAAGACCTCACTGGCGCCATCGAACTATGGATCGACGTCGGCCAGCCCGATGAAAAGCGATTGCGCAAAGCCTGCGGACGCGCAACACAGGTCGTGGTTTACAGCTATGGCGGCTCGGGCGCGCAACTGTGGCGCGAGAGTGTGCGCGACACCGTCGCGCGCTGCCGCAATCTCGCGGTACACGCCCTTCCGCAAGCGGCAAGCCAGGCCATGGCCAAACTCGCCGCCCGCGCCATGCAGCTGACCTACACCATACAGGACGGCGAGGTATGGGTCGCCAGCGAACAAGATACCGTGCATATCGCACCTGAACTGCTGGCGGCAGCGTAGTCCTGCAGTGCGCGTTACTCCATGCGGATATCGGCCTCGCGTATGATTTTACCTTTGCGGGATATGTCATCACGGATGACCGCCGCGAAATCACCCGCGCCGCCGACACCGGATACCAAGAGGCGAATCGGTTTCGTGGGAAATTTTATTGAAGTGTCAGGCGCTGGTGCGGCATTCGCCACTGTCGCGAACACCGCCAAGCACAATGGAATAAAATGTTTAAAAACAAATACTTATGATGATTCTAGCGAAAAGGTGCAAACGCTATTCAACGCAACCCGCCCAATATCGCCAGTGCGCGCCCCATCGAGAAGTCGTAGGTCTTCTGGTCGAACGCCTTGCCGCCGCCCGCCATCATGTAGCCGTGCTGTATGCCGGCGAAGATATGCACGTCGACGTTTTTCATGCGCGCGGGCACGGCGCGATAGGCGACCTGCACCGGCGGCGGCGCGGCGTGATCCTGATCGCCCCAGATGATGCAGACCGGCTGCGTGACGCCGTCGAGTTCCTTGATGTAGTCGCCCAATTGCGTACCGTGGCACGAAACGCCAGCGCTGTAGCCGAGACGCTTCGGGCCGAGGATCGCATACGGGCCGCCGTAGCAGAATCCCATCGCCACCGCCTTGCCGTTAAACTGCGGCAGCTTGCGCACTTCGGCGAGTGTGTCCGCCATGTCGGCCTCGCCGGTCTTGATGACTTCGAGCCGCGGCTGCCCCCGGGGCGTCGAACGGGCATCGCCGCGCGCGAGCGGCCCCGGCACCGTGCGCGAAAAGAGGTCCGGCGCGGCCGCAATGTAGCCTTTTGCCGCGAACGCGTCGGCGATGGCGCGCAGGTCGCCATCCACGCCGTGTATGGCGGAAGCCAGCACGATCGCCGGCACTTTCCCCACCGCATCGGGTGTCACGACATAACAATCGAAGTCTTTGCCTTCGGCGGAACGAATCTTGATGTCTTTCTTTTGCATGTCTGTCCCCCTGTGTGACGTTTCGAAAAATCCATTTTACGCTTTCGCAACCGCTGCCCGCTTCTGCGCATCCCGCGCAGCACAAGCCTCTGCCGTCGCCAGCACCACAATCGCCCACTCATCCACCGGCACATCGATCATCTTTCCATCCAGCGGCACTGCCGCAGTGCCCGCAGCCACGCCCGCCGCGAAGGCCTCGCGCACGCGCCGGTTCCACTCCACCCGTTCCGGCGTTGGCGTAAATGCCGCATTCACCGGCGCCACCCAACCCGGGTAGGGACAGATCACGCCTTTCATGCCGAGGTTGCGCGCTTTGGTCGCCAGCTCATGGAGTTCGGCTTCCGGCAACTCGCGCGGGTGCACGCTTAAGGGATACGCCATGCCTACCGCTGCGACTTTTGCGGCAGTGGCCTCCACGGATAGGCGGCCGCGTGCGTAGTCAAACGGGTCCAGCTCGGGCAGCGGGGTAATGCCCAAATCGGCGGCTAATGCACGCTCGTCTAATGCCACTTGCGTCACGCGCGAGCTGGCCTTGATGATGGGCCGGATGTCCCACACGCCGCGCGCGGATTCGAGCATCAGTATGAATTGCAGCGACCCTGCGGCGATGCTGCGTTGTTTTTCGAGCGCCGCCACGATTTCTTCCGCGCGCACGACTTCCGCCGCCGACGCCGCACACGGCAGCACGATGCCGCACAAGCCCGGCCACACCGAGGCTTCGAGGTCGGCCTGCAACGACGCTTTGTTCACACGCACAAACACCTCGGCGCCGCCCCGTGCCGCCGCGGCAATCGCTGTTTTCACCGCATCGCGGGCGTTTGCGTTGCCCTCCAGCACCAACGTGACCGCGTCGGCATCGTGCTTCCAGGCATTCGCCACCGCGCCAGCGTCGCTCATCGACACCAGCAGATTGGAACGTCGAACGAGTATCGCCATGATTATTTGGGAAAACCGTAAAGGTCCTGCGGATTGGTGACGAGTATACGGCTGCGCGTGGCTTCATCGGGTGCCCACGCGCTGAGCAAGTCGAACAGCACGGCGTCATCGGGCTTCACTTTAGGGCCGGGATGTGGCCAGTCGCTGCCCCATACACACCGCTCTGGCGCGGCCTTGGAAAAAATTTGCGCGATGCGTGTTGCATCGGCAAAGGAAAGCGTGTCGGGTCCCGCGTTGATGTAAGCGCCAGAAAGTTTTACCCACGCCCGGTTCTTGTCGAGCAATTCGCGAATGATACCGTGAGAAGGATGATTCTCGCCATCGGCAACCGGCGGCTTACCGAGGTGATCAAACACGATGGGCGTAGGCAAGCGACGCAACAAATCTGCACACGCCACGGTTTGTTCCGGCGGCATATTGAGTTGCACGTGCCAGCCATAACTTGCGATGCGTTTCGCCAGTGGCTCTATCATGTCCACTGAAACCACCGCGGTTTTCGGATCACCCACCGTAAAGCGGATGCCGCGGATGCCGGCATCGTTAAGCGTTTTCAATTCGGCATCGCTCACCGTAGGCCGCAGCACGCCGACACCGCGCGCGTTGTCGATACCCAACTCCTTGATAGCGTCAATGGTCACAGTGTTGTCGGTCCCATAGCAGCGCGGGGTCACGATTACCACACGTTCGACACCGACGCGCTTTTGCATCAGCCGGTAATCGGCCACCGTACCGCCGGCAACCAGATGCCCCGTATGGGCATAGCGCGCGTCATAGATGTGTATATGGCAATCGGCAGCTTTGGTCGGCGCCACCAGTTTAGGCGGCGCACTGCCGGTGGAATTGGGAACGTTCTGTTCAACGCCTTTCATGCAAGACCTCTGTCTCGTGGTTAGTTCATAAGTGAGTTCGTTAGAGAGTTCGTTGCTATTCTATTTTGATGCCCGCTGCTTTCACCAGCTTTTCATACTTCACCAGATCCTGTTTGATGTAAGCGGCGAGTTCCGCCGGCGTACTGCCGATCACATCCACCCCTTGCAACGCCATGCGTTCGATGATCTCCGGCAGGCGCAGCACACGCACCACTTCCGTGTGCAACCGGTTGATCACCGCTGGCGGCGTGCCTGCAGGCGCCAGCAGACCATGCCAGGCCGCATTGTCAAAACCGGGCAACGCAGCTTCGGACATGGTCGGTATATCGGGCGTGGCGCGTGAACGCTGCAGAGTGGTCACCGCCAGCGCGCGCAGTTTGCCCGTGCGTACCTGCGGCACGGTACTGGGCGTAGTACCGAAATACATCGATACATGGCCGGCAATGAGGTCAATGACCGCCGCGCCGCCGCCTTTGTACGGCACATGAATGATGTCTATGCCGGCCATCACGCGGAACAGTTCGCCCGACAGATGATTCGAACTGCCGGTACCCGCCGATGCAAAAGTCAGTTCACCGCGCCGCGCTTTTGCCAGCGCGATCAGGTCTTTCACCGAACGCACCGGCAGGGAAGGATGCACAGCGAGTATGTTGGGCGCGGTCGTCGTCTGCGTCACCGGTGAAAAATCTCTTTCCACGTGATACGGCGGCTTTTTGAACAGCACCATGTTCACCGTATTCGGCACGCCGCCCAGCAGCAGCGTGTAGCCATCGGGCGCCGCACGTGCTACCAGTTCGGAGCCGATGTTGGTGCCGCCGCCGGGACGGTTCTCGACGATGACCTGCTGCCCGATGGTTTCGGAAAGTTTGGTCGCGATCACGCGCGCGACAAAATCGACGCCGCCGCCGGGTACGTACGGGGCAATGAAACGGATCGGACGCACGGGATAATTTTGCGCATGAACCGTCGCCGCGCACGCCGATAGCAGCACGCCTTGGGAGAATAAGTATAAGTATTTGTTTTTAAACATTTATTTTTTATCGCTTGCAGGCAACGCCGCCTTCACCCGCGCCACCGCTTCGGCTTTTTCGCGGTTGCGTTCGGCGCATAGCTCAGCCCACTTCAACGTGTCGCGCGCGCGCTGCGCTTCATAGCGGTCGATTGCGCGGCCTTCGATTTCCAGCCACGGCTCCGCACTCGCCGCTACGCGTTCAAATTGCTCCAGCACCCAATGCGCGTCGCGGACATCCGCTTCCGATGGTGTGTACCCGGCGTTGTGCGATTCCACCACCGCGGGATTCAATCCGCCGCCACCCAGGCGAAACCCGCAGGCGCGCGCAGCCTCAGCCTGGCGCAGCGCGCGATTACCGTCGCTCACGCTGCCGGTGGTGTTGGCCACAAACGGCGCCGCGCGCACGCCCAGCCCCAACGCGCGCGCCGCGAGTTCCGATTCGCCTCTGAGATAAACGAACTGATCGTACGGCACGAACATTTCCACGCCGAGATCGCGCGACATATCGTAGCCGCCGTTGGTGGCGCCGAACTCCTTGATGCGCGGACTTGCCGACGCGATGTCATAGACGTTGGTCACCGCCAGCGCGGTTTCTATGCCGGGATCGATTTCAACGGTGCCCGGCGGAATACCACGTTCCTTTTCCAACCGCGTGATCAAGGCATCAAGCGCGCGCACTTCGTCGGCGGTTTCGGTTTTCGGATACTTGATGCGCGAGAGGCCGGGCCACACAGCAGCCTCAGTATCGGCCTGCATCAGTTCGTGATTGATGCGCACAAACGCTTCCGTGCCCGCGCGGGTAACCTTGGGTATCGATTCCCGCACCAGCGTGCGCGCGTAGTCCTTGCGGTTTTGCGGCACCGAATCTTCGAGGTCGAGCGTGACGAAATCGCAGCCGCGCCGCCACGCATTGTCCACGAAACGAGGCGTGACGATGGGCATGGTCAATCCGGAACGGCGGGCTTTTTGCTTTGCCATGATGTGCTCTACGCGTAAATGTTATTCAGTGGTTCCACCTGATCGGCGCGCAGACACAGCGCGCCTTTAAAACCGGCGGCTCGCCCTCGCCGCGCAGCAGCAAGCGTGTTTTGCGGCGTCGCCAGCAGGCCGCGATCCGGCGCGCGCCACCATGCCCCCAAAGGCGTAACACCCGCGGCGCGCGCGACAATGATCAGCCGCTGCATCAGATACGGCATCAAGTGAATTTCACCGTTTGGCTCCGGCCTCAAATCCATCACCAGATCAGCGCGTCCCAGTGTGAGGCCGCGCACGCGCTTGCTGGCGGTGGTGATGGCGTAAGCATCCTGATTGCCGCGGGCAGTTTCCAGCGCCAGCACCAGATCTGTAGAGCCCGCGGAAAGCCCTTTCTCTTTTTCCAATAAAAATAAATGCTCATCTATTTTTTCTATCTGCGACACCGACTCCGCGCGTGACACCACGATGCCGCTCAAGCCGGGCCACAAGCAGGCGCGCAAATCCGCTTCATGGTTTTGCGGATCAATCTGCACGAACACTTCCGCACCACCGGCGCGCGCGGTGCCGATCGCCGTGCGAACTTTCTCTCTGGCCGCCGGCTTGTGTTCGTCGGCAATCAATTCGACGAGATCCAGCACGATCACGTCGGCGCCGGATTTCGCCGCCTGCACGACCGCATCCGCCTTGGACATGGCAATCACCAGCCACGACCGCTGTTGTTTATCACTCATGCGCATGCCTTTAACAGAAGAATACGATACGCCGCCATTGTAGCGGCTTCACCTCTCGCCAAAATACACCTCCGAAAGATTTTCCGAAGCCAATACGCGCTCCACCGCGACCACATATTGCAAGTTTCTGCCCAGTTTTGCCTTCGCCTCGCCGGCATCAATAGTGTCGGACGTTGTCGGCCCGTCACTCACCACACTATGGCGAATCAGCGACACGGCGTGCCGGCGGCGCGCATCGGGGTCTGTCAATCCTGGATGACTCGCCAGCCATTCCAGCGATTTCTGCGCGTATTGACAAGCTTGTCCGTAACGACCGCTGCCGACAAAAATGCCGATGAAAAACCCACCTGCCAGCAGCGCAATCAACAGCCAGAACAGGATTTGCACAAGCAGCGGCGGCAGCATCACGCCGAACCTGGGTAATTGCGGCAACACTAGCAACAGAACGGCCGCAAGCAAAAATGTAATGCACCCGAAGGGACGCGGATCGCCCGGACGCGGCTCGGGCTCGGCTTGCTGGCGATGCCATTCCGCGATAATCGCGGCACGCGCCTCGGCATCAAACTCGATGGTATCCATTCCGTCGCCCGCACACGAAATCAGATCAAGGCGCCACGCAGTTCACCCGTTACGCGCGAGCCCTCGGCGAGAATGAACGCAATCTCGCTGTTGGTGGTGATGAAACGCATGCCTTTGCGGATAAACTCCACCTGCCGCGCGAGGTTGCGGTCACCGCCCACACCAGGCACCTTGCCGTGCTTTTTGCAGGCCGCGATGACTTTTTCAAGTGCTGCGATATGCGCCGCGCTGCCAAAACTGCCGGGATGGCCCATCGCGGTGAGTAGGTCGTTGGAACCGACATGAACGACATCAACGCCTTCCACCGCGCAAATGGCGTCGACGTTGTCGAGGCCTTCTTGCGTTTCGATCATGCACGCCACCAGCGTGTTGTCCTGCAAGGCCGCCACCGCGTCGGGCACCGGTGTCGGACGATAATTGAGGATCGGGTAACCGCCGCCGACGGAGCGCGTGCCCACTGGCGGATACTTGGCGCGCGCCACGGCGCGCCGCGCCTGCTCGGCGGTGTTGACGTCAGGAAACACGATGCCCATCACGCCGTTATCCAGCAGCACCTGCGTTTGCGGATCGTCGCAACTGCTCACGCGCGCGAGCGGCGCGATTCCCACACCATTGGCGGCCAGTGCGATATGTCCGACAGTTTCAACGTTGTAGAGCGAATGCTGGCAGTCGATAAAAATAAAATCATGGCCTGTGGACTTGGCGATACCCGCGATATCGCCGGAACGCGCCAGCCGCACGTTCATGCCGAGCGCAATTTTGTCCTGTTTGAACAATTCTTTGACAGGGTTAGGTATCGAAACGGCGGCCATAACTTCTCCTGAGTCGATGGGTACAGACGCTTATCATACGCCCGTGTGTGCAAGGCGGTCCCAAGTCCACGCGGTGTAAACTCGCGTTTTCTGATCAATAGCGGATTCAAGAATGAACAAGAAAATCGCAGTGCTCGGCTGTGGCGCCATCGGCAGCAGCGTCGGCGCCGATCTGACGACAGCGGGTTACGACGTCACGGTCATCGATCAATGGCCGGCACAAGTCGAAAAAATAAAGACCGATGGTCTCGAGATAACCATGCCCGACAAGGTGGTAAAGACGCCGATCCGCGCGCTGCACCTGTGCGAACTGTCGTCGGCACGGCTGGAGTTCGATATCGTCTTCATGTGCGTGAAGTCCAACGATCACCGCTGGCTGGCGGAATTTATCAAGCCATATCTCAAGGACAACGGTGTGTTCGTCGCCATTCAGAACGGCATGAACGAAGACTCGCTCGCCTCCATCATCGGCAAGCAGCGCCTGATTGGCTGCGTGGTGGAATTGTCGGCGGAAATTTTTAATCCTGGTTTTGTGAAGCGCAACACCACCCACAAGACCACGTGGTTTTCCGTGGGCGAACACGACGGCTTTCTCACCGAGCGCGTCAAGGAAATCCAGTCGATGCTCAACCACGTCGGCCGCTGCGACATCACCAGCACCATCCAAAGCGCGAAGTGGACCAAGCTCATCGCCAACAGCATGACCATGGGCCCGTTCGGCTTGCTCGGCCTCGGCAATTCGGAAGCGGCGCACCTGCCCGGCATGTTCGACATCTCGGTGCAACTGGGCAAAGAATCGGCAGCCGTTGGGGAAGCACTGGGTTACCGCATGGAACCCATCTTTGGATTGCGCGCCGACGAATTTGCCGGCACCACCGAAGAAAATGTCGTCACGGCAATGAAAACTCTGCTCGGCCACGTCAGCCGCGGCCGCACCGCGCCGATCCACGATCACATGAAGGGCCGTACCAGCGAGATGGCGTTCATCAGCGGCGTGGTGGCGCGCAAAGGCAAGGAGCTCGGCATCGACGTCAGTTGCAACGCCGCGGTTGCCGAGCTCGACCGGCAAATCAATCGTGGTGAAATCAAGATGGATAAATCGAATTTTGATTTGTTGAAACAGATGGTAGGCAAGTAACATTTCCTATCCCATCCAATGCGGAACGCATTCCTAAGAGGAAGAATCCGGACCATGAAAAAGACCTACGCCTTGCTTTCGTCGTGCCTGCTCGTCGCCTGCGCCACCACGCAGGAGCCCGAGGGGCCACCGACCGCTTTCCGCCTCACCTCACCCGGCATGCCGGACAACGCGAGGCTGCCGGCGAAGGCTGCAGGTAACTTCGCCAAGAACCCGAACTGCACCGGGCAGAATGTCTCGCCGCCGCTCGCCTGGAGCAACGCGCCGGACAAGACGCGCAGCTACGCGATCATCTGGGACGACCAGGCCGGCCGCGCCGGCCTCGGCGTGTCGCACGCGGTGATCTACGGCATCCCGACGAGCACCAACGGCTTCGCAGAGGGCGCGCTGGGCGGTGCCCCGACCGGCGCATTCGTGCCCGGCAAGAACACGCTCGGCATGCACTGGCTAGGGCCGTGCTCGCCAAAAGGCAACGCGCCGCAGCACTACGTGATGACGATCATCGCCACCGACCTCGAGCCCAATGCGCTGCAGCCCGGCCTGACCAAGGCCGAGCTGCTCATGGTGCTGGAGGGCGGCAAGGCGCTGCGCGCGGCCAGCCTGTCGTTCCGCTTTTGGCAGTAAAGGCGTAAAGCTGCAGAGCGTCGACCTCCGCGTCCACGGCGCGCCGGAGACGGGCGATACTCTGATGCATGCATCGCATTTGGGAGAGCTTACGCGGGAGATTTTGGGGGAGATGAGTTATTGGGCTGGGGAGATCGAGAGGCTCACGATTTCGCGCGTTGTGGGGTGCAATTAGGCGCAAGGTGCTTCTAGAATTTGAGTTCACATTCCCAACCGCCACGGTAGTTCTAGAACGATGCTAGCCAAACAACTTTCCTACATCCTGACTGAACTCTGCCGCAGCAGCGATGTGACGACAGATACGCCGTCAGATATGGAACAGCGGTTTGAATCTCTGCGCGGCTATGGCCGGTTACCACGCGGGCGTGAGAACCGAGGGCAGGCGCTGACCAACGAACAGATTGTTGCGGCGGTACTCGGATTGGTTGCAACGCTACCCGGTTGGGCGGGCCATGTGGCCACGATCATTGCGCAGCTAAAGCCGGTCGGTGGCAGGACGGACAACTTCGGCGGGGCCGCCACCTTGACCCATGCACTGGTCTATGTGCTCACTGACAAGACAATGCGGAACAGTATTGTTTCAGTACGTCTTTCGGTGGCGGAATCCGGAACCAATAGTCATGGGTTTGCCACCATTATCTATGAGCAAGCCAACGTGCGGCGCCAGCTATCCTTCGTGCGGGACGAGGCCCTATCATTGCGTCAACCCGGTGCGGAAGCAAGTTTCGATGCCGAACAGCGAAATGCGCCGGTCAGCCGCGAGTTGGTTTTCAACCAACGGTTCTTTGCACGGCTGGCGCAGGAAATAGATAAAGCCCGTGCGCATCCTATGCCGCCAATAGATGACGGTTCGGAGTATGACAAGGAGGATGCCGAAAACGAGCGACGCTTGCGACTAGGCGTAACGCCCTCATCGCGTTTCCTGAATATCGGTGTGGATAACCAAGTAACGTGGCCACGCGAGGAAATGCTAATCGAGTTCGATAACTACAAATTCGTGCTGATGCCGAAGACAAAGGAGCACGTGCAGTCGATTCACGTCGATCTGCATGCCAACCGGCTGAGTGTCGATACAGCAATGACAGTCATCAATCGCTTCTTGAGTTTGCTGACTTGGTGCGACGATCAGTACGCGGTCGTACAAGACGGTTGGTCTGGCAACCCGGTTCCGGTTCCCGTGTCTAGGCGAAATCTCGCGTTTGCGACCACTCACCAGTGGGTTTTCAATCGCGACATTCCGACTTCGCATGAAGTGCAACGAGCATTGGCGCTCTATCGTGAAGCGCGCAATGCGGAGCAAAACTTCATGATTAGCTATGCGGTGCTCAACTACTACAAAATTATTGAGATACACCACGAACTCGGATCCAACTCAAGGAAGTGGGTGACTGACAATCTTCCCCCAATCCTTGGCGACCTAAACAATCAAGAGGATATCTCGAGATTTATTGAGGCGTGCGGCGCAGAAAAGCCGGAGACTTACATTTACAAAGCGTGCCGCGTTGCGGTAGCCCATGCCAGCCGCGCTCAACCATCGGACCCAGACGAATCTACCGAACTACGCCGCCTGCACAATGCCGCGCAGATAATGCGCCGCTTGGCGCGACGTTTTATTTCTCATGACCTCGGCGTATCGGACTCACCCTTTGTCACTTGTGGCTGAATCTCGCCTTTGGATAAAACATCAAGTCCAAGTGTCGCTAGCATTGTGCAAACGATTTCCGAGTAAATCGCCTCGCATATGTATTGCGCCTGTTCTGCGTCTGAAGCAACACAAAGATCACCTTTGTGAATAATGTCGTTGCGTGCCTTTTGTATTCGCTTGCATTCAGTTATCAAATTAACTTTGGCGCCTTTCCTCTGGATGGTCCCAATATCGATGCCTGCGAGACTCATAAACAAGTCCTTAAGCAGCCCTTGATATCGATCAAACCCAGACTGCCCTAGACTCAGTTCCACTAAGATGTCTGCCAAATTTTCATTGTGCACCAATCCGTATACAACAGGTTTGAGTAGCGTAGCTTTCAAGAAAACTTCGATGCTAGTAACAAAAAATATTAGCGCGGCGGAGTGTTTTTCTAATTTACGAAGAGTCTTTCCTTCTTGCCATGCCAGGACTGCGGGGACCATCACCTTGGGATGCTTTACGTAGAACGACCGAAGGCGTTCAGCGGTAAACTCCTCGATAGCGCGATCTTTATGGTCTGGGTAAAGTTCTTGGCTTAGCCGCTCATACATGTCGTCCATCGCGGCATCATGTTCATCGTAGCTCACGCGATTCTCCTTAGGCGCGAATCAAAGGGGCCGTGCCGAATAGACCAGCCATACTACGTAAATGTTTGATTTTATTAAGTTATTTTAATGCGCTGATCAGCATCCGCTGGTAGTCCTCACAGGGATCACCTCTGTGAGGCGTCTGCCGTATCAGCCCCGCTTGCCGTCATTTTTCATTCGACAAGACCGCGGTGGCTGCAGCGGAAAGCATGCCGCCCATGCCATTGACCAGCGACAGCTTCACGTTGGGCACCTGCCGTGCGCCGCATTCGCCGCGCAATTGGCGCGTGGCCTCGATCAACGGGAACATGCCGTACATCCCGGTATGCGTATACGACAGGCCGCCACCGTTGGTATTGATCGGCAGTGATCCGCCCGGCGTCGACTTTCCGTTTTCGAAGAACGCGACGCCCTCGCCGGGCTTTGCGAAGCCCATCGATTCGAGCATGATCGGCGGACCGGAAGTAAACGCGTCATACAGCATGATGTGATCGAAGTCGCCATGGCTGACGCCGGCCATCGCAAAGGCGCGCGCGCTGGACATGCGCGTGGCCTCGCTTAACGGCAGGCCTTTCATCTGCGTCACGGAGACGTGCTCGGTCGCTTCGCCGGTGCCACGAACATAGACGGGCTTCTTGGCACAGTCACGCGCCCGATCCGCGCGCGTGAGCACCAGTGCGCCCCCGGCATCGGTGACGAGGCAGATGTTCAGCACCGTGAACGGGTAAGCGATCATCTTGGCCTTGAGCACGTCCGCGATCGTCAGCGGGTCGCGGTACATGGCTTTCGGGTTCAGGCCCGCCCACGCACGCGTGGACACCGCCACCTGCGCCCACTGTTCGAGCGTGGTGCCGTACTCGTGCATGTGCCGCGTGGTGATGAGGCCGAACCACGTCGGCGGGGCGCCGAAGCCGTAGGGTATTTCGTAACAACCGGCGATGCTGGTGTCGCGCACCCGCGTCACGCCCACCTGCGAGCGGCCGCTTTCACCGTGCGAAATAACCGCGACATCGCACAGGTGATGATGCAGCGCCGCCGCCGCGTGTTCCACCATCAGAATGAAGGAGCAGCCGCCCACGCTGGTGCCGTCGACGTAGCGCGGCCTGACGCCCAGCGCTTCGGCGATCAGTGCTGGTGAATGCGCACCGGCGGTAAACACGCCGTCGATATCACTGACCTTGAGTCCGGCATCCGCGACTGCGTTGCTGATTGATTCGAGATGCAAGGCCATCTGGCTCTTGTGCGGCAAAATCCCCATTTCGTCGCTCTCGGCTGCGCCGACGA
>JAKFYK010000096.1 GCA_021730905.1 Betaproteobacteria bacterium | reverse complement strand
GCCGAAAAGCTGGCCGGCGAATGCGAAAAGCGCAACTTCGCAGGGTGCGATTAGCCGAGCGCCCGGGTGTGTTACTCCCAACCCACGGGCGCTCAACTCCCAACCGGAAACTTAGGCCACGCCGTTCTTTTTGAACCAGGCGATGCAGCGATCCCAGCCGTCCCATGCTTCCTTCTGCCGGTAACTTGGACGGTAATCGGCATGAAATGCATGCGGCGTATCGGGGTAGAGATGAATCATCGAAGGATTGCCGGCCTTCTTGAGTGCGGCGTTCATCTGTTCCACCGTGTTGTTGGGTATGCCGGCGTCAGCGCCACCATACAGTCCGAGCACCGGCGCCTTGATGTTGGACACCACATCAATGGGATTGGTGGGATTCATGGCATTCTTGGGACCCACCAGCCGCCCGTACCATGCCACCCCCGCCTTGACGTAATCGTTGTGCGCCGCATACAGCCAGGTGATGCGTCCGCCCCAGCAAAAGCCGGTAACGCCGAGTTTGTAGCGGCTGCCGCCGTTCTTCTCCGCCCAGCGCACCGAAGCATCTAGATCGCGCATCACCTGCCAGTCCGGCACCTTGCTCACCACCTTAGCAAAAATTTCCTTGTTGTCCTTGAGCTGGGACACATCGCCCTGGCGATGGTACAGCTCCGGCGCGACCGCGAGATAGCCCTGCTTGGCAAAGCGGCGGGCCACATCCTTGATGTGCTCATGCACGCCAAAAATCTCCTGTACCACCAACACAATCGGCATCGAGGACGGCGAAGCCACGAACGACATCTTGCTCGGCATGGCGTAGTAAGCCGGGATGTTGCCGCTGTCCGTTGCGATCTGCACCATGCCATGTTCAAGGTCGCCTGCATCGGTCTGGATCATGGTCTGCGCGCATATCGGCTGCGCCGCCAGCGCGAATCCGGACGCAATCGAGCCGGACATGAAATCGCGCCGCGACCAATGTGGTTTGTTGGTGGTGAGCGCCAGTAAATCTTCACGCTGCGTGTTGCTTAACATTTTTACGCCTCCTTGGCAGATAGTGGTTAGACAAATTGGATACGCCTACTGAATCAAATGGGGAGGGGCCATTTGCCATGCCACTCGCTACAGAACACCCAGAACACCCCAATAATCAACACACTAAGCTAAAGCCGCAGGGTTGGCAAGATGCCCAGACAAGTCACCGGGCTTTGCAGCAAAGCCGCTAGCGCGAGCGAGAACGGGAAGCACGGGCGGTATTCGCCGGCAACGGCAGCGCCGTTTTGTACTTGACCTGTTTCAGTGCAAAACTGGATCGAATGTTTGACACGCCCGGTATCTTCGCAAGGTAATCCACGATAAATCGTTCCAACGACTGCATGTCCGGCACCACCACCCGCAGCAAATAATCCGCGTCGCCGGTCATGAGATAGCACTCCATCACTTCGTCGCGCGCCAGCACCGAGTTTTCAAAGGTATCGAGCGCGCCACGCATTTGTTTTTCGAGACTGACCTGTATGAAAACGCTCACCGTCAGCCCCAGTCTGAGCGGATCGAGCAGCGTCACATAACGGCGTATCAGTCCCGCCTGCTCCAGATCACGCACGCGGCGCAGGCACGGCGAAGGAGACAGGAACACACGTTCGGCGAGTTCGGCGTTGGTCAGGCGCGCGTCGTCCTGCAGCGCTGCAAGGATGCGCCAGTCCGTGTCGTCGGGCGCGAAGTTTGATTTAGCGTTGGCATTTTTCTGCGTCATTTGACCCATATCTAGCAATATTATTGCTGATTGAAATGATTTTCAAGTAAAAATCGCAAGCCCCTACCACGGCGGAACGCCTACCATCGCAATCAGCCACCCAGGAACATGAGCCGCACATGAACTACCCCGTCGATCCCGATCCACAGGAAACCCGCGAATGGGTGGAATCGCTGCAGTCCCTGATCGCCAACGAAGGCGAAGCACGCGCCGAATTTCTGTTGCAACAGTTGTTCGACACCGCGCGGCGCAATTGTCGCGGTCTCAAGTTCAACGCCACCACGGCCTACACCAATACCATTCCTTTGGCCGAACAGCCGCCCTACCCCGGCGACCTCGCGCTCGAGGAGCGCATCACCGCACTGGTGCGCTGGAACGCGCTGGCGATGGTGGTGCGCGCCAATCGCGAACATCCCGAACTCGGCGGACATATCGCAACCTATGCATCGGCTGCCGACTTGTTTGAAGTCGGCCTCAATCATTTCTTTCGTGCCGGGCAGGACGGCGATCTGGTTTACTTTCAGCCGCATTCCTCGACCGGCATTTACGCACGTGCCTTTCTCGAAGGGCGCCTGAGTGAAGAAGCGCTGATGAAGTACCGCCAGGAAACGCGTGGCGGCGGATTGTCTTCGTACCCGCATCCGTGGCTTATGCCGGATTTCTGGCAGTTTCCGAACGCGTCGATGGGATTGGGGCCGATCAACGCCATTTATCAGGCGCGCTTCATGCGTTATCTCGAAGATCGCGGAATGAACAAAAGTGCGCGCCCGGCGTCCGATCGCAAGGTGTGGGCGTTTGTCGGCGATGGCGAGATGGACGAGCCGGAATCGCTCGCGGGTCTTTCACTTGCCGCGCGCGAGCGTCTCGATAATCTGATCTTTGTCGTCAATTGCAATCTGCAACGACTCGATGGACCCGTGCGCGGCAACGGATCCATCATTCAGGAACTGGAAGGCTTGTTCACCGGCGCGGGCTGGAATGTGATCAAGCTGCTGTGGGGCTCCGATTGGGACACGCTGTTTGCGCGCGACAAGGAAGGCGTGCTGTTGCAACGCCTGCATGAAACCGTGGACGGCGAACTGCAGAAATATGCGGCCACCGATGGCCGTTTTAACCGCGAGCATTTCTTCAACAAGTATCCAGAACTTCAGGCACTGGTCGCTGACCTGTCCGATGCGGACATCGACCGGCTGCGGCGCGGCGGCCACGATCCGCTGAAAATTCATTCCGCGTATCACGCCGCCATGCGCCAGCGCGGACGTCCCACGGTGATCCTCGCGCAAACCAAAAAGGGTTACGGCATGGGCCAATGGGGTGAAGGCAAAATGACCGCGCACCAGGCCAAAAAACTGGAGACTGATGCGCTGCTCGCGTTTCGTGATCGATTCGCACTGCCGATTTCGGATGCCGACGTGGCCGCACTGCGCTTTTACAAGCCCGCGGAAGATTCTCATGAAATCAAATATCTGCGTGCTCGCCGTAAAGCGCTGGGCGGCGCGATGCCGGCACGAGTACGTACGGCGGCCGCGTTGCCCGCGCCGCCGTTGACCGCCTTTGCACGCATGCTGGAAGGTTCGCACGAGCGTGAAGAATCGACCACCATGAGCTTCGTGGCATTGCTGTCGCATCTGCTGAAAAGCGCAGAGATAGGCAAACACGTGGTGCCCATCGTCGCCGATGAAGCGCGCACATTCGGCATGCAAACACTGTTCCGGCAATTTGCGATTTATTCTTCCACAGGGCAAATGTACGAGCCGGAAGACCGCGACGAACTGCTCTATTACAAGGAAGCAAAAAACGGCCAGATCATCGAAGAAGGCATCACCGAAGCCGGCGCGATGTCGTCCTGGATCGCCGCCGCCACCGCCTACAGCGCGCACGGCGTAACCATGCTGCCGTTTTATATTTTTTATTCGATCTTCGGTTTTCAGCGTGTCGGCGATCTGATCTGGAGCGCGGGTGACAGCCGCGCGCGCGGATTTTTGATCGGCGCGACGTCCGGGCGCACCACGCTGTCCGGCGAAGGCCTGCAGCATCAGGATGGCTCCAGCCATGTGGTCGCCTCCACCTTTCCGAACTGCATTTCGTACGACCCGACGTACGGCTACGAACTCGCGGTGATCGTGCAGGATGGCATCCGCCGCATGCTGGATAAACAGGAGGACGTGTTTTATTACCTGACCGTTACCAATGAAAACTACCGCATGCCCGCCATGCCCGCCGGCGCGGAAGAAGGCATATTGCGCGGCATGTATTTGCTGCATAAGGGCGGCAAACAAAAACAGCGTGTGCAACTCATGGGCTGCGGCACCATCCTGCGCGAAGTGCTGGCAGCAGCGGAGATACTGGAACGCGATTACAACATCGCTGCTGATGTATGGAGTGTCACCAGTTTCACCGAACTGGCGCGCGACGGCACAGCGGCCGAACGCTGGAACCGTTTGCACCCGGAGGCAACGCCACGCGTGAGTTGGGTGGAACAGTGCCTGCGCGACCGCGCCGGGCCGGTAATTACCGCGACCGACTACGTGCGCGCCTTCGCTGAGCCGATACGCGCTTGGGTGGATCGTCCTTACACGGTGCTGGGCACCGACGGCTTCGGCCGCAGCGACACGCGCGAACGGCTACGCCGGTTCTTTGAAGTGGACCGTGCGCACGTCACCGTCGCCGCACTGAAAGCCCTGGCCGATCAGGAAGCGCTGCCCGCGGCAACCGTGAGCAGCGCGATTCAGAAATTCGGCATTAATGCGGAGAGCATCGAGCCGTGGCATGCGTAGTGCCGGTGGAACGCAGTAATCTGGAGTGCGGCTCAAGTGCGCCCTTGTTGCCACCGCTTTTGAAAGCGGGACAAGGGCACACTTGCAGCGGAGCAGCAAGCTCCCGCACTCCAAACTACTGCCCCTTCAAACCCGCCTCTTTCACCAGCCGCACGTAACGGTCGTATTCCGTCTGCATCAATTTGCCGAATACCGCCGGCGAGGTGTCGTTAGGCACCTCGGCGCCACCGCGCGCCAATGATTCGCGAATTTTTGGATCACGCAGCAGTTTAGCGATGTCGCCGTGCAATTGGGTGACGATGGCATTCGGCACACCCGCCGGGCCTACCAACCCGAACCAGCCGTCCGAGGTCGCCTCCGGCAGGCCGGCTTCCGCCACCGTGGGCAAATCGGGCCACGCCGACGAGCGCTTGGAGCCGCTCACCGCCAGCGCGCGCAAGCGCCCTTCACGAACGATGGGCGAAGCCGATGGCACGGTAAACAGAAAGTAATGCACGCGATCCGCCATGGTCTCGGTGAATGCATCTCCCAAAAACTTGAACGGCACATGCACCTGTTTCGCACCCGCAGCACGGTTGAATATTTCGCCGCCGATATGCGCCAGCGAGCCCACGCCTACCGAGGCAAAGTTGTATTTGCCGGGGTTGTTGCGCAACAGCGCCGCCAGTTCCTTCACGGTTTTCACCGGCAGATTGGGCGACACCACCACCAGGTTAGGCACCAGCGCGATGCCGGCCACCGGCGTGAAATCCCTCACCGGGTGATACGGTGGATTCGGATTGAGCAGCGTCGCCATGGTGTGCGGCGGCGCAATCATCACCAGGGTGTATCCATCCGGTGTCGCCTTGGCACCGAGGCCGCTGCCGATCAAACCGCCCGCACCGGGACGGTTGTCCACCACGATCTGCTGCTTATAAACATCACTCAACGGCACGCTCAGCGTGCGCGTGATGAAATCCGTAGCAGTGCCCGGCGGCAGTGGCACGATCACGCGTATCGGGCGCGCCGGATAGTTTTCGGCTGCGCTTGCGGCACCGGACCACAGCAACAAGCTCATTGCGCATAAATTATAGAACTTCAAGTTTTTAAACATTATTTTCCTCCAGCGTTTAATCAGGCTTATCACCCTTGATGGTTATTCGGTACATCAGCCGTCTTGCGGCATAATCCGCCACCGCATAGTGTTGCGTAATGCGATTGTCCCACACCACAAGGTCGCCCTTGCGCCAATGGTGGCGTATCTGGAATTCCGGCGTGCGCAGGTGATCGAACAGATAACCCAACACCGCATCGCTCTCTTTGCGATCCACACCCAGCAAACGCGTGGTGTAACCCTCGTTCACAAACAGTGCTTTGCGTCCACTGACCGGATGCGTGCGTATCGCCGGATGTTCCACCGGTGCCAGCGCCTTGATCTGCTCGAAGCGCCGCTTGCCGGCATCATCCTTCCATAGATTGCTGCGTATGTCATCGCCAAACGCCTTGACGGTGCGATGCTCGGCGCGCATGCCGGCAAGATACTGCTTCATGCGATCCGACAAGGCGTCGTAGGCGGCAACCAGGCTCACCCAGATCGTATCGCCGCCCGATTCCGGAATCTCCAGCGCGTACAACACCGAGCCCATGGTCGGCCGTTCGCGCCCGGTGAAATCGGTATGCCACATTTCCTTGGTCACGTACGGCGGACGCGTGGCGTCGTAATCGAGCACGTCGATTTCGGGAAAGTCGTCAAGTTTGCCGAACGACGATTCGGTTGCCGCTTGCGGTTCGCCCCAGCGACGCGCAAACGCCAGCAGATTTTCAGGGGTGAGTTGCTGGTCACGAAAGAAAATTACGTGATGCGCGATCAGCGCGGCATGCAACTCCGCGAACTGCGCGTCGGTGACACGCGCAAGATCCACGCCGTCAATAGATGCGCCAATGGCGGGAACCCGCTTGCGGACGAGCAAACGTGCGGCAGCGGCAATTTGTGTTTTCCGCATCAGACCATCCGAAATAATTACTTTAAAAACATATAGTTACATTATTATAGAAGCGGCATCAATTTTGCACAACCTTTGCGCAATCATGAGCGCGCCCATTTGCTTACCGTGCGGCACGCCGTTACAGTGACGGCCATCCGGAGGAATCACCGTGGCCATCACCTTCAACGAAAGTACCGTCGTCGCCGAATCCATTGCAGCCCACGTCAAACGCCAGCGTCTGCTCACCCAAAAGCATACGCCGGACGGCAAGGTGCTGCTTGATCGACTTACCGTCGACGCCGGCGGCGCGCATGCGCTTAACATTGCCGCAGGCGATCTCGCCTGGGTGCAAATTCTGGAGGGCGCGGCTACGCTCACGCACGGCAACGCGCTGGAATTGCTCACACACGCGCATATCGTTTTTTTGCCGCCCGGATTCACCGGCACCCTCGCCACGCAAAGTGGCGTGACATTGATTTATGCCACCGTGCCGGACGCCGTCCGCTTTGACGCTGCATTCAAACACTCACCCCCCAAGTTCAAAATCGTCGACTGGACGCGCGAACCCGTGCTCGACTCCGAGCACGATGCGCGCAAGCGCATTTACGTGGTGACGCCCAAACTCTTCGGCACCAAAGCAATCAAGGGCGAGATGATTATTTATCCGCCGGGCACCCAGGCCTCGAATCATCACCATGAAGGCGCGGAACATTTCATGTATGTATTGAAAGGCAAAGGCACCGCCTATGCCAACGAGTCGCCGATAGCCGTGCGCAAGGGCGATCTGATTTACTACGACGACCGCGAGCGTCACTACCTGCGCAGTGAGGGCAATGAAGAAATGGCTTTTGTGGAATTTTTCGTGCCGGGCGTATACAAAACCATCTGGGCGCCAGGCGCGGCCATTTGCACCTGGACACCCACCGGGCGCAGCATCAGTGGTGCTGCGCCGGTGCGCGAAATCGCCAAGCACAGTTCGGCCGAAGTCGCGAGTCCGCAAGACGTGTAGGCGTGCATGTAGCCGTCATGCCGCGCCGAGAGCAACGCTGGCGCGCAGTGACGCTTCGGCATACAATCAAACCCGCTTTCGAGTCGGGAACCACACCATAAGCCTATGGCTGCAGCCGCTAATACAACAACAAGACGCGCAACCAGCGTGGATGCTCTCGTCTTTGGCGAACGCGTTTACACCGTTCTTCGCTTCGATATTGCCGGTCCGATCGCGGCAGTGATCGGTGCGGCGGTGATCGCCGCGCTGGCCTGGGAAAAACCCGGCCCGGCGTGGGCGGCAGGCTGGCTGGCCCTGATGCTGTCTGCAGTGGCATTGTGGGCCGTGCTGTTGGCCGCTTTCCGCCGTGCCGAACCCGACGCCGAGAATATCGGAAACTGGCACCGGCGGGCGCTCATGTGCGCGGTGGTTTCGGGCACGGCGTGGGGCTTTGCGGGCCTGCTGTGCCTGCTCTCAACAAACCTCAACCTGCGCATCGCCGTTGCCATCGTGCTGGTGGGCATTGCCGCCGCGGCATTACCCGCGCTCGCGGCGATCTGGCACGTGTATGCGGCCTTTTGCACGCTGGCGCTGGCGCTCTCCGCAGTGATGATTCTTATCGCGGGCGGCCCGGCCGCACCGCTGATTGCCGCCTCGTTGATCGCCGTGATGGCACTGCTCCTGATCGTGGCGCGCCAATATCACACGATGCTGGGCAATGCACTCGAGTTGGCGTTTCGCAACGATCAGGGCATGCGGCATGCGCAGCAGGAAATCCTTCAAATCAACACCGCCAATGCCGCGCTCAGCGCGGAAGCCGCCAATTATCACAGGATCCGCGAAGAACTGACGCACACCAAGGAGGCCGCAGAGGCGGCCACCCTCGCAAAAAGCGCATTCCTTGCCACGGTCAGCCACGAAGTGCGCACGCCGCTGCACAGCATCGTGGGACTTGCCAACATTGCCCTGCGCGACAAACCCCCGGAATCGACGCAAAATTATCTGGTCAAGATATTGGCCGCGACACACTCGTTGATGGGCACGGTGAGCAGCGTGCTCGATTTTTCGAAGATCGAATCAGGGCAATTGATACTCGACAAGACGCCTTTTCGCATGCTCGATATCACGGAAAATGTCCAGGGCATCTTCAGCGCGATGGCGCTTGAAAAAGGCTTGTCATTTCACGTCACCGTTGATCCCGGATTTCCGGCACGCGTCATCGGCGATCCCGTGCGCGTGACTCAAATCCTGAATAATTTCGTCAGCAACGCCATTAAATATACGGAACACGGGTCGGTGACGCTGGATGTCAGGGCCATCACACGCCACACAGATCGTGTGACCGCGAAAATCGCCGTCATCGATACCGGCAGCGGCCTCTCGGAAGAACAGCAATCAACATTGCTGGAGCCGCCTGCGAGCGGTCCCACCGCGGTGCCGACCGCCAGTGTGGCGGGGCTCGGCCTCGCGATCTGCCAGCATCTCGCCACCGGCATGGGTGGACGCATCGGCGTGGACAGCGATCAAGGCAAGGGCAGCCGCTTCTGGGTGGAAATTCCGTTCGGGCTTCCCGCTGAGAAGGAACTCGCGGGCAATAGTGACGTGGACGAGAACAGCGCCGATATCGCCCATCTCACGGTGCTGCTGGTTGAGGACAACAAGCTCAATCAGATCGTTGCGGGCACGTTGCTGGAAAAGCAGGGCGTGAATGTCGTCATCGCCAACAATGGCCAGGAGGCCGTGGACGCGATATTCCAGGATGGCAAAAAATTCAACGCTGTGCTGATGGATCTGGACATGCCGGTAATGGACGGCAAGGAAGCCACGAAAATCATTCGCGAAAAAATTTCCGCCGCAGATTTGCCGATCATCGCGCTCACCGCAAACGCATTGGCTACGGACATGCAGTCGTGCCTCGATATCGGCATGAATGCCTATCTCACCAAACCCATCGTGCCCAAGGACTTGTTTGGCGCCATCTACCGCGCTACACGCGGCGAGGCTGCCGCGTCCTCCGTGAATTAACGGCACCAAGCCGAAGTGGCGGACGTGTTGTGAGGCATGCCACTGCGGCCTAGCGGATTTACTCGATATGCCGGGCTCAGTGTTTCGCACATCCGCGCGGATGCATCGTCGTCAGCGCCGGCAACCGGGCGACGCCACAAAAACGCTATCTTTTATTCACTCGCCGGTGCCGGCGCGCCGGCACCCGCTTCGTCCTGCATACGGCGATAGCGCCCCGTCAGCAGCGTATAGGCAGCGGGGATCACATACAGCGTGAGTATCGTGCCAAAAACCAGTCCGCCGACTATCACCCAACCGATCGGACGGCGCGCCTCGGCGCCCGCGCCTGTTGCCATCGCCAGCGGCACTGCGCCCAGTACCATTGCACCCGTGGTCATCAAAATCGGGCGCAACCGCAGCGCAGCGGCTTCCGAGACCGCCTCGAACTTGTCGCGCCCGCGTGACATCAACTGATTGGCGAACTCCACGATCAGTATGCCGTGCTTGGTAATCAGCCCCACCAGCATGATGAGACCCACCTGGCTATAGACGTTAAGCGTGCCGCCCGATCCTTTCCAGAAATCGAGCATATAAAGCGCCGCCAGCGCGCCGGTCATGGCCAGCGGCACCGTCAGCATGATGATTAACGGCGATACGAAGCTCTCGAATTGCGCCGCCAGCACCAGATAGATAAAACACAGCGCCAGCACGAAGATCATCAGCAACTGCCGGCCCGACTCGCGGTACTCGCGCGATTGCCCGTCCAGCGTAGTCTGTGCATTTTTGCCGAGTTCTTCCGCTGCCGCGGTTTCGAGAAAAGCCAGCGCCTCGCCCAGCGTATAACCCGGCGCTACATTGCCGGAAAGGATGGCTGCACGCAGCCGGTTATAGTGATTAAGCTCCTTCGGCGCCACCGATTCGCGCAGCTTCACCAGATTCGACAACTGCACCAGATTGCCATCGCGGGCACGCACGAAAATCGATGTCAGATCGGTGGGCTGGCGCCGCGCTTGATCTTCCAACCGCACGATCACATCGTATTGTTTGCCGTCGCGCTTGAAGCGCGTCACCTGCCGTCCGCCCAGCATGGTCTCCAGCGTGCGGCCGATGGCGCTGGTATCCGCGCCGACCGCAGCAACCTTGTCGCGATCGACATCGACTATCAACTGCGGTTTGTTCAGTTTCAGATCGGTATCAAGATTGGCAAGTCCCGGATACTTGCGCGCGCGCGCGAGCAGCTTGTCAACCATGCGGTCGAGTTCCTCGTAGCTCGGCGCCTGGATCACAAATTGCACCGCCGGGTTACGAAAATTCTGCCCCAGCGACGGGGGATTGATCGGAAACGCAAGTACGCCGGGCATTTCTGCAACCATTCTGGGCGCCAGTGATTTGGTAATGTCGATGGAACTTCGCTTGCGCTCATCCCACAAGGTCAACTTCAAAAACGAAATCGCCGAATTGACCGGGTTGGGACGTTCCAGTCCCGGCGCCACTGATACGAAATACGTGGTTATTTCCGGCACATCGGCGTACATTTTTTCCCAGATTTTGGCGTAGGAATCAGTGAAATCCATGGTGGAGCCGTCGGGCGCGGCCAGCACGCCGATAAAAAATCCGCGATCCTCCAGCGGCGACAATTCCGATTTAAGGGTAAAGCCCACCCCTGCCATCGCCGCCAGCACCGCAGCGTAGCCGATCACCACCAACGCACGCCGCTTCAGCACCCAGCCCAGGGATCGGCGATACGCACTATTCAGTGCGACAAAAAAACGCTCGCTCAAATTGTATAACTTGCCGTGACGCGCCTCGTGTTTCAGCAGCCTGGAACACATCATCGGCGTCAGCGTGAGCGACACGAAGCCGGATACCAGCACCGCCATCGCCACCGTCAGCGCGAACTCGGTGAACAGCTTGCCGGTATTGCCGGTGGCGAACACCAGCGGCACGAACACGGCGGCCAGCGTCACCGTCATTGCCATCACCGCAAACGCAATCTCGCGGCTTCCCTGTATCGCCGCCTTGAACGGCGGCACGCCCTCTTCAATGTGACGATGGATGTTTTCCAGCACCACGATGGCATCGTCCACCACCAGGCCGATAGCCAACACGACGCCAAGCAGCGTCAGAATATTGATGGTAAAACCGAACATCCATAGAAAAAACGCCGCGCCGATCAGCGACACGGGTATGGTGACAAACGGAATCAGCGTGGAGCGGAATGAGCGCAGGAACAAAAAGATCACCAGCGTTACCAGCACCATCGCCTCGACGATGGTGCGGTACACCGCCTTGATCGACGATTCGATGAATACCGAACTGTCGAACGCCACTTGCAGTTTCATGCCCTCGGGCAGACTGGCGGTGATGCTCGGCACCAGCGCCTTGACGCCCTGCGCCACGGCCAGCGTGTTGGCAGTGGACTGCTTGACGATACCCAGTCCCACCGCCGGGTTGCCGTTGACGCGCAGGCGGTTGCGGTCGTCGGCCGCGCCCAGTTCGGTGCGGCCGACGTCGCGCAGGCGCACCGGATAGCCGCGCGATTCGGTGATGATCAGATTGTTGAATTGTTCGACGGTGCGCAGATCGGTCTCGGTGAGCACCGTGAATTCGCGGCTCGCGCTTTCGATGCGCCCGGAAGGGATTTCGATATTCTCGCGCCGCAGCGCGTTTTCGACATCGACCGGCGTGAGGCCGAACCCCGCCAGACGGTCGCGATCGATCCATAAACGCATCGCATATTTGCGTTCACCGCCGACAATCACGCTGGCCACGCCCGGCAACGCCTTCAGCGTGTCGGCGACATAACGGTCCGCATAATCGGTAATGAACAACGGCGTGTGGCGTTCGCTCGAAAACGCCAGCCACAGAATCGCCTGCGCATCGGCTTCGATTTTCTGCACGATCGGCTCATCGACCTCATCGGGCAGCCGGCCACGCACCCGCGCCACGCGGTCGCGCACATCGTTGGCAGCCGTATCGGGATCGCGCTCGGGCACGAACTCGATGGAAATAGTGCTCACTTCCTCGCGCGACACCGATTTGATGGTGCGCACACCCTCAATGCCGGAGAGCGAATCCTCCAGCGGCTGCGTCACCTGCGATTCGATCACCTGCGGCGACGCGCCGGTGTACACCGTGCGCACCGACACCACCGGCGTATCGATCTTCGGATACTCGCGCACCGACAGGCGTGTGAACGCAATCACGCCGAGCAGCACGATGACAAGGCTCATCACCGTGGCGAGCACCGGACGGCGTATCGAAAGCTCTGGTAAAACCATCAGAGGGGCACTTTAAAAATGTCTGTTAAAAACAAATAGTCATCAAATCACTTGGCAGCAGGTGCGACCGCCACCGGCGCGGCAGGCTTCGCTGGCGGCTTGTCGGGAACGATGTGCACCGCCATACCCGGCTGCAACATCGGCTGATTCTCGGTAATCACCATGTCGCCCGCGGCCACGCCTTTGACGATTTCAACTTCACCCGGACGCCGCGTGCCCAGCGTGACTTCGACGCGATCGGCCTTGCCGTCAACCACCCTGAACAGAAAATATTTGTCGCCGCGCGGATTGATCGCCTGCTCGGGCACCACCACCACGCCGCTGCGGCTGTCGAGCTCGAGGCTGACCCGCGCGAACATACCCGGTTTCAATCGCGCCCCTTGATTCGGCACGCGCGCGCGCAACATGACGGTGCGGGTTTTTTCATCGACGGTAGTCTCAACCGCATAGACACGCCCCTGAAACAGCTCATCGGCATACGCATCCACGCGCACGCGCACCGGCTGCTCGCGCGTGATCTTGCCGAGGTAGGTTTCCGGCACGCGAAAATCGAGTTTCATTACATCAATCTTGTCGAGCCGCGCGATGTCGTCGCCCGCGCGCAGATAGGCGCCTGCGCTCACCTGGCGCAGCCCGACGATGCCGGCAAACGGTGCGCGCAATTCGGTTTTCGACAGGCGCGCTTCATCTTCCTGGCGGCGCGCCGTGGTTTTGCGCCAGGCTTCGCGCGCATCGTCCAGCGCCTGCTGGCTGATAAAGTTTTTCTTGAACAACTCGGCGGTGCGTTCCGAGCGCTGAAAGGCCAGCCGCTCGTCGGCGCGGCTGGCTTCCAGTTGCGCACTTACCTCTGCCGAATCCAGCGACACCAAACGCGCGCCGGCGGCAATCGGTTGCCCTTCGCTGAAATGAATCGCCGCCACGCGCCCCGCCACTTCGGGACGTATCATCACCGACTCATTGGCAACCAG
>JAKFYK010000074.1 GCA_021730905.1 Betaproteobacteria bacterium | reverse complement strand
TTCCGTACATGTCAAGGGTAGGTAAGGTTTTTCGCGTTGCATCGAATTAATCCACATAATCCACCGCTTGTGCGGGTCCCCGTCAATTCCTTTGAGTTTTAACCTTGCGGCCGTACTCCCCAGGCGGTCAACTTCACGCGTTAGCTTCGTTACCAAGGAATTGCTTCCCCGACAACCAGTTGACATAGTTTAGGGCGTGGACTACCAGGGTATCTAATCCTGTTTGCTCCCCACGCTTTCGTGCATGAGCGTCAGTGTTAACCCAGGGGGCTGCCTTCGCCATTGGTGTTCCTCCAAATATCTACGCATTTCACTGCTACACTTGGAATTCCACCCCCCTCTGCCACACTCTAGCTTGCCAGTTACAAGCGCAGTTCCCAGGTTAAGCCCGGGGATTTCACACCTGTCTTAGCAAACCGCCTGCGCACGCTTTACGCCCAGTAATTCCGATTAACGCCTGCACCCTACGTATTACCGCGGCTGCTGGCACGTAGTTAGCCGGTGCTTCTTCTTCGGGTACCGTCATTAGTCCGTGGTATTAGCACGAACCGTTTCGTCCCCACCGAAAGAGCTTTACAACCCGAAGGCCTTCTTCACTCACGCGGCATGGCTGGATCAGGCTTGCGCCCATTGTCCAAAATTCCCCACTGCTGCCTCCCGTAGGAGTCTGGACCGTGTCTCAGTTCCAGTGTGGCTGATCGTCCTCTCAGACCAGCTACGGATCGTAGCCTTGGTGGGCTTTTACCCCGCCAACTAGCTAATCCGACATCGGCCACTCCAATAGTGCGAAGCCTTGCGGTCCTCCGCTTTCCCCCGTGGGGCGTATGCGGTATTAGCCTATCTTTCGACAGGTTATCCCCCGCTACTGGAAATGTTCCGATGTATTACTCACCCGTTCGCCACTCTACTTGCGGGTTGCCCCGCTTTCGCGTTCGACTTGCATGTGTAAGGCATGCCGCCAGCGTTCAATCTGAGCCAGGATCAAACTCTTCAGTTTAATCTCTGCAAAAATTATTACTCTCGCTTGACGTTATTACTGTCGTGCGAGCACTTCATATTTCAATAACTTGCACGGTGACCTGAATAAACCTGTCATTCGTGTTTGCCTCAAAACCAAGTGCCCACACTTATCGGCTGTATATTGTTAAAGAGCTTATTCAAAACAGAAACGCAAACCTCACGCCGCGCCTCAATTTTTAAACACGCCGGGACGATGCCCTGCGTATCCGATCTTCTGCGGTATTTTGGTAGCGGGGATAGGATTTGAACCTATGACCTTCGGGTTATGAGCCCGACGAGCTGCCAGACTGCTCCACCCCGCGCCAGATATTGACCAGCAAAGAAGCGGAATTATAGCAGTTCTTTTCTTATTAAGTCAAACAATTATCTCAAATTGTTTAGCTTTGGCAGTCGAAAGCAGTTAACAAGGCCTGCCTGCGTAGCCAAACCAACGTAATGCCAAGTGCACGCCCATCCACTAACCCAAAAATTTCCCGATGGAACAATAAATTACCGATGATGTCCGACTACGGCTGGTGGCTGGACACCACCACATCAGCCGGCTTGGCATCCTTGCGAAAAAACTGCGTAATGCGTTCCATGCTCACATAAAACACCGGGGTCACATACAGCGTGAGAAACTGTGAAAACACCAACCCACCTACCACGGCAATGCCCAACGGCCGCCGCGTTTCCGCACCGGCACCATATCCCAGTGCGATCGGCAGCGTTGCGAAAATAGCCGCACCCGTAGTCATCATGATCGGACGGAAGCGAACGCTGCACGCCTCCAGGATAGCGTCGTGCGGATTCATGTTCTTCTCGCGTTGCATTTGCAAAGCGAAGTCAATCATCATGATGCCGTTTTTCTTCACCAGACCGATCAGCAAAATAACGCCCACGAAGCTGAAAATATTCAGCTCCTCGCCGAACAGAATCAAAGTCGCCAGCGCGCCAAATCCCGCGAACGGCAGCGCAGTAAGAATGGTGAACGGATGACCATAGTGCTCATATAGAATTGCCAGGATCATATAGATCAGAATAATGGTAATCAGGAGCAATAGCGGCAACGAGCGGAATGCCTCCTGAAATGCCTTTGCACTGCCGGTAAACGCGCTGGATACTCCCGCTGGCGTCACTTCCGCAGCAATATCCTGAATCGCGGTGACCGCATCACCCACCGATACACCCGGCGCCAAATTAAACGATAGCACCACCGCCGGCAACTGACCGACGTGCGCAACGGAAACCGGACCGACACCGCTTTTCACCTCTGCGACCGCGCTCAACGGCACCATGGCCCCGCCGGGCGCCGTTATGAACAGTGATTCCATGGCATTGATGTCTGATTGATATTTGCGATCAATCTCCAATCGCACTTCGTATTGGTCCTGTGCACCGTAAATAGTGCTGACCTGTCGCCCGCCAAAAGCGTTGAATAGCGCCTGCTCGACTTGCTGTGAACTGACTCCCAGCGCCGATGCCCGATCGCGCAGCACCTTCACCTGAATCTCGGGGTTACGCAATTCCAGATTGCTGGAAACATCCCGGACCAATGGCGACGCACGTAAGCGCTCCTCCATATCTTCGCCTGGTTTGTACAAGCTCTTCAGATCGGTTCCGGTCAAAACAAACAGATAGTCGCTGGTCGACAATGTTCCGCCAATGCGGATGGCGGGTGGATTCGACAAAAACAGCCGAACACCTTGCAGCCCTGCCGCGTCCCGCCGTATCTGCTGAATGACCTCATCAGCAGTAGCTTCACGCTGATCACGGGGCTTGAGCCGAATGATGTAGCGCCCAACGTTTTCGCCTACGACCCCGCCAGTGCCCTGCCCCGCGGTCGACATCACTGCTTCAACATTCGAATTCTTCTGAATTATTTCAGCCACTTGCTGCTGATAACGTATCATCTCCGCAAATGTCACACCCTCACGCGCACGCGTATTCGCGTTGATGACTCCCGTATCCTGCCGCGGAATAAACCCCTTCTGAACAATGGCATACAACCATCCGGTCGCCAACAATACCAGTACCGATCCAACCAATACCGTGCCGCGAAACTCGAGCGTCCATCGCAAACTCGATACATAGCCGCGACGCGCCGCGTCGAATACTCTTTCCGACCAGTCAAAAAGACGTCCATGCTGGTGCTCGTTTTTCAATAACAGACTGCACATCATCGGTGTAATGGTCAGAGACACCACACCGGATATCAGCACCGCAATACCTACAGTAACCGCAAACTCGCGGAACAATCGCCCAACCATGCCCTCCATGAACAGAATGGGCAGAAACACCGCCGACAACGACACGGTCATGGTGACAACAGTGAAGCCAATTTCCTTCGCGCCATCCAACGCCGCGCGAACGCGGTCCTTCCCCATCTCAAGATGGCGTGTAATGTTCTCCAGCACCACGATTGCGTCGTCCACCACGAATCCAACCGCCAGCGTAATCGCCATCAGCGACAGGTTGTTCAGGCTATAGCCGATCATGCTCATCACCGCGAACGTACCCAGCACGGACGCCGGCAATACCAGCGCTGTGACCAGCGTCGCGCGGATATTGCGCAAAAAGACCATGATCACGCCAATCACCAGCAGGATGGACAGCACGAGCGTGAAATTCACCTCGTGTATTGAGTCACGGATGAATTCCGAACGGTCGACCAGCACATCAAGCTTTGATCCCGCCGGCATACCGCGCTGAATTTCTGGCAACAATTCCTTCAGTTTGCTCACGACTTCTACCGTATTGGAGCCAGGCTGACGATAGACCGCCAGAATCAACGCCCTGTTGCCATTAAACCAGCTGCGAATTTTCTCGTTCTCGACACTGTCAACTGCACGCCCGATATCCGAGAGGCGCACTGGCATGCCATCCTTGTAAGCGATGATCAGCGGATTGAAATCCTCGGCGGTTTGCAGCTTGCCATTCGACCTCACCGTATAGGTGCGCGCCTTTCCCTGAAGCGAGCCGGACGGAATGTTGGAGTTTGCGCCCTGAATCGCACTGACCACGCGCTCCAGTCCGAGCCCGCGCTTGGACAATGCGTTCGGATCAACAAATATCCTGACCGCATATTTCTGCGAGCCAAATACCTGCACCTGCGCGACACCATTGATGGTCGAGAATCGCTGCGCAATATTGGCGTCGGCAAATTCGTCCAACTTGGACATCTGAACTTGATTGCTGGACGACACTGCCAGAATCAATACGGGCGCATCCGCGGGATTCAATTTGCGCAACGTCGGTGGCTCCGGCATGTCGGTAGGCAAACGCCGGATCGCCTGAGAGATGGCCGTCTGCACATCCTGCGCCGCGGTATCGATGTCTTTCTGCAGCGAAAAAGTCAGCGTGATGCGCGTGTTTCCGGCGGAGGACGATGACGTCATTTCATCCACGCCGGAAATACGGCTAAACTCGCGCTCCAGCGGCAAGGCAACCGTGTTGCCCATGACCTCGGGGCTTGCGCCGGGCAACCGCGCCGTTACTGAAATGGTCGGAAAATCGACGTTGGGCAGATCATTTACCGGCAGGGTGTTAAATCCCAACCAGCCGAAAAACATGATCGACACAAACAACACGCTGGTTGCTATGGGACGTTCGATGAAAATACGCGAAATGTTCATGTACTCGCTCCTTGGCCCGGTTATTCCTTGGATTTTCCGCTAGTGCCTGCGGTGCCTTCTTTGTTGCTTTTCCCGGGAGCCTCACCTTCGGGTCCCTTGGCCTCAGCACCCTTGCCTTTGCCACCCTTGCCGCCTTTGCCACCCTTGCCGCCCTTGCTGTCGCCTTCGCCGCGCAACGTCACTTGCGATCCCGCAGTCAAGGTCGGCGGTACCTCGATCACGATAACCTCGTCACCCTTAAGGCCCTTGGACACCACGACCTGCTCGCCCAGTTGACGATCCACCGTAATGTTCTGCATCTGGGCGCGGCCATCCTTGACCACAAACACAAAGGGCCCCTCTTGCCCCGGTTGTATCGCACCCTCCGGCAACGTCATCGCATCATCCTCAACGCGCAGCACGATGCGCGCCGAGACAAACTGTCCAGGCCAGAGTTCTTCGTTATCGTTTTTGACTCGCGCCTTGACCAGAATCGTTCCCGTGGTGGGGTTCACGGAATTGTCTATGAACACCAGCGTGCCGGTTGCTATCGCAGCACCACCACCACTCGCAGCAATTTCCACCTTGAGTTCCTTCTTGCCCCAAATTTCGCGGATATCATTCAGATTGCGCTGTGGCACACTCAGCGCGACCAATATGGGCTTAGTACTGTTAACCACCACCAGTGGAGAGCCACCGGTGCCGCCCGTTACCAGATTGCCTGCCTTGACGCTCAAACCACCCGTGCGTCCGGCGATCGGCGCTGTAATCTGCCCATAGGAAAGCTGCAATTGCGCTGCTTGCACGACCGCTTTGTTAGCGGCGACGGTAGCCTCCAGTGACTTCATCTGCGTGGCAGCGACGTCGTATTCCTGACGCGTAATGTATTCCTTGTCGGCCAGCGGGCGCAGACGCGCCTCCTGCGCGCGTGCTTGCGCGAGCTGCGCTTCGTCGCGCATTGCGGCTGCCTGCGTTTGCGCCACGGAAGCCTGCATGGGCCGCGAATCGATGCTGAACAGCACCTGCCCTTGCTTGACGTAGTCGCCTTCCTTGAAATTCACCGCCGTCAGTGTGCCGTTCACCTGCGGCCGCACTGCCACACTGTGCTCGGATTCCACGCTGCCCACCGCATCGATCACCACTGGCATCGCCTGACGCTTGACAGTGGTCGTGCGCACTGCAACCGGCCCGCCTTTGCCCTTGCCCTTGCCTTTTTTGCTCTCGACCTTTCCTTCCGACTTGCCCTTGTCGCCGCCGGCGCTGGATTTCTGCCAGTACCAGTAGCCACCGCCGCCCACCGCAGCAATCAAGCCAAATACCATGAGTATTGATAAACGCTTCATTGTTTTTTCTCTGTAGTTGCCGGGATCATGTTGTTCGCCCCCAGCGTGTAATTCAAGCGGGCCAAAACCGTGTACCAGTCAAGATAGGACTGAATCTGCTGCGTGCGCGCATTGGCCTCATCCTGCTGCGCGGTAATCAGATCCAGAATGGTGCCAAAGCCTCCTTGATACCGTGCCAACACGGCCTGCGCCGTCTGCTCCGCCGACCGCACCTGCGCTTCAGTCGTCTTGATACTGGTGGTCACCGTCTGCAAGTCGTGATAGGCCTGCCATACCTCAAGTTGGGTCTGGCGATAAAGCACGTCGCGCGCGGCTTCGGCCTGTTCGGCTTGCGCTTGCGCCTGCCGGATCTGGTAAGTGTCCTTGAATCCGGAGAAAATCGGGATACGCACATTCAGCGTGTACGACTGTGGACGCGTGGATGGCCGGTCGGGATGCCAGCCACTGGTGTACTCGTTAATCCCGTAACTGCCGACCAGCTCTATCGATGGCAAGCCTACCTTGGATGCCGCTTCCGCCGACGCGCGCGCCGCACGCACCTGCGCCTCTGCAGCTACCAGATCGGGGCGCGTTGCCTTCGCCCGCTCCAGAAATTCGTTGATCGACGACACGACGGGCTGGATTTGCGGCGGTGCCGACAAAGTCTGTACCCGCACCGAGCTGTTCGTCGGCAGCCCCAGCGCGGTGGACAGCACGCCACGGGATTTTTCAAACTCTCCGCGGCTGCGCGTGAGCACGAGTTGCGCCTGTGCCACCTGCGTTTCCGCCCTGAACACATCTCCAGCGGTCGCCACGCCCGATTCGCGGCGCCGGCGTGCAGCATCCAGGGCGGTTTCGATATTTTTCAATGACCGTTCGTTGACGCGCACCAACGCTTCAGTACCAATCAATTGATAGTAAGACTGTTCGACCTGGAATATCACATCCTGCAATACGCGATTCTGCGCGAGGTTCGCCGCCAGCAAACGATACTCGGCGGCCTCGGTGCGATCATCGCCAAGGCCAAAGTCATACAGCGTGTAGCTGAAACTGATGGAGGGGCCGTAACGGTTTAGCCATGGCGATGCAAGCCCGGAAGTTCCGGATACCGGTCGCTGGCGCTGAAAAGCAATGGAGCCGGCAATATTCGGCAAATCGTCGCCCTTTGCTATTCCCACCGCCGCCGCCGCTGCACGCGCCGCAAACCATGCCTGGCGAGTACGCGGGTTATTGCGCAGTCCGAATTCGGTGAGCTCCGGCAAAGTCAGCGGCCGGTCGCTGCTCAGCGTTTCCGCATTTGTCGCCGGGGGTATGGTCGGCAGCGGTGCAGACGGCTCCCAGCGCTTATCGGGCGCTGGCGAAGTCATCTGACCTGTATCAAAGGGATCTTTCCACCACTGGGCGTAAGAATTCGTCCCTGCAAACACCAACGCGACGCCCAAACACGGCGCCGCGCCCCATCCTCCAAAAAGCCTCATGTTTTCGTTCTTGCCTCGCCGCAGCGACGTTTGTCATTGAAATATAACCGATAAATCATAGCATCAAACCCTGAAAAATAGGTGGATTTCCGTACAGCGCATAGTCGCTTCATACACGGGGCAGCACCGGCAGCTGTCAGTTGCCCAGCACCACAAAAAATAGTTCTTATCAATCAATAAAATAAATGGATACAGCGCCTGTTTGCTTCCTGCTATCGTCGCCCGCTGCTGATCCCGGAAAATTGCTGTTTCGGAGCTATTTTGACGTCAAAGCTGGTCAAGCCACATGGTGGCGGGTCACTCACGCCGCTACAGCTTTTCGGTGTACCGCACCACGAAGCGTTCCGACGCGCGCCAAATTTGCCCAAAGTACCGGTCAGTTCGCGTGAAAAAGGCGACTTGCTAATGCTGGGCATAGGCGGCTTTACGCCGCTCCATGGCTTCATGACGCATGCCGACTGGGAGGGCGTGTGCAGCAATTATCAAATGACAAACGGCCTGTTTTGGCCAATCCCGATCACGCTTTCCGCGAGCAAAGCGCTTTCCGATGGTATTAAAACCGGCGCGGAAGTCGCGCTGACCGACAGTGACTCCGGCGAAATTCTCGCCACCATGAAGGTCACCGAAAAATACACCATCGACAAAGCACACGAATGCAAGTCGATATTCAGGACCACCGATGCCGAACATCCCGGCGTAAAAATGGTGCTGCAACAAGGCGAGATCAATCTCGCAGGACCGGTGAAAGTGTTGTCACAAGGCGGCTTTCCCGAAAAGTATGGCGCGCTCTACATGACGCCCGCGCAGACCCGCGCCGCATTTGAGGCCGCAGGTTGGTCCACCGTGGCGGCATTTCAGACGCGCAATCCCATGCACCGCTCACACGAATATCTCGCCAAAGTGGCGATTGAAGTGTGCGACGGCGTGCTGGTGCATTCGCTGCTCGGCAATCTGAAGCCCGGCGACATTCCCGCTGGTGTGCGCACCCAAACCATTGCTGTGCTCGTCGAAAGATACTTTGCGAAAAACACGGTGATTCAATCCGGTTATCCACTCGACATGCGTTACGCCGGCCCGCGCGAAGCATTGCTCCATGCGCTGTTTCGCCAGAACTACGGCTGCTCGCATCAAATCGTCGGCCGCGATCACGCCGGCGTCGGCAGTTATTACGGCCCCTTCGATGCGCATCACATCTTTGATGAAATCCCCAAAGGCGCGCTCGAAACGCAGCCACTGAAAATCGACTGGACATTCTGGTGTTATGCCTGCGGCGGCATGGCCTCTGCACGCACCTGTCCGCACGACGAAAAAGACCGCTTGCAAGTCTCCGGCACCAAATTGCGCAAATGGCTTTCCGAAGGCGGCGCGGTCCCCGCAGAATTCAGCCGGCCCGAAGTGCTGGAAATTCTGCGCGAGTATTACGCTACCATCGACGAAAATGACAAAGTTGAAGTCAAGCTGACTGGACATTCCGCCCGCTGAAGCATCTGCCAGCAGAGATAATTTTTAACCATTTGTTTTTATTGATTATATTATATATCCCGCATAAGGTTATGCGCACAAAAAAGCCGCTCTTGAGAGCGGCTTTTTTTCGGCCTTACAAACAAACACGTGTTCAGTCGACGGAGTGTTAGACAGGCGTTTTTTTCCATCGCCCATCCATGCCGCGGCATGGCGCCAAACAGGCCCTACGGCTGTTTCGGCGTCTTGTATTCGACTTCCTTCTGGAACGGTTCCCAGACAGTTTTGTAACCAACAAATCCTTTTTCGTTTGGCGCCATCTGACGGGTTGTCAAAAAACGCGCTTGGCCGTCAGGAACTTTGGTGGGGGGGGGTTGCTCGCTCATAAGTCACCTTTTTTTCGTGAAGTCAGGATTACAAGTGCAAGTCGCAAATCCAAAAATTATTCGATGCCATTCAACACCGCCGCTCAAACAAGCTTCATGAGCGACGGGGCGATATCCGCGCCCACAATGATCGCCTCGCCCGTTCTTGTCTCGTCCTCGGTTGCGTCGCGCACGGTCAATATCTCAAGCACAAAGACTACCGCTCTGCCGCAAAGCGGATTGTTGCCATCGACCGTCAGTGTCTCGTCATCGAACCGCGTCACGATAAAGCTGCGGGTCTGGCCCTTGTCGTTTTCCATGAGGATGGAGGTGCCGACTTGCCGATATTCCTCAGGGACATTCTCGATGTGATCGGTAAAAACCAGCGACTCGTTTCTGGGGCCAAAAATCTGATTGCCATCGATCGGCACTTCGATAGTGTCTCCAGCAGATTTGCCCTCCAGCGCCATATGGACAGAAGGGGCCAGAATTTCATTGTGTCCGTGAACATAGCCCAACGGGAATTCGACCCGGGTGAGGACGTGCCCCGATTTCCTGTCGGTCACCTTGTAGGTCAGTTCGACAAACTTGCCGTCCTGGATGGTTTCACTCATGTCGAATCCGAATGAGATGCTCAGAAGATGGAGGCACCAAAAATCCTGACCTCGCCATTTTCATAGCCGAGGACAAGCCGTCCCAGCCATTCGCCCTGCTTTTTAGTACTGCGCTGCCGGTACAAAACCGTCACATGCTCGCCCCGGCGAATAATGCCGAGCGAATCGACGTCTTCAGACAGGCTTCTCGCCAATTCGCTGTTTGCGAACTGGTGGTTCGCCACAACAGTATTCATCGCGAGCGCCAGATTGCTGGAGAAATTCCTTGCGAATTCTCCATATTTGCCTTCGTTCGACGATTTGACGAGGTCGCGCCACAACGGATCGGCGACGGCCAGAATCTCCGCATCGGTTTTTTCAATAATGTTCACGCAAGGCTCTTGAAGACCGGAAGTGACTTGCTCGACAGGGTTCACAACACTCGACATGACAGCATCTTCCAAGTCAGACAGAAGGTGAACGCGCGCTTCTGCCTGAAGATAATTGTTACTCGTCTTCCGAAACCAGGTGATAACAAGGCGCCTTCTCCATAGTGTATTCGCCGGTTTCCGGATCGCGACGCGAAACAGTCAACACATGCCAGTTTTCGTCATCCACCTTCATGGCGTCGCCGCGGTAATAGTAACCCGGCCAACGGGTCTCCTTGCGGAACAGCGTGTGCTGGGTGACGCACTCTGCCGCGCGATGACGGTGCTTCAATTCCCACGCGCGCAGCAACTCGTGAATATCCTTCGCAGCCAGGCTATCAAGGTCCTCCTCCATGATCTTAAGCTTCTTGAGACCGATATGCAGAAGCTTCTCGTTGGTCATGTAGCTGACCGTCACGCCGCCGCAATACTCGTCCATCAATTTTTGCAGACGTTCCAGGCCCTGCTTGGGATTGATGTAGTGCGGGTTGACATCTCCTGCCACGACCGCATTGCGGTAGATCTTGTAGTGCTCCAGGGGCTTGTAGATTTCTTTCTTGCGGCGGCTGATCTGATTTTCAGATACGACGATGCCTTCGGCCTTTCCGTCGTCGATGTACTTGCAGGCGGCCTTGGCAGCAAGACGACCTTCGGTGAACGAGCCGGATGAAAAGGCGTGCGGCGTGCCGCCGACTGCGTCACCCGCGCCGAACAACCCCTCGATCGTCGTCATGCGGTTGTAGCCCCAGAAATACTCGGGAGGGGAAACATCCTCCGGGCCCGAGCACCAGGCACCCGAGCAGGTCGCGTGGGAGCCCATGACGTAGGGCTCGGAAGTGGTCAGTTCAGGATTCTCGTTCTTGGGATCCACATCCGTAGCGGCCCACAGAACCGCCTGGCCGACCGTCATGCCGAGAAAGTTTTCCCAACCGACCTCTTCCAGGTGAGGGTCCTGGAACGCCTGCATGGTCACCATGTGAATCGGGCCGCGGCCGGCATTCACTTCACTAATTATGCAATGGTTGCGTAGGCAGGTCGGGATCGGCCTGTGGGTCAGGTGCGAAGCTTCCGGATCGAGATATTCCTTGCCGACCAGTTTCTGAAGTTCAGGGAACCACTTGGATTCGTACTCCTCGCCCAGGCAATTTTGCGTATAAGTCTTCAGATGCAGGAAGTAGGCGCCGACCGGACCATAACCGTCCTTGAAACGCGCCAGCACGATGCGATTTTCCATCTGCGTCATCTTGGCGCCGGCGTTGATCATGAGTCCGTAGGCAGACGCGGACGACCACGGCGCATACCAGGTGCGGCCAGAACCTTCGCCCACCGAGCGCGGCTTGAAGATGTTGGAGGCGCCGCCCGCGCCGCAGATCACTGTCTTGGACTTGAAGACGTGGTAGTTCCCTGTGCGAACGTTGAAGCCAACAGCGCCGGCGACCCGGTTCTCCTTGCCGTCGTCCATCAGCAGGTGGGTGACGCAGATGCGGTTGAAAACTTTGTCCGCTGATTTCTTGGCAGCCTCGGCCACGATTGGCTTGTAGGACTCGCCGTGAATCATGATCTGCCATCGCCCTTCACGCAGATAGCGCCCGGTTTTCGGATCCTTCATGATGGGCAGGCCCCACTCTTCGAACTGATGCACCGTGGAGTCAACGTGACGGGCCATATCGAACAGCAAGTCTTCCCGCACCAGCCCCATCAGGTCGATACGGGCGTAGCGGACATGGTCCTCCGGTTTGTTTTCGCCCCAGCGGGTTCCCATGTAGCAATTGATGGCGTACAAACCCTGGGCGACCGCGCCGGAGCGATCAATATTGGCTTTCTCGGCAATGACTATCTTCTTGTCCTGCCCCCAAAATCTGGCTTCCCATGCGGCGCCCGTGCCGCCAAGGCCCGCACCGACGACCAGAATATCGATGCCTTCTTCGACAATCGTTTCGTAAGCCATCAGTAAGCCACACCTTTCTTCAGCTTGAGCCCATTGGACTTAAGCGTATGCAATCCGCCGTCATCCATACGGATCCATTTGGGCTCGTTATACAACAACTGGCTGTCGCGCATCTCCTTGCTGGGCCCGGGAACATCCGCAAGTTTGGGAATGGCCGTCCCCCAGGGCTTGGTGGTGATGGGCGACAGGAAATTCTTTTCCGTACCGTTCCGGAATTTTATCTTCCAGGCGATCGTGCCTTTTTCTTCGTCGCGATGAACGCGAACACTGTGACCGAGCGGGGCAAAGTCAGCATAGCCGCGCACATCGATCGCATTCTGCGGACAAGCCTTGACGCAGGAGTAGCACTCCCAGCACATGTTGGGCTCGATGTTGTAGGCACGTCGATACGTCGGGTCGATGTGCATGATGTCGGACGGGCAGATGTCGACGCAATGTCCGCATCCATCGCACCTTGTCATATAAACGAAGGTAGGCATAAGTCGGCTCCTTGACTTGTTCCGGCAGAACCAGCGGGGTGTTTTCTAATAGTGCTAATAGTGACGAGGCGCTTCGCGCTTGATGCCAAGCCCCATGTTCATCGGCGCGTCCCGCAACAGTTCCATCGAGTGTCTTTCTTGTTGTTCGGGATCGTCGCGGGACAGCGTCGGCAGATTCTCGGCTGTACCATTGGCCTTGGATATTCTTTTCTCGAAGGCAGCGGCAGGCTTGAAGAACATGTGAGCGAACTTCGACCAAGCCACTGACCCGAAGAGCACGGTGGTGGCAATGATGTAGAGGCCGAACAGTACTGTCGATCCCGCCATGCCTTTCGCCTGCATCCACGCCCAGACCAGGCCCAGCGTCACGCTTGCCAGCAGCGACAGCACAAACAGATCAGCGCGCATCACGCGGAAAGGCGAATTGCCCTCCGCGGCAACATCAACCCGGATGAAGAACCAGAACCAGTAGCCGCCGACGCAGATCATCAGTCCGCCGAGCCACCACAGTTGCGGCACAATCGCCGGCGTTGCCATTGCAGCAGTCGGGTAGCAGAACACCATCAGCACCGTGGTGCCGACATAGAGCAGGAAGCCGTACATCGTCAGCAGATGCGCGATGCGTCGGCGCATGTTGCAGAACTCGCCGGACGCCAGCACGTCGACGACCGCGGTCTGCACTGCGATCGAGACCAGCTCGCCGCCGCCGACCTGCTTTTTCGCCTTGGCGTTCGACTTGCGCAGGTTCTGGAAAAAATACCTGGCGCTGCCCTTGTGCACGATGTCGAACAGTGTGCCTGCCGCGACCAGAAAAATCATGGCCAGGACATAGATCTGCATCACGGTGGGAGGTATGGACGCGGACAGTGCTGCAAACGGATTGCTGGTGAACATTCATGACCCCCCTTTATTGTGCATGGATTTTAAATTGCGGTACGGCAGAGGGCATGCGAAAAAGGTTATATGGCCATAAATAAAACTTGCCGTAACAGCAGATACAATGCGGGCAGAGGTTAAAAATGAAAATTTGCATCGTTTCAGACAGCCACGATCACCGCGAACTGCTCTCCGCCGCCGTTGCCGAAGCCAAAACCCTCGGCGCACAAGCGGTGCTGCACTGCGGCGATCTGGTCGCAC
>JAKFYK010000153.1 GCA_021730905.1 Betaproteobacteria bacterium | reverse complement strand
GATTATTGAAAAACTGAATCGTGAGCTGGTGGCCGCGCTCAAATCACCCGACGTGATTCAGCAGTTGAAAGGCAACGGCATCGACGCCGCGCCCGGCACACCGGCAGAATTCACGCGCTTCATCCTCGCTGAAGAAAAGAAGTGGGTACCGATCATCAGGAAGGCCAATATCAAGGAATAGCAGAAACCATTCGCTAGCCATAAACAGGATGATCGGTCTTACTCCGACCGCACGCAGGCGACCCCGGACGTGATCATCCAGGCTACCACTTTGAGCACGGCATGCACGAAGGCGCCACGGACATCCAAGACCGAGTAAACTGATTGCGGTTACTGTGCGGGGCAATCATGCGCAACCTTTCATGGTCGAAGTGCGTCCTTCCAACGCTCACGATACTGGCACTGGGTCTGCTCGGACACGCGCCTGAAGACGGATGGCGCGTGCGCACGGCGCATGCGCAGGACAATGCCGCAGATATTGCGGCGGCAAACAGGAAGTTTGAGCAGATGTATGCCCAAGGAAATTATCCGGCGGCATTGGCTCAAGCCGCTGGAATATTGAAGCGCGCGCAATCGGTGCTCGGCGAAAAGCATCCTAACACTCTCACCTCACTCAATAACTATGCTTATGTGCTGCAAGCGCGGAACCGTGCGGCGGAAGCCCTGTCATATTTCGAGCGTGTGCTACAACTTCGCGCCGAAGTGCTGGGAGAGAAACATCCCGACACTTTGGTTTCGCTCGGTAACTACGCCAGCGCACTGGTAACGTTGGGTCGCCTGGCAGAAGCCCTACCGCATAGTGAGCGCGCGCTTAAACTGAGCACCGATCTGCTGGGTGAGAAACATCCCGACACCGTGATCGCGCTTAACAACCACGCCGATCTGCTGCGAGACCTCGGCCGCGTGGCGGAGGCCCTACCGCATATTGAGCGCGCGCTCAGACTAGGCATTGAGACAATGGGTGAAAAACACCCTGACACACTCGGTTTTCTCAATAACTACGCCTTCGCGCTGCAGGAGCTTGGGCGTGCGGCGGAAGCTCTGCCGCACTTTGTACGCGCGCTCAAGCTAAGCACTGAGGCGTTGGGCGAAAAACATCGTATCACCCAGTACGCAATCAATAGCTACGCCAATGTGCTACAAACGCTGGGGCGTACTGTGGAAGCCCTACCCTATTACGAACGCGCGCTCAAATTGCGCACCGAGATACTGGGGGAAAAACATCCGGAGACGCTCCTCTCACTCGGTAGCTACGCAACTGGGCTGCAAGTGCTGGGACGTCCAGCAGACGCCCTGCCTTATAGCGAACGCGCACTCAAATTTTTCATTGAGATATTAGGCGAAAAACATCCCAATACCCTCCTCTCGCTCAACAACTACGCTCGTGTGCTACAAGAACTGGGGCGCGTGGCGGAAGCGCTACCGCATGACGAGCGCGTGCTCAAGCTGAGCAGCGAGATGCTCGGCGAGAAGCATCCAAGCACCCTACTTTCGCTCAACAACTACGCCGGTACGCTAGAAGCGCTGGGCCGTACGGCGGAAGCCCTGCCGTATTACGCGCGCTTCATCGCCGGCGCCGAAGCTCAGCGTGACGAAGCGGGGCGCGATAGTACGGAATCGCAACGCGGCGTATTGGGTAACTATTTGTATGGTTACCACGACTACTTGCGCGCCCTGAAGGACACTGGTGGCGTGCGTGAGGCTTTAAGCGTGCTCGAACGCACCAAGGCGCGCACCCTGCTTGAACAAATGACGCTACGCTCGGCGGCCACGAGCAGCGGCCTGCCCGATACCGAAGCGAAGAAACTGCTGGAATATTCAGATCGCATTGGTGCGCTCGACACCCGCATTGCGCAAACGGGGAAGGATGCGGAACGCGAAGCGCTCAAGGCCGAACGTAACACCACTTCGCGCGCACTGGCCGAACTCAAGCGGGAGCTTCAGGGGCGCTACCCACGCTTTCACCAGATCACCGAAGTTCGGCTCGCAACGGCCGAGGATGCACGCAACTTACTTCCCGCCAACGGCGTATTCGTGAGCTATATCGTGATGCGCGGCAATACCGTCAAGGCGCTCACATTGAATGCCGCCGGTGAAGTCACGTGGTTCGATATCGCGGCACTGCCGGGGCTAGCCGATACGGTGGAAGCACTGCGCATGTGGACCGCCAACCTGAGCGGCAGCGTGTTGGTCGATGACACCGGACGCACCATCCAGATTCTGCGCTGGGTGGAAGGCAGCACCCCACGCTGGCGCGTGGTGGCTGCGGGCCAAGCGTGCAGCACGCAACAGATGCAACAGGACAAACAGCAAAACGAATCGACCGCCGCGCCGCGTGGCCTGAATGCCCCGGTTACCGGCAACGCCGGCGCCGACTGTATTCCGCCCGGAGCTGCTTTCGTCAGCCGCGAAGCGCAGTATCAGGAATTGATAGCTTACCTGGGCAAATCACTGCTCGATCCGCTGCAAAGCCAGTTGGCGGGCAAGCAGCAGGTGATCATTTCTCCCGACGGCCCGTTGGGACTGGTGCCATGGGATGTGTTGCCGCTGAACGGCAAGCCGCTGATCGCGCAGTTCGAGGTGAGCCAGGTGCAAAGCCTCTCGGTGTTGAAACTGCTGCGCGAGCGGCAGGCCGAGTACGGCAGGAACAAAACACGCGACGCACTGTTGGCCATCGGCAACCCGGAATATGGCAGCAACAGTGGCGCAGCGAATCGCGGCAAGGGCGTAACCATGACGCGCAGCCCGTTCACGCGGCAAGGCAGCGGCAATCCTGCCGAGATGCTGCGCAATCTCAAGTGGGTAAACCTGCCCGGCACTCAGGTCGAGATGGACCTCGCCGCAAAAATATTTGCCGGGCAAAGCCGGGTGGTGAGCGGCAAGGCGGCGAGCGAGACAACGCTGCGCCGTCTATCGACCGGCGGGGAACTCGCGCAATATCGTTATCTGCTGTTTGCAGCGCATGGTTATTTCGACCCCAATTTCCCGGCCTACAGCAGCCTGGTGCTGGCGCCCGAAGGCACGGAGCCCGAGCGCGACGGCTATGTAACGATGGGCGAGTGGGTGGGCATGAATCTGAAGAGCGAGCTGACGCTGCTCTCGGCCTGCAATACGGCGCGCGGCGAGAATATCAGCGGCGAAGGTTTGATGGGATTGGCGTACGCGCTCTATGTGGCGGGCAACACCAACACGGTGTTGACACTGTGGCCGGTGGCCGACGAGGAAACCGCGGAGTTCGTGGGCAGTCTCCTGACAAAAATCAAGGCGGGGCAACCGCATGCACAGGCCATCACGGCGACCAAGCGCGAGTTTCTGAATCACGACCATCCGCGAAAACGCAATCCCTATTTCTGGGCGCCGTTTGTGTTGTATGGCATGTGATGCGTGAGGGATGAGCGCGAAAGAGAAACATTACTCCGCGCGCACGCCCGCTTCCTTGATGACTTTTGCCCAGCGCTGAATCTCGGCCTGCAGAAATTTTGCCGCCTCTGCGCCCGACGAACTCGTCGCCTCGCCACCATCCGCTGCAAAGCGCTTGCGCACGTCGGCATTTTCGAGCACGCGCACCGCGCTTTCATGTATGCGCGTCACCAGCGCGCGCGGCGTGCCGGCGGGCACCATCAACATGCTCCACGCGGTGGCCTCGTAGCCTTCGATGCCGCTCTCCGCGACGGTGGGCACATTCGGCAGCGCTCCGGAACGCTTGACGGTGGTAACCGCCAGCGGCCGCAATTTGCCGCCTTGTATCTGCGGCATGGCCGAACTCACTGTCGAAGCGATCATCTGGATTTGCCCCGCCAGCAGGTCGGTGATCGCGGGCGCAACCCCTTTGTAGGGCACATGCGTCATGTCCACTTTGGCCATACTCGCCAGCAGCGCCGCCGCCAGATGCGGCCCCGTGCCCACGCCCGATGAGCCGTAGCGCACCGCGCCCGGTTTCGCGCGCGCCATTGCGACAAGTTCCTTGATCGAATTTGCCGTCACCGACGGATGCACCACAAATACGCGCGGGTTGATGACGACCATGCTCACCGGCATTAAATCGCGCTGCGCGTCAAACGCACGGTTGCGCGACAGCGTGGCATTGATTGCCATCGCCTCGTTGGCAAACAATAGCGTGTAGCCATCCGGCTGCGCGCGCGCCGCCAGTTCAACGCCGATGTTCGATCCGGCGCCCGCGCGATTGTCGACCACCACTTGCTGCCCCCACGCCTCGGTCAGACGTTGCGCCACGACGCGGCCCATGATGTCTTGCGCCGCGCCCGGTGCGAACGGCACGATCATGCGCACCGGACGTTCGGGAAAGCCGGCCGCCGCCACGGGAAGTGCCATCATCAAATGGGCAAAAATAATATAAATATTTGTTTTTATTGATATTTTCATAAACCCTCTCAACAGCATCAATCTCTGAAAAACACCGACAACTCATCGTACACCCGGTCCGGCACCTGTTCCGCCGGATAATGACCGCACGGCAGCGGTTGCATCTTCACAATATTCGCAGCATACGGCGGCCACGCTTCGTGGGGATTGAAAAACTTCTCCGTGTGGCTCAACTCACCCCAGTAGACCGCGGTCGGGCACTGAATCCTGCGCCCGGATTCGTGGTCGGCCTTGTCCATCTCGAAATCGACGCTGACATTGGCGCGATAGTCCTCGCACACGCCGTGTATGTTCTCCGGCGTGCAGACGCGCGCGTATTCGTCCAGCGCTTCCTGCTTGAAGCCGCCTTTGCCGATGCCCATGGTGGTGAGTTTTTTCAGGATATAAAAATCCTCGTGGCCGGCAATCAGCTTCTCGGGCAGATCGTATGGCTGCGCCATGAACCACCAGTGATACGAATTCACTGCCCACGCAAGATTGATGTGGGTAAGGATGTAATGCGTGGGCAACACGTCGAAACTCGCGAGTTTTTTCACCTTATCCGCGTGATCGAGCGCCATTCGAATCGCGGTGCGTCCGCCGCGGTCATGTCCCGCGACACAGAATTTTTTGAAGCCGAGGTGCGCCATCACGTCCACCTGATCCTGCGCCATGCGCCGGAACGAATAATTGCTGTGATCGGGCAAACCGCGCGGCTTGCTGCTGTCGCCGTAGCCGCGCAAATCGGCGCACACCACGGTAAAGTGTTCTGCTAACCGCGGCGCCACCAGATGCCAATGCACATGCGTCAGCGGATTGCCGTGCAGCAGCAGGATGGGCGGCCCGGTGCCGCCGTAGCGCAGATTGATTTTGACTTCGGGATCGCTGGTCTGAATCTGAACGTGTTTAAAACCCTCGAACATTTGATATCCTTAAAATCGCTCAGCCACAATATCACCCACGCAAATTTCACCACCTGCGCGCGACAGCAGGCCAATACCAAACGTCGGCTGTTGTTGCCTGAACGCCCGCACCAGCGTTTGCATGACGTCAAGATCGCGCTCGCCAGTCAACGGATTCGCATGCGTGGCGAGACAGCGTACTTTCGGCACCACGGTCTCAAATTCGACGGCGCCCACGCGCAGCTTGCGGCCCACCCACGACTGCTCTTCCCAGGCAGCCACGCCGTCAATCACGATGTTATGCCGGAAGCGCCGTTCATCAAGATTCGCATCACCCAGCGCGGCGCCTGCGGAAGCCAAACTCTCGCGGCTGTGCAGCGTCACCTGCCCTGCTTCGTTGTCCTGATAACGCGGCGCCGCACCGTCACCCACCAGCTTCAACGGCAAGCGCACGGGTTGCCCTGTCAATGGATTTTCGTCCAGCGAAAGCACGTAGCCGGTGATGGCATCGACCAGGCGCTGACGGCCCGCTTCATCCAGACCGTCCTCGGCCAGCACATGATCCTCAAACGCAATACGCAGCCGCTGTGCACTGTCGTCGAAACGAACCTGCAGCCGCGCCAGCCCCGGCGTATTCACCAGCACCACGCCGTGATATTTGCGGCACCACGCAGCGTCCGCCACGGGCGCATCGGCAAAACGAAAGTTGAGCACGCGGTCACCCGCGACACGGCCACCTGGTAACACCGTAATGCGCTCGCAGCGCTCCGGCGTAAACCCTTTTACCGGGTAGCGATAGAGGGCGGTAACCGTTGGCACCGGCGTTCCTACGCCAGCATCGTTTTAAGTTTCGCCACCGCGCTGTCTGGCGTGGTGAGTATCGGCGTGCGGGTGCGCGCAGCAGCCGCTTTCAGCACCGGCGCCATCGAGAATTGCGCGAACGCGATGACATCGCATTGTTGTTTTGCGGCCAGTTCGACAATCAGGCGGTTGTGCTCGTTCGGATTGTTGCTTTGCAGCGCGGCCAGCGCGCCTTCGACCAGTTGCGTATTGAGTTTGAGTGTAGTGCCAGCCGCTTTCGCTGCTTCAGTGATTTCCGTCACCATCGACGGTATCGACGGCGGAAATGTCGCGAGCAAACTCACGCTGCAATCTTTCGCAACCAGTTGTTCGTACATCGCTTCGTTGGGTTTCAGAACCGGAATTTTTAACTGCCGGCGGCATTCCTCAATCGCGGGACCAAAGGCCGAGCACGCAAACAGAATCGCATCGGCGCCGGCACTCACGCTGTATTCTCCGATCCGCACAAAGCGCCCGATCATCGCGTCGGTGAGTTTGCCGTCGGCTGCGAGGTCGGGCATGAACGAGTCTTCCAGCAAGTTTGCGAGCCGCGCCTCCGGCCACGCCGCGCGAAAACTCGCAACAATAGGCGCTATCGAAACTTCAGCAGCGTGAACCAGATAAATTTTGGGAGCGGATTTCATGAGGTGTTCGGAGAAAAAATTCCCCGCGGCAGTAGCGCGGGGGACAGCATACTGAAATTATATAAGTATATATTTTTAAACACTATTTTGTAACGTCGCCCATACACAGGTATTTCACTTCAAGAAACTCCTCAATGCCGTACTTCGAACCTTCGCGGCCGATGCCGGATTCTTTCACACCGCCAAACGGTGCCACTTCGGTCGAGATAATGCCGACGTTAATGCCAACAATGCCGGACTCCAAACCTTCCGCGACGCGCCAGATGCGGCCGATGTCGCGGCTGTAAAAATACGCCGCCAATCCGTACTCCGTGTTATTCGCCAGTTCCAGAAGTTCCGCTTCGGTCTTGAAGTGGAATAGCGGCGCCACCGGGCCGAAAGTTTCTTCGTGCGTGACTTTCATGTCGGGCTTCACATCAGCGAGCACAGTCGGCTCGAAAAACTGGCCGCCTTTCGCGTGACGCTTACCGCCGGTGACCACGCGCGCGCCCTTGGCCAGCGCATCGGCAATGTGTTCTTCGACTTTCAGCACTGCGTTCTTGTCGATCAGCGGACCTTGCGTTACACCATCTTCAAGGCCATTGCCTACCTTCATTGCCGCCACTTTCGCGGCAAGCTTGGTGGCGAACTGATCGTAAACGCCGTCCTGCACAAAAATACGATTGGCGCACACGCACGTCTGCCCGGTGTTGCGAAACTTGGAGGCCATCGCGCCCTCCACCGCTGAATCGATATCGGCATCATCGAACACAATGAACGGCGCATTGCCGCCGAGTTCTAGCGAAACCTTTTTCACGGTGGTCGCGCACTGCGCCATCAACAGTTTGCCGACTTCGGTGGAACCGGTAAAGGTGAACTTGCGCACCCGCGGGTGCGTGGTGAGTTCCTTGCCCATCGGGCCGGCGGTGCCGGTGATCACCGAGATCACGCCCTTGGGAATGCCCGCACGCTCGGCCAGTTCGCAAAGCGCCAGCGCTGAAAACGGCGTCTGCGACGCGGGCCGGATGACGATGGTGCAACCAGCCGCCAGCGCCGGTCCCGCCTTGCGCGTAATCATCGCATTCGGAAAATTCCACGGCGTCACCGCCGCGCACACGCCAATCGGCTGCTTGATCACGACGATACGCTTGTCGGGCGCCTGCGCCGGAATCACATCGCCATACACGCGCTTCGCTTCCTCGGCAAACCATTCGATGAACGAAGCGCCGTAGCCGATTTCGCCGCGCGATTCGGTGAGCGGCTTGCCCTGCTCCAGCGTCATCAACAGCGCGAGGTCTTCGGTGTTGGCCACCATCAAATCAAACCATTTGCGCAGCATCGCCGAACGCTCTTTGGCGGTTTTCGCGCGCCACAGTTTGAACGCTTCGTGCGCGGTTTCGATGGCGCGCTTGGTCTCCGCCACGCCCAATTTCGGCACTGTGCCCACCAGCGATCCGTCGGCAGGGTTGTAAACCGTCAAGGTGGATTTGTCGTCGGCGTCCACCCACGCACCGTTGATGTAGCACTGCTGCCGGAACAGGCTCATGTCTTTCAGCTGCACGGCGGGCTTAACTTTATCTAGCATGATGGAGGCCTCGGTAAGGATGACGGGTCTGCGGGGAACAGCCCATGGGATCTTCGTATCGCAGCCATTCTAGCAAAATCGCCAGCCGAAACGGGTTGATACAGTGTTTTTTCTTATTAAAACAAATAGTTAACTAACATTTTTCAGTGTGGAGAGCCATGCGAAATTGGAAATTAGGCATAAAACAGACAATCTGTCACAGCGTCTTAAACCCCGCTCTTTCGGGCTTTCGAGCCGGATGGCCTATTGATATAATGTTTTTTATAACAAACGGCTAAACCAGAAAAACAAGGTATTACGTTATGTGCACAATGCCGCGCCGCATGAACGCAGCCATACTTGGCTTGCTGATGCTGTTGTCGCTATCGTTTTTAGGCGGCTGCGCAACCACCAATCCGCGCGATCCGATGGAGCCCATGAACCGCGCCATCTACAGCTTCAACGATGGTGTGGACACGGCGCTTTTCAAACCATTGGCCGAAGGCTACCGCGCGGTGCTGCCGTCGTTCGCGCGCACCGGCATCAGCAACTTTTTTGCCAACATCAATGACGTGCTGATCGCGCTGAACAATCTGCTGCAAGGCAAGCTCGTCAATGCGATTTCCGATGTGGGACGGGTGGTGGTCAACAGCACGATCGGCGTGCTCGGCTTCCTGGACGTCGCCACCGAAATCGGCTTGGAAAAACATAACGAGGATTTTGGTCAGACCATGGGTTACTGGGGTATTGGTGATGGCCCCTATCTCGTTATCCCGATCCTTGGGCCGAGCAACATTCGTGACGCCGTGGGCAAGGTGGTCGATTTCAAGACCGATCCAATCACCTATGTCAAGTCCATGCGTGCCCGCAATGTTTTGTGGGGCCTACGGGCGATCAGCCAGCGTGCGGATTTGCTAGACACTTCAAAGATTCTCGACGCTGCCGCACTTGATCCTTATGAGTTTTTACGCGATGCCTATCTGCAACGCCGCCGCAATCTGGTGCATGACGGTTCGCCGCCGCCGGAGAAAGACGATGACACGGATATCAAGATAAAGCCGCGCACCGATGCAAGCCCGTTCCCATTCCCGTATTCCGCGGAAGCGGGCACAGGCACGCCGTGGTCAGGTACTGCGCGCGCCGGCAACTGGACGCCCGCGCGCGAAGCGGCGGAAGAATTGGCCGCGCAAGAGCGCGCAAAAGTGAAAAAAGAGATGGAGCGCGCCGTACGCCAGCCTGCCGTTACGGAGCCGCGCGCCGATCTGGATAAGCTGATTCCGACCGCGCCCACTGCAGCCGGGGAGCCGTCTGATGCGCAGCAACCGCGGCTGGTGCGTGTGTGGATGCCCGAAGCTGCCGCCGTTCGCTAAGCACCGATCAATCGCCTCAGAAAAGCACATAAAAACGGGACGCCTGGCGTCCCGTTTTCTTTTCATCCTCTCAGCCTGAAACAAAAACGCCGCCTGAGGCGGCGTTTTTTATCACGGATGCTGCTATCGTGACGCCGGTCCCGGCGCAGCGCCGCCGGTCTTTATCGTATTCAGCGTATTCATCGCCGTGCCGATCATGGTTGCGACATCAGCCACGTTGCCCGGCACAATCATCGTGTTGTTGGTCTTGGCCATATTGGCAAACGCGTTGATATAGTGTTCCGCGATCTTCAGGTTGGCCGCGTTCATGCCGCCCGGCTCGTTCATTGCGGCCGCCACCGTGCGCACTGCCGCTGCAGTGGCGTCGGCGATCGTGGTGACCGCTTTGGCCTCGCCTTCCGCCTTGTTAATCTGGGAAATCTTATCGCCTTCGGATTGCAGCACTGCCGCCTGTTTCACGCCTTCGGCGAGGTTGATTTCTTCCTGCCGCTGGCCTTCGGACTTGGCGATCAGCGCGCGCTTTTCCCGCTCCGCAGTGATCTGCGCCTGCATCGAACGCAGAATCGCTTCCGGCGGCGTCAGGTTCTTGATTTCGTAACGCAGCACCTTCACCCCCCAGGTGCGGCCTGCCTCGTCCAGCACGGCAACCACCTGACGGTTGATCTCGTCGCGGCTTTCGAACGTCTTGTCGAGTTCCATCTTGCCGATTTCCGAACGCAGCGTGGTCTGCGCCAGTTGCGTCACCGCCGCGATGTAGTTGCTTGATCCATACGACGCGAGTTTGGGATCGGTCACCTGGTAATAGATGATGCCATCCACGCCGAGTTGCGTGTTGTCCTTGGTAATACACACCTGCTCCGACACATCGAGCGGCGTTTCCTTGAGCGAATGCCGGTACGCCACCTTGTCCAGAAACGGCGTGATCCAGTTCAGCCCCGGCTCCAGCACACCGTGAAATTTACCCAGCCGCTCCACTACCCAGGCCTGCTGCTGCGGCACCTGGCGCATCGCTTCCCAGCCTGCCACCACTACCAGTCCTATCAGGAAAAACGGCACGGCAAACGCGCCCAGATTCGCGGCAATCAGCACCACGGTTATAACGACTACGCCTATGACTTTTCCGATCATGTTGCTCTCCCTCGTTAAAATTGTGTGACGTGCAGACGCCTCGCTGTCGTCTTACGCCGGTTTATTGCTCGAAATATGCAACGTGCTGCCGTCCATCGCGCAAATATAAAACACCGTGCCGCCGGGCGTGCGCGTGCCGGTCACTTTGGCATCCCACGTCGCGTTGCGATAACGAACTTTGGCGACGCCATCGGCTTCGCTCACCCAGGACTCCAGTATCACCGTGTGCCCAATATCCAGCGCGCCGTGATCCTTTTCGCCCGCGACTTTTTTCTTTTTCAGACTACTCAGCACGATCATGCCGACTGCCGCCAGCGATACCGCGGCCACCGCCTGCACCTCGAACGAAAATCCGAAGTACGCCGCCGCCGCGCCCGCGAACGCTGCCAGCCCCAGCACCAGTAGTATCAGCGTGCCCGACATCATTTCCACAATGATCAGACCGATGCCGGCCACCGCCCACCACACATAAAGTTCCATCGATTCCCCGCTTTCTTATTTTCGGATTGATGATTGATTATCGTCGCGCGCTGCACGCCATGTTCATGAGCATATCGAACAGCGCCATCAACGTCTAATCGTGTAATTGAATGACAAAATAATTTTGTTTAAAAACAAATACTTATAATCAATCTATTTAATTGAGCCGCGACACGCGCTCACGTAACGCAGCTATTTTCCCGCGCACGGTGCGCGCATCCTCCGCTTGCGGATCGAGCCTTAGATAGGTTTCAAAATCTGCCAGCGCCGCGCGGCAACACTCCAGCGCCTCAAGCAAACGCGCGCGGTCGCGGTATTCGTCCGCCGCATCCGGATACAAATCAATAACGCGATTGACGGCCGTCAATGCCTTGGTTCTGTCGCCGCGTTCGGTATGGATTGCTTTCAGGTTGCGCAGCATGCGGGCGAGTATCTCCGCAGGCTGTGCTGCCGTCAGCATGCGCATCACGGCTTCCGGCGCAACGTCCATGCCGCCGCTCAGCACGCGCAGGCGCTTTTGCAAATCCTTGATGCCTAACGATGCGCCCTTCGCATATGCATCGAATATCACCGCGCCATCGCGCAGCGCGCACTTGAGCAGAAAATGGCCGGGAAACGATACGCCGCTCAGCGGCAGTCCGACACGACGGCCCACCTCGATGTACAGCACCGACAGCGTAATCGGTATGCCCAGTTTGCGATCGATGACCTCATTGAGATAGCTGTTGCGCGGATCATAATAATCATCCGCGTTACCGGAGAAAGCCAGTTCCTCGAACAGATAGTGGTTCAACATTGCCAAGGTCTCTGCCGGTGCGATGTCAGCGCGCAAGCGCTTGCGAAACGTCACAGCCAGCCCGTCGATGCGGCCAAGATACGCGCCCATATCCAGTTGCGGATACTCATCTCGGGCAATCACCAACGCGGCTTCGGCGAGATTCAACTGCTCGCGCGGCCCTGCGAGAATATCCTGCCACAGCTTCGGATTTGTATCATCCATGACGACGTCGCTGCCTAATACGGCTCGGAAATTTCGACCAGATTGCCGTCCGGATCCCGCACATACACCGAGCGCAAGTCGAAGCGCGCGCCGGTGCGCTTGCCCGGCCCGTCGATGATGGTGACGTTGCACGCTTTTAAATGTTTGACCACTTCGGTTATCGGCTTTTCCGCGAGAAAGCAGAAATCCAGTGAACCCGGTGTGGGTTTATCCGCCTTCAGGCCGGCGTTGTATCCCGGCGGGTGCACGTTGAACTTGCGGTCGCCGAAACGCAGCGCGATACGCCCGGAGCCGAAACGCTCCACCCGCATGCCCAGCACGCGCGTGTAAAAATCGAGGCACTGGTCGAGATCGGCCGTGGTCAGCACCACGTGATCGAAATCCTTGATCATGATAACTCCCGTCGCTTGCATCAGTTGTCGGCTGCTCCCATCATAGCACTCGCGATGGTTGTGGGTTCCCGCCGATACAGGGACAATATCATCCCGCCTTGTGCACCACTTTTTCCATGTCCGCCATTCCTGTCCCAGTCGCCACGCCGAACCCAAATGCCATCGCGCAATTCCTTCGCGACGCGTGCGCGGCAAGTGACGTGCGTATCGATGTGCCGGCACTCCTGTCCGGTGGCGCAATTCAGCAAAATTGGGAAATCCGCGTCAATATTTCCAGCGGCCCATGGCAGGGCCTGCATACCTGGGTGCTGCGCACCGACGCACCGGCGACGGTCGCCTCCAGCTTGCCGCGCGAACACGAATTTGCGATTGTTCATTTTGCTCACGCGCGTGGCTTGCTGGCGCCAAAACCGCTGTTTATGTGCAACGATGCCGGCGTTATCGGGCGGCCGTTTTTCGTGATGGAAAAGCTGCCGGGCGTTGCGGCGGGCCATAAAGTGGTGCGGCTCGATCTCGATCGCCGCGCGCTGGCGCGCGAACTGGCGCAGGCCGCCGCGCGCATCCATGCCGTACGGCCGCCGATTGCCGAGTTGCCGTTTCTGAAAACCTTGCTCGCGCGCGATGTGATCGCCGCCTGCCGCGCTTATCTCGACACGCTGGACGAGCCGCATCCGGTGCTCGAATGGGGCTTGCGCTGGTGCGAGCGGCGAGCACCCGATTTTGAGGAAACCACTTTTGTGCATCGCGACTTTCGCACCGGCAACTATCTGGTGCACGAGGGCAAACTCGCCGGGCTGCTGGATTGGGAATTCGCGGCACTCGGCAATCCGCTTGAAGATATCGGCTGGATCTGCGCCAAATGCTGGGGTTTCCGGCAGGATCACTACATCGTTGGTGGCGTGGCTGACCTCGACGATTTCATCCCCGCGTATGAGGCCGCGTCCGGGCGCAAGGTGCCTGCCGATGCCTTGCGCTATTGGCAGGTGATGGCGCATATCCGTTGGTCTATCATCGCGCTGCAGCAGACGCAGCGGCATCTGTCAGGGATGGAGCCGTCGCTGGAACTCGCGCTCACTGGCAAAATCGTCGCCGAACTTGAATGGGAAATTTTGCAATTGACGGACTCATGTGCGTACTCGCTTACGGAATCACCATGAATGACCACCCCAACGCGCTGGAGTTAGTCCGCATCGCCCATCAAACACTCGCCGGTGAAATCCTGCCACATGCCAAACCCGATCAATTGTACGTGCTGCGTATGATCGCCAACGCGCTCGGCATTGCTGAGCGCGAACTCGAATCACACAACAAAAATACGGCAGAGGAAACCCGCGGCCTGGATGCGCTCTATGGCGAAACCAAAGCGCCCGGCGAGTTGCATGCGCGCAACCGGCAGTTCGCGCGGGACATACGCCGCGGCACTTTTGAAGACAGCAGCGCGCAGGAAGCCGCTTTGCGGCAGCACCTCATGGCGACGGCACGCGCGAAACTCGCCGCAGCCTATCCCAAGGGACTTGCGTCGCCAAGGCGTAAATAGAATATTCGTTAAAAACTTATCCATATGATGACACCAGGCATGTC
>JAKFYK010000109.1 GCA_021730905.1 Betaproteobacteria bacterium | reverse complement strand
GCGGGGATAACGAATTTGCTGAATTTCATCTTACAAGTTCCTTGGTTTAAGAGGCGGCGATTTTACACGTGATGCCGCACCGGAGCGAATCAAACCGCAGTCATTCGTGGTCCAGACCGACGGAATAAGCAAAACGGTTATGATCCTCATCTCCGATGGCAGCAGTAACCTGAAACGTTTTACTCAAGGAAACTAAACCGATGCACTGGCTGATCAAATGCCGTTCCAAACCCGCAACCGATGCCTTGCGCGAGGCGACCCTGCCTGCGCACCGCAACTTTCTCGACGGTTACCCCGAAGTCACCTGGTATTCGGGACCGTTGTTTACCGATGACAACAAAAATGCCATCGGCAGCCTGCGGCTGATCGAGTTTCCGGACCGTGCGGCGGCGCAGGCCTATATTAACGCCGACCCCTACACCCAAGCCGGCATCTTCGAGTCGATCAGCATTGAACGCTGGAAGCCCACACTAGAGGTGCGACAACGCGACTACCCGCGCAAGCCCGACACCATGCAGTTCGTGATCCACGCCCATGACAAAACCGACGGTGCCGCGCGCCGCACGCCACTGCGCGAGACGCACCACGATTATCTGAATCGCTACCCGCATCTCTTCATTGCGCGCGGGCCGCTGCTCGACGACGACGGCGACCGAATCATCGGCACATTCATCATGCTCGACGTCGCCAACAAGGCCGAGGCCGAAGCGTTCTGGACCGATCTACCTTTTAATCGTGGCGGCATTTACGAGCGGGCGACGATGGAACGCTGGCGCTTCGGGCACGTGTAGCAAACAGGCGGCATGGCATTTACGACAACGGTTGTCCCGCAATTCGCTTCGCTACTTGCGGGAGACGATAACCCGCGCCGGCAATAACCTGCCGGACAACAGCGGTGCTTCGCGCTTGCTGTTGTCCGGTCGGGTTGATTGCCTTGTTATGCGGCATCTGACTATTTCCGATTCCGCTGTGCGGCAGCGGTGCGACTTTGCAGAAAAACGGAGAGGGTATGGGCATGACAATCAAGGTTATATTTTCGTTTTTCTTCCTGGCGTTCGGTAACGTCGCTGCTTGTCTGGCCGCCACGCCAGTGTATCCAAACAAAGCGATTCGCATCATCGTGCCGCTTGCGGCGGGCGGCCAGACCGACGTGGTAGCGCGCTTGCTGACGCAGAAACTTACCGAGACTTTCAACCAACCACTCGTCGTGGACAACCGTTCCGGGGGTGGCGGCTCTGTTGGCACTGAAACCGCTGTAAGGGCGAATCCTGATGGCTACACCATGCTCGTTGTCGCGAGTACTTATGCCGCCAACGCGGCACTCCACAAGCTGCCGTACGACCCGGTGAACGACGTAACGCCGATCGCGTTCCTCGGCGAAACTGGCTTCGTTGTTTCTGTCCATCCGTCAGTTCCGGTTAAGAGCATCAAGGACCTGATTGCGTATGAAAAGTCTAATCCCGGCAAGCTCAACTACGGCAGTGGCGGCACCGGCAGCACGACCCACCTTGCCACCGAACTCTTCAACCAGATGGCTGGCACCCGGATAGCGCATGTGCCGTACAAGGGTTCTGGCCCTGCGCTGAATGACCTGATTGGCGGACAGGTGCAACTGGTCACTGTCAGCATGCCCTTGGCAATCCCGCAGATCAAAACGAATCGTGTGCGCGGCCTTGCAGTGACTACCGCCAAGCGTTCCAATGCCCTGCCCGATATCCCGACCGTGGCTGATGCTATCCCCGGGTATGAAGCAGCGAGTTGGTTCGCCCTCTTTGGCCCGAAAGGCTTGCCTCGGGACATTGCCAGGCGCTGGAACAGCGAGATCAATCGCATTCTGCAACTGCCTGATGTGATAGAGCGCATGGCAGGTCTTGGCATCGACCCGTCTGGCGGTTCGCCAGATCGCTTGCTCGAAGTGACCAGACGCGAAATCGCGAAGTGGCAGAAGGTGGTCAAGATCGCCAACATCAAACCGGAGGGCTGATTGACGCCTTCTATGCCCTCGACGGTTGTCGCTCGCGGGCTCGCGCTTATCCGCCAAGCGGCCCGGAGACCGCGTCGTAGGCATATTGCGCGCCCGGTTCATCGCCTTTCAGGCTGTCTTCGTTTGGTTCGCCCAGATAGCGGTCGCCGCGCCGCACCGCCTGTTCGGTAGCGCTGCGGACCCGCGGGCCGCGCGTCTTTTGATACAGCGCGAACGCCCTTTCCGGCGTGGATTCGGAAGTCAGGCAACGCGTGAGGATCATCGCATCCTCCAGGGCGTTGGCAGCACCCTGACCCAGAAATGGCAGCATTGGATGCGCCGCATCGCCCAGGAGAACCACGCGGCCAGATGACCATTGTTCAAGCCACGGGCGCCCGAATAGCCCCCATTTGAACACCTGTCCGAGTACCGGTCGCGAAATAACCGTCCGGGTGCCCTCGTCGAAACTGGCAAATTCCTCCAGAAATTCGTCCAGCGGGGCCGGGATGGTCCAGCCTTCCGCCTCCCACTTGTCCCGGTGCGCGACCGCAATAAAATTCAGCAACTCGCCACTGCGGACCAGATACCGGTTGATGTGCCGCCCGTGCCCGAAGGCGACGGCCGATTCATGCAGGTGCCGCGGCAGATCGGCTGTATCGACCAAACCTCGCCATGCAACAAAGCCGGCAAACACGGGGGGCGCCGGATTGAATAAAGTCTCCCGAATGGAAGAACGGATGCCGTCAGCGGCAACCACAGCATCCGCGATTTCCACACGACCGTCTGCAAACCTTAATTGCACATGGTCGCCGCGCGACTCAAGCCGCTCGACGCCGGATCCGAGCCGGAACGCGCCCGGCGCAACCTCGGCCAGACGCGTGATCATCGCGTGCTGCAAATCCCAGCGGTGCAGCCGCATATAGGGCGCGCCATAGAGTGCGCGAAAATCCTTGGTCATCATGCGCATGATGACTGCGCCGGTACGGTAATGCCGGTATTCCGTCATCGGAGGTGTCACCGAGGTCTCCTCCAGTCCGGGCCCGAGGCCAAGGTGATAAAGCACGCGCGTGGCATTCGGCGCAAGCGTGATTCCCGCGCCCTGATCAACCAGTTGCGCCGAACGCTCGTATACCATGACCGTGAAGCCTGCCTGAGTCATGGCCAAGGCTGTGGCCAGGCCGCCGATGCCGCCTCCAACGATGGCGATTTTCATATTTCCCGGTATTTTTGCATGCGCGAGGCAGACTTCAGCCGCGCGCAATTTGAAGTGGCTTACCAAGGTGGGTCAAGATGCATCCTATACCCGGCGAACTCTGGCAACCCGCAGTCGCTAACTAAACAAGCTGAAAAAGTTTTTCTGAAAATACGCATTTGATTCTACTTGTGGTTTTCAATTTATGAAACGACTGTTCATGTCAATGTTGGCCCCCTCCATGAGAAATGAATCGCCGCAGTGCCATTGTCATGTTGAATTACCGAATAGTAGGCGACGATAGAGCGCCGGCGCTTCGGGCATGTATAGCGAACAGGTGGAACGGTATTTGAAACGACGGTTATCCTGTCAAAGACACGAATCGCTTGGTCGTTCGTTATGCCGCGCTGTGGAGTACATATGACCTTCTGAGCGGAACCTTGTGCAGTAGCCAGAGAGTGAGCGTCGAGAAAGCCTGCGACGTAACCAATGCAAAAGATAGACTTTGCGCCGTCTTCAGCCGATAGGGATCCTCCATCGGACTGCTTCACGGCAGCGCTACAGGCTTGGAGATAAAACGAGCCGTCTTGACCTTGCGCATAGGAGGTGCTGGCTAAAAACTGTGAAACGCAAATCAAAAGAATTGCCTGAATACGATGCATAAGATCTCCCGACGATTGGTAATGTGACGCCAACTCAAAGTAGGCGTCGTAATCGACACATAATATTTCTCAGAACCGCGTGACGTGACTTACCTAGCCAGCCTCACCGTCTCCCCCGTCTCCACCGCCTCCTCAATCGCTAGCGTCACTTCCAGATTGCTGCGTGCTTCCTGCGGCGTGGTGAGCGCGCACGGCTTGCCAGTGGCGGCATAGTCCAGCCAGTTGCGCGTCTCGCTGGCGAGCGGGCCCCAGAATTCACCGCTGGCCCAGTCGCCGGGCGCGCTGCTGCCGAGAAACGCCATATTCACACTCACCTCCGGCAGATAAATGTGCGGGATGCTTTTTTCGGTGTAGAGCAGTTGCTCCATGTGATCGTCGTCGATGATCAGCACGCCATCCTTGCCGATGATTTCGATGCGGCCGCAATAACCGAGCGAGGGGTATTTTTCCGGCAGCGCAAAACTCACGTTGCAGTTCACCAGCGCGCCGTCGGCCAGTGTCAGCACCGCAAAGGTCACGTCGTCACAATCGTAGCCCGCGTCGCGGATCACGCCTTTTTGCCCACGCGCCCACACTTCGGCCACCGGATTCTGCGGCAGCCACCAGTTGACGAAATCGATGTAGTAGGTGAGCGAATCCACGACAGGAGTCGCGCCAGGATCGCGCTTCAGCATGGCGAACACCTGCGCGCGCGAGTTGTAAAGGCGCGCCGAGATGCCGGTGATCTGCCCCAGCCGCCCCTGCACGATCTGCTCCTTCGCCAGCAGGTAGCGCCGCTTGAAGCGGCGGCTGTAGCCGACGTGCAGACTGCCCGAGGATTTTTCCAGCGCACGCAAAATTTTTTCGGCGTCTTCGAGCTTCAATGCAATGGGTTTTTCCACCAGCACTTTCTTGCCGAGCGCCAGCGCCATCAGCACCGCCTCGGTGTGTTCGTGTTCACTGGTGGAAACGATCACGGTATTGACCGATGGATGCTCGATGGCCTCGCGATTGCTCGCCGCGACGAACTGTGCGCCGGCTTTGTCCGCCAACGCCTGCGCCGCGTCGTGGTTCAAATCGGATACCGCGATGAAATTGACCGACGGGTGCTGGGCGGCAAGGCGTGCGCGCATGGTGCCGATGCGGCCGGCGCCGATGACGGCAATGCCGAGGGGTTCGCGTTTAAGCGGTTCAGTCATGAAATGGTACTTTGCATAACAATTACTCCGTTCGGGCTGAGCCTGTCGAAGCCCGCTTTCAATAAGTTAAAGATTGTCCTTCGACAGGCTCAGGACGAACGGGGGCGAATCAGATATTAACGCGACCGCCCAGATACACATCCTCCACGCCGCGGATCGCCTTGCTGTACGGGCCTTCGCCGCCTTTGTCGTGCACAAACACCACCTTGTTCAGATCACGCGGTTTTTTGTCGGTCAATGCGTCCTTGAGCCAGTCGATCACCAGCGGATCGGCCATCATGCCGCCGAAGTTTTTGCTCGGGCGCGGCACGTGGTTTTCGTTTTCGAGGATCCAGATTTCTTTCGGCGCGGCGACTTCTTCAAAATACGCCAGCCCTTCCTCGAGATGACACAGCGGATCGTATTCGCCCAGCACCATCAGCGAAAAACATTTTACCTTCGCGCCATAGCCAAACAGATGCATGTGCTCGGCCATTTTGTCGAACTCGGCTTCATCGTGGATGCCCGCCATGTACATGAATACCTGTTTGAAACGCGGTGAGGCTTCCTCGAAGATCGCTTTTTTGGTGCCGTAGTTCGCGGCTGAACTGGCGATGGCTTTCACGCGTGGATCGAGCGCGGCGAGACGATTGCTCCAGTACGAGCCCATGGAAATACCCATCACACCGATGCGCGAGGCATCCACTTCCGGCTGTTTAGTCAGCCAGTCGACGCAGGCACGCGTGGCGCGTTCGTGATTGTCGGCGGTGACACGGATTTTGCGCAGATTGCTCATGCCCTGGCCCGGGCCATCCACCGCGAGCACGTTCATGCTGCGCTTGATGAACGGATTGTTGCTGGGATCGGGCACCGCTTCCTTGGTTTGATCCATGCCGGGAATCGACAGTATCGTCGGCAGGTTTTTGCCGCCCGGCACCTTGTGCCAGTTGCACTGTATCTGCACCCCTTCCCAGTCAATTTCGACGCGTTCGATTGGATAACTCGCGGTGCGCATGCAGCCCGAAAACGATTCGATCAACTGGTTGTGCAGATAAATCTTGTCGGGATGGTCATCGACAAAAATCGCGTGTTGGGCAATACGATAATTTTCGCACGCCTTGTAATACAGCTCGCACGCGGATTCTTTATGGCCGGCAGCCTCTGCCGCGCGGGCAATGGCCTGCTGGTGGCGGCCAGCCTTTTCCATCACGCGCGGAATCTGGCGGTAGGTTTTCACTTCCGCCGGTATTTCGCGGTGATCGTAGGCGAAGTTATGGGTGCGGCCGGTGGTTTTGACCATCCAGTCGAGCAGCCACTGCTGGCTGTCGCGGCGGCGTTCTGATTTCAGGCTGCCGGTTTTGTCGGTAGGGGGTATCAAGATTCCTCCATGGTTGCGGGTTGAGTTGTTTGCGGGGACGGCACGTCCGCCGCACGGATTCAGGACGCGGAACCGTAGCACAGCGCTGTGCGTAGCCGCAATGCCGCGCGCCAGGGAAGGCACGACAGCGTACGCGCGAATTGATGGCCCGGTGATTCGGCGGCATGATACGCGCCTATCCTTTGCGCGTGGCGCTTGCCAACCTACTCGCATTTTATCTTGATGACTTACGCACTCGACATCCAGGGCCACCGCGGCGCGCGCGGCTTGCTGCCCGAGAACACGCTGCCGGCATTTGCCAGCGCGCTGTCCATCGGCGTCACCACCCTGGAACTCGATTGCGCCATCACCCGCGATGGCGTGGTGGTAGTGAGTCACGATTCGACACTGAATCCGGAGATCACGCGCGACGAAGCTGGGCGCTGGATTACCCGCGCTGACCTACCGGTGTCGGGTTTCACGTTTACGGAGTTGCAGCGCTTCGATGTCGGGCGCATCGACCCCGCGTCGCAGTACGCCGCGCGCTTTCCGCACCAGCAAGCCGTTGACGGTACGCGCATGCCAAAACTGGACGAGGTGTTTGCGCTTGCGCGCAAGGCCGGCAACGATCACGTGTGCTTTAACATCGAGACCAAGATTTCGCCGCTGCATCCGCAGCGGACGGTCACGCCTGATGCGTTTGCGAAGGCACTGATCAATATCATCAAAAACAATTCGCTGGAGAATCGCGCCGTGGTGCAGTCATTCGACTGGCGCACGCTGGCCGTGGTGCAACAGGAAGCGCCGCGGATCGCAACTGCGTACCTCAGCGCACAGCAATCTTTCATGGACAATATCCTCGCGCACGAAACGGCCTCGCCGTGGAACGCCGGCTTGCACGTGAGCCGGTTCGCAGGCTCCGTGCCGCGCATGGTTAAGTCCACTGGCGGCGCGGTGTGGTCGCCGTGCTCGAACGATGTCGATGCCGCCATCGTGCAGGAAGCGCAGGCACTCGGTCTGAAAGTCGTGGTATGGACGGTAAACAGCGAAGCCGACATGCGCCACTTGATCGGACTCGGCGTGGACGGCATCATCAGCGATTACCCCGATGTGCTGCGCCGCGTGGCGGGCGAGCACGGCTATGCATTGCCGCCCGCGACACCAATTTCGCCGTAAAATGCGCTGCGCCACACCCACGCTTTGACCATACTCCATACAGCAAAAACAGGAAAACACACCATGAAATTACTCGGTTCACCCGGCAGCCCGTATGCACGCAAGGCGCGTGTTGCGATGCTGGAAAAGAAAATCAATTGCGAATTCGTCGCCGACCGGCCCTCCAATCCGGAATCACAGGTGCCGAAACACAACCCGCTCGGCAAGGTGCCGGTGCTGGTGCTCGACGACGGCAAGTCCATGTACGATTCGTCGGTGATCGTTGAATATTTCGATGGCATCGGCAGCGGCGCGAAATTGATTCCGGCGGATTTCGCCGCGCGCATCGCGGTGCGCCAGTGGGAAGCGCTGGGCGACGGCATCGTCGACGCTATCGTCGCGCTCACGCATGATTCACGCTACAGCGAAACCTGTGACGCCACAGCGGGCTGGTATCAAAAGCAACTCAAAAAAATCGAAGGCGGACTGGCGACGCTCGAACGCGATATCGGCGCCAACGAATTTTGTTTCAGCAATGCGTTCGGCCTCGCCGATATTTGCGCGGGCATGGCACTGGGTTATCTCGACCGCGCATATTCAGGCTATGACTGGCGCGGCAAATTCCCGGGGCTGAAGCGTTACGCGGATAAATTGTTTGCGCGCGCATCGTTCCAGCAGACGCAGCCGCCCGCAGGCTAGTTTTATGTAAGTACATGTTTTTATTACACTATTTTTGCATCGCGCTGGCGATTACCAGCGCAATCGCGGTATCCACTGCCGCAATCGCACAGGGCGGCGCCTACCCCAACCGCCCGCTGCGCTTCATCGTGCCGTACGCGGCAGGCGGCAATGGCGACATCGTGTCGCGCATCATTGCGCAGCGGCTGGTGACGCAGATCGGCCAACAAGTGGTCATCGACAATCGCGGCGGCGCCGGGGGCAATATCGGCGCGGAGCTCGCCGCGCGCACCACGCCAGACGGCTACACCCTCATGCTCGGCACCAATACGCACGCGACCAACATGAGCCTGTACGCGAAGCCCGGCTACGATCTGCAGAAAGATTTCGCGCCCATTACGCTCGCGACTTCCGCACCGATGGTGCTGATCGTGCATCCGTCGCTGCCGGTGAAAACGGTGAAGGAGTTCGTTGCGCTGGCGAAGGCAAATCCCAACAAACTCAATTACGCGACCGGCGGCAGCGGCAGCTCGGCGCATGTGCTCACCGAGCTATTCAAGTCCATGGCGGGCGTGCAGCTCGTGCATGTGCCGTACAAGGGCGTGGCGCAGGCCACCACCGACTTGATCGCGGGACAAATCCAGATGTCGTTCAATTCGACCTCGACCGCGCTCGCGCACATGCAGGCGGGCCGCGTGCGCGCGCTGGCGATTTCGACCGCCGCGCGTTCGGCGGCAGCGCCGGGACTGCCGACGATTGCCGAATCCGGCTTGCCGGGGTTTGACGCCAGCATCTGGCAGGGTGTGTTCGCGCCGGCGCGCACGCCGGCGGACATCATCACGCGGCTCAATCGCGAAATTACCGGCGCCTTGGCCACGAGCGAAGTCAAAGACCAATTAAGCGCGCAAGGCGTCGACGCGCAACCCTCGACGCCGGAACAGTTTGCCGCCTACATCCGCGCCGAGATCGACAAGTGGGCGAAAGTAATCAAAATGTCCGGTGCGAAAGTGGATTGAAACGTGGAGCACACGTACCACTGATTTCCGGCCAAAACGCTGACAAGAAACTGCAAGGCAGGGCGCTACGCGCACAAAGAAAAACCGCGCCGGGAAAACCCGTCGCGGTAAACGCAACCTTAAGGAGGAGTGAGGGGTGGTTGCGAGCAGATAGTATCTCTCTGCCTGCGTAACCCGTCTGTGAACTAAATCACGAACAAGGCAACATTGTTTTTCCGCCTTGCGGCACTGGATGCATTGACAAGTTCTCGAAAGTGCTCAAAATGCCCGGTTTCGCGTGCCTTGAAAGTGCATTCACTCAGTTACGCTCAAACAAGCGCACACAAGATTACCAACCACGGGAAAAACCATGTCCAAGCTACTCGATGTGATACGCGATCGTCGCAGCGACCGTCATTTCGCCAACAAACCGCTCGAACCCGATACCGTTGAAGCGCTACTGGATGCATTTCGCTGGGCACCATCTTCCAACAACCGGCAGCCGTGGCGCGTGTTGATCGCGTCCAGCACAGAAGCCAACCGGATATTCGACGACGCGCTGTCGGCGGGCAACAAGCAGTGGGCGCCCGTTGCTCCGTTGAAAATGGTGATCATCGGCGTTCCCGAAGAGCAACCTGAGAAAAACGGCCTGCAAAATTTCATGCTGGATGTCGGCTTCGCCATGGAAAACATGATGGTGCAGGGCTACGCGATGGGATTAACGATACATGCAATGGCGGGTTGGGATTACGACAAAATCTGCAAGGGCTTCGCCATTCCGGGCAATGCCAAGCCGGTGGCGCTGATGGCCGCGGGCTACCGCGGGCGCGTCGAAGAGCTGATCGAGGAGGTGCGCGCCAAGGACTTGAAGCCGCGCACGCGCAAGGCGATTGGCGAATTTACTTTTCGCGACGCTTACGGCACGGCATTCAAGTAAATTTGACGAGGCGCCGCATCTTCACGCCCCGCGATGCACGGTGCGAAAATCCCATACGCCCTTGTTCTTGTCCCAGATGATGCTGTAGCGCCAGCCGGCACGCACGTCGTACTCGACAAAGCCCCGGTCCTGCGTAGCGATGCGGACTCTGCCGTGGGTGACGCCCGGGCTGAAATGAAAGTTCTTGGTTTCGCGGGGAGAGGCTGACTGGTCGCGCCACGCCTTGTCGGCCGGTTCGCGCGTCTGAAACCGCAACGCCTCATTGCTGCGGTTGTGCAAAGACCAGGTTGCGGCCTGAGCCGCAGCCGGCGGAGCGGCATTTGCGAGCTTCGCCGTGGTGCGCATGTCCCAAATGCCCTTGTTGCTGTCCCAGATAAACCGATAACGATTGCCGTCATGGATATCGTACTCCACATATCCCCGGTTCTGCGTGGCAATGCGCACTTTGCCGCTTGCAGCGGACTGCCATTGGAATGCCCGCGTCTGGTTCGGATAGATACTCCACGAATGCCACGTATCGCGGCCCGGATCCAGCGTCTGAAAATTCAGCGTGGTGTTGCTGCCATTGTGTATCTCATAACGAGCCCAGCCCGCGCTGCTCGCAACGATCAGCCACGCGACAACAAAAAAACTCCACATCCGCAACAACCCTTGCCGTTTTGTCATGGCCCCTCCCGGTCATGTTGATTGACGACGCCTGCATAAAGTATCCAAAAACCAGGTCGCGCACAAATTTTTTTGCTCACGCGCTTGTTGCATGCCGCCGGATGAAATCCAGCACCGCCCGGGCGCACACCACCGGCGCGGTCGCCGCGACATGGTACGAGTCGCCGGGCACCACCAGCAGTTCCGAGCGGGAAATTTTTTGCTGCCACTCGCGCACCAGTTCCACCGGGTACAGCGGATTGTCCTGCGTGGTGATGATTTGCGCGGGACAGTGGATTTTCGGCAGATCCTGCATGATGTCGACCTTGGGCACGGCGCCGATAAAGCCCAGTTGCGTGGAAACCGCGGTGCGGCCCATGAGTTGTATCCACCACTCGATACCCGCCGCCGGAAACGCGCTGCCCAGACGTTTCGCCATGGTATCGCGCGCCCAGCCTGTGACGCCGGTTCTCTCGATGACATCGACCCACGCGCGATAGCGGTCGCCCGCGTATTCGCCGCGCGTGGGCGACGACAACACGCTCACGGTTTTCACGCGTGACGGATGACGCGCGGCAAGATGCAGCGCCATGGTGCCGCCTACTTTGGCGCCGACGAGATAGAACTTGTCTATTTTCAATTCATCCATCACCGCGATGAAATCATCAACAAGGCGATCCAGCGACCATGCGTGATCGCGCGGCATCGGCGTCGAGCGTCCGAAGCCGCGCATATCGGGCCGCACCACGCGGTAGTCGCGCGCCAGCTCCGGCATCCAGCCATACCACGCCTCGCCGCTCTCGGCATTGCCATGCAGCAGCAGTATGGTTTCGTGCTCGCGCCACGGCTCGGCAAAGTCGGTCACTTCATAATGCAGGTTGAGGTCGGGCGTCACTTGTAGCGTCGGCATGGGTATTCTCTGTTTAGCGGGCTTGTGGATGATGGTTCGCCGCGGATGCCTGCGGTGGCGTTGCGAGCTTGCTCATGCTTCAGGCGTGCCCGTGTCCGGGTTCCCCTGCAACAACTCCTGGCGCGCGTCGCGCGCGAGCTTCTCGTAGCGCGCGCGGAATTCATCCAGTTGCGCCTCTTCCAACTGCTCCAGATCCAACAGCGCGTTGTGAGCACCCCGGGTCGCCCGTATCAATTCATCCAGCTTGACCTGCATCGCTTCGGTGTCGCGGTTCTGGGTGTTTTGTATCAGAAACACCATCAGAAAAGTGATGATAGTGGTGGCGGTATTGATCACCAACTGCCAGGTGTCGCTGAAGCGAAACAGCGGTCCGGTGATGATCCATGCCAGAATCACGCTCACGGCAAGAACAAAAGTCGCCGGCCGGCCGCTGAGCCTTGCAGCCCAATTGGCGATACGAGAATAACCCGCCGCTGATTTCATGACTGTAAACTCCGCTGGAGCAGAAGCTGCATGTTATGAGCGCGCCGCACGCGGGTCAAACGTCTATCCTGCAAATCAATTATGTGCTTTGCGGCTATCCACAGGCGCTTCGTCGCGCGAAGACATGGTGTAGTCACGCATCACGCTGGCCACACGTATGCGGTAGCCGGCGAATATGCCGCCGCGTCCCCGGGCCTGCGCCAGCCGATGGCCCTCGACGTTACGCCATGCAGCAACGGCGGCTTCGTCACGCCAGTATGAAATCGACACGAATTTGCCGGGCTGCGTCACGCTTTCAAAGCGTTCGATGGAAATGAAGCCATCGAGTTTTTCCAGCGCGGGCCGCAGCGACGCGGCTATCTCGAAATATTCGGCAGCCCGGCCTTCGGCGGGTTGCACTTCAAAAATGACTGCGATCATATAAGAATACAAATAATCATTCGGTTAACTTGCGCGCAGGTGTTTGATGCGCTAGCTCACGGGCTAGCAGCGCTTTTCCGGGTGCCAGCGCGGCCCTGATCACCGCTTGTAGTTGCGCGGCAATAAACACATCTGCATCGCGAAAATTCAGGCACCCGACGCCGGCGGGTACGTCGGGGCGCTTGCGTCTGAACACAGCAATGCGTTCGGCCGAGCAGGTATAAGCCGAGAAATATCGTTTCTGGCTGCTCCATGCGAAAAAATTTTCTCCTCGCCGGTAGGTCGGCATGCCGTAATCGAACGACACTTTGGCATCCGGGAATAAGGACCGCACTGCCGCGTGCAGCGCGCGGCCGCGTTGCGCGCGCACGTCGGGCAATACCGCAAGGTACTCATCGATGGTTTTGTAAGTCCGCATACCCGCTATGTATATTCATTGAAGCACGGCATCTCGCCCGGTGGCACGTACCAGGACGCGCGTGATGCCCAAAAAATACTGTTCTGCGGACGCGCTATATCTGCGGGCGGCTGATCGAGCAAACCGGCAGGAATCAGGTAGTCGTCGCGTCCGCGCACCGGGTGCGGCACGCGCGAACCGCACTGCGTGCAGAACCAAACCGAAAAGCGTTGTGCCGTGGGCAGATCGTAACGCTTCACCAGTGTCTCCCCTGCGCTCCAGGTAAATTGCGCTGCCGGCACGAACGCATTCGCCGCATGCGCGCTACCCGATGCCTTCTGGCAGCGCGAACAATGGCAATAACGAAAAGCCGAAAACGGCAGCTTTACTGCAAAGCGGACAGCGCCGCAAAGGCAGCTTCCGTTAAGCGATTCGGTAGTCATGATGTTCCTTGTCGGGTGGGCCAATACGGTGATTTATTAAATATCAATAAAAACAATATGTTACATTAAGCTAACGATTGCAGGCACAACCGCGGCGCCAAAGCTCATACGCATGCCGAAGTATATATTCATGGCAAATGTAAGAATTTGGTGCATCCATCGACACACCTGTGGTGTTGTAACCGTGATGGTCTACTTTTTCATTTTTATACTGATGGCACTGCCGGCGGCGCACGGGTTATTTATCGCGGCCGATTACGGCGCGCGGCCGCCGGGAGTCGTGCAATAACCCTTGCCGCATGATAGCCTTAACATCAAATATTAGAGCGACAGCGGCAAGTAATATCCGCTTATCTCATACGCCAACACCAACCATCATCAAGAGGGACCCCATGCCACGCTACCCAACATTATTTGCCCTGTGTACACGCCCGTTTTCGCGCATGATACACCTCGGACTCGCGTTTTTTTTGCTGGGAAATCTGAGCCTCACCGCGCAAGCGCAAACCGATGAAGACACGGGCCGCAAGGCAGCGGAAGAATTGCGCGTGCTGGTTACCGAAGGCACCAATGTCATCGGCGACTTGCAGCCGGCGATCAACAGCGGCAAAACTGCGAAGGATAAAGTTGCGCCCGACGCGCTGGTCGAGCAATTCAAGACGCGCTACCAGAAGGCGACTGGTGCCGCGATGGATCTCAAAGCCACCGGCATTCTCGGCGACACGCGCCGCGCGTATCTGCAGGCATTCACCAATGTAGTGACACGCTTCCAGCCCAATCTCATCAAGGGCGGGCAGGATGCGTTCGTGCCAGCGTTTTTCAGGGCGCAGTCTCTCAATGATTTCAACAAGTCCATGCAAGGCAAGCTGCAGGCGTACGCCACCAACCGCGAAGGGGAATTGATCAACGGCGACTGGGCGGTGGCGAAAGTGATGAAGGGCTCGCCGCTGGCGGGCGAGGTCACCAAGCTGATGGCCACCGGCGCGCTCGAGCCCGTGGTGAAGCGTAGTGGCAATACCGTCATGGGTTATTACCCGATGAAGCTTGCCGCCGGTTGCGTCGCCTGTCACGCGCAAAACGGCCTAAAGCAAAAAGAAGGTGCGTTTGGCGGGGCGCTGGTCGCACAAATTCCGGTGAAGTAGTTCCATGAGTCTGAAAGGCCTGCTGCGGCTGCTGCCGGCGGGGCTGCTGCTGCTGGTGGCGCTCAACATG
>JAKFYK010000180.1:9783-14700 GCA_021730905.1 Betaproteobacteria bacterium | reverse complement strand
GCTGCCGCCTGCCGCCCATGCCCGGTACGCTGCCGCCGATCAGCCCTGTCAGCACCGCGAGCCATAGCGCGATCAGCCACCAGTTATTCAGCGCCGCCAGCAGCAGACCGACGATGATGACAAGAAAAGCGTGGCGCGGTTCGATTTCACCTTCACCGCGCCACAGCGGCTGCCACATCAGGAACAATCCGAAATGCACCAGCAGAAATGCCGGTGCCCACGGCGTATCGATGCCCCAGGCGATGCCGGCGTGCAACGCGAGCAGCATAAGCCCCAGCCACCAGTGGGCATGGCCTGCGACGAAGCCCATGTCGCGGGTGCGCTGGTTGTGTTGTACGCTCATGGCAGGATCCATTCTGTTGCAGGCCTCAGGTCTTGGCTATACTTCAATTCCCAATGCATCAAATACTGGCTATTTCGCGTTACACCCTGCTTGAAGCGCGCCGCACCCGGCTGCTCTTGTTGTTTGCCGCCGTGCTCGGCGCCGTGTTTGTGCTGGCATTTTTCGTGTCGGAACTGGCGGTGACCGAAAGCCTGCGCATGCAAACCACTTTCTACGCAGCGGGCGCGAGGCTTGCTGCCGTGTTTATCGTTGTCGTGCATGTACTCGGCAGCGTCACGCGCGAATTCGACGACAAGGGACTTGACGTGCTGCTCGCGCTGGACCTGCCGCGCTCGCATTATATCCTCGGCAAGCTCGGTGGTTTTCTTGCAATGGGCGCGGTCGTCGGTGTAATCACCTGCCTGCCGCTGTTGTGGATGGCGCCGCCGGCCGCCGCCCTGCAGTGGGGCGCGGCGCTGGTGCTGGAACTGGCCGTGGTGACTGCGTTTTCGCTGTTTTGCGTGGTTGCGTTCGGCCAGTTCGTTCCGGCTGCCGCGGTGGTGCTGGCGTTTTATGTGTTGGCGCGCAGCCTTACCGCGATGCGCCTGATGAGCGCAAATCCGCTCAGTGGCGCCGATACCCTGTCACATGAAATCGGACGCTGGATGATCGAGGGCCTGGCGCTGATAACGCCGGCGCTGGATCGATGGCCGCAGACCACGTGGCTGATCGACGCGCCGGTGTCATGGAGCGTCGTTTTCATGCTGCTGCTCGAAGCGGCGTTGTACGTGGTGTTGCTCGCAGGCGCAGCAATGGTCGATTTCCATCGCCGTAACTTCTGATGCTGCTGCGACCCGAAAGCGAGCGCCGCATCGCTGCCGTACCGCGCTGGGTTTTCGTGCTATTCGTGGTGGCGCTTGCGGCGTATGCCGCACTGCGCGGTGCGGAACCGAAGCCGGTGGCTGTCGCCAGCGCGCTGGAAGCGCCCTTGCCGGCGGCTGCATTGCGCGCGCTCAGTCTGGGAGAACCCCAGGCGATGGCGCAATTTCTGACGCTCTACCTGCAGGCGTTCGATAATCAGCCCGGCGTCAGTATCCCGTTCAGATCGCTCGACTACGCCCGCGTGATCGCGTGGCTCAACACTGCATTGACACTGGACCCGGCCTCACAGTACCCGCTGATGATGGCGTCGCAGCTCTACGGCCAGGTTTCCGATGCGCCCGACAAGCCGCGCATGATGTGCGATTTCGTGCATCGCGAATTCCTGGCGCAGCCGGACGCGCGCTGGCGCTGGCTGGCGCATTGCGCCATCATGGCCAAACACCGCTTGCAAGACGCGGCGCTCGCGCTGCGCTACGCCGACGATATCGCTCGGCACGCCGGCGGAGCGTCGAACTGGGCACGGCAAATGCGCATTTTCATTCTTGAGGATATGGGCGAAACCGAGCGTGCGGCGGTGTTGCTCGGCGGCCTGCTGGCAGGCAAAGAGATTACCGATGCCAGCGAGATACACTTCCTCACTGAACGGCTTGAAAAGTTAAAGGGTGCTGAAAAATCAGCGCCATTGTCGAAAAATCGACAGTAGTCAGGCATGATGTAGTGTCTTGCTGATTTTGTTTGCGGGCAGTCATCTCGTTAAATTGAGTTGCCTCATGCAATCTCGGGACGGCCATTATAAAATAATCCTTTTAAAACAAATACATATATATTTTTTACAAGGGCGCTGTAATAACGGATAGACGTCGTCCTTGTCTTGGGCACCAGCCAGGCGCCGACATTGCTGCATGCCCTGCATTGGCACGAAGGTTGCACCGAATTCTGTGACATTTTTCGCGAATCGACATGGGGAGATAAACAGATGCACAAGCAGCGTGGATTCACACTGATCGAGATCGCTATCGTGCTGGTGATTATTGGACTGTTGCTGGGTGGCGTGCTGAAAGGCCAGGAACTCATTACCAGTGCTCGCGTACGCAATCTGGTATCGCAGCAGGACGGCATCAAAGCGGCGTACTTTGGTTTTCTGGATCGCTATCGCGCGCTGCCCGGAGATTACACGGCTGCGTCCACCAATATTAATGGCGTGGCGGCGGGGGCCTGCGGTACTCACAACGGCAATGGCAATGGGCAGATTGAAGCGGGTAACGAGTCCGTACTGGCTTGGGAGCATCTGTCGAAAGCGGGATTTATCAACGGGTCCTATACCTGTGCGGCGGCTGAAGGCCCGACGACCACGCCGTCGAATCCCTACGGTACGCGCATGCAGTTGATTAACGATGCCATTTACGATGGCGCACCTACCGCCCGGCACAATGTCAAAACCGGCAATCAGATTCCCTCGGATATCATGGCTGAGGTCGACCGCAAAATAGACGACGGCAATGCGGCGGGCGGGACATTCCGCTTTTCTGTCTATGCTGGTGGTGGTGTTGCACCCGTAGGGTCGGGAACATGTTATGCGGCGGCGGCTCCCAATGCGTGGGCTTCGCAAAATCCGGTTACAAACTGCGGCGGCACGAGTTTGTTCTAAAGCGTCATTTTCACCAAAAAAAGCCCGCCGGTGTGAACCTGGCGGGCTTTTTTATTGGCAATTGGTACGGCCGCCAGACTCAACCCTGCAGCAACTTCATTTCTGCTGCTGCTACGCTTTCTTCGGTGCCGAGCATCACGACGACGTCGCCTTCTTCAACCACCGTTTCCGGCGACGGCTCCATGGTTCTGACATTGCGGCGGCGTACTGCGGTGACTTCAACATGCAGTTCGGCCAAATTCAATTGCGCAAACGTTTTGCCGATGGCGGCTGCGCCTGGTGTTACCATGACCGAGTGCAGGCGCGGATGGGCGGCGCGTTCGCCGTCGTCCTGCTCGTCGGTAATGCCACGGAAAAACCCTCTGAACAAATGGTAGTGATGTTCCCGCGTTTCGCGTATGCGCCGCAGCACGCGATTGAGCGGCGTGCCGATCAGCATCAGCGTAGTTGACGCGAGCATCAGGCTGCCTTCCATGATTTCGGCCACCACTTCGGCTGCGCCGGCCGCTTTGAGCTGCTCGATGTCGGTGTCTTCATGAGTGCGCACCACCACGGGCAGTCCGGGGCGTACCTCCTGCACATGCGCCAATATGCGCAGTGCTGACGCTGTATCCGAGTAGGTGACCACCAGCGCGCGCGCGCGCATCAGCCCTGCTGCAATCAGTACCTCGCGCCGCCCTGCGTCGCCGAACACGACGTGCTCTCCCGCGGCGGCAGCTTCGCTGATGCGCTGCGGATCGACATCCAGCGCAATCACCGGCACTTTTTCCTGTTCGAGAAAGCGCGCAAGATTCTGTCCGCTGCGGCCGTAGCCACAGATCACGACATGCTCGTTCGTGCCCATGGATTGCACCGCGATGTTGTGTATCTGCATCGCGCGCTGCATCCACTCGTTGGCGCTCCAGCGCCGCACGATGGCCTCGCTGCGCTGGAGAATGAAGGGGGTGGCGAGCATCGACAACACCATTGCCGCCAGCACGGGTTGCAGCACCGGCGCGCTCATCAACTGTGCGGTGTTGGCATGCGCCAGTAAAACAAAACCGAATTCCCCGCAAGCGCCGAGCGCGAGCCCGGTACGCAACGCAACGCTGGTGCTCGATCCCGACAGGCGCGATACGCCGAAAATCAGAAATGTTTTCACCACCACCAGTGCAACCAGTATCACGCTGACCCATGCATTCTGCACCACTACGCGGATATCCAGCAGCATGCCTATCGTGACGAAGAACAATCCCAGCAGCACATCGCGAAAGGGCTTGATATCTTCCTCGACCTGATAACGGTATTCGGTTTCCGAGATGAGTACCCCCGCCACGAATGCGCCCAGCGCCAGCGATAGTCCGGCGAGCTCGGTCAACCAGGCGATGCCGAGCGTGACCAGCAGCACGTTCAATACAAACAGCTCGGACGATTTCACGCGGGCGACCACATGAAACCACGCGCGCATGAAACGCTGGCCGAGGAACAGCAGCACGGTGAGAATTGCCGTTGCTTTGACCAACGCCCATCCGATGTTGGCTGCCAGGTCTGCCGCGGGCGCGGCAAGGGCCGGAATGACGATCAGCAACGGCACTACAGCCAGATCCTGAAACAGCAGTATGCCGATGATCTGGCGCCCATGCTCCGAATTCAGCTCGTGGCGCTCGGCAAGCGATTTGGCCAGTATCGCGGTGGAGGACAGGGCGAGCGCTCCGCCCAATACGAATGCGCTCTGCCACGGCACGCCTAGCCATAATGCGGCGGCAAAAACGACGAGCAGGGTGATACCGACCTGCGCGGAGCCGAGTCCCAGCACGACGCGGCGCATGGTCTGCAATTTTGGAAGACTGAATTCCAATCCGATGCTGAACATCAGGAACACCACGCCGATTTCGGCAAGCTGATGCACCTGCTCGGATTCCTGAACCCAGCCCAGCGCGTGCGGTCCCACGGCCGTGCCGACAATCAGATAGCCCAGCAGGGGCGGCAGTTTGAGCTTGCGGAATACCACTACCACGAACACGGCGGTGGCCAGCAGCACCAGAACGGTTTGCAAGGTTGTCGGCATCTTTACAAGGCAGCGAAT
>JAKFYK010000180.1:0-9447 GCA_021730905.1 Betaproteobacteria bacterium | reverse complement strand
CAGACCGGGACTGTCGTTGGTATCTGCTATACTTTTCCCATGAATGGCGTAGTGTCCAAGCCGTCGCAAGCCGATCCGGGCGACGCAATTTCCGTGGCGCGGCAGGTGCTTGATATCGAAGCGCGCGCTATCCAGCATTTGATAACACGCCTGGACGCGAGTTTTTCGGATGCGGTTGCCATGATCATGGCGTGCCGCGGACGGGTGGTGGTGAGCGGTATCGGCAAGTCTGGACATGTGGCGCGCAAAATATCTTCAACGCTGGCCAGCACGGGCACGCCTGCTTTTTTTGTGCATCCCGCCGAGGCCAGTCATGGCGACTTGGGCATGGTGACGCGGGACGACGTGTTCATCGGACTGTCCAATTCCGGAGAAAGCAGTGAACTGCTTGCCATCGTCCCCGTGCTGAAGCGCCAGGGGGCGAAACTGATTGCGATGACGGGCAGCGCCGGGTCCTCGCTGGCGGTACAATCCGACGTGCATCTGTACGCTGGTGTCGAAATGGAAGCGTGTCCGCTGAATCTGGCGCCCACGGCCAGCACCACGGCCGCGCTGGCGCTGGGCGACGCGCTGGCGGTAGCATTGATGCGTGCGCGCGGATTTACGCGTGACGAATTTGCGTTGTCGCATCCGGGCGGAACTTTGGGCCGGCGGCTGTTGACGCTGGTTAGCGACGTCATGCGCACGGGACAGGCGATTCCCTCGGTGAAAGAAAATGTTTCGATCATGGAGGCGATGCTGGAGATGTCGCGCGGCGCAATGGGCATGACCGCCATCGTGGATTCGGCTCGCCGCGTGACGGCTATCTTTACGGATGGTGACCTGCGGCGCGCGATCGAAAAAGGCATTGATCTGAGAGTCACGCCGATCACACAGGTGATGACTGTCGGGCCGCGTACCATTTCTCCGGATCGATTGGCGGCCGAAGCGGTCGAAATCATGGAGCGCGGCAAGGTTAACCAGTTGCTGGTCGTGGATGCCGATGGCGTGCTGGTGGGTGCGCTCAACATGCACGATTTGTTCCGGGCAAAAGTGGTGTGAGTCGGCAAGCGACGAAGTTACGGACGATTACAAATGACGGATGTTATTGATAGAGCCAGACGGGTGCGCGTTGCCGCGTTCGACGTTGACGGGATTCTGACCGACGGCCGGCTGTATTACACGGACGGCGGCGAAGAAATCAAGGCCTTCAACGTGCAAGACGGGCAAGGCATCAAGATGTTGCGCGAGACGGGTATTGCGGTGGCGATTATTACCAGCCGCTCGTCACGATTGGTGGAAAATCGCGCGCGTGACCTCGGCATCGAATACCTGTTCCAGGGGGTCACCAATAAACTGGATACGATGAGCCTGCTGGTAAAGCGGCTGGGTATCGATATGGTGTCGGCAAGTTACATGGGCGACGATGTCATCGACTTGCCCGTGCTCAGGCGGTGCGGACTGGCGGCGAGCGTGCCTGAAGCGCCAGCGCTTGTTCGCAAGCACGCGCACTATGTGACACAGGCGCAGGGCGGGCGCGGCGCCGTGCGTGAATTCGCTGAATTCGTGATGCATGCCCAGGGGACTTTGGATGCGCGACTCGCGGAATATCTTGCCTGATGTCATCCGGTCGCGAGTAGAGAACGATCATGGGTGAGCGGCTGTCAAACCTGTTTCCGCTGATGCTGCTGGCGCTGCTTGCGGCGCTCACGTACTGGCTGGATCAGGTTGTGCAGAGTCCAGGGACGTCGCCAAACGCGCTGTTGCGGCATGACCCGGACTATATTGTCGACAAACTGCTGGCGACGCGCATGGATACCAATGGCAGGATCAAGAATACGCTGTACTCGGTTAAGCTGGTTCACTTCCCGGATGACGATACCACCGAACTCGAAGCCCCTCGTTTCATCAGCTATGCGAAAAGCGCTCCCGTGACCATTACGTCAAAATCCGGACTGGTGTCGAGCAACGGCGAAAACGTATACTTTCGGGACAACGTGCGTGTGGTGCGGGCGCCCTATGGCGAGAAGAGCGAACTGGTGGTGAATACAGATTATCTGCACGTGTTGCCGGATGACAATATCGCGAAGACCGATCGCGCGGTTACCATTACCGATGCGAACATGATTATCCATGCGGTCGGCATGGAAATGAACAGCGAAACGCGGATGTTGAAGCTGAATGCGCAAGTCAGGGGTGCCTACTATGATTCGAAGCGATCCGGGAAATAAGGCCATGATGAAAATCCGGGTTGTGATGGCGGCGGTGCTTTTATGCGCGGGAGGATTGGCTGCTGTCGTTCCCGCGCACGCCGAAAAAGCGGATCGCGAAAAGCCCATCAACATTGAATCCGACCGCGTCACAGTGGATGACGTCAAGCAGCTCTCTGTATTCGAAGGCAAGGTGGTGCTTACACAGGGGACGATGATAATCCGCGGCGACCGCATGGAAGTGCGCCAGGATAAAGAGGGGTTCAAACTGGGGACGGTGTGGGGAAACCTCGCGTACTTCAAACAAAAACGCGAGGGACTCGACGAAAACGTAGAGGGGTGGGGCGAACGCATCGAGTACGACAGCCGCGCCGACAAAGTGCAGTTGTTCAAAAGAGCGGCCATGAAGCGTGGCGACGATGATGTGGCCGGCGACTATATTTCGTATGACGGCACAACGGAATTTTTTCAGGTGATCGGCGGCGGAACCAAGGCCGCCACCACCAACAATCCGGAAGGCAGGGTGCGCGCGGTGCTGCAACCGAAGTCGAAAACCAAGCCGCCGGCACAGGCACCGGTGCCGCTGAGGCCGTCGGATACTATTGCCGCGCCGCGCGAGGAAGCGGGCGCCCCCCGATAGCGCCGTGAACATGCCTGACGCCTTGCCCGCTGTCGATCCCGCGCCGCGCGCTGCACTGCGCAGTGAGCTCAAAGCCGAGCGCTTGAAAAAACGCTATCGCTCGCGCGTCGTTGTTCAGGACGTGTCGCTGGAGGTGCATAGCGGTGAAGTGATCGGATTGCTCGGCCCCAATGGCGCCGGGAAGACCACCTGTTTTTACATGATGGTGGGGCTGGTACCGATGGATGGCGGCGAGCTTTATCTGGACGGCCGCCGCTTGACGCATATGCCGATCCATCGCCGGGCGAACCTCGGGCTCTCCTACCTGCCGCAGGAAGCGTCCATCTTCCGGCGCTTGTCGGTGGCGGACAACATACGCGCCGTACTAGAGTTGCAGCACCAGCGGCCGGTGGACATCAACAATCGGCTTGACGACTTGTTGCGCGACTTGCACATCACGCATCTGCGTGACAATCCGGCGATCAGTCTTTCCGGCGGGGAGCGCCGGCGGGTGGAGATTGCGCGCGCGCTGGCGACCTCGCCGCGCTTCATATTGCTCGATGAGCCGTTTGCGGGCGTCGATCCCATTGCGGTAATCGAAATCCAGAAAATCATCGGGTTTCTGAAAGACCGGGGCATCGGCGTGGTGATTACCGATCACAACGTGCGCGAAACCCTGGGTATTTGCGACCGCGCTTACATAATCAACGAAGGTACCGTGCTAGCGTACGGAACACCTCCCGAAATCGTGGATAATGAGAGCGTCAAACGGGTTTATCTCGGAGACAATTTCCGGCTTTAGGCTGGCCAACCCCAGACGCTGAACAGGCGCTATGAAGCATTCGTTACAACTACGGCTCTCCCAGCACCTGACGCTCACGCCGCAGCTGCAACAGTCGATACGGCTGTTGCAACTGTCGACACAGGAACTGGATCAGGAAATTGAGCGCTATCTGCGGGATAACCCTCTGCTGGAGCGCGACGAGGCCATGTCCGACATGTCCGCGCAGGCATCCATGCCGCCTGGTGCGGCGCAGGAGCAAACAGCGGCAGCCCCTGCAGAAGAGAGTCCGAGCGGCGCTACCGATACCGATCAACTGAACGGCGACATGCTGTCGGAGATGTCGTATGGCTCAGCCAGAGAAGATGACGGCGACGAAAGAGACTATCCGCAGATGGCGTCGGACGAGCCTACCCTGCGCGAGCACCTCCTCGGGCAGCTCGCGCTGCTGAATCTGCCGGACAGGGACCGCACGCTGGTGGCCTTGTTGATTGATACCCTGAATGAAGATGGCTATATCACGCAGAGTCTTGAAGAAGTTCTGGAAATGCTTCCAGGTGAGCTGTGCGTCGATGACGAAGAACTGAAGATCGCGTTGCAGCATTTGCAGCATTTGGAGCCGGCGGGCGTCGGCGCCCGCTCGCTCGGAGAGTGTCTGTTGCTGCAACTGGAGGCACTGCCGCCAGCCACGCTGTTTACTGACAAGGCGATGGAAGTCGTGACACACCATCTGGAAGCGCTTGCGGCGCGCGACTACGCAAAACTGCGGCGCGCGCTTCGCTGCGATGAAGACGGCTTGCGTGCGGTGCAAAAGCTGATCACCAGTCTTAATCCCAGGCCCGGGCGCAATTTCGCAACGGATGATGTTCGGTATGTGATCCCTGACGTTAATGTTAATAAAAACAAGGGCTTATGGGTAGCGGCTCTGAATACCGACGCGATGCCCAAGTTGCGCGTCAATCGCATGTACGCTGACATACTGTCGCGCAGCCGCGGCAGTGCGCAGCAGTTAAGCAGCCAGTTGCAGGAGGCGAAGTGGCTGATCAAAAACGTACAGCAGCGCTTCGATACGATATTGCGCGTATCGCAGGCCATCGTGGACCGGCAGCGAAATTTTCTGGAACATGGCGCGGTTGCCATGCGGCCGTTGGTGCTGCGCGAGATCGCGGAAACGCTGAGTTTGCATGAATCGACGGTGTCACGCGTCACCACGAATAAGTTCATGCGCACGCCGCGCGGTATTTTCGAGTTGAAGTTTTTTTTCGGCAGCCATGTTGGCACCGATGCCGGCGGCGCTGCGTCGAGCACGGCAATACGCGCATTGATCAAGCAGCTCGTCGATGCGGAAAACTCGCGCAAGCCGCTGAGCGATTCGCAGATTTCGGGCATTCTTGGGCAGCAGGGTATGGTGGTAGCGCGCCGTACCGTGGCAAAGTACCGGGAGTCGTTGCAGATACTGCCGGGCAATCTCCGAAAAACCTTGTAAAGGAGCCAGCGTCATGAACCTGCATATCACGGGCCATCATGTTCAAATTACCCCGGCGATCCGGGATTACGTAAATTCCAAGATGGAGCGCGTGACCAAGCATTTCGATCACGTGATCGACGTCAACGTCATCATGTCAGTCGAAAAATTGCGGCAGAAAGTCGAAGCGACCGTGCACGTGCGCGGCAGGGATATTTTTTGCGAGAGTACGGAAGAAGACATGTACGCCGCGATCGATACGCTGATCGACAAGCTTGACCGTACCATCATCAAACACAAGGAAAAGGGCCTGAGCCACAGGCACGACGATGTTTCCTTGAAGCCGCAATCGCCGGAATGACAAAATGCAAAATTTAGTACCATGAATCTCGTTGCCCAGATACTGCCGCTGTCCAATGTGGTTATCGACTTGGACATGGCAAGCAAAAAACGTGTTTTCGAACAGGCGGGGCTGCTGTTCGAGAACAATCACAACATCGCGCGCGCACAGGTATTCGACAGCCTGTTCAGCCGCGAAAAGCTTGGCTCTACCGGATTGGGTCAGGGTGTCGCAATACCGCATGGGCGCGTCAAAGGACTGAAAAATGCCGTGGGTGCGCTGGTGCGCATGAAAACCCCCATCCCTTTCGATGCGCCGGACGGGCAGGCAGTAGGGCTGATATTCATACTGATGGTGCCCGACCGCGCCACGGACATGCATCTGCAAATATTGTCGGAGCTGGCTGAAATGTTCAGTGACAAGGCCTTCCGCGAGCAGCTCGCTGCGGCGCCTGCCGCGGCTGATCTGCATGCGTTGATTTCAAATTGGCGTCCCCATGCCCCGGATCAGCATCGCGCGGCTGTTTGAAGACAATCGGACGCGGCTCAAGCTGGAGTGGCGCGCCGGCCGTGATGGCGCGGACAAGACGCTCAACAGCGAGCTTACCAAGGATTCTTCGCAGGGACTGATCGGGCATCTGAATTTCATACATCCCAACCTGATTCAGGTATTGGGCGTATCCGAGATACAGCACCTGGAATCGATGGACACGGCCTCGTGTGCCGCGAGCCTGAACCAGGTAGCTACGCGCGAACTTGCGTGCTTCATCGTCGCGGGCAGCTCGCGCGTGCCGCAGTTGTTACTGGACGTGGCTGCCGCAACCTCGACGCCGGTGCTGGTGTCGCCGGTCCCCAGCGTGGAGTTGATGTGGATGTTGCGTCCCTATCTCGCGCGGGCGCTGGCGGAATCCACCACCGTTCATGGCGTGATGCTGGATGTCCTTGGCATGGGGGTGCTGATCACGGGCGAATCGGGGGCGGGAAAGAGCGAACTCGCGCTCGAATTGATATCGCGGGGCAGCGGCCTGATTGCGGACGACGTGGTGGAGCTTCATCGGGTGGGCCCGGAGAATATCGATGGCCGCTGCCCGGCGTTGCTCAAGGATTTTCTCGAGGTGCGGGGGCTTGGCGTGCTCAACATTCGCACCATTTTTGGCGAGGCCGCGTTGCGTCCGCGCAAGGCGCTCAAACTGGTCGTGCATCTGGAGCGGCCCGGCGGGCGCGATGCGGCGTCCGTGGAGCGGTTGCCGTTGAAGCCGGGGTCGGAAAACATCATGGGCGTGGAGATTCGCAAGGTTGCCATCCCGGTCGCAGCAGGCCGCAATCTTGCCGTGCTTACCGAGGCCGCGGTACGCAACTATGTGCTGCAATTGCGCGGCATGGACAGCACCCGCGAATTTATCGAACGCCAGTCCGGGCAGCTCGAAAGCATGCGCGACGACGACGACAAACTCTAGCAGGGATGCCACTGTGGCCGCGATGGAACTGGTATTGATCACCGGGTTGTCAGGGTCGGGCAAGAGCGTTGCGCTGAACGTGCTGGCGGACGCCGGCTACTACTGCGTGGACAATTTGCCGGGCAAACTGTTTAACGCCCTGGTGGATGCGTTATCGGTTTCGGGAACCCGGCGGGTTGCACTGACCATGGATGCCCGTGCAGGCGATGACCTTGCGGATTTCCCGGCGCACATCGACAACCTGCGCACACGCGGCGTCAATTTCAGGATGCTTTATCTGGATGCCAAGGACGACACGCTGATCAAGCGTTACTCCGAAACACGCCGCCGTCACCCGTTGTCCGACGGGCGCCTCACGCTGCCGGAATGCATCGTGCGAGAGCGCGAATTGCTGGTGGATGCGGCGGCACTGGCGAACCATATTGATACCAGTGATCTGACACCGAACGCATTGCGCGCCTGGGTGAAAGATTTTGTTGCCGCGCCGCAGGATGGGCTGACCTTGCTGTTCGAGTCTTTCGGTTTTCGATACGGCATCCCGCTGGATGCCGACCTGGTGTTCGATGTGCGCAGTCTGCCCAACCCGCACTATGATCCGCAGTTGCGACCGTTGACGGGCCTGGACACGGCGGTGGTCGAATTCATGAACAATACGCCCGATGCGCAACGCATGCTCGAAGATATCCGCCGCTTTGTGGATACCTGGCTGCCGTCATTCCGGCGCGACAACCGCAGTTATCTGACGGTTGCGATTGGCTGCACCGGTGGCCAGCATCGCTCGGTCTACTTTGTCGAAGCGCTGGCCGCGGCGTTTCGTCCGTCCGCGCAAGTGTTGACGCGCCATCGCGGATTGTCGCAGCCGGCCGGTGGGTGATCCAGGATGGCCGACACACGGCAACAGAACGTTTTTTTGTTTCCGCTGGGCACGGTGCTGTTTCCGGGGGGGCTGTTGCCGCTCAAGATTTTCGAGCAACGTTACCTGGAGATGACCAAGGCGTGCCTGCGCGACAACCTGTCGTTCGGCGTTTGTTTGATACGCGAAGGTCGTGAAGTCGGAACGGCGGCAGTGCCGGAATCCGTGGGCTGCCTTGCAACGATAGAGCAATGGGAAATGCCGCACACCGGCATGTTCCATTTGCTGGCGCGCGGCGGCGATCGATTTCGCATACTCGACACCCGCGTCGCGGCGAACGGATTGCTGTCCGGTGACGTTGAACTACTGCCGCCGATGGAGCCTTGCGCGCCGGATGCAGACTGTGTCGCTTTGCTTCAACGCGTGATCGAACAGGTTGGCGCCGAGAATTTTCCGCAACCGTTGAAACTGGATGACGGTGCGTGGGTGGCTCACCGGCTGGCGGAGATGTTGCCGCTGGCCATGGCGGACAAGCAGTCGCTGCTGGAATCCGGGCGAGCGGCGGATTTGATCAATATCATAAAAATATCAATAAAAACAAATACTTAAATAGATATAGTCAAGAAACCATGAGATTGCCGCAATGCCGGCACAATATAACTTCTGGGTAGTCACGCACTGTGAATCCGCCGAGGTGTTTCGGCGAAGCTGATATATGCGTCCTGCAATGCAAGCGTACTTGTTTGCAACAATGTAACGGCAGGCACGCAGGGCGTATGCGCGTTGCTTTATATTTGCTTGAGTTTATGTAGCGACCATCAGGCCACGGAATAAGGAGTATGGAAATCTTGCAAGGAATCTGGGGGGAAATAACCAAGTTTTTGACGTATGCGCAATACTGCGCCGGAAGCGACATGCAGACGATGGTTTGCCGGGATTTCTGGACAGGAACGGCTTTCGCCATGGCCGGCTTGGGATTGCTTGTCGTCATGCTCGTCGCGAAAAAAATTCTTCGTGAGCGGCGCTACAAAACGGAGATGCAGGCACGTTACGACAGCACTATGTCTGTCGATGCGGATGCAATCAGGCAATTGACTACCGATGCTGGGGCGACTGCGGTTACCGGACAATCGCAGGAAGAACTCAGTGCGCAAATTCGCGAAGCCTTGAAAATACGCGCTGAGACGCCAGTTCCAGTTTCCCGGAGAACGAAGGAAAAAGAAAAATCCGACGCAAATCTTGATGCATCCCCCCAGCGGGAATTGATGGCGATCATGCTGACGGACATGGTGGGTTACAGCGGATCCATGGAGCGTGACGAGAAGGCTGCTTACGCGCGACTGGTCGAACACAACAGTATTATCCGCACCTCGATAACCCACCACCGCGGACGCGAGATCAAGACCATTGGAGACGCCTTCCTGGTCGTGTTTCGCAGTGCCATCGACGCAGTGGACTGCGCATTATCGATACAGCGCGCGTTCAAGGACCGCAATCTGATCAAGGAAGAGGCCGATAAAATTCTCATTCGCATCGGCGTTCACCTGGGAGACGTGCTGATCACCAGCAACGATGTTTATGGCGATGGTGTGAACGTGGTTGCCCGCATCGAACCGCTTGCGGAACCCGGGGGTATTTGCGTATCGGGTGAAGCGTTTGCGATTGTGCGGAAAAAACTGGAGTTTGAGGTCGAGCAACTCGCGGGAGTGGATCTGAAGAATATCACCAGCGCGCCGGATGTTTA
>JAKFYK010000098.1 GCA_021730905.1 Betaproteobacteria bacterium | reverse complement strand
AAGGTTCGTGCTGAACAGGGCGCGCTCATAATGCAGGACTAATATTTAAATATCGCTAAATGGTAGGTGTTTCTGCTTAGGGTAGATTCCAGTACCTTTGTAATACTTCGTATAATGTATATTATGTAAAATTATTTATATGAAGAATATTGTATATTTTACACAGTATAAACAACAAGTTACGCTATGTAGTCCATGCGTAAGTCAAAACCCACGCCGAAGCGGTATGCCCCGCCCCCTTTTACTGGCGAATGAGATGGCTGGTGGATCGATCAGAACGGTGTGTTGTGGGCACCGGATACGTGGTGGCAAGGGTTCTTGCTCCACACCAAGCTCGAAGCATCCACCAGGACGAAACAGCGACCAGAAAAATACCTAGCGTTCTACCGGATCAGGATCAATGCCGTCTGGAGGCAAAGCTGGGAATGGCGCTACTATCCTTGCGCAAGAACTAACGCTTCCATAAAAAACCGCGCCGAAGCGGGGTCTGTGTGACTGCTACTTTGATTACGCGTTCTTGCGACGGCTAAATCCGAGTCCTGCTAGGCCGAAAACCAATAGGGCGATAGTAGCGGGTTCGGGTACTGTGGTGATTTCAGCTTCCCTTACTAACCAAGATGCTCGAACAGACTCTACATCGACCGGGAACGCGCAGCACGTGAGATTTACGAATCCGAGGCCGGAACCGTTGATTTGTATGAACGGATTGAACACGATATCGGAGCCTGCTAAATCTGCGGATAACGCCAATGAACACAACCCTCCACAGTCGTTCGTGCCGATGAGCGCCTGCAATGCCTGAATGGGCGCAAAGTTGGCGACATCCCCGGACCCTGACAAATTGGATATGCCCGCGTCCGTAAAGAAAGTGCTCAGTTCGGCACGAGTCGCGTAACGGAAACCGTCGAATGTGCCACCAGCGCCAAATTGGGCTGACACATTATTGAAACTCAACCCAACACTGAAACGAAGGTTCAGCCACTCTAGGTTTGTATCGCTATCTCGAACCCCCGCCCCTGCACCGAATCCACCCACATCGTCAGCCAACATCACGGTTGCCGAAGCTGGCGTCATCGTCAGAGACCAAGCAACCAATGCAATCGCGCAAGCGCGATTGTGGCAGGCCCGGAAAAGGGTAAGGTAATTACTACATGGCTCACACAGACCGCTGGATGCAAACACCTCACCAATCAATACTCACTTAACATCTGCTCCTGCTTCGTGGATTTGGGACCATTTCAGCCAAACACGCATCCACCTCCTGACGTCGCCATTTAAGCTGTCAGGCATCAGGATGATGTGGCGGCGCGATGCCGTCTCAGTACGTATGGCCACTATCGATAGCCAGCGGCTCACAAAGCTTGAAGGGATCACCTTACCTGCATGCCACGATCCGTTCTTGCATTGAAAATCTAGGTGGGAATATCCGAACCGTAAACTGACTATTGACTGCAGCGCGGTAAGCAGTGCATCACGCCGCATCATGTGAATCGCGGTACAGACGCAAAGCAGGCTTGCAACTATCGCAATCCAGCCCGGTAAATAGACGGCGCACAACGCCACGGCAGTTGTCGTCACTAACGCTATCCAGACACACAGCATTTTTGACGGCGATATCAGTACAGGACCTTCCGAACCGAAAGCAGGCAACGACATCAGAAAGTGGACAGGGAGATCTGCACGAGCACGGCAACCTACCTAACTGTGACTGTCTGGAGGTACAGCCGCAATTCCCGCGCTGAGGGATCAGCCGCTACCGATGATGCTACGAATCTCGGTAACCGCGAGTCCGGCGATATCCTGCAACTTCACGTAGCGGCCTGTTTCCACGTCGACGAGGTTGCCCACGCGCGAGTAGCTGGACTGCACCATCATGCGCTGTCCGTTCGCACCGACCCGTTCGATGCCGAACTGCACCTTGTCGCGATGCTCCGGCGGCAGCTTGCTCATGAAGTTCTTGGTGGCCCATACCTGCCCAAAGCGCGCCATATCCGAAAGCCGGGACGTGTGATTGATGGTTTCTCCCAGCACAACGAATTCAATGCTGGTTGCAGTCTGGAAGGTGCCTAGCCACTCCTGCCCTTCGTTAAGTCCGGTGTTGAGATACAGCTCATTGAGCCAGTTTTTGCGTAACTGCCATTCTTTGGACAGACGCGCCATGGCCATTTTGAGGTCCATCGCACACACCGCCGCGTTGTAAATATAGTTCGAATCCGGCTGCGGGAAAAAATAATACACCATGCCGTCACCGACATGTTTGCCATAGGTGCCGTAGTAGCGACGGAAAATATCTCCCGCGGTCGCCCAGATTTTATTGACCAGTTCGAAGTATTCGTCGGGCGGGAGTTCCGAGCAGATTTTCACCGATTCCTGCAGATCTGCCACCAGCACCACGAGATCGGTGAGCACGGGCAGGCGCTTCGAAAGCAGCGTGCGGATCACCATATCGCGGCGGCTCAACAGTTGCCGCAGTTCGTCGCTGTCCTGCTCGCGTGGCGCAATGACAATCAGTATGCCCTCGCGGAAATACGTCGAATAGGCGGCATAGTCCTGCAGATGTCCGTCCACCTCGAGCAGCAGTGGGAGCTCGACCACGACGCTGGCACGCACTGGCTCGGACTCTTCGTAGAGTTGTTCGAGCATTTGCACGCGTGAAGTTGATATGCCGCGCAGTGGCTGTACCACCGCCGAGAGATTCATGCGCTCCTTGGCGAGCGCAATATTCAGCCGTAGCATGGCGGCGGCATTGCTGTTTGCGTCGTCGCCCTCTTCCAGAAGCAATCGGAAAATACTGCGGTCTTCGGTGCGAGGCGGCATTTCCGCCAAGAGGCCGGGTATTTCCAAGCGCGCCTGTTCGTTGAACCACGTCACTTCGAACTTGTGATTCACCATGTAGGCGGCGTGCGGCAACTGGTCGATGACCAGCGTCAGCCGCTCACGCTTGGGTGAAGACGCAGCCTGACCGCTGGCCGACTCGCTGTCGTCCTTGCCTGGCGTATCGGGCGGTGTCACCGCCTGCAGACGCCGTTTACCGGCATCATCCGCACTGATTCTTTCAGCCACGCTGACCCTTTCTTTCACTTCCCTGCCGAATCGTCCTGATCGCGGTGGACCAGGAAGATCGTCATTGGTGTGGTCCGGCGCATACTGTCAATGCACTCGCGCCGAACCGGGATTCCAAATAATATGCGCACGCAGCACATTTGGGTAAGCTGCGCGTTTATTATCATTATTTATTGTTGTATTTCAAATAGTTAACAGCAATATCACCCGTTGAAGATTAAATAACGGGTATTGAGCGTTGTTTTTAGGAAAAATACTCTCTGGCAGGGACCCGGTCAAGGGCATTACTCCGTCTACGCAGAACAGTTGTTTTATGCACGCAACACACTTGGGGATAGCGCTTTCACAAAATACCATCCCTAGTATTGGCGGCAGTACCACCCTGCTCGACCACTGTTTAGGGGGGCAGCCTGACCGCAAAAAATCAGAACGCTGAAATCCCCGTTTGCGCCCGCCCCAGCACCAGTGCGTGTATGTCGTGCGTGCCTTCGAGCGTGTTGATGGTTTCCATATTCATCATGTGCCGAATGACATTGAATTCATCGGAGATGCCGTTGCCACCGAGCATGTCGCGCGCCATGCGCGCGATGTCGAGGGCTTTGCCGGTACAGTTGCGTTTCACCAGCGATACCATTTCCGGTGTCGCCTTGCCCTGCTCTCTCAGACGCGAGAGATGCAGACAGGCAAGCAATCCGATGGTGATCTCAGTTTGCATGTCCGCCAGTTTTTTCTGAATTAACTGATTCGCTGCCAATGGCTTGCCGAATTGCTTGCGATCCATGGTGTACTGCCGCGCGATATGCCAGCACGCTTCGGCGGCCCCTAGCGCACCCCAGCAGATGCTGAAGCGCGCGTTGTTCAGGCAACCAAATGGGCCTTTCAAACCGCTCACGCCGGGCAGCAGGTTTTCGTCCGGCACGAATACCTGGTCCATGGTGATTTCGCCAGTCTGCGAAGCGCGCACCGAGAACTTGCCTTCGATCTTGCGCGTAGCGAGCCCTTTCATTCCGCGCTCAAGAATGAATCCACGAACAGCGCCCTCGTCATCCTTCGCCCACACCACCATGATGTCGGCGATCGGAGCGTGGGTGATCCACAGCTTGGTGCCGGTGAGTTGCCAGCCGCCAGGCACTTTTTTTGCGCGTGATTTCATGCTGCCTGCATCGGAGCCGTGATCCGGTTCCGTCAGCCCGAAGCAACCAAGCAATTCGCCCGTCGCCATTTTGGGTAGATATTTCTGGCGGTGCTCCTCGCTACCGTAGGCATAGATCGGTGTCATCGCCAGACCGGTTTGCACGCTGCACGCCGAGCGAAAAGTGGTATCGACGCGCTCCAGTTCCCGCATTACCAGGCCATAAGCAACATAGCCTATGCCTGCGCAGCCGTATCCTTCAAGCGGCGCTCCGAGAAAACCGAGTTCACCCATTTCGCGCATCACGATCGGGTCGAACGATTCGTTGCGATTCCAATCGCGAATGCGCGGTTGCAGTTTTTCCTGCGCATAGGCGCGCGCGGTGTCACGAATCATGCGTTCGTCGCTGGTAAGCAGGTCGTCAATCAGAAACGGATCGTCCCACTTGAACTGGCCGCCGATGAGGGTGACTTGCGAGGTGTCTTTCATTTTGTCCTCGAGGGGGAGTTCACACGAACCGCCACCTTCCGTAGCCTCGCACTGCGGAACCAGGGAAAATCCGATGCCATGCGCGCATGGAAACCAATATAAACGTTCCTGCCGTGGAACAGATTACGCTTCTGGTACGCAATTGCACGATGATTGCCTTCAATGATCACAAATGGCCCGCTTCCGGAACCGGCTACCATGATTGGAAATTCAAATGTTCGACCCGCATCGATGCCACGCAACACACTATCGATGCGCGCAACATGGTTGTCCGGGTCGTTTTTGCCGACAAATGGCGCCAATGCCAACTCGCTGAGCCGGTAAGTGCCGTAAGCATTCTTCCAGTCCGCGGAGCCTATAACATATGTGCGGGTAACGTCTTCCGGCTCTATTTCGCCTTTAAACCACAGTACATGCTTTGGCAGCGCGCTCCAAATATCGCTGTTGGGCTTGACCGCTCTTGCAGCGCGCTGCCAGGAGGGAAAAACAACGGCGTCCCAGTCAACAATGTGTCCCAGTCGCATGAAACGCCGCTGGCGTTATACGCGCTCCAGAATCACTGCCGTGCCTTGCCCGCCGCCGATGCACAAGCTCACCAGCGCATAGCGGCCTCCGATGCGCTGTAATTGGCGTGCAGCAGTCAGCGCAATACGCGCACCCGATGCCCCGAGGGGATGGCCCAGCGCGATCGCGCCACCATTCGGGTTCACGCGCTTGTCGTCGAATGAAATCTCAAGACCCCTCAGGCACGACAGCACCTGTGCTGCAAAGGCTTCGTTGATTTCGATGATGTCCATGTCCTTGATCGAAAGGCCTACGCGCGCCAGTGCTTTTTTCGAAGCAGCTACCGGGCCAATGCCCATAATGTGCGGCGGCGCACCGGCAGAGGCACTGGAAATAACACGCACCATCGGCTTTACACCGGCCTTCTCGCCCGCGCTCTTGGAGCCGACCATCAGGCACACCGCACCATCGTTCACCCCCGAAGCGTTGCCTGCCGTTGTCACACCGCCTGCATACAGGGGTTTCATCTTGGCTAGTGTCGCAAGGTCACTATCGGGACGCGGATGCTCGTCGTCTGTCACCGCAGGCACCGGGCCTTTGCGCGTGGGCGGCAATTCCACCGGCGAGATTTCGCCGCTGAAAAAACCTTCACCTTTAGCCAAGGCATATTTGGCTTGTGATGCCGCAGAAAATGTGTCGGCCTGTTCACGTGTAATGCCGTACTCCCGCGCTAAATTGTCGGATGTTTGCGGCATCTGATCGTCGCCGAAACGCTTGACCAGCGCGGGGTTGGAGAAGCGCGGGCCGATGGTGCTGTCGTAAAACTTGATGCCGCGATCAAACGCGCTTTCCGCACGGCTCATCACAATCGGTGAGCGGCTCATGCTTTCGACACCGCCGACCACGAACACGTCGCCCTCGCCTGCCGTGATCGCATGTGACGCATGCACCAGCGCGCCCAAACCGCTGGCGCAGTTGCGCTGAATCACCGTGCCCGGTGTTTCAATCGGCAGATCCGCCATCAGCAGCGCATGGCGCGCGACGCAGCGGCTGTCTTCACCGCCTTGATTGGCACAGCCGACGATCACGTCTTCAATCTGCTCGGGCTTGAACGCGGATTTGGCAACCACCGCTTTGATCACGCCGCCGAGCATGTCGTCCGGGCGAACTTTCGCCAGCGCGCCAGCATGACGTCCAAACGGCGTACGTTTTCCTTCGTAAATGTATGCGTCTAACATGATAATTTCCTTTTAAAAACAGATAGTTAAAAGTTTACAGATTGCGTGAATCACAGTTCCGGGGTCAGCAGCGACACGCCGAGTTTCGCACGGCGCGTCAGCCAGATGTTCGGTCGGTAGCGCGGATCGGCATAAATCCTGTTCATATTCTCGAGTATGCGATGAATATTCTGCACGCCAAGCACATCAGCAAATTTGAACGGTCCATTCGGATAATTCAGACCCAGCGTCACCGCTTTGTCGATGTCTGCCGGCACTGAAGTGCGGCTTTGCGCAATCGAACAGCCGATATTGACGATCATTGCCACGATACGCTGCGCGATAAAGCCCGGACTGTCACGGCACACCGTCACCGGCACGCCGTCGGACGCAAGCAAACCGTGCGCCGCGTCGCGATAGGCCGGATCGGTAATCGGCGTCGTCATGATGGTGCGGCGCTTCACCATCGGAAACAGTGTATCCACCGCAACAGTGCGTTTGGGGTCGAGGTTCTGCGAGGTTGCCGCTGTGGTGGCGTCCTCGCCGATGGGTGTCACCAGAATCAGCGCTTGCGCTGACGGCTTCGCGCCGGTTTCAATCGATGCGTCGAGCTTGCCCAGCAATTCTTTCAACTTTGCAGAACCCTGCACCTCAACCGAACTGACCCACACCGATTCCGGCCGTGCAGCAGGTGCAGGTTTTTCGGCTGCAACGATAGCCTTCATGTCGGCATCATAGTCATAGAAGCCTTTCTTCGATTTGCGTCCGAGCACGCCGGCTTCATAGCGCTCCTGCATGATCAGGTTCGGACGATAACGCGGTTCCTGGAAAAACTGGTTGTAGATCAACGCCGATGCCGGCTGCGTGACATCGAGGCCGGTCAGTTCCATCAACTCGAACGGCCCCATGCGAAAGCCACCCACATCGCGCATCACACGATCCACGTCAGCGAAGGTCGAAACACCTTCATAAACCAGGTGCGAGGCTTCGAGCGTGAAACCGCGACCCACCTGATTGACCAAAAAGCCTGGCGCATCGGTGAGGCGCACTGGCTCGCGTGTCATGCGCTTGCCCAATGCCATCAGTGCATCGCATACCCATTCTTCGGTAAGCAGCCCGGAAATCACCTCCACCAGCTTCATTAACGGCACCGGATTGAAGAAGTGGAAACCCGCAAAACGCTGCGGCGTTTTCAGTTTTGCGCCGATGGTAGTGACCGACATCGACGACGTGTTGGACACCATGATGCAATCGGGCGTGACAATGGTTTCAAGCTCGCCAAACAGTGCGCGCTTGGCCTCAAGGTTTTCGACAATCGCCTCGATCACGACGTGACAAGGCTTCATGTCTTTGTGGCTATCGACGATCGTGATGCGCGCTGTTGCCGCAGCAGCTTCCTCTTTGCTCATGCTGCCTTTCTCGGCAGCACGCTCGAGCATCTTGGCAATGAAGTCCCTGGCCTCGGCCGCAGCGCCAGGTCGAGCATCCGTCATCAGCACGTTCATGCCACCGGCCGCCGTAACCTGCACAATACCGCGTCCCATAGCGCCCGTCCCGATTACGCCGACGGTCAAATCGGGCCTGTTTACATCAAGCTTCATGACTTCCCCTGAAAAATTAACCGTGAATTCCCGCTGGGAACATGGTCGGATTAGCTATGAACAAGCCGGCTTGTAGAACCGCTGGCGATGTTGAAGATAAAAATTAATAAAAACAAATACTTGCGTGGAATCACTGACGCAGGAGGTATGCCAAATTATAGGCGGGCGCATGACGCATGGTCAATTGCCGGTTTCACGGTCAATGCGCATGGAAGTTTCTTGTGCGATACGAAAATTACTTTGCACGAACGGAAATTCTGGCAACGAAAGGTCTGGGTAATCGTGCGTCGCCCTCAAATGCCTCTGGATTGGGACAGGGGTAATAGATGGCCTTCAGGTTGGTAGCGGCATCGGGCGCGCGCAGACACCAGTCACATTTTTGCAGCAGTTCCGAGTAGCTGAGCTGAAGGTAGTGGCCGGCGTTGAGATTCGCAGCAGTTGCCACGCCTGCAAGCCGGTAAATCTGCTGGTAACAGGCGTAAGCAACGTTTTCGACCCCATCGCAAATTTTGCCGGCTTTCGCCAGATCCGTTACCAGCGTAACAACTTCGGCATGATTCGCATGCCTGCCGTACTCGCCGCCGGGATTTCTATTGTGGGTGAATACCCATTGGTATTTTTCATCCCCGGCTGCATCGGCAAGCGCGGCGCTCATTTGCCCTTGATTGTTCTTACTGAAGGATTCGCCAGGCTGGTAGTCCTGAAAACGCAAGGCCACGCCCCGCACCATCAAGGACTCGCAGCACCGCTCGAAGTATTGGCGACGTTCTTCATTGGGAACGCACATCGCGACGACCGTCCAGTGCCAGCCCATGACGCGCGTACGCAAAATGGTTCCGCCCATCCATAGTATCGCGTCGTCGTGATGCGCGACAATCGCCGCCGCCCTCACCAATGGCCTGTTTACTTCTACCTTGAGCGTGGGCATGGATGGCAGTGTTGCAGTTGTCCCCAATGCTCACATGACTGTTTGACTTGTATGGGTAATCAGCGTCCCTTGAACACCGGTTTGCGTTTCTCCATGAACGCCGTCTGACCTTCCTTGTAATCTTCGCTAGCGAAGCAATCGTTGACCATCTTGTCGCACAGCGCGAGGTCGCGTTCGTCGTCATCTTTGGCGTATTCGAGCAGCGCTCGTTTAATCGCGGCCAGCGTCAGCGGTGCGTTGCGGCCGATGGTCTCGGCGTAGTCGCGCACGTATTTTTCAAGTTCAGCCGCGGGCACAACGCGGTTTACCAGACCCATTGTCAGTGCTTCCTGAGCGCTGAACTGCCGCGCGGTGAAGAAAATTTCTGCGGTGAATTGCGGACCAACCAAGTCGGTCAAACGCTTCACGCCGGGGTAACGATAGCCGAGCCCCAATTTTCCGGCGGGTACGCCAAATTTGGAATCGTCCGACGCAATGCGCATGTCGCAGTTTGTCGCTGTTGCGGCGCCGCCGCCGATGCAATAACCACGGATCATGGCGATAGTGGGTTTCGGACAATTGCGTATCGCCTCGCCCGCCCTGTCGGAGGTGACGTTGTATTCTTTCACTCCTTCGGCACTGGAGCGGCGCTCTTTGAACTGCGAAATATCCGCACCTGACACGAACGCTTTTTCGCCCGCGCCTTTGAGGATTACTACGCGCACGTCGGGATCGTTATTGAACGCTTCAAAAGCCATCGGCACCGATTGCCACATTTCCATCGACACGGCGTTGTGCTTTTCAGGATTGTTGAACACGATCCAGCCGATGTGGCCCTCTTTGATGGCCAACAGTTTGTCGGTGATTGTTGGAATAGTCGTTCCGGGTTGGTTCATGATTTCACCATTTGGTTAGAAGTTGGAGACGCCGCAACGAGGATGTACCACAGATAATGAAAGGTGAATACCAGGCGGTATAAGCCATTCATCGAAAAATAATAAGTACTTGTTTTATATATATATTTTAATTCATGACTACTGCCAATCATCTTAGCGTCAACCATCAGCAAACTGCAGTCACGCCGTATCGAACACATCCTGACCAGTGCTTCGGAATTACAAGATAAATTGTTCCTGCGCATTTTTTTCGGTGGTGTTTTGCGCGTTCGTTCGCCGGGCTTCAACGCCTTGCCGAGCAAAGCGGCGGAAGATAGCGGATGTGTCGCGCCGGGTCAACGCACCAGCGAAGGCGCATTCCTTCCTGTGGTACAGTGCTTTATTCTTCTCTTGCGGCAGTAAAATTCATGAAACGGTTCTTTCACACGATGTCTGCATTTGCCCTTGCATTCAACTGCACTGTCGCACTTGCACAAAACTATCCGGCCAAGCCGGTGCGCATGATCGTGCATTTCCCGCCGGGTGGCCCGACGGACATCGTCGCACGCGCGGTGGCACAGAAGCTCACCGATGCTTGGGGCCAGCAGTTAATTATTGATAATCGACCCAGTGCCGGTGGAATTATTGGCGTTGAACTGGTTGCACGCGCCGTGCCTGACGGACACACGTTGCTATTTGGTACTGGCGGTAGCATGGCGATCATGCCCGCGCTGGGCACGAAACTACCGTACGATGTCGTGAAAGATTTCGCGCCGATCAGCCTGGTGGTGATTAACCCGCAGATACTCGTGTTTCATCCGTCGTTTCCGCCCAATTCGGTGAAAGACCTCATTGCCTACGCCAAGACACGCCCTGGAGCGATTAACTACGCCTCCGTCGGTCCCGGCAGTCCGCAGCATCTTGGTGTGGAAATGCTGAAGTCGATGACCGGCATTGATCTGGTGCATATCCCCTACAAAGGCACTGCGCCAGCGATGACGGATGTTCTTGCCGGGCAGATACCGCTGATGTTCAACAGCATGCCCACGGTGCTCCAGCACATCAAGGGCGGCAAGCTGAAAGGCATTGCTGTCGGCAGTGCCAAGCGCTCACCCGCCATGCCCGATACGCCTACCGTGGCCGAATCCGGCGTGCCAGGCTTCGATTACGTGACGTGGTATGGCATGTTCGCGCCTGCGGCAACACCCAGGCCCGTTATCACGAAGCTCAATGCGGAGGTCGTAAAAATACTCAGTGAGCGCGAGGTGTCGCAGCGCCTCGCCGTGCAGGGTGCCGATCCGTCGCCTTCGACGCCGGAGCAGTTAGGGCGTTACATGCAGGAAGAACAGAATCGTTGGCGCAAGGTGATCAAGAGCGCAAATCTCAAGCTCGATTGACCAGACTGCGCTTTACGTTCACACGCCCTTCATGCAGCGGAACAAGGGGATATTACCGCGCAAGCCACCGCTGATCTTTTTCCATTTGCAGCAGATCGCGTAACTGGATCACCCCATTATCATGCGCACGTGCCAGCAGCACTAATAGCAACTGTGCTGTAGCGCAGGCATCTGCGGCTGCGTTATGGCGATGCGGATTAACAATGCTGAAAGCGGTTGTCCAGTCGTCCAGCGCATGATGGTCTGCCGCGTGTTCGGGATATAGTGCCGGCGCAACAAACGCCAGATCGATCCACGGATTGCCGATAGTCATGCCCAGGTGTTTTTTTGTCGCACGATCAATCATGGTGCGGTCGAAGCTGGCATGATAGGCAACCAGTGATGAATTTCCGAGAAACGCCAGGAATTTGAGCAATGCCTCGACGGGATTTTTGCCGGTGGTTTGCGTCGTGCCATCAATACCGTGGATCAGGATATTTTCTGCACTGCTGGGTGAGTCCTGCTGCAACACTACTTCAAACCCTTGCCCCACCTGCAGGAGTCCGCCCGTCACCGTAACTGCGCCTATGGCAATGAGGCGATCGCTGAACAGATTCAGCCCTGTGGTCTCCACATCGACCACCACGAATCTTTGCATACCCAGAAGCGTGTTGACATTGCAGTCGGGGAGCGCCTGAAACGCGTCGAGCGATGTCTGCTGCACGATCGAAAGTTGCGAAGATTTGCCGAACAGGCGAGCCAGCCAGCTCATAGCTGGTAGTCGAGCGCAAGCCGGCTTTGCAATTTACGCGACTGCCGAAGGCTTTCCTTCAGGATGCGGCGGTCTATCTCATTAAGTTTCGCCGGAACAATGTGATTGGCGCGCGCACGCTCGCGCACATCACGTGCAAGCTGGCTACGCAAGCGCAATTGCTGGATGAAAAAAAAGGCATCGACTGCGGAGTCGATATCCTCGTCGCCCATTTTGAGCGCCGTACCTGCATTTCGTATCCGTTGCGCGGTGTTGGTTTGGTTTACGCCGGCCGCGAGCGCCAGCACACGCGCCGCATCCACAAACAATCTGGCTCCCGACTTTTTCAAATCAATAAACGCAACCCCGTCCGCTGTTTCCTCCGTAACGAAATCGCTAATCAGTCCCAGCGGCGGTTTCACTTCCAGGGCGTATTGCGCGAGTTGCCGCAGGAAGCGTGGATTGTTTTTGACGAGATCAGCCAGAAAATCCCTCAGTGCAGCAGGCAGTGCATCGTCACCTGAAAGCGCGCGGAAGTCGAAAAAAATGACACTATTAAGCAATGCTTCGGGATCAGTGTTCTTCGCCCAGTCTTGGAACTGGCTACGCCACTCGTCCATACCCAGGCACCAGCGTGGATTGCCGGCCATGATTCCGCCCAAACATAGCGGAAATCCACATCGATCAAGCAGGTCATTGATTTCTTTTGCAAATGGCAGCAGCCGCGATCGGGCTTGCTCTATGCCGGTCGCCTTGGATGTTGTGAAGATCAAGCCATTGTCCTGATCGGTGCTTACCGTTTGCTCCTGCCGTCCTTCGCTGCCGAAAGCCATCCAGCACCAGCGTATGCCCTGCAAATCATGCTTCTTCTGGATAACTGCGATGACACGCTGACTCAACGAATCGTTCAGCGTGGTGATGAGCTGTGTGAGTTGTTCGGCTGAAACACCTTGCGAGAGCAGTGATCGCGCCAGCGTTTGAATATCGCGCCCTGCCTGCTCCAATGTATCGGGATGGTTCGCCTGAGCGATCACGCGGTTAATTCCCCGTACGCTCACGCGCTGAACGGCAAACAAATCGCGCTCGGTAACAACACCGATTAACCCGCCACTATCAGTAACGGGCACATGGCGAATACCGCGGGCGGCAATCAGCAGTACAGCTTCATGAGCACTGGCATGAGCGGGCAAGGTAACCGGGTTTTGAGTCATCACAGTGCTGATGGTGTCGGTCAAAGCGCGGCCCGCCAGCGTTACCCGATCCAGCACATCGTAACGCGTGAATATGCCGACCGGTTCCTTATTATTGTTTGTTACCACAATGGAGCCGACACGGGCGCTATGCATTAAATGCAGCGCTGTTTCCAGTGTTGTATCTCCGCTGCAAGAAACGGGAGCCAGTTTCACCAGATCACGCAATGCCCGATTCATGGCGTGTTGCTCGGACGCGGCACTCGCGGAATGCATCTGGATCAACCGTCGTGACTCCTGCAGCAAGCTTCTGAGGTAATGCGTCGAAAATTCCAGGAAACGCGGGCTTAGATGCAACAATTCCGCAAAAATATCTGCTGGTATCTGATAGCAGAACGTGTCAGCTGCGGCAGTGTAGGGAGACCCAACCGCGCGTTTTTCCATGAGTGCATAGACGGAAAAACATTCTCCCGGACCCAGCGTAACCACATCGACATTCGATACATGGTACCCCTCGGCCGGCAGAAGTTGCACCAGTCCGCGCTGCACGATATAAAAGTGCTGGGGTAAGCCGGATTTCGGAGACAGGATAACGCTTCCCATCGGGTAGTAGGCAAGGTTTAGATGACCTGCGAGAAATCGCACGGCGCTGTCATCCATTTCATCAAACGGCGGGTAGCGTTTGAGAAAAGCAATGCTGGCACCAAGCAAGGACTCAGCGGGTTGGGCGTTTTCCACGACAGGACTTGGCATCGACCGATGCCAGCAGCTTACACCGAACCTCATTCTGCAGGGACGCCATCTCGTTGATCCAGATCAACTTCGGGCAGCGCGCGAACGCCAGGCGCAGCTAGTGTGTCTTGTTAACGAGATGCGGCGGCACCGGCAATGAAACGACTTCGATGCCTTCGTCGCGCAATGACTCGACGTCCTTTGCCGAGGCTATGCCGCGTATACGGCGTTCCGGTGTTTCATTGTAATGAATCTTGCGTGCTTCTTCGGGGAATTTGTTGCCTACATCTTCGGTATTTTTGATGATGTGCTCGATAACCTTGGCAACCATTTCCGGTGAAACGTTCGCGTATTGCTGTGGCACGCTAACGCCGGAAGATTTTTGTTTTTCGTTCTGCAGCTTTTCGAGTGCCCCGACATTGACATAGGGCGCGCTTGGGCGCTTGACCACATTTCCGCTGTTGCATAAAGGGCAAGTCAACAGTTTGCCTGCAAGTTGCGTTTCGTAGTCGTCGGCGGACCCAAACCAACCTTCAAAGCGATGGGTATTTTCACACTCGAGGTCGTAAACAATCATCTTTGATTCAGCATCTCAAATGTGGTGCCCGGAACCGGAATCGAACCGGTATGCCGCTTTTACGCAGGCGAGGGATTTTAAGTCCCTTGTGTCTACCAATTTCACCATCCGGGCGAAAAAGGGATTCTACGGTAATTGTTGCCGTGATCGTTACCTGGTCATAGGTGGTCTTGGAGGCGGGGGTCGGAATCGAACCGGCGTCCACGGCTTTGCAGGCCGCTGCATAACCACTCTGCCACCCCGCCGCTAACTGGGAAAAACTTTGACACAAACTAAAAGGGGGCACAGCGGATGAACTGTGTGCCCCCGAAAATTCTGGAGCGGGAAAGGAGGCTCGAACTCCCGACCTCAACCTTGGCAAGGTTGCGCTCTACCAACTGAGCTATTCCCGCA
>JAKFYK010000078.1 GCA_021730905.1 Betaproteobacteria bacterium | reverse complement strand
GCGCAGATGGCCACATCGCCGGCAGTTGCCGTCTCGAAACCCGGCGGCAGCATGCTGATTTCGTCATCGGCTTTATAACCATTGTGCGCGAGCATCGCGTTGACGCGCTTGACGGTCGGCGGAACGATGGGCAGGCCGTCCGTGAGGTACGCCGATGCAAGTTCGGCTTGCGTGGCTTCCCACTCGGTGTCGTGCGCGCCGCCCCAAGGCTTCATATTATGTAACTATTTGTTTTTATTGGTAAATTTATGCATCTCAGTGTGATCGGACAGAAAGCCCAGTTTCTTTTCCATGTCATCCCAAATGTCGGCGGTGGGTTTGGCGAGGATGGTGGAGGTACCCATGGCCTGCGCGATTTCGAGCGCAGTGCGCACATCTTTCGCCATCAACCCGGTGGAGAAGCCCGCGTTGTAGGCGCCGGAAATCATGAACTGTTTGCACTTGCGCTGCGTGGTGCCGTTATAACCGCTCGACGTGTTGATGATATCCACGACGATATTCGGATCGAGACCGAATGCTTGGCCTGCATGCATCGCTTCGCAAGCGGCGATGAGCCCGGCAGCCGACACATAGTTGTTCAACGCCTTGATCGCGTGGCCCGCGCCCAGCGGTCCGGCGTAGTAAATCTGGTTGCCCATTTTTTCGAGCATGGGCTTCACGCGCTCGAAGATCGCCTTGTCGCCGCCGACCATGATCGACAGTGTGGCGGCGATCGCGCCTTTGACGCCGTTGGACACCGGCGCGTCGATGAACTGAAAGCCTTTCTTTTCCAGTATCACGCCGAGTTCGCGCGTGCCCATCGGCGACGACGAACTCATGTCGATAATCAGGCTGCCGGGTTTGAGGGTTTCGATGATGCAGTTCTTTCCGCTGTCGTTTTCACCGAGCAGTGCTTTGCGCACCAGTTTGCCATCGGGCAGCATGGTGATCACGGCATTGCTCTTGCTGGCCATATCGGCAAGACTGGTGGCGACCTCGGTTTCATTTGTCGCGGCGACGGCTTGCGCCTTCTTCGGGTCGATATCGAACAGCACCAGCTTGTGGCCGGCCTTGATGAGATTGGTGGACATCGGCGTGCCCATGGCGCCGATGCCGGCGAAACCGATTTTTCCGAGCGTATTTGTCATTTCAGTTCCTTGGGGACTCTTAAAGTCCTACGGGTAGTTGAGTGCCGATTCCCCGCGCTTTGGCGAGTCCCAGCGCTTTTGCGGCGGCATACAAATCCTGTATGCCCATGCCGTGTGATTCATAGAGCGTGATCTGCACGGGCGACGTGCGCTTCGGCGCCTTGTCCGCGTATACATCGCCGATTTCAGTGAGGGTGTCCCACTGAATAACGCCTTTCTCGAATGAGGAAATCAGGTCGCCGCATTCCTTTTGCGCGGTGCCGCGCGAATCGACGGTGATGTAGTCGCAGCGCTTGACCGTGGCGTCGTCGATTTCCGCACGCGACAGCGCATTGGAGCCAGCGGCATTGATGTGCTGGCCCGGTTCCAGCCACTCGCCTTTTATAGTCGGTGTCGCGGACTTGGTAATCACATTGACGATATGCGCGCCGCGTACCGCGGCTTCGGCGGACGCGGCAGGTACCACGGGCAGGCCGAGTTTGTCGGTCATTTTTTTACAATAGGCTTCGAGCTTGTCGCGCGTGCGCGAGTACACGCGTGCTTCCTTGATTTTGCGCACGGCACACACACCTTCGAGTTGGCCGATGGACTGGTTGCCGCTGCCTATCTGTCCGACGATGGAAGCGTCTTCCTTAGCCAAATACCTGGTTGCGGCGCCACTTGCCGCACCCGTGCGCACCATGCTCATCCACGCGGCTTCGATGATGGCTTCGAGCTTGCCGCTTTGAATGCTGATCAGGTGCACATAAAAACTTCTGCCGGCAGGGCGTGTGTAGTAATACTTGAACCCTGTGTAGCCGATCGCTTTGGACGACGCCTGCAACACGTGCTGCACGCCTTCGGGTGTGTAGATGCGCTGGCGCGGTATGTCGATGGCTTGATGCAGTGCGCGGTCTTTGAGAGAACGTTCGGTGGTTTCCAGCAGGATTTCCATGTCCAGCAGTTGCTGAACGTCTTTTTCGGACAGGTAATGAATCATGATTTCCTGGCTTTCAGGGCTTCTTCGCGGATGGCAGAGAGCGATGCTCTCGGCGAGATGGCCTCAGGATCGATGCGTATTTCAATCAGTGCCGCAGTTTTGGCACTCCATGCGCGGTCGAATGCTGCTTCGAAGTCTTTGGTGGATTCGACGATTTCGCCGTGCAGGCCATAGGCGCGCGCGAGCGCGGCGAAATCGGGGTTTTTCAGCATGGTGCCGCTGATGCGCGTAGGGTAGTGCCGTTCCTGATGCATGCGGATGGTGCCGTACATGCCGTTGTTCACCACGATGAAAATCACCTTGGCGTTGTACTGCATGGCAGTGGCGAGTTCCTGCCCGTTCATCAAAAAGTCGCCGTCGCCCGAGAATGAAACCACCGGGCGTTTCGGCTGCGTGATTTTTGCGCCGACCGCGGACGGCACGCCGTAACCCATGGCGCCGCTGGTGGGCGCAAGCTGTGTGCGGAAACCGGGGTAGCGGTAAAAGCGATGCACCCACAGCGAGAAATTCCCCGCGCCGTTGGTGACGATGGTTTCCGGCGGCAGGCGCTTGTTGAGCCAGCCGACGATTTCGCTCATGTTGACTTTGCCCGGCACCTTCACCGGCTTTTGCCACGCCTCGTAGTCGGCGCGCGCGCCCTGGGTCCACTCGTCCCATGCGGGTTTGAGCGGCGGCAGCTTGCGCGCGGCGGCGGCGAATTCCGGCATGCCGGAATTCATCAGCAAATCGGCTTGATACACGCGGCCCAGTTCTTCCGCGCCGCTGTAGATGTGCACGAATTTTTGTTTTGGGCGCGGAATATCGATCAGCGTGTAATTCACCGTGGTCCACTCGCCGAGCCGCGAACCGATGGCGATCAGCAGATCGCAGCCTTGTATGCGTGCTGCGAGCGCCGGGTTCAGACCCACCGCCACATCGCCGACGTAGTGTGAGTCGCGATTGTCGATCATGTCCTGCGCGCGGTACGAACAAGCCACCGGCAGGTTGAAGGCTTTGGCGAACGCGAGAAAGTCATCGCAGCCTTTCTTGTTCCAGCCGCCGCCGCCGAGGATCACCATCGGTTTCCTGGCTTTCGACAGCATGTCGCGCAGCTTGTGCATGTCGGCTTCGCCGGGATTCGCGGCGATGCGCTGATAGCAGGCAAGATCAAGTTCATTCGCCGTCTGCGTTTGCATGTCTTCGGGCAGCGCCAGCACTACCGGGCCGGGGCGGCCCGAGGTAGCGATGTGAAACGCATGGCTGATCATTTCCTGCACGCGGTCGGCGCGATCGATGCTCGCCACCCATTTCGCCATCTGGCCGTACATGCGGCGGTAATCGACTTCCTGGAAGGCTTCTCGCTCCACCACTTCGCTGTCGACCTGGCCGATAAAAAGTATCAGCGGTGTCGAATCCTGAAACGCGGTGTGTATGCCGACGGCGGCATTGCTCGCGCCCGGGCCGCGCGTGACAAAACAGATGCCGGGCTGGCCTGTGAGTTTGCCGTAGGCGTCGGCCATGTTGGCGGCGCCACCTTCCTGCCGGCAGATGATGAACTTGAAATCGTCCTGCACATCGTGCATGGCATCGAGCACGGCAAGATAGGATTCCCCGGGCACGCCGAATGCCGTGTCTGCGCCGTGAACCCTGAGTGCATCGACAAGCAATTGGGCGCCGGTGCGCTGGCGGGGTTTTGCGCTGGGGGGCATGCTTCCTCCGGGTGTCTCACGAATTAAAACCGCGCAGGGCGCGCGGGAACGAAAGGGTATCACAAACCCCGTGTGAACTTTGCGCGCGGGATTTCGCGGTCAGGTGTGTTTGGCGATCTTGCCTACCAGCGCGGCCAGTTCAATACCGTGGACCAGACTGACGGGTTTGCCGGCAACAAATTCGCGTGCCCTGGGCGTAAAGTCTCCTGCGCAGACGCAAATGGCGTTGTGCGCATCTTCGCTCGCAACGGCTTTCACGAGATCCTCCAGCGGCCCCGCGCCGAGTTGCTTCACTTTCCAGCGACGGCATTGCAGCAACGTGACGCGGCCCTGCTTGGTGAGCGTGAAGTCGAATGAGGATTTATTCACCGGCGCGACTTCGTAGCCGTTGCGGCGATACGCGTCGGTCACGATGGCGTTGAAGGGCTCCCACGACAATTCGCGCAATGCTTGCAGCCGCTCTTCGACTTTGCCGGGCGACACGGTACGCAACTGACGATAGGCCACGTAAGCGGAGATCACGAGAAACGGCAGTGCCACGAACGGCGCGACCGGCGGAAACGCAAGCTGTGCGATGCCGAAAAGCCCTGCGCCGACCAGCGCCGAGATCCACCACGGTTGTCCGAGCAACAGCGTAAAAAGTGATTTTTGAGCCATGGGACAAGTATCTCATGACTCGCGCACTCCTCCGACGGACGCTTACAAGCGAAGGTCGTGGCCGAACTGCAAATCCTCCACCATGCGATGCAGCTCCTGCTTGTCGCTGTAATCGTCCACTTCCTGATCGGGGTAGGCAAAACGGGCGGATCCGTGGTTTCCATGGCCGGCAATCCGCTGTAACAGCACACTTACCGTATCAGACTCTTCCTCTGGCGGCATTATTTCCGAGTCCGGGTATTGCCCATCTTCAATCTCGATGGCGTCCATTTCTTTTGCGGGAAAATTCATTTTACGTGATGTCATCATGCGCCCCTGTTGAGTGGTGACGACATCATGCTAGACGCTCGTTGTTCCCTCTGACATCGGAGTACTGCTGAAGCTGGCGTAGGAATGCGCCGTCGCAAGCTGCAGCGAGAAGCGGGCAGGTGCCGAAAGGCCGCAATCAGCGCAAAAAAACGGGCCCCGAAGGACCCGCAAAGAGGGGTTCGTTGATTACATCATTCCAAAACGCGATTTGGCCTCATTCACGCACGTATCCTTGGCCGCTCCCGCCAACGAATCGCAGCGCTCGCGCGCGGCTTTGTAGTCCGCTTCACGTTTGGTGTTGTTCGCCTGCATTTGCGCGTCGCTAATTTTCTCGTTTGCCGATGATTTGGCGTCGGTGGTCTTGCGTTCCAGCTTGGCGTCGGCCGTCGCCTTGGCCAGTACGGCCTTGGCGTCTTTCAGGCAGACGTCCTTGGTATTGCCCGCGAAGTCATCGCAGCGCTCTTTGGCGACATCGTAGCTGGCATCCGCCCTGGCGATGAGCGCTTCCTGCCGCGCCTTCGCGGTTCCCTTGTCGCGCGCGTCCATCTCGGCCTTCGCTACTTTTTCAGTGCCTTTGGCTTCGGCCATGCAGATGTCTTTGGCGTTTCCGCTGCGGCTATCGCACGCTTGCTTGTGCACTTTGAAATCTGCGCTGATGCGATCGTTCTCGCGCTTGATTTCGTCTTTGGACAGCAATCCGGCGTAGGCGCTGGCCGATACGCCCAGCGCAATTGCGACGGCCAGCGAAGCAGTTTTCAGTTTCATGGCGTTCTCCTCGTCGTCTTTGATGTTAATGGCGCTTCGTCGTGTCTTCAAAGAAGCTCGCATTGCGGTTTTCCCAGTCTTTCAACTGGCGCTCGGCTTCATCTTTTGTAATGCCGTAGGTCTCCTGGATTTTTCCGGCCAGCTGATCCCGCTTGCCGGCGATAACATCCAGATGATCATCGGTGATCTTGCCCCATTGCTCTTTAACCTTACCTTTGGCTTGCTTCCAGTTGCCTTCGATGCGATCCCAGTTCATGTCTGTTCCTTTCAGGTTTTGAGAATATGCCTGGCGTCTGCTACCGCCTGTTACATTCGTTGCTGCGTGTCCTTCGCCGTACCTTGCAGCTTTTCGCCGCCGCGTTCTATGTCCTTGCCTGCGCCGTGAATGGTGTTACAACCCGTCATCACGCCGGCCGCGAACATCAGTGCAATTACTGCCATAAGCTTTTTCATGTTGGTCTCCTTGATTAATAGAATGTCCCGCTTAAAAAAAACCACCGGACCGCCGGCGGGATGGAGTGCATTCTATTGACCGACGCAACGCGACGCAGTCGGAGCGGAGCCGTTTTTGGTGTAGGCAGTGGCCTACATGACTTGCGCGGGTGTATCGATCGCGCAAAAAATTGTTGGGGAACGTCGGACGAATCCTGCGAAAAGCAGGCGGACGGCTGATGGGGCCACTCGCGCGGCACACTACATTCCGGGTTGCGGGTGCGTGAAGCGTCGCCGCTGTAGAGCACCAAAACCCGAAGCGGAACGATTGCAGATGCGGTAGTTCGTCCGTGCCGTTGATTCCTATCGGATCCTGTCGGCGGATTTTTGTACAACCGCGGAATGGCACCGGGGCCTGGTCTTCCCTAGAGGCCGCGTAGTCCCAATTCAAGATTCATCGGCACCGATGGATTAACGTAAGTATTTGTTTTATTTGCGCTTTCTAATCAACGCTCAAAGCCCGCACCACCATACTCACCGCTGCAAGCGTAGGAACGCACCGACAGATTTATAGGGCTACGGCTGGCAGAACGTAAATCGCAGCTGCGTCAAAGTGGTGCTATCCGACGCGGGCATGTGGGGCCCGGAAATTTTCACTACCATCAAGAGGAGTTCAACATGATTTCCTGGGCCATAACATTCTTTGTCATCGCTTTAATCGCTGCCGTTCTGGGTTTCAGCGGTATTGCCGGCACCGCCGTTCATATTGCATGGATTCTGGTCGTCGTCGGCGTCGTTCTCGCCATTGTATTTGCCGTGATGGGCCGCCGCCCGCCGGTCTGATCTGTTGCAACACCAACGGATACCCCGCCATGCGCGGTGTTGTCCTTAGCCCGCAAATGTTGTTTTATTCTGAAACATGAAATTAAGGAGCTGGAAATGAAAAGCAGGAAAACCATGAAGACAATTTGGGTGGCACCCATGGCGCTCGCAGTAGGGCTGGCCGGCTGCGCTACGCCTAATCAACAACCTTATTACGGCTCCACCCCGGCGCCCTCGCAAAGCTATCCGGCGCAAAACTACCCGGCGCAGGCGCAAAGTTACCAATTGGGCTACGTCGACAGAATCGAACTGATTAACCGCGGCGTCGGCAGCAACGTCACGGGAACGATCATCGGCGGCATTATCGGCGGCCTGATCGGCACGCAAATCGGCAGCGGCAGCGGCCGTACCGCCGCGACCGTCGCAGGCGCCGTGGGCGGCGCCGTGGCGGGTAACGTGATCGAAGGTCGGCGCCGCGGGGACAACGAGACATTCCGTATAACCGTGCGGCTCGACAACGGATCCATGCAAACCGTGACGCAGGAAAACATCAACGACCTGCATACCGGCGATCGGGTGCGGCTGGACGGCAATGTGATTTATCGCGTCTAAACGCAGTCGCTGGCCCACCGGGCCGGATTGCAACAAACACCCGCTCCGGACGCTTGCAATCGGAGCGGGTGTTTTTCCATGGGTGGCATGGCCGTGCCCGCAACGGTTCCGATTTGGACGGCGGCCTGTACCGCATTTCTGCCCGAAATACTTTGATCCCAATGCAATTTACGCCAAGGAGAACACGCATGTCACACCATCAATTGCCCCCATTGCCCTACCCGCCGAATGCTCTGGAGCCGTATATCTCAAAAGAAACGCTGGAGTACCATCATGGAAAGCATCACCGCGCTTACGTGGAAAAACTCAACGAACTGATAGCAGGAACAGAATACGAAAGTCTTCCGCTGGAGGAAGTTGTGAGGAACGCGAAAGGCGCTGTTTTCAATAATGCGGCGCAGGCCTGGAACCACAGTTTTTACTGGAACAGTCTTGCCCCCGATGGCGGTAAACTCCCACAAGGCGAACTTGCCAAAGCGATAGATCGGAAGTTTGGCGCTTTCACGACGTTCCAGGAGAAATTTTCGGCGGCGGCGATCGGGGTTTTCGGTTCCGGTTGGGCCTGGCTGGTGGCCGAGGCCGATGGCAGCGTGGCGATCCGCACCACATCGAATGCGCAAACACCGCTGACCACGGATGTAAGGCCGCTATTGACATGCGATGTCTGGGAACATGCATATTACATCGACCATCGCAACAGTCGGCCGGATTATCTCAAGGCATTCTGGGCGCTGGCGAACTGGAAGTTTGCGCAGCGTAATTATCAGACGAAGCTGACGCACCGAGCTCGTGTTGACAATGTTGCGAATGCGGCAGTGGCCTAGTTGGCGCCCGTGCCTCGTCGGCGCGGGACCGTCAGCAATTACTGCCCGTTAGCACTCGGGCGCTTTTGGCCTTTTCCGTCGGCCCACAGTCGCAGTGCGTCCAGCATGTCGTCGAACTGCATCGATTTGTCGAAAAAATCGCCGGCGCCGAGTTCCAGCGCCCGCCGGCGATGCATCGGCGACGCGTAGTTCGTCAGCACGATGGTCTTCAGTTCAGGCGGCGCTCCGGCTTTGCGCAAGTACGCCAGAATGTCGTATCCGGTGCCCTGTTTCAGATGCAGGTCGAGGATCAACAGGTCCGGCAGCTCCTTCATCAGTGCCTCTATCGCGCCTTTGGCCGTATCCGCGTATCCCACAACAGTGAAGCGCAAGTCATCCACTATCCGCTGTGTCAATGAAGCGCGAATAACGGGTGAATCCTCCACCACGAATACCCTGACTAACTCCGGCTGATCCACGTTGCCATCTATTGTCGTTATTGTCGTGTTGTTGTGATTTGGCCCGTTGGGACTGTAGCGTTGCGTCCCGCCAAAAGATGTAGGTGTCTGTCCTACAGGTGCGGCGTCAGTCAAGCAGGGCATTCTTGATGGCGTAGTAGGTCAGGTCGGCATTGGTCTTCAATGCCATTTTCTCCAGTACACGGGTACGGTACGTGCTGACGGTTTTGACGCTCAAATGCAATTCCTCCGCAATCGCGGTGGGACTTTGTCCGGCAGCCAGTTTCTGGAAAATCTGGAACTCGCGTTCCGACAGCGTTTCGTGCATCTTTTTGTCGGTGGGATGCCTGAGCTGGTCGGATACGAGATCCGCGGCAGCTTCACTCAGATAACGTCGTCCGCGGGCGACGATGCGAATGGCGCGAATGACTTCCTCGGGCGCCGCGTCCTTGCAGACGTAGCCATTGGCCCCGGCGCGCAGCATGTTGACCGCGTAGTGTGTTTCGGGATATCCGCTCAGAATCAGCACATGCAAGTCAGGTTTTAATTGTTTGATGATACGCAACGTATCGATGCCGTTCTTGTCGGGCATGGAAATGTCCAGAATCACTACGTCGAATTCGTTCTGCCGGATGAGCTGGATTGCCTCGTCGCCGCTTCCCGCCTCTGCCGCAACGGCGAGATCGTCATGCTCAACGATAAATTGCGCCAGTCCCGCGCGCACAATCTGGTGGTCATCGACGAGTAAAATTCGAGTGGGCTGTGGCATGTGCGGACCGTCAACGTTTGTGTGGTTACAGCAGAGGCCCATAGCGGTTCCGGTCTGAATGGCTGCTGGCCGGGATGCACACGGACTGCTGCGATTATAAGATGATCTCAATATAAGGTGATCTCAATATGCCGTATAGGTGTTGCCGGCGGGCCGTTGGGCAGCATTAGTGCATGATAGGAAGCGTGCCAGGGGCCAAGGAGCGGTAATCAACTGATTCGCCTGTAGGATAGTTCCCACATCAAGCAGCTTTGGGGCAAACGTTCAAATCCCTTTATGCTACATTGCGGCTGCGGTAAATGCCGTACCTGCCGACTCCATAGAGCGCCGTTCATGTTCTTAAATTTCGTTAGCCGCTGGCGCTGGGAATTCGCGCTGGCCGGCGCCGTGTTGATCACCGCCGGCATTCTTGGAATGTCCGAGCTGGGACATGACAAAACGACCGACGCGCTCGAAAAAATCACCGCCGTGGAGCAGGACTCCAGAAGCGTGTTGCAGTTTATGAGTCTGGTGACGGACGCCGAAACGGGGCAACGCGGTTATCTGCTGAGTCAGGGCAACGTTTTTACGGAACGTTATCGCAGTGGCGTTACCGGGGCCAAAGCGGTCATGGAAACGCTGACGGTGCGCTACCAAAAGAGCGGGGACCGCGAAGGAATAACCCGCATTGGCCGCATCGCTACGCTTTCCGGCGAGAAGTTTACCGAGATGGAAATCGTGTTTCGGCATGCTGTGCAAGGAGAAATGGGCAAGGCAATGGAGGTGTTCAATACGGATATCGGCCGCAAAAAAATGGTCGAGTTGCGAAAGGAAGTCGACGAATTGCTTGAACACAATCAAGGCCGCGCAAATCGTTTGCGCTGGGAGGCTTCTACGGTTTCCAAATATTCGCGGGTCAGCGTGGCAGTGGTTACGGCGGTGAATATCGTATTGCTGGTTTTCGTATTCCGGCGTTTGGGGGATTCGTGGCGGCAAAAAGAAGAGGAGGCGGACCGGTTAAAAGCGCAGCAGGAATGGCTGGATGCCCAGATACGCGAGCGAACCACGCAACTCGAGGATTTGTCCATCCATCTGCAGGATGTGCTCGAGGCCGAGAAGATGAGGCTGGCACGCGAGCTGCATGATGAACTGGGCGCTATATTGACGGCGGCCAAAATGGATGTTGCATGGGTGCGCCGCCGCCTGGGTAAAGACCCTGTCGAAATGGACGAAAAGCTTGAGCGCACGTTAAAGAATCTCGATCAGGGGATTATGCTCAAGCGGCGATTGATCGAGGATCTGCGACCCAGTACCTTGTCCAGTTTTGGCCTGATTGTGGCAGCCCGTGAACTGGCCGAGGAAAATGCATCGCGCAATGAATGGCAACTGGAACTGGAACTTCCCGAAGCCGAACCCGACATCGGACCGGATACGGCCACCGCACTGTACCGGATACTGCAGGAAACACTTAACAATGCCAGCAAGTACGCGCAGGCGAAACGCGTGCGTGTCCAATTCGCTTGTACCGACCAGGAACTGCGGCTTGAGATTGTGGATGATGGCGTCGGATTTCGACTGCGCGATGTCCGGCCGAAGGCGCTGGGTCTTGTGGGCATGCGGCAGCGTGTGCAGGCGCGGGGCGGCAGCTTCGAGATTTCCAGCAATCCAGGTGAAGGATGCCGCATTCGAGTGATCCTGCCGCTCAAGCCGCAGGAAGAATGTGTGCAGGGACCGGACAGCAATGCTGCGTCCCCATCGCTTCCGCGTGCCGAGTAATTATGAAACAGGTTCTTGCTACCGCAGGTTTATCCTGGCAGGTTCTTGCCGCCAACGTTGGCGCATCGTGACCATGTAATGCCGACCCCACGTACTATCCATCGAAACCATTCGCCTGCTGTGCCGCAACACCGGTTTCTGAGCGTCGCATCTATCTCCGTGTAGGCGCCCGCCTACACACTGCATGTTTTTCTGTTCGGCGTCAGCCGATTCCGACGCGTGAATAGGACGTGCATGGATGCATGTCTTGACGGCATTCCCGCAAACTGCCCGCGTCATCACATGAACGCCATGAACGCCTTAAGGAGATACATCATGAAATCATTAACTTTACGCTTGGCAGGATCCGTCATCGCATTGGCCGTTATCGCGCCCTCGGGCGCCCAGACTTTTTCGGCTATGGCAAACAACGCAACCCAAACAAACACGAATGGCATTCGATACGCCGCTGGCGGTGTTGGACTGGACGCCCGCGCCGAGATGCAGGGCCTCGCAGCTTCCCACAATCTCTTGCTGATGTTTGCGGAGTCCAGCGGCGAATTCCTGATCCCTGATTCCGTATCCGTACGCAAGGGCGGTGTTGACGTGCTGAACGTGTCCGATACCGGGCCGCTGTTGTATGTAAACCTGCCAAACGGCTCGTACACCGTATCTGCTAGTTACAAAGGGGTGGTGCGCAGCAAGGCCATCAACGTGGCCGGTCGCACGCCCGATGTGGTGCTGACGTGGCCCGGGCAGTTAAATTGAAGCACCGGCGACATCGGGATGGACGTAACGGAACCCATGACAAGGAGCTGAACATGAAACGTGAACATGACCTCAAGCAACATCTGGCAATGGCGGTGATTGTTGGCGCTGTCCTCGTCGCGGCCGGGTGCGACAAGCACACATCCTCCGGCGAGACCGTTGGCCAGAAAGTGGATAAAGCGATCGACAAGACCAATGCGACGGCGGAACAAGCCGGAAATAAAATCGGCGAAACCGTCATGGCAGCGGAGCAAGCCGTCAAAGCTACTGCCGAAGGCGTGCAGGCGAAAGCCGGGCAGGTCGGAACGATCATCGATGATTCCGCGATTACCGCATCCATCAAGGCTGACCTGCTAAAGGATCCGGGGCTGAGCGCGCTCAAAATCGATGTGAACACTGTCAAGGGCGAAGTAACGCTCAAGGGCGAGGCTGACAACGCTGCAGCGCGTGAACGAGCAGAGCGCATCGCCTCGGCTATCGCCGGCGTAATCAAGGTAAACAATGCAATCAGTATCAAAGGGTGATGCGGGAGGGGTGGCAGGCCTGATACTGTTACCGCAGATCGCAATCAGAAGAGGCATTTTAAAATGAAGCGTACATTATTATGTTTGATTGCCGCCTGTGTATTGGCATCCGGGCAGGCTGCCGCGGCCGACGTGGGCGTGTCGATCAGCATAGGCGAACCGGGTTTTTATGGCCGTCTGGATATTGGCAATTACCCGCAGCCCCAGTTGATATATGCCCAGCCCGTTGTTATCCGGCCGGCGAGAACCGTTGTATACGAGCCGGTCTATTTGCGCGTACCCCCTGGCCATGCCAGGGACTGGCGGGACCATTGCCATAGATACGACGCGTGTAGCCACCCGGTCTATTTTGTCCAGGACCGTTGGTATAACGATGTCTATGCACCGCGCTATCGCGAGCATCATCGTGAACGCGGCGACCATCCCGGCAAGGGCTATGGCAAGGGGCACGGCAAGGGGAACGGCAAGGGCCACGACAGGGATCGCTGAGGCAAAGCGGGGACGCCACTGCAGTAACACGATGTTGGCACGCATGGCCTGAATCGCATCGGGCTGCGCGCCATTGAATGCCCCGCTGACGGGGGTTGTTGCAAAGATTCGGCAGCATGCCATTGCGGGAGGCATCGCAAATCCACGATCGACACTTCAAAGCGGCGAGAAGATCTGAGTACATGAAAAAACGTCGATCATCCCGCATCACGACTGGGTTTGGGCCTGAATTCAGCACCCATGTTGTTCCGCGATCTGCCAGAACATCGGCGATACGCGGACGACTGTCCCTGGCAGTTGCACAGGCCGTAATCGGCAGTGGCGGTGAGTTGCGTTTACCCATCGCCATTGCCGTGTGGATTTTGGCAATCGTCACCTTGATTGCATTCCTGAAATGGGCGGGCGGTCTGCTGGTCCCGCTGCTGCTTGGGATTATTCTCACTTATACCCTCGCGCCGTTCGTCAACTGGCTGGAGATGCGCCGTGTCCATCGTGCAGTGGGTGCGATGCTGGTGCTGTCAACTCTGCTGGGCGGCACAGGATGGATCGGCGTTGCGCTGAGCGGCGAAGTGCAGGCGATTGCCAACGAGCTACCGGATGTGGCGCGAAAACTGCGCATCAAGATCGGTCAGGTCAGCGCCGGTGATGGCAATGTTTTTCGAAAGGTGCAGGACGCGGCAAACGAACTGGATAAGGCGGCCAGAGAGACCACGGCGCCCAAAGGTGCCAGGGTCGCACCGGCGCCGGCTTCCGCCACGTCCGCTCCCGTGAGTTCGGCGTTGACTTCGTGGTTCGGCGCAAACATCGCCTGGCTGATCCAAGGGGCGGCGCAAGCGGCTCTTGTTGTGCTGCTGGCGTACTCGCTTTTGGCTGCGGGTCCCTTGTTCCGTCGAAAACTGATGACAATCGTGGGGCCGAATTTATCCGACAAAAAGGAGGCGCTGCGCACGCTAGAAGAAATCCAGTCCCAGATGCAATCCTATTTCCTGTGGCTGATGGCGACGAATGCGCTGATAGGATTGGCCATTTGGGGCGTATTCTTTGCAATGGGTGTTGAAAATCCGGGCTTCTGGGGCATGGCCGCCGCCTTGCTTCATTTCATACCCTACGCAGGCTCCATGCTATTGGCGACCGCCAGTGGCGTTGCGATGTTTTTACAAACGGGCGCTTATACCGAGGCGTTAACTGTTGCGATGGTAGCGCTTGCGGTCAATGGCGCTATTGGCATCGGTGTACTGACCTGGATGCAGGCTCGCCTGTATCGAGTCAGCGCTACGGCCCTGTTCCTCAGCTTGCTGTTTTTCGGCTGGCTATGGGGCGCCTGGGGTGTATTACTCGCAGCGCCACTGGTGGGTGTGATGAAGGTGATCTGTGACCGGGTTCCTTCCATGGAGCGGTTCGCGGTTTTCCTCGCGCCCTGACCCCTGACCTGCACACCGCCGGCCTGCCTTGATGCGCCGGCAGCGGTTAGCTTACGCGGAACAAAGCCGCTGTATGCCGATCTCTGAAGGCCGTTACATCATAAGGCGAATCACCAGTTGCGCCAATGCGTCGCTTTTGTAAATGAGTAACCCCGTAATCGCACCACAGAGCACGTTGATGCCGAGCCATGGCAACTCCGATGCGCTGCTGCGTGGCGCCACGCGGCTCGGTGATGGCAATTCCTGCGTTGTTGCATCGTGCGTTGTGATCGGGAATATCATAAGAGCGCATTTTCTACTTGGGGCGCGATTTTCGGTTGAAGAGCAGGCAGGCGGCCGCCATGATCAGGAACACCGCGAAAAAGAGTGTGCCGATGAGAGCGGCGCCTTCCGTCACGCCGCTGATGCCATACAGTCCCGCGACGATGGCAATACTACTAAAAGCAATTGCGTAGTAGAGCATGTCGTGGCTTGAGTTCTGATGCCTCGGAACGCTTCATTATTGGCGCTTGCCTACTTCGTGGCCGATTACGCCGCCTACCGCTGCGCCGCCGATAGTGCCGAGCACGCCACCGCCGGTAATAACGTTACCCAGTACGCCGCCGGCC
>JAKFYK010000179.1 GCA_021730905.1 Betaproteobacteria bacterium | reverse complement strand
CCTTGATCGCATCCTGGAAGTCGTCCACACCCTGAAAACTGCGATACACCGATGCGAAACGGATGTACGCCACGTGATCGAGCCGGTGCAACTCGCGCATCACCATCTCACCGATGCGCTGCGCGGGTACCTCGCGTTCGCCCAGCGCGAGTATGTTTTGCGTAATGGTGGCAATCGCTTCGTCGACCAGCGGCGTCGGCACCGGTCGCTTGTGCAGCGCGCGCATGAAACCGGTGCGCAGTTTTTCGAGATCGAATTCGGTACGGCTGCCATCCTGCTTCGCCACCTGCGGCATGCGCAACTCCACCGTCTCGTAGGTAGTGAACCGTTTGTTGCAGGTTTCGCAGCGGCGGCGGCGGCGTATGCTGTCCCCGGCATCGCTCACGCGCGAATCGATCACCTGCGTCGAATCATGTTTGCAGAACGGGCATTTCATGTGTTCATACTCGCTCGCTCACGCGCTCACGCTCCGTAGACCGGGAACCGGTCACACAGCATTTTCACCTCACCCGCCACACGCCGTGACACGGCGTCGTCATTGGGCGCTTCGAGCACATCGGCGATCAGGTGCGCGACCTGTTCCGCTTCCAGCTCGCAGAAACCCCGCGTGGTCATCGCGGGTGAGCCGACACGGATGCCGCTGGTCACGGTGGGGCGCTGCGGATCCCTGGGAATGGCATTCTTGTTGATGGTCATATTGGCTTTGCCCAGGGCTGCCTCGGCTTCGGCGCCGGTCACATGCTTGCTGCGCAAATCCACCAGGAACATATGGCACTCGGTGCGGCCCGACACGATGCGCAAGCCGCGTTCCTGCAGCACTTTCGCCATCACGCGCGCATTGTCCAGCACCTGCTGCTGGTAATCGCGAAACTCGCGCGTCAGCGCCTCCTGAAACGCCACCGCCTTGGCGGCAATCACGTGCATCAACGGCCCGCCCTGCGTGCCGGGAAACACCGCGCTGTTCAGGATTTTTTCATGCTTGGCATCGGCAAGGATCAAACCGCCGCGCGGCCCGCGCAGGGTCTTGTGCGTGGTGCTGGTGACGAAATCAGCAATGCCCACCGGACTCGGATAAAGCCCCGCCACGATCAGTCCCGCGTAATGGGCGACATCGGCCATCAGCAACGCGCCACATTTGTCGGCGATGGCGCGAAAGCGCTTCCAGTCGAAGCGCAGCGAGTAGGCGGATGCGCCGGTAATGATCAGCTTGGGCTTGCGCACCAGCGCGAGTTCTTCGACTTCGTCGTAGTCGACCTCCTCGGTATCCGCATGCAGGCCGTAGGTCGCGGCATCGAAGTAACGCCCGCTGACATTCACCGGCGAACCGTGCGTCAGGTGGCCGCCGCTGTCGAGCGCCATGCCGAGGATCACGTCGCCCGGATGCAGCACGGCCTTGTAGACGGCGAAGTTCGCCTGCGCGCCGGAATGCGGCTGCACGTTAGCGTAACCCGCGTGGAATAATTTCTTGGCACGGTCTATCGCCAGTTGCTCGGCCACATCGACGTGCTCGCAGCCGCCGTAATAGCGCTTGCCCGGATATCCTTCGGCGTACTTGTTGGTGAGCACCGAGCCTTGCGCAGCCAGCACACGCGGACTGGCGTAATTCTCCGACGCGATCAACTCGATATGGTCGTGCTGGCGCTGACGCTCGCTTTCCAGCGCCTGCCACAATTCCGGATCAAATCCGGCGATGGTATCTTTGGCTCTTGAGAACATGTCGCTTCGAGGAGCCGTGCGGGGACGGCGCGCGCTGTAAAGCATTGATTTTAACACGGCCCCCTGCATTCCCGCGGCACCACACTGTCACGCACCAAGCGCGGGCAACGCCGCGCTGCGAAACAGGTAACCTAAGGTTTGCTAGCCGCCTTGGGCGCCGGGCCGCCGAGCGCCTTGATGACCTGCTCGGTGACATCAATGGCCTTGCTCGCGAACACCGCATCCTGCACCACCAAATCGAATTTCTGCGCTGCGGCCAGTTGATTGACGATCTGTGTGACTTCCTGGAAATACTTGCGGCGTTCCTCGGCTTTGCGGCGCTCCAGATCATCCACGAATGCGCGCGCATTTTGCTCATAGCGTTGCGCCGTCGCCTGAAACTCGCGCTCCTTTGCCTCGCGCTCGCGCGGGTCCTTGATCCCCGGCAGCTGCGATTGCAGGGTCTTGACGCGCGTTTCCATGTTGCGCACTTCCTGCTCGCGCGCGGAAAACTCGCGGCGCAGCAACTCGGCAACATCAAACGAGCGCTTGGTGTTATTTTCGATGCGCGGACCGTCGATGTAACCAATGCGCACTTGTTGCGCAGCCAGGGGTTGCAGCGCTATCGCACAAAACAACGTCATTCCCGGCAAAATCCGTTTCATCAATTTACCTGACGATTTGCTGATTAATCATGCGAACGCGGGTCGTTCGTTTTATCAGCGGCGTACGGTATCACATTCTCCCTGCCCTGCGTAAGCGTGCCCGCAGCCATCGCCTCGGCGTGGCGCGCCTCGATTTCCAGAAGCCCATGCGGATATCCCGGCCACACGCATTCACGAAGATACTGGCGCAGGAATCCGCTAAACCGGCCCAGGCGTTCGTACTGCGCCACGTGGGCCAGTTCGTGCGCCAGCAAACGGCGGTCGCCGTAACAATCGTTGCGCAAAACAATACCGTAGCCATGGGTCATTCCGGCGATATGAGGTGACAACCAGCCATGAAGTTCCGCCGCGCGTCGCAACCATCGCGGCAACGGCATCGGCACGGCATCCGCCGGGAACAAGCGCACGCGGTCCACAACAGACACCCCGACTGCGCGTGCCAGCGCTATTTCATCAGCAGTCAACGGCTTGCCCTCGCGCAGGATCGTTGCTTCGCGGCAGCGCACCCACAGTGCCGCACACAGCAGCAACGGCGACAGCATCAGATCGGTCGCAACCATCGCTATTGCCGACCGCCAGAGACGCTGATTCATGGCATTCGACGCAGGGCTTCAGCGTAGGTAAAACTGCTACGATACATAAAATTTATGAATATAAACAAATACTTATAATGAGATGCGCTAACTGCCCGCGATCGTCATGTGCTCGATCAACACGGAACCGCACTGACGCGATCCGCGCCGCAGCACATCGTTGCCAATAGCCGCGATGTTACGAAACATTTCCTTGAGATTTCCCGCGATGGTGATCTCCTGCACCGGATAGGCGATTTCACCATTCTCCACCCAGTAACCGGCCGCGCCACGAGAATAATCGCCGGTCACCTGATTCACGCCTTGCCCCATCAACTCCGTCACCAGCAGGCCGGTGTTCAATTTTTTCAGCAGCGCCGCGAAATCGTCGCCGGTATCGCGCAAAATCAAATTGTGATTGCCGCCCGCGTTGCCGGTGGAGCGAAGCCCAAGTTTGCGCGCGGAATAGCTGCCGAGGAAATAGCCCTGCACCACGCCGTCTTTCACTATGTCGCGCGCTTGCGTCACCACACCCTCGCCATCAAACGGACTGCTGCCCAATCCTTTCATCAAATGGGGCAAGTCTCTGATTTGCACCAGCGGTGAAAACACCGGTTTGCCGAGACTGTCGAGCAGAAACGACGATTTGCGGTAGAGGCTGCCGCCGCTGGCCGCCGACACAAAATGCCCGAGCAAACTCGACGCGATGGGCGCTTCAAACAACACCGGCGCCCGCGTGGTCGCGATCTTGCGCGCGTCGAGCCGGCGCACTGCGCGCTCGGCGGCGCGCTTGCCGACCGACTCCGGCGCAACCATGTCCAGCGGCGAACGCGCGATATCGTACCAATCGTCGCGCTGCATGCCGTCACCCTCGCCCGCGATCAGCGAACACCCGACACTGTGGCGCGAACTCGGATAACCGGCGAGAAATCCATGCGAATTGCCGTAGATAAAATGCGATTCCTGCGTGGACACCGACGCGCCCTCGGAGTTGCTGATGCGCTTGTCCACCGCGAAGCCCGCGCTTTCGCACGCGTGCGCAAGCTCGATGGCGCGCTCAACCGGCACGCCCCAGGGATGCCATAGCTGAAGATCGGGAAACTCATGCGCGAGCATGTCCGCATCGGCCAGGCCCGCGCAATCATCGGGCGCAGTAAAGCGCGCAATCGACAGTGCCGCATCCACGGTGTCGCGCAGTGCCTTCGCCGAAAAATCCGAGGTGCTGGCGTGACCGCGCTGCTGGCCGAGATATGCCGTGACGCCGATGCCCTTGTCGCGGTTGTATTCAATGGTTTCGACTTCGCCGTGGCGCACGGTGACGGTCTGGCCGTAACCTTCGCTGACTTCGGCTTCGGCGGCCGTCGCGCCCTTTTGTCGCGCATAGTCGAGCGCATCGCTGGCGAGCGACTGCAAGCGGCCGCTGTCGTGGGAAAAACCGGAATTGGGCATGATCGCTGTCTGAAAGGGGCGCGCGCTGGGCGGCGCCTCAGTGTGGTAAATCTGTGTGGTGAATCTGTGAATTCCTGAAAACCGCTATATCATAACAGGTTGATTCCCGCAGCAGATACGCATGAGCATTCAAAACAATTTCAACGACACCGACGAAGCCGCCACCGCAGCAGCCGGCGCACCCAGCAAAACGCAGCGTAAAAACGAGGCGCACGCACGGCAGGAACTCGGTGCCGCGCTGGTGGCGCTGAACCGCGACCAGTTGTCGCAAGTCGAACTGCCTGAAGCGCTGCGCGACGCCGTGCTCGCTGCGCAACGCATCACCGCACACGAAGGACGGCGGCGGCAACTCCAGTTCATCGGCAAGTTGATGCGCAACGTCGATCCCGCGCCGATACAGGCGCGGCTCGATGCATGGAAATCGGTGTCGGCAGAACAAATCGCGCAGATGCATCGCATTGAACGCTGGCGCGACCGGCTGCTCGCCGAGCCCGGCGCGCTCGGCGAACTCGCCGCCAGCTACCCGCGCGCCGATTTGCAGCAACTGCGCACGCTCATCCGCAACACCCAGCGCGAACGCGAACTGAACAAACCGCCGAAAAGCTATCGCGCGATGTTTCAACTGCTGCGCGATATAATATCCGCATGAGTACCAACGACGAATTGCTGATCGGCCTCGTCTCGATCAGCGATCGCGCCTCGCAGGGCGTGTACGAAGATCAGGGCATTCCCGCGCTGAAAGACTGGTTCACGCAAGTGCTCACCACGCCCTGGCGCATGGTGACGCGGCTGATTCCCGACGAGCAGCCGGTCATCGAAGCCGCTTTGAAAGAACTGGTGGACAAGGACGGTTGCCACCTGGTGCTCACCACCGGCGGTACCGGCCCGGCATTGCGCGATGTCACGCCGGAAGCAACGCTGGCCGTGGCCGACCGTGAAATGCCCGGCTTCGGCGAGCAGATGCGCCAGGTAAGTCTTAAGTTTGTGCCGACCGCCATCCTGTCGCGGCAGGTGGCGGTAGTTAGAAAACAAGCCCTCATCATCAATCTGCCGGGCCAGCCGAAAGCCATCAAGGAAACCCTCGAAGGTTTGAAGGACGATGCGGGTAAATCCGTCGTCAATGGCATCTTTGCCGCCGTGCCGTACTGCATCGATCTGATCGGCGGGCCGTACATTGAAACCAACGAAGCCGTGGTAAAGGCGTTCCGCCCGAAATCCGCCATACGCACGAAATAAGAAAGAAACAGTCATGGCCGACCTGCTGGAAACCATCGAACTCGAAACCGCAGCGAATCCCACCGCCGCGGTGATCTGGATGCATGGCCTCGGCGCCGACGGCAATGATTTCGTGCCCATCGTCAAAGAACTCGATCTGTCCAGCGCGCCGGCGATCCGATTTATTTTCCCGCACGCGCCGATGATGCCGGTGACGATCAACAACGGTTACGTCATGCGCGCGTGGTATGACGTGTCGTTTGGTGATCTCGAAGGCCGCACCAAGCGCGCCGACGAAAAAGGCGTGCGCCAATCTCAGGCGCAAATCGGGCATTTGATCGCACGCGAGGCTGAAAGAAAAATCCCTTTTAAAAATATATTATTGGCAGGATTCTCCCAAGGCGGCGCAATGGCGCTGCACACCGGATTGCGCTACCCGGAAACGCTCGCCGGGGTGATGGCGCTGTCGTGTTATCTGCCGTGCGCCGACAGTTTTGCCGCTGAAGCCGCACCCGCCAATGTGACAACGCCGCTGTTGATCGCGCACGGCACGCAAGATCCGGTGGTGCCGTACACGATGGGAAAAAATTCGCGTGATCTGCTGGTCAATTCAGGTTACGCAGTGGAGTGGCGCGAATACCCGATGCAGCATTCGGTATGCCTGGAAGAAGTACGCGATATCGGCGCCTGGCTTACTTCCGTACTGCAGCGCGCTTAATGCGCATAGCGCTCATCGCGCACGAGCGCACCTCGAACGGCACCCATCTCAGGCGGTTTTGAACCGCACCCGGTCGAAGTCCGGGCCGGACTCGACCATGCCCGACGGCGACAGAATAAAGGTCTTGCCATCCGCCGTACGCGTGGCTTCAAGCGCGTCGCGCAGCGTGAAGGTCTCGGGGCGCAGCACCGCCAGCAGATACCCGCTGTTCGACGGCTCGGCGTCCAGTAATATCACGTTCTGCGGCGCGCCGCGAGCGCCCGACGCCGACAGCGTGCACATCGTTGCCGGTATCACAACGCGGCTGATCACCTGTATGCCGACGCGGCGCTGTCCGCGCGCATCGGTTTCGACACGCCGCACCACGCCCGCGCCCCAAGTCACGTCGGCGCCCTCGGGCCGAAAACCGATCAGTACACCCACTTGCAGCCATTCGCTACGCCGGTCCAAGACGATGGCGCCGTAGCCTTCGGCGCTCGCATTTTCCACCGACCAGGTATCGCCGGCACCGCCGCTGTCACCGCCGTCGCCCTGCGCCAAAATGCCGTCAAAGCCATGTATCACCTTCAGCGTGACTGACACCCGGCGACGTTCCGAATCGCGCGCCGGCAGTTCTTTTTCCCAGTTAAACGCGAGATGCAGCAGGGTATCGGCCATCTGGTCGATGTTTTCACCCGGTCCCAGATTGATGTCGGAGAGCAGCGCGCCGGTATCGTTAATCGCATCGATGATTTTCTGCACACCGTCAAGCGCAGCGCCGGCGCCAAAATAAAACAACCTCGCGCCCTGCGGCGGGCTGGCCAGCGCCCGGGCAGGCGACACGCCGCCGTTCAGATCGAACAGAAAGTTGTGCCCCTCCGCCGCTTGAGTGCCGGATATGAACACGTTCGAAAAATGAGCAATCGCACGCTCGGCGATGTTCTGCTTGACAGGCGACAAGCCGCCCGTGGACGACACCCCAAGCATCAACGCGCGCAGAAACTCCTGACGCACCGTGCCGCGGCCGTGAGAACCACCATAAATATCCACTGTCTCGTCGAGAAATCCGGCGGCCTGGGCATGGTTGTAGAGTTGTGCAACTGTGTGCCAAAAACTGTCGCTGACATAACCGTAGCGCATCAGTATCCATTTGATTTGCAGCATTTGCGCGCGCATCGCGCGCGCGATCAACGACGGCAGCGTCTTGCGAAAAGTATTGGCAGCGCTTTTGTCGGCTTCGGCCTGCGCAACGCACACCAGATAGGCGTCGCCCAGCGCCTTCCAGAAGTCCGTGGCCGCTTTCCACAACTGGCCTTCCTGAAACTTCAACTGGGGTTTGAGCGCGAGGTACTGTTCCAGCAATTTCTGGGCGTGCCGCTTGAGGGGCACATCGATCATGTCGATCAACTCGTAACGCCGCGCCAGCTTGAAACCCTCGGTCTCGCTGATGGAATCAAGCCAGTGAACCGCGTCCTGCGCGGCCTTGATGGAATCGTCGGCGGGAAATGCGGATATTATTTCCTTGGCCCGCACGGCATCCGCCATCGGGTGATCCACTTTGTCGCTCCCCCCCAGCCATTTCAACACGGTGCCTCCAGTCGCGGCCGCTCGCCGCGGGTAAGTCGCCCGATACTACAACAACCCTCAGGAAATGGGCTCCGACAGCTTGTAGCGCAGCCAGTCAAAATCGTCTCCACTTTCAAGCAGGCCCGCGGCTTCCATCATCACGGTATTGGCAGGCTTGCCGTACATCGCCTCGAGCGGATCATTGCCGCTGAACAAATCGCGGCGCGCAATAATGTGCAGGCTACCGTTCGGAGAAGGCTGTGCGCTCAGCAATATTGCGGCCTGGCGCTTGCCGCCCTGCTCCACCGCGGTAAGCGTGCGCAGGTTTACCAATAAAGCCGTCTTGGAAATCAGTTGAATGCCGATATGCAGTTGCCGGTGTTCGTCGCTCTTCACGCGCCGGATGATGCCGACGCTCCACGACGACTCGGTTTCGCCGCGTACACCGACCAGCGCGCCCACTTTCAGCCACTCGCCCTTGCCTGCCGGTACGATCACGCCGAAACCGCCTGCGCTGACATCCTCCGCGATCCAGGTATCGTGCGCCAGCGTGTCCGAAAAATCGAGCCCTTCGCTGAGTTCGGGCGCCACCGCGCCTTGTACGTTGTGATAGCCGTGCACCACATGCAGTGTCATTGCCGTCCTGCGGCGCTCCGAGGCGCGCGCGGGCATTTCTTTCGCCCAGTTGAACATCAAGTGCTTCAACACCTTGCCCGCCGTGACGGCCTCGGTGCCGGGGCCCAATTCCAGGCCCGCCGGCATGCTGCCGGTGCTGGTCACCAGGGCAAGCATCGCTTGCGCAGCCTGACGCGCTTCACTGGCATCGAAAAAACGGGTACCTGCCGTGATCGGAGTGGACCGCATCAGGCGCAGCGGCGGCCGCATGCCGTCCAGGTCGAAGCAATAATCACAGCCGTCCCACTGCTTCATTTCGAAGCGGAATTTGGGCGTCAGATGGCCGATAATGCGCTCGGCCACGTCCTGCTCCACCGGCGACAGTCCGCTCGGCGAGGACGCCCACAGCATCATGATGCGCAGGAACTCGTAGCGCACCGAGCTTTGTCCCGACGACGGATAGACATCTACCAGCTTGTCGGAAAATCCGCCCGCCTCGGCAAACGAACAATAGCGGGCGATCTCGGCCCAGATTTCCGGTCGCACCATGCCATAGCGCATCAGCACCCATTTCATCTGGTGCCTTAACGCCCGGATACCGCGCGCTGCGATGATCGGCAGATGCGGCTTGCTGGCGCTGGTGACATTCTTGCTGTCCTGCGCCTGCGCTGCGCAGGACAGATAGCCGCCGGCGAGCACTCTCCAGAAATCGGTCACCGTTTTCCAGATGCGCTTTTCCTGAACCTTGTCGTTCTCGCCCAGTCCGTTGTAGGTATCGAGGAGTTTTTCCTGCGCCTTGCGCGTGGCAATGTCCAGCGTATCGATCAACTCAAAGCGCTTATCGAGCTTGAAACCCTCTGTCGCATTGATCGAATCCAGCCAGTAATTGGCGTCTTCCAGCGTTTGCCAGGGGTCATTCGCGGGAAACGCATCGATCACCTTTTTCGTATGCTTTGCATCCGCAAGCGGGTGATCGACCTTGTCCCCTTTCAACCAATTCAGCATCTTGTCTCCGCCCTCCCCAGCCTCTCCGCCATCCCCGGCGCCACTAAACGCTTGTTAGTATGACATTTTTTTGTGGTGCATGAGGACACGAACAGGCATCACATCCTGGCGCCCTAACGATTTGCGGGAGGCTCCTCGCCGTCGGGCCAGTTCTTGATGTAGCGTTTCAACAACCGATTTTCAAAGCTGGCTTCCTTGATGGCGGCTTTGGCGATATCGTGAAACGAAATCACGCCGAGGAGATTCCCGCCTTCCTGCACCGGCACGTAACGCACGTGCTGCTGGGTCATCACTTCCCGCAGCGCTTCAGACGTATCTTCCGGACTGCAGGTCACCGGATCCTTGACCATGACATCATGCACCGGCAAATCGCCAAGATTGCCGCGCCGCGCATCCAGCCCCTTCAGCACCTCGCGAAACGTTAGCATGCCGGTCATCCTGCCCCCCGTCATTACCACCAGCGAGCCGATATCGTTTTGCACCATGATCGCCACTGCATCCGCCACACGTCCGTCCGGCGCAATGCTGAGTATGGTGCTGCCTTTTAGACTAAGTATGTCGCGGATAATCATCGCTCACCGCCCTTGTCGGCTTTGATTCTAAGCCATCTTAGCGCACCCGCCGCGAGGTGAAAAGCTATAATCCCTGCGTTACCAACATTATCAACAAACTGTGTAAGGCCCGTCATGATCCAACGCATACGCGGTATTACGGACGCAGAAGCGACCGGCGCAACCCAGGACCTGTTCAACGCCTCCAACGTAATGCTGGGCCGCGTCGCCAACCTGCAACGCATACTTTCGCACAGTCCGCTGGTGGCGCGCTGGTTTCTGCCACTGGTGGCCGCGGTGCGCCAACCCAAGGCGGGCGCGGTATCCGACGTGCGGCTGCGCAACCTGTCGTGCCTGAAAACCTCCACCATCAACAACTGCAATTACTGAACGCAACACAATCGGGTGCTTGGTCAAGCACTGGGCCTTACCGACGCGGAATTCGATGCGCTGCAAGCCAAGGATTATCTTGCCAGTCCCTTGTTTACCGATAAGGAAAAAGCCGTGATGGCGTGGTCGGAAGCAATGACGCTCAACACCGCCAAATACGACGACGGCGTGTGGAACGAGCTGCGCAAGCACTGCAACGACGCCGAGATCGTTGAAGTGTCGATGATGTGCGGCCTGTTCAACATGATTAACCGGCTGAACGACTCATTCCGCACCGAGCTTGAATCGGAGGAATACAACCGCCGGCAGCACAAAGCCGTTGGCGTTGACGCCAAAGTGCTGGAGGATTACGCGTGCCGCATTTGCCAGCAAAGCGGTACGCCGGGCAAGAAATAAACGAGGGTGGGCGCGCTACGCCTTGCCCACCCGGCACCGGCTGCACACTACTGCCAATCAGGCCCCGTACTTGAACGACAGCGACAAACGTGTGCGAAACTGGGTCACCTTGCCGTTCTCGATCTTGACGTCGAACTTGGTCACCTCGGCGATGCGCAGGTCGCGCAGGGACTTCGATGCCGTAGTCACGGCGCTGCGCGCCGCGTCTTCCCAGGATTGCGAACTGGTGCCTATGACTTCGGTGACGCGATAGACAGCGTTATTACCTTTCTTAGCCATGATATGTCCTCCATTGGGTACTTGATCGGAAAACCCGGCGGATCATCCGCGTGGCTATTATGACCCTACGGCCGTGCGATTAGCCAGTAGCCAACGTATGAGCAAAGTGTAGCGTGCCCACCCCGGCACACTTAGAGCGCATTTCAGAATGAAACCCATGCGTCGTTGTGTCCAAAATTGGTGGTGGCGCGAAGGACGAGGAGTCTCATATCGCGAATATGAGCGACGAGTCCGACAAAGCGTCCCGCGCAGGGCGGAGCAGGTTCCAAGTGCGCAGCACTTGGATGCGACCCCGGAGCGGGACAATAGCGTGCCATTATGCGCGGGCCTTTCGCGTGCCTGCGCGGTCGCATCCCCGCAAGCGGGGTCCCTGCTCCACGCTTCGGCACGCCGCCGATTTTGGACACAACCCGGAGGGCTGGCGCGAGTTTTGCCTCAGGGCTTTGTCGCACGGCTTGCCAATATTCGCGATATTGGCTGCGCCGCGCTTCGCGCCCTGAAGCAAAATCGTGCCAGCGCCGCATGGGTTTCATTCTGAAATGCGCTCTTAGCCCCCGGAAGTTGATGGGCGCAAAATGCGGAGGCGCGAAGAATATGCTTGGAGTATAGCTTGCCGCACCGGTGTCGCGGCGCTTCCAAGCGCTACTTCAGCAACCCCATGCCCTTCGCCGCTTCCATGTAATCCTTGCTGCGCTCTTTGATGAATGCAGCGCTTTTATCGAACGGGATATCGACCACTTCAAAGCCGCCGTCGGCCATCCACTTGAGGATGTCGGGATCCTTGTTGAGTTCGGCCATCATGTCCGATACCCGCTTCTGGACATCACGTGGCGTGGATTTCGGCACCGCCACGCCACGGTACGCGCCGTCCACCCATTTGAAGCCGAGTTCCTTGAAGGTCGGCACCTCGGGAAACGCCGGATGACGTTTGTCGAGCGCCACCGCCAGCATGCGCATGCGTGCACGCTGCTGCATCGCCAGCGGCACGTACGACATGGCGCCGGTGACGTGCCTGCCGATGATCGACTGAATCATGTCGCCGGTGCCCTTGAACGGCACGTAAGTACTCTTGGTGTCCGTGTAAAGATTGAATCTTTCGTGCGCGACGTGGTTCGCGGAAAACGTCGCCGAACCGGCGAAGGTCATTTTGCCCGGCTGCGCCTTCACGGCTTTCACCAGATCGCCGAAAGTCTTATACGGGCTGTCGGCGGCGACGATCAGCGCGTCGGCCGTGTAATGAAACCAGTACGCCGGCGTGATGTCTTCGGTCTTGTATTGCACTTGGCCTTCGAGCGGTTGCAGCACAATATGCGGCAGGTTGCAGCCGACAATCGAATAACCATCCGCCGACAAGCCGTTCAACTGCGACCACGCCAGGCCGCCACCTGCACCGGGTTTGTTGACGACGATGAGCTCGGTTTTATTTTTCTTGCGAAATACCGTCTGCTGCCAGCGCGCCATGATGTCGGACTCGCCGCCGGCCACGAACGGAATGATGTACTGAATATTTTTTTCCGGATACGCCGCGTGTGCTGCCTGTGGTGCCATGGCCGCGGCAGACAGCATCATCGTGCCCAGCGTCAACCACCAGAATTTGAAATTCATTCCTCGCTCCCCCATGGATTATTAAATAAAAACAAATAGTTATAATATTTTAAATAATTTTCCTGCCACGCAACTCAGCCTGCCGGACATCACTATAACCGAGCGCGGACAAAACCTCTGCCGTATGCTCGCCTAGCTTCGGCCCCAGCCAGCGCGTGCCGCCGGGCGACTCGGTAAGCTTCGGCGTCACCGCCGGTATACGCATCGGTTTGCCGTCGGGCAGCTTCCATTGCTCGATCATCTTGCGCGCCGCGTAGTGCGCGTCATTGATGATGTCCTCGGGATCGTAGACGCGGCCTGCGGGAATTTCAGCGTCTTCGAGAGACTTCAGTACCGCCGCGAGATCGTGCGCGCGCGTCCAATCCTCGATGGCTTTGTCGAGTTCCGCCGCGCGCGGCACGCGGCCCGTGTTGGTGGCAAGCGCGGGATCGTTCGCCAGATCGGCGCGGCCGATCGCAAGCATCATGCGCTTGAAGATGCTGTCGTTGTTGGCGCCGACAATCACATACTTGCCGTCGCGCGTGGCATAGGTGTTCGAAGGGGTAATGCCCGGCAGTGCGTTGCCGGCGCGCTCGCGCTTGTAGCCGAGCACATCGTATTCCGGAATAAAGCTTTCCATCATGTTGAATACCGATTCATACAGCGCGACATCGACCACCTGGCCTTTGCCGCCGTTGACGTTTCGATGATGCAGCGCCATCATCGCACCGATCACCCCATGCAGCGCCGCAATGCCGTCACCGATGGAAATACCCAGACGCACCGGCGGCTGTTCGGGATAACCCGTCACATAACGCATGCCGCTCATCGATTCCGCCACCACGCCGAAGCCGGGGCGGTCGCGATAGGGTCCGTCCTGCCCGTAGCCCGACAGGCGCACCATCACCAGCTTGGGATTGATCTTCGATAACTGTTCCCAGCCGATGTTCCATTTTTCCAGCGCGCCAGGACGAAAATTTTCCACCACAATATCGGCGTCGCGCGCGAGTTCGCGCACGATTTCCTGCCCCTCCGGCTCGCGCAGATTGACCGTCACCGATTTCTTGTTGCGCGCCTGCACATACCACCACAACGACGTGCCTTCATACATCTTGCGCCACTGCCGCAATTGATCGCCGCCGTCGGGCGACTCGATCTTGATCACCTCCGCGCCAAACTCGGCGAGCATGCGCGCGCAAAACGGCCCGGCAATCAGCGTGCCGAGTTCAATGACCTTGATACCGCGTAACGGCATGGTTTCAACGGCGAGCATATAACGGCAGGCGGCGCGACCAGGGAGACAGGCACTCAGTATATTGGAATCTTGCCGACTAACCAATTCACCCAATACGTTTATCCCGCCGCCGCTGCCTGCTTCACGCGCCTGACAACTTCGTAAGAAAGCGCCGACAACAAACTCGGCGACCTGCCCACAGACTCAGCATCGATGCCGTCTTATTCTGTCCACGCTGCATGGAAGACGCTCAATGGTTGATGCAAGTCATCGCAATAAGACGTGATGACTGATCTGCAAATGGTCAAGCAACTAACGCAGGTCAATCCCATGTCACTTTCTCGGAGACTACAATGCAAGGACAACATTCGTTACGATCGTATCCCGGAAACCGCAAGCCTGTAGCCTTCTTACAGCCTTCACCCAGGCAAAACCATATTCTCGCAGCGCTGCCGCTCGAAGACTATGAGCGGTTGCTGCCCTATCTTGAACTGTTCCCCTTGCTGCGGAATGGCACCGTTTACGGCACCGGTGAGCGGGAAAAGTACCTGTACTTCCTCAGCACGGGCCTCGTTTCCCAATTTTATGTAATGGAAAATGGAGCATCGGCAGAGTTCTCCATCACGGGAAGCGAAGGCGTGATCGGCGTCGCGTCGTTCCTGGGCGGTGAAGGCACGCCGAGTCAGTCCGTGGTTCAGGCTGCCGGCCATGCTTACCGGCTGCACGAAAACATACTGAAAAACGAATGTACGCTCGGCGGTCCGTTGCTGGCTGCGTTGCTGCGCTACACGCAGGTGCTGCTCGCGCAAATCGCTCAGTTGGCGGTATGCAACAGGCACCACTCTCTGGAACAGCGACTGTCCCGTTGGATATTGTCATGCCTGGATCGACTGCCTTCGAACGAGTTGACGATCACGCAGGAATCGATCGCGAATATGCTGGGGGTTCGTCGCGAGGGCGTCACGGAGGCAGCGCAGAGATTGCAAAGCACGGGAGTGATCCATTGCAGTCGCGGTCACATAACGGTACGGGATCGTCCCCAACTGGAAGCACAAGCCTGCGAGTGTTATGCGGTGGTCAAACGGGAGCACGAACGATTGCTCAGCGCGGACAACATCACCGGCAACGCGG
>JAKFYK010000111.1 GCA_021730905.1 Betaproteobacteria bacterium | reverse complement strand
TGGATACCGATGGCGCAGGCGCTGATTCGGCGCAGGATCTGGCTACATTCACCGTGCCTGATGGCACCACATCAGCTTCGTTGTTGGCGACGCTGCTTAACAACAACCAGATCGCGGTGTAAGCGGACACAGTTAGGTTCAATTTACACACCCGGCGCGAGCTTCGGTTCGCGCCGGGTTTTTTATTGTGCCGGTCTTGCGGCAGACGTAAGGCATTTTTCGACAACCAGCGCCGACCCGGTGATTTTTTCTGCGCGAGATTGTGCGCGGCGTGCATGCGGCGCTGCCCTTCACGATTGACCGTGGATGGAGCGAGAGATACATTCGCGATTCATGAAGACAGGTTTAAAATAATTTTCATAATCAGGTCGCGATGCCGCCGAGCGGCACGCGGTTGTGCCGCTTCATGTCAAGGAGGTCTTTGATCGTGGCTTTAAACATGAACTTCCTGCGGGGCATGCGAGTCGGCAATCGACTTGCGCTGGCGTTTGGCGTCGTGCTGCTGCTGATGCTGTCGCTGGTGGGCGCATCGCTGATCGGCCTTTACCAGTTGCACAATCAGGCGTCGCGTACGTCGCGGCTGGACGGCGTGAAAGAAAAACTCACCGCCGATGCGTTCGGGCACGCTCACGCTGCGATGATGGCTCTGATTCGCGCCACGCTGCCCACCGAACTCGGCGCCACAGATAGTCGCGCGCTTTATGACGCCCAGCAGGCGCATCTCACCGAGGTGATGGACAAGCTGGGCCTGATGATTGGCGATGCCGAGGAAAAAAAGCGCTACGCCGATGCACAGGCGTCGCAGCGCAAGCTCACGGCGGCGTGGCGCCAGACGCTCGAAAAACTGGATGCCAATGATCGCGAAAGCGCTGCACGTATTGCCGCACGAGACGCTTATGAGGCGCTGGGGCCGTTTTCACGCGAGCTGCGTTCCATGGGTGAGAACTTCGCCACGGCGATTGCCGATGCCGGCGACGCCAGTGATAAAACCTACGACCACGTGCGCTTGCTATTAGCCGTGCTGGCGGCGCTGTCCGTGGTGGTGGCGGTTTACTTCGTACGGCGCGTGTCGCGCACCATCATCATCCCGGTCACACGGGCAGCACATGTGTCCGAAAACCTTGCTGCGGGCAATTTGACCATACAGATGGACGTCAATCACGGCGGTGAACTGGGCCTCTTGCAAAAGTCGCTGCGCAATACGGTCGAGCGGCTGCGCGCGTTGATCCAGGCGGTGCGTGATCAGGCCGAAGCGGTGCGCAATGGTGCAGATGAAATCGCCAGCGGCAATGCGCAGCTCTCCGCCCGTACCGAAGCGCAGGCCTCAACGCTGGAGCAGACGTCCGCGTCGATGGAAGAATTCACTACCTCGATGAAGCAAAATGCCGAAAGCGCCACCAAGGCCCGTGCGCTGGCCATCGGTGCATCGGAATCCGCGGCCGAGGGCGGGCGCGTGGTTTCCAACGCCGTCAAGACCATGCAAAAAGTCGAGGCGTCGTCGAAACAGATCGCGGATATCGTCGGCGTTATCGACAGCATTGCGTTTCAGACCAACATTCTGGCGCTGAATGCGGCGGTGGAAGCCGCGCGTGCCGGCGAGCAGGGGCGCGGCTTTGCGGTCGTCGCCGCCGAAGTGCGTAGCCTGGCGCAGCGAAGTGCGCAGGCGGCCAAAGAGATCAAAGCGCTGATTGGCGCGTCGGTGGCAGACATTAAGGAAGGTGCGCAACTGGTGCAGGCCGCCGGCGCCGCCATGACGGAAGTTGTGGAATCCTTCAAACGGGTGGCCGCCACGGTCACCCAGATTACCAGCACCTCCGGCGAGCAGGCGTCGGGGATCGAACACGTCAACAACGCCATTGGGCAGATGGAGCAGGCGACCCAGCAGAATGCCGCGCTGGTGGAAGAGGTTTCCGCGACCGCCGAAGCGCTGGCCTCACAGGCGCGCGAGTTGTTGCAGTCGGTGAATGCCTTCAACCTGGGCGCGATGGTCGCGCAGGACGTGGATGCCGTGTTGCTTGCGCGCCGCATGCGCGCGCGCGATGCGCGGCCCGCCTTGCCCGGTGGCAGAAGTACTTGAGTCGCGGCGGCGCTTGGCGAAGGTTACTGAATCAATGGGATATTGAAAGACCCTAAAGGTTTCCCAGGCAAAAGGCAAGACCTGACCCCAAAGGTTTTGATGACCCCAAAGGTTTTGAAGGTTTTGAGGTTTTGCGAGGTCAGTTCGCTACGAACTGCTGGGCTTTCCGCGTATCGTAGTCAAACGCGTTACGATAGCGACTGGGAGTTGTGCACGCAGCCAAGAGTTGGCCGACCGAATGCTCACCATTGATCAGGCTCTGGAAGAAAAGCCCCTTCCGCATCTGCAATGCGAAGCCAAGTCACGGGACGGGCGTCCAGGTTTCTGTACCTGCTACTACCAGCCAGTGATTGAATCGCGCGCGTCTTAGAAGCAAGCGTAGGGTGGGCAAAACATCGCGTGCCCACGCGGTTAGTCTGCAATTTCTCCCTCCCAATACCCAACGTGAAACGATGAATTATATAAGTATTTGTTTTTAAATAATAATTTTTTATTAAGCTGGCAAAGATTACAGGGCTGTTATTTTATACAGTCTCATGCCATAATGTGCCCCGACGAGCATTCAACAACGCACCGGAGGCCCTATCATGGATCAAAATACGCAGCCCATCATTCAGCAAGCAAGGAATAACAAAATGGACGACAACAAAAGCAAAGCGCTGTCGGCGGCGCTGTCGCAGATTGAAAAACAGTTCGGCAAGGGTTCGATCATGCGACTGGGGGAATCCGATATCGCCAAAGACATACAGGTGGTGTCGACGGGTTCGCTGGGCCTCGACATCGCGCTCGGCATCGGCGGCTTGCCGCGCGGGCGCGTGGTTGAAATCTACGGGCCGGAGTCGTCGGGTAAAACCACGCTGACGCTGTCGGTGATTGCGCAGATGCAAAAACTGGGTGGCACGGCAGCGTTCATCGATGCCGAGCACGCGCTGGATCCGCAATACGCGGCCAAGCTTGGCGTCAAGGTTGAAGACCTGCTGATTTCGCAGCCCGACAACGGCGAACAGGCATTGGAAATTGCCGACATGCTGGTGCGTTCGGGTTCGGTGGACGTGGTGGTGGTGGATTCGGTGGCGGCGCTGGTGCCGCGCGCAGAAATCGAAGGCGAAATGGGCGAACCGCAGATGGGCTTGCAGGCACGCCTGATGTCGCAGGCGTTGCGCAAACTCACCGCCAACATCAAGCGTTCCAACACGCTGGTGATATTCATCAACCAGATCCGCATGAAAATCGGCGTCATGTTCGGCAATCCGGAAACCACTACCGGCGGCAACGCGCTCAAATTTTATGCCTCGGTGCGTATCGATATCCGTCGTATCGGCGCCATCAAGAAAGGCGAGGAAGTCATTGGCTCCGAAACCCGCGCCAAAGTGGTGAAGAACAAGGTGGCGCCGCCGTTCCGGCAGGCAGAGTTCGACATACTCTACGGTGAAGGTATTTCACGCGAAGGCGAGATTATCGAACTCGGCGTGCTGCACAAATTCATCGAGAAATCCGGCGCGTGGTACAGCTACGGCAAGGACCGCATCGGCCAGGGCAAGGACAACACGCGCGAATACCTGCGTGAGCATCCCGCGATGGCTGAGGAAATCGAAGCCAAGATCCGGGCGGAACTGGGCGTGAATGGCGCGGGAGCCGGCAGTGGACCAGCAGCACCCGTCGAAGAAGACGAAGAAGAATAGTCCGCAGTCCCAAACAGCGGGAAGCACAACGCAGCCGTCACTGCGTGGTCGCGCGCTGCGGCTGCTCGGAAGGCGCGAGTTTTCGCGACATGAGCTTGCAAAGCGGCTGCGTGGTTATGTTGATGCCGACAATCCAGTCGAATTGGAAACGCTGCTGGACGACTTGACTGGACGCGGCTGGCTCTCCGATGCGCGTTACGCCGATGCCGTAGTGCGCAGGCGCGCGGGCCACTTTGCGCGCCGCGCCATCGCGCAGGAGCTCAAAAAAGCCGGCGTCAATGAAGAAGTTACCGCTGCCGCGCTGCCGGCAGTAGATCCCGACGCGGAATTTGCCGCCGCGCTGGCCCTGTGCCGGCGCAAATTTCATCGTGCCCCCGCCGATCAAAAGGAAAAAGCGCGGCAGATTCGATTTTTGCAGTCACGCGGGTATAGTCTGAGCTTGGTGCTGCGTGTGCTTAAGCACGGCGGCGATAAGAGCGAGGATTCCGGAGAATGACGAGGATACCGTTTAGATCATTTTTGAGGCTACTTTTGTTGGTGGCGGCGACCCATGTGTGTGCCCAAAATTACCCCAACAAACCCATCCGGTTGCTGGTACCGTTCGCAGCCGGTGGATCAACCGACGTTGCCGCGCGTATTCTCGGTGCGCCGGTTGGACAGGCGCTGGGCCAGAACATCGTGATCGACAACCGTCCCGGTTCCGGCGGCATGATCGCCACACAAGAGACCGCACGCGCCAACGCCGACGGCTATACCTTGCTGCATTCGAGTGGCGCGCAGATGGGCATCAGTCCGGCGCTGCATGCGAAGCCTGGTTACGATCCGATCAAAAGTTTCGCGCATGTGATTCATTTGACGGATACGCCGCTGGTGCTGGTAGTGCATCCGGCGCTGCCAGCGGCCAGTCCGAAAGAGTTTGTCGCCTATACGCTAGCCAACAGGGGCAAGGTCAATGCTGCGTCAACCGGCAACGGTACTTACACGCATCTGACCATTGAACTTTTCAGGGCACAGACCGGCGCAGACCTCACACACGTACCCTACAAGGGCGCCGCGCCTGCAATGAATGACTTGCTCGGCAGGCAGGTGCAATCGCTGTTTACCAGCGTGGCATCGGCGCAGCAGCACATTGCCGCCGGACGTCTGAAGGCGCTTGGCATCACCGCGCCCAAACGGTCGCGTTCGCTGGCCGATGCGCCGACGTTTGATGAATCCGGCATTCCAAATCTGCATGTTTCGGTGTGGACTGGCATTTCCGTGCCGGCCGGCGTGCCGGGCGCGATTACCACGCGGCTCGCGCAGGAGTTTGGCCGCGTGTTGCAGCAGCCGGACATTCGCGAGCGCCTCGCCGGACTCGGTTCGGAAACAGCCGGACAAAGTGGAGAAGCGTTTGCGCGCATGGTGCGCGAAGACGTCGCGCGCTGGGCAAAAGTGGTGAAGTCCGCGAATATCAGGTTGGAATAATTTTGAAATAGGTTCTATATAAACGTGTGTTTGTATTTGGTTCCTGCATGCGGCTCGTCCGAATTACATCTTGATGTTGGCATCCTTGATGACTTTCGCCCACTTGGCGGTTTCGCTGCGTATTTCCTGAGCGAATGCCTGCGGCGTGTTGCCCACCGGAGATGCGCCGTCCTGTGCCAGCCGCGCAATGATGTCGGGTTGATTCAACACGGCGACGGTTTCCTTGTGCAGCAGCGTGATAATGGCCGCCGGCGTGCGCGCCGGCGCGGCCAATCCGTACCACGATTGCGAATCAAAACCTGGGAAACCCGATTCATGCAGCGTCGGCAACTCCGGCAGTATGGAGATGCGCTGCAAACTCGCCGTGCCGATGGCGCGCAGGCGCCCCGCAGCGAGGTGCGGTATAAACACGCCGGGGTTCGCAAACATCAGATCGGCTTCGTTACCGAGCACGGCGATCAGCGCAGGCCCGGCCCCTTTGTAGGGTATGGGTATTATGTCGATACCGGTGGTGAGCCGGAACAATTCCATGGACAGCGTTCCCGCAGAGCCTGTGCCGGAAAGTGCCCAGCGCAGTTTGCCGGGATTGGCTTTGGCGTAGGGCGCCACCTCCTGAATTCTGCTCACTGGAAGCGCCGCGCGAACCGCAAGAATATTGGGCACGGACGCAAACTTCGTAATCGGTGCGAAGTCCTTGAGCGGATCGAACGGCAATTTCTGCAGACTTCCGGTGACGGTCATCACCGCGACCGCAGCAACCAGCAACGTGTAACCGTCAGGATTTGCCTTGGCGACAATTTCGCCCGCAATCACACCGCCGCCGCCGCCGCGATTGTCATACAGGATGTGCTGCCCGATGCGTTCGGTAAGCTTGTGCGCGATGGGACGGGCAACCACATCGGTGCCACCGCCCGGCGCGAACGGTATTACCCAGCGTATCGGCTTGTTCGGATAGGCCTGTCCTGAGCCTGTCGAAGCGGCGCCTTCTTGCGCGGCAACGTGCGACGCGCCGAGCATCATGAACAATCCCGCGAGCCTGATGCATTTCCACATCGTTACTCTCCCTGATGGCTGTGAGCAATAGCCTTGGAGCGACTATCCCCGCGCCAAGGCCGAAATGCAACCCGCTCATGGCGCGTGCATTGCGGGAATGGTTCCGTACCGTCAGCATCGAACAATTGCGTTAAAATTCAACCCTTTCGGCGGCATGAAGTTCAAGGGATTGCAATGAAGAGCAACGCGATACGCAAGGAGTTTCTGGATTATTTTGCCGGCAAAGGCCACGCTATCGTGGCCTCCAGCCCACTGGTGCCGGGCAATGATCCCACGCTGCTGTTCACCAACTCCGGCATGGTGCAGTTCAAGGACGTGTTTCTCGGGCAGGACAAGCGCAACTATGTGCGCGCCACCACTTCGCAGCGCTGTGTGCGCGCCGGCGGCAAGCACAACGATCTGGAAAACGTCGGCTATACCGCGCGCCACCACACGTTTTTCGAGATGCTGGGCAACTTTAGTTTCGGCGATTATTTCAAGCGCGATGCAATTCATTATGCGTGGGAGTTGCTCACCGGCATCTATAAGCTACCCAAAGACAAACTGTGGGTGACGGTCTATCAAACCGACGACGAAGCCTTCGACATCTGGTCGAAACAAATCGGTGTTCCTGTTGATCGCATCGTGCGCATCGGCGACAAACCGGGCGGCGGCTCGGATAATTTCTGGCAGATGGCCGATACCGGGCCGTGCGGACCTTGCAGCGAGATTTTTTATGACCACGGACCTGAAATTCCCGGCGGACCACCCGGATCACCCGATGCCGACGGAGACCGCTACATCGAAATCTGGAATTTGGTGTTTATGCAGTTTAACCGCGACGAAAAAGGCAAGCTGCACCCGCTGCCAAAACCGTCAGTGGACACCGGCATGGGACTGGAACGCATTGCCGCCGTGCTGCAGCACGTGCATTCCAATTACGAGATCGATCTTTTTCAGGATTTGATCAAGGCTGCGGCGCGCGAAACCAAAACCAAAGACCTTGCCAATAATTCGCTTAAGGTGATCGCCGATCACATCCGCGCCACCTCGTTCATGATTGTCGATGGTGTGATTCCCGGCAACGAAGGGCGCGGCTATGTGCTTCGGCGGATTATTCGGCGCGCGATACGTCACGGCTATCAATTGGGTCAGACCAAGCCGTTCTTCCACAACCTCGTCGCCGATCTGGTCAAGGCGATGGGCGAGGCTTATCCGGAGCTGGCAGCGGTCAGTGTGCGCGTCGCCGGCGTGCTCAAACAGGAAGAAGAGCGATTTGCCGAAACGCTTGAAAACGGTATGAAGGTGCTGGAGGGCGCATTGACGCGCGAAGACAAAATGCTCGACGGCGACACTGTGTTCCAGCTTTATGACACGTTCGGGTTTCCAGTGGATCTCACGGCGGATATCGCGCGTGAACGCAATGTTCGCGTCGATTACGCCGGTTACGAAGCAGCCATGCAACGTCAGCGCGAAACTGCACGTGCGGCATCGAAGTTTCAGATGGGTAGTGCGGTGGAATATTCGGGCGCGAAGACGGTGTTCAAGGGTTACGACGCACTCGCTGTTGCTGATGCGCAGGTGGTGGCGATTTACCGTGAAGGCACGTCAGTGCAATCGATTGCCGACGGCGAGGTGGGCATCGTGGTGCTGGACCGCACGCCGTTTTACGCGGAGTCCGGCGGGCAGGTGGGCGATGCAGGGGAACTCGAAGCAGCCAATGGCACGTTTGTGGTAGCCGACACACAGAAAATCCAGCCCGACGTGTTCGGCCATCACGGCAAGCTGTCGGCCGGTACGCTTGCGGTGGGCGACAAGGTGGCCGCAAAAGTTGAAGCCGCGCGGCGCGCCCGCACCATGCGCAACCACTCGGCCACGCACTTGATGCACAAGGCGCTGCGCGAAGTGCTGGGTACGCATGTGCAGCAAAAGGGGTCGCTGGTCGATGCGGACAAGACGCGCTTCGATTTTTCGCATAACGAGCCGATGACTTCTGAGGAAATTCGACAAGTCGAAGTGCGGGTAAACGCTGAGATTATGCAAAACAGGCCGACGCGTGCCCGTGTACTGCCGATCGAGGAAGCGAAAAAAACTGGGGCGATGATGTTGTTCGGCGAGAAGTATGGCGACGAAGTGCGCGTGCTCGACATTGGTAGCTCGCGCGAGCTATGTGGCGGCACGCACGTCGAGCGCACCGGCGATATTGGCGTGTTCAAGCTTTATTCGGAAGGCGGCGTGGCGGCAGGGGTGCGTCGTGTCGAAGCCACGACGGGGGGTAACGCGCTGGCGATGATAGACAATCAGCTGGGTGAGTTTTATGAGGTTGCCAAGCAGCTGCGTGCCCAGCCTGGAGGCGGTGGTGTCCAGAAAGCCGTGCAAAACCTCGTCGAGGAAAAAAAGACGTTGGAGAAAGAAATCGCCCGGCTGCGGTCGAAACTCGCCTCCGGCCAAGGCAGTGACCTGTCGTCCCAGGCGGTCGACGTCAAGGGTGTGAAAGTGCTGGCGGTGGCGATCGATGGTGCCGATGCGAAGTCGCTGCGCGAAGCGGTCGACAAGCTGAAAGACAAACTGAAGTCCGCCGCGGTATTACTCGCGTCCGTGGACGGTGGCAAAGTCTCGCTGATCGCCGGTGTGACGGCCGACCTCACCGGCAAACTCAAAGCGGGTGAATTGGTGAATCACGTGGCGCAACAAGTGGGCGGCAAAGGCGGCGGCAGGCCGGACATGGCGCAGGCGGGTGGAACTGATCCTTCAAAATTGCCGCAGGCGCTCGCGTCGGTTCAGGTTTGGGTGGCGTCAAAGCTATGAAATTGGATGTCCGGCCTAGGTACCCGCTCCCGCACTCAGCCGCTGTGCGGCACCGAGTCGCGTGCGCCCCGGACATGGCGCAGGCGGGTGGAACTGATCCTTCAAAATTGCCTGAGGCACTAGCCTCAGTTCGGGGTTGGATCTAAAGTAAAATTAAATAATAAAAACAAATACTTACGTTCAATCCGTGATTCAGCATTCACTACCTGCATTATCGTTGCTAGAAACCCGCGTGCTCGGTGTGCTGGTTGAAAAACAGCATACCGTTCCCGACACCTATCCGCTGTCACTGAATTCTCTGGTCGCCGGTTGCAATCAGAAAAGCAGCCGCGATCCGGTGTTGAGCGCGACCGAAGCCGAAGTGCAGGCCGCCGTCGATCAGCTCAAATTCCTGTCGTTGGTGATGGAAGGAAGCGGCAATCGCGTAACGCGTTACGAGCACAACGTCAATCGCGTGCTGCAACTGCCGCCGCAATCGGTGGCAATTCTCGCCATGCTGCTGCTGCGCGGCCCGCAGACGCCGGGCGAACTGCGCATCAACTGTGAGCGCTTGTACAAGTTCAGTGATATTTCTTCGGTGGAAGTTTTTCTGAACGAGTTGAAAGACCGGCCTGCGGCGGCACTGGTTGTTGAGCTGCCGCGCCGGCCGGGGTCGCGCGAAAATCGCTGGGCGCATTTGCTGTCCGGTCCACCTGCCATTGAAACCGCGTCTGCCGCACCGGGTTCGGCAACCACGGTAATGACGGGTGGTGATGTCACTGTCGGCGAACTTGCTGCTTTGAAAGCCAACGTTGCGCGGCTGGAAGATGAAGTCGCGGCGCTCAAGGCGACGGTCGCGAAGCTTTGCGCAGAACTGGGCGTTTCGAGCGGCAGGTAAGAAATCCCGTCGCGGCGCACTGGGAGGCTACGACCGGCGTTCGCTTTTCCAGGGGCCAATGACAATTCGCGCATAGCGCTGGAACGAAAAATACGCCCATCCCCAGTCGATCATCACGGTGATGCGGTTGCGAAATCCGATCAGAAAATAGATGTGGGCGAACAGCCACACCAGCCACGCCGGCATGCCCCATAGTTTGATGGTGCCGAGCACGGCGACCGCAGATTTGCGGCCGATGGTGGCGAGCGTTCCGTAATCGATGTAGCGAAAGGTGCTGGTGCTGCGGCCTTCGATGCGCGCCAGGATATTGCGCGCGGAGCATCGCCCCATCTGCTTGGCTGCCGGACTGACGCCGGGTACCGCTTTGCCGTCGCACTCGATGTGCGCCAAGTCGCCGATCACTGATACTTGCGGGTAATCCGGCAGCGATAAATCCGGCTGCACCATCACGCGTCCCGCGCGGTCGAGCGCGGTCCCAAGCGTTTTGCCGAGAGGGGAAGCGGCGACACCGGCCGCCCACATGATCGTGCGTGCTTCGATGCGTGAGGTGCCGCTGGATTCCGTTATTTCCACGCCGCTGTCGCTGACTGATGTCACGCGCGCACCGGTGCGCACTTCAACGCCGAGCTTTTTGAGCTGTCGGCGCGCCTTTTCGGAAAGCTCGGCTGGAAATGCGGGCAACACACGCTCGCCGCCCTCCAGCAGCAACACGCGCGCCGCACTCGAGTCGAAGCGGCGGAATTCGCCCGACAAGGTATGGTGCGCAATTTCCGCAAGCGTGCCCGCGAGTTCGACGCCGGTCGCGCCTGCGCCGATCACGGCAAAAGTCAGCCATGCCCGGCGTCTTTCGTTGTTGGTTTCGCGTTCGGCATGTTCAAACGCGAGCAACACCCGCCGGCGAATCGCGAAAGCGTCTTCCAGTGTTTTCAATCCTGGCGCGTGCGCGGCCCAGGCGTCGTTGCCAAAATAACTGTGCGTGGCGCCTGCCGCGACGATCAAATAATCGTAAGTAATGTCATCCGCGCCTTCAATGCTGACGATACACCGCATGGTGTCGATGGCGGTAATTTCACCCATCAGCACCGTGATATTTCGTTGCTTGCGAAAGATGTGGCGAATCGGTGCCGCAATCGACGGGGCCGACAGGCCCGCGGTGGCGACCTGATACAGCAGCGGCTGGAACAGGTGATGGTTGCAGCGGTCTATCAGCGTGACCTGAACCGGCTTGCCCGCGAGCGCTTTGGCGGCCTCCAGGCCGCCGAAACCGCAGCCGATGATAACGATGCGTGGAATGGATCGCGGATTCATCCAGGCCAGTTTAGCGCAAGTGCGATAATGCCGGTTGACACATGCCTACTCGATAAACCTTGATGACGAATACAACGCTCGATGCACTCAAACCGGGCCTGCATGCCACCGTGGAAATCGTGGTGGGCACGCGCGACACCGCCGCGCATGTCGGCAGCGGAAAAATCGGCGTGCTGGCAACGCCGATACTGGTGACGCTGCTGGAGTCGGCCGCGCTGCAGGCGGTAGAGCGATACATGCCTCCCGGTCAACAAACGGTGGGCACGCGGCTGGATATTTCGCATACTGCGGCAACACCGGTGGGCATGCGGGTGCGCGCGCGCGCCGAACTCGTAAAGGTGGACGGCCGCAAGCTCACCTTCACGCTGCACGCGGAGGACGAAGGCGAAACCATCGCCGGCGGCACGCACGAGCGGCTGATCATCAGCGTGGATCGCTTCGATCAGCGCATGCAGAAAAAAATGGAACGCGGATCAGCGAAATCGTAGGTCATTGAGTTGCCGCAAGGCTATCTGTTTTTCGGCGGCGATCTGATAGAGCTGGCTGCGATAGTAAGAGACGCGGCTTTCGAGTTCGCTGCGCCGCGCATGAGCACTCATGTCTGCAGGGTCGCGGCGCGTGTACAACAATTGCGTTTCCGCATTCCGCACCTGGCCCTGTAACAGGCTTTCGTCGCGTTCCAGCACGGAAATCCGCGATTGCAGGCGTGTCAGTTCGCCCTGCCGCCCCAATTCGCTGTCGCGCCGCCGCGCGCGTTCGGCTTGCTCCGCTTCACTGCGTTCGATGGCGCGCCGCAACCGCTCGGCGTGCGCGCGTTCCAGTGCGGCTTCGTCGCTCTCCGTTGCCTCTTCGGCCGCAGTCTGTGCCGCCACAGGCAGTACGGCCAGGCTTAGTACCGTGAGCGCGCGCAAGAAACATACGGTCAGCCGGGCGCTCAAGTGTCGTTTGTGCATGGTGTGTATTCGACGCCGTGACGCGCGAAATAGTTCTTGCTTCAACGGCGATTTACGTAGTGCTTGCACAATCACGGGTAGCAGAGTGTAATGCCAAGCAGGCGCATGCTGTGCGCATGATTATCTCTAATAAAATAGTGTAAAAACAAATAGTTATGATGTTTCCCCGTCACGCAACAGGCGCGACATTGTGTGCAGCTGAAGTGTTCTTCATTGAGATTCAGGAGACGATATGAGACGCCTGCTGCTAGTGTTCATGCTGGTCACGCTGGTTTCGTGTGCGGGTCCATCGACTACAACCACGGGCTCGACCACGCCGCTGTCGCGCGATCAGGAACTGGTGGAGCGTGCGCTGGCCGCGATGGGAGGCGTGGATGCGCTACGCAGTCTGCGCAGCGCATCGATCAAGGGTACGGTAAAACACTGGGAGCCGGAGCAATCGCATGTGCCGGGCGGCGAGATGCGTTTTGCCGCGGAGGCCACGTTCGATACCACGCTGGATTTCGTCAATCACGTATCGCGTATCGATTGGGAAAAAAAATACGCATATCCGGCACCGCGTACTTTCAAGTACACCGAGATCGTGACCCCCGACGCGGGCGCGGTGATCGGTGTCGATTCCAACGGGCGCACGCGGGAAAGTCTTGCCAACAAGCCGCCGATGCATGCCATGTCGGGTCTGCGGCTGGCAACCACGCAACGCGAATTGCGCCGCGCCTCGCCGGCACTGTTGCTGGAGATGCGCAACAATCCGGGCCGCGTTAATCGCATGGGGAATGTGGAAATCGGCGGCGTGTCGCATCCCGCGCTCTCGTACAATGCGGGCGCCCACAATTTCATTGTGCTGTTCGATCCGCGCAGCGGATTGCCCGCGCGCGTGCGCACGCTCGATTTCGACAACATCTGGGGCGACATCGACTACGATTTGGTGCTGTCCGAATGGCAGGTGATCGGCGGTGCGCGCATTGCCGCGAGCCAGCGCTATGAGTTGAACGGCCGTACGGTCGCGGATATCCGACTAACACAAGTCGCGCCTAACCCGACCATCAATCCGGCAGGGATGGCAGTGCCGGCCAATCTGCTTACAAATGCCGCGCGGCCTGCCGTGGGCAATATTCCGTATCAATGGGTGATCCGCCGCCAATTCATCGGCACCTATCTCGATTCGGATCATCCGAGCTTCGATACGCGGGCGACCCAGGCGCTGCGCCTGCAGGAACTGGCGCCCGGCGTGCAGCATGTGGTCGGCGGCTCACACAATGCGTTGGTCGTGGACATGCGCGATCATCTGATTGTGTTCGACGCGCCGGTCAACGACTGGCAATCCAACTGGACGATACGTACGGCGCAGGCGAAGTACGGCAACAAGCCGGTGCGTTTTCTGGTGCTTACGCATCATCACATGGATCATGCGGGCGGGCTGCGCGCGTACATGGCGCAAGGCGCGACCCTGGTGGTGGGCCGTGGCGCGGGCGCGCATTTCCGCCGTGTGCTGGCCGCGCCGGCGACACGCAATCCGGATGTGGCGCCGCGGGACTACTCGAAAGTGAATATCGTCGAAGTGTCCGACCGCTATGTGATGAGCGACGGCCGCCGCGAAGTGTCCGCGCATCTGGCCGAGAATCCGCATGTCGAGGCCATGCTGATCGGCTATGTCGCCGATGCGCGCATCGGCTTTGTCACGGATATCTGGAGTCCGGGCGCCGCGCCGTTGCCGAATCCGATCAGTTCGCCGCTGGCCGCGGTGGTAAACGCCGCGCGTCGCGCGGGCATACAACCGCTGCGGTTCGCGGGCGGGCACGGCAGCACCGCCGACTACGCACCGCTCGCCGGGTTGGCCGGGCAACGATAGCGAATTTGAAGAAGGCATTGAGGATGACCAAGCGCAGTGCCAAACCGGCGTTGTTGCCTGATGCGCGGATACGCAGCTTGAAGGAAAACAAGTTCGTTCATTTTCTTAATCCGGGCGCTATCCGTTACACGCGTTCGCTGGGCGACGCCACAGGTCTGCAATCGCTGGGTGTGCATCTGGTACGGCTGCAAACCGGAGATGCAAGCACCGAGTTTCACTTTCACCATCAGGACGAAGAGTGGGTATACATCCTGAGCGGTCGCGGCATTGCCGAAATCGGCAACAAAAAATATAGCATCGGCGCCGGTGATTTCATGGGCTTTGTCGCGGGTTCGGAACCGCATGCCATGCGCAACCCGAACAAGCGCGATTTGGTGTACCTGGTCGGCGGCAACCGCTGGCCGATGGATGTGTGCGATTACCCGCGCATCGGCAAACGGCGTTATCGCGAAAACGGCGACAACGTTTACCTTGATCTGTCAGCGTTGACGGCGGTAAAACGGGTGCGCAAGTAGTGTAGGGTCAGTATGGGAGCGCATGGCATAAGTATTTGTTTTAATTAAAAATATTTTGTTCTGTTTTTCGTCCAATGATGTACAAGCGAAGGTGGAGAACATGAAATTCGTGTGCAACTTTATTTCGGTGTTCGCCGGCGCTGTGTTGTTGTTGACGGCTGCCGCCGTCGGCGCACAGCCGCAAAACCTGATTGATCAGGCGCTCAAGGCGATGGGCGGCGAGTCGGCGCTCGGCTCGATCAAGACCATCGCCATTCGCGGATCGGACATGCAGCGTGAATATGAGTCTTCATACGAGCCAGGGCCGAAAGCGCAACTGCGTCCGGCGGGTAACGCCAGGTTTTTTGTTCAGCGCGATCTCATCACGGGCAACGCGCGCACCGACTGGGAGCGCAGCGTAGTCCGCGTCGGCCCCAAACCGCTGGAGTTCAAATACAGCGAAATCCTGTCGAGTGAAATCGGCTACGTCGCCGGTATCGACTCGGCGTCGCGCACGCAAGTGAGCCTCAGAAGCAACCCGCCGGGACATCCGATGTCGGGTGCGCGCGCTGCGATTGTCTTGCGCGAG
>JAKFYK010000060.1 GCA_021730905.1 Betaproteobacteria bacterium | reverse complement strand
CAACGCGCCCGGTCTGCTCGCCTGCCCGAATCAGGCTGACAAACACCTTGTCGAATGTCTCCGGATGTGCCGCCATGCACTGCGAGAGCACCTTGCCGCTTTCCATGTCTTCGCACATCACGGTCAGCACTTCGCGGAAGCGCGGATTTTCCAGTGTATCGCGCAGATCGCGCAGGCCGTCGGCAATCGGGATGCCCGCGCGACTCATCTGTTCCATATCGAAGCAGAAATTGATCAGATCCTGGCGCGTGATCTTCGTCGCGGTCGCCATCACGGAACTGCGCCGATCCACTTCGGAGGCCGTGATGAGATCCAACCCCATCCGCTTCAGCCGTGATTCGAGATCGATTTCGTTTACCGCGTCCATCCCGCCACGCACCGGGTCGCCAGTTCGATCGATGGCTTTATAGCGGAATGACGGCATGCGATATATTATTTAAGTATATGTTTTTAAAAGAAATTATTTTCATTCGCCCGTGTAGGGAAAACGGCGGACATCACACGATGCGCCCGGTCAGATCGACGGTTCGGGAGACTTCAGCAATCGTGGTTATGCCGTCGATGATGCGGCGTATGCCGGCATCCGCGAGCGTCTGGAACCCTTTGCTCAAGGCTGCTTCGCGCAGTTCGCGCGCAGTACCCCGGCGCGCGAGGAGTTCGTCAAGATCGGTATCCATCACCAGCAATTCCATGATGGGCAAGCGGCCCTTGTATCCCTTGTTGTTGCACTGTTTGCATCCCACCGGCTTGTAGAGGTGTGTTGCCGCATCGGCCGCCGGGCCGAGCAGTTTGCGCTCTTCGGGTGATGGCGCGTACGCCTCCTTGCAATGCGCGCACAGCGCGCGTACCAGCCGCTGCGCGATGATGCCGATGATATTGCCGGCCATGATGTCGGGCTGTATGCCGATGTCGAGCAACCGCGGAAACGCACCGAGCGCGGAATTGGTATGCAATGTGGTAAACACCTGGTGACCGGTCATTGCCGCGCGAAATGCCATCTCGGCTGTTTCCTTGTCGCGCACCTCGCCCACCAGAATGATATCCGGGTCCTGGCGCATGATGGAGCGTATGCCGTTGGCGAAATCCATGCGCGCCACTTCGTTGACCGAGGTCTGCCGCATCAGATTCAGCGGATATTCGACCGGATCTTCCAGGGTCATGATATTGACGGTCTCATCGTTGACTTGTGCAAGCAGCGAGTACAGCGTGGTGGTTTTGCCGCTGCCGGTGGGGCCGGTCACGATCAGGATGCCTTCGGGACGCGCCAGCAGCCGGTAAAGTTTTTCCATCGTCTCGCCGGGCAAGTCCATGCGGTCGAGATTGATGATCGACTTCTCGCGGTCGAGCACGCGCAGCACGATGTTTTCGCCGTAAATCGTAGGCTGGGTGGAAACACGGAAATCCACCGGACGCCCGCTCAGGGTGAGCGACAGGCGCCCGTCCTGCGGCGCGCGCGTTTCGGCGATGTTCATGTCGCTGACCACCTTGATACGTACGGTAATACCGGGTGAAAAGGTCTTGTGCAGGCTGCGCACGGTTTCGAGCACGCCATCGATGCGGTAGCGTATACGCAGAAACGCAAATTCCGGTTCGAAGTGGATGTCCGACGCGCCGCGTTTGACGGCGTCCACCAGCAGCGCGTTGACCAAGCGCACCATCGGCTGCGTGTATTCATCGCCGCCGGCGCGCAGGCTGTCGTAATCGATTTCGCCGGTCTCGATTTCCTTGAGGATGCCGTCGACGGACAATTCGTAGCCGTAAAAGCGGTCTATGTATTCCTCGAGCTGCGCTTCCGCGGCAATCTGTGTCCTGATTTCGACCCCGGGCTCCAGCAGGGCGCGCAACTGGTCCATCATCACGACGTTGAAGATTTCGGTCGTCGCAATGGTGAGCAGCTTGTTGGGTGCCGAGTAGGCGATTGGCAACACGTGGTTGCGGCGCGCAAAATCCTGCGGCACGCGCTGCAAGGCGTCGGCGTCGGCTACCACGTGGCCGAGGTCGATGGACTCCTGGCCGATGGTGCGTGCCATCGCGTCGCGGATCGCATTTTCGGTGGCGAAACCCAGGCGCACCACCAGACGGCCGAGCGGAATGGCGGTTACGCGCTGCTCGGCCAGCACGATGTTCAGTTGGTCCGGCGTCAGCAGGCCCTGCTGAACCAGCAGTTCGCCTAAACGCAGTCTTTTACGCTGTTCGGCCATCGCGCGTGTGGGCGTTTACTCCAAGCGCGCGGCAAGTTGGCTGATGCGAGCTTGGGTCTGCGAGGGATTGAAGTTCGAGCGGCCCCGGCCTGCCGCCAGTTGCACTGCCCGGCGGTAGAAACCGAGCGCGAGTTTTTGCTGGCCAAGGTGTTCGAGCGCTACAGCAAGATTGTATGCGTAATCGGGGTTGCCGGTATCCAGATGATGCGCTTGAAAGTACGCCTGCTGCGCCTGTGACCATAGTCCCTGATCCGCATAGAGATTGCCCAGCGTGAAATACAGCGGCGGCGACGGCTCTCGCGCCAGCAACTGCTTCAGCCGCGTTTCCGCCGCCTGCGGATCAGCGCGTCCCATCAATGCGATCAGGCCAGACTGGGCGAGCGCATGGCGCGGATCGACTTCCAGTATTCTCAGATAATACCGGGACGCGTCGTCTGCCCTGTTTTCGTGCTGCGCGATCGCGGCTAGTCCCAGCAGTGCGTCGATGTTGCCGGGTTCGCCGCGCAGGGCTTGCTCATAGAGAGGCCGGGCGGTGTCGAACCGTCCGGATTCCAAGGCGGCGTAAGCGTCACTGACCGGGGCACTGACGCGCAGTGCCGTGCTATCCCCGCGACTGACGACGATTCTGCTTTGAGACACTACGGGTGCGGCTGACGCGGCAGCGGGGGCTGCAATCTGGCCCGTGGGTGGTGGCGCGGGTGTCGCCTTTGACGGTACTGTCGCTGTGTTGGCCGCGGCAGGCTCTGGTTTCGATGGCACTGGCGAGTCGGGTCTGGTGCTGAACACCGATTGTGCTGGGATCAAAGCCGGTTCGGTGGCAGGCGTGCTTGCGGCCGGAGCGCTCGCGACCGGAGCAGGACTGACCGCTACGGGTTTTGCCGCGACCACGGGCTGCGGTGCGGGTGTCCGCAAAAACAGGCTGGGATGCGCAGCTTGCAAATAAATGTAAGTGCCGTATCCGACGGCAATCACGCCTGCCAGTGCAGCCGTGAATGGAACGGGGTGCGTGCTGATCCATGCAAGGGCGTTCGCGCTGCGTGCCGGCTGTGCACTCAACACGACGGAAGCACGTGTCTGCTCACTACTGCGGGTGGGGCCACGCGGCGGGGCACCCGCGGTTCCTGGTGTCGCAGTACTTCTGGGTGTTTCCCGCGGCGCGCCGGTGGCGGGCATGGCGTTGTTCGACGGCGTGGCAGGTTCGAACGAAGGTTCGATGGGTTCGAGCGACAGTGCGCTACCTGCTGCTGCAACAGGGGCCGCTGCCGTGGCCGGCATCGGCTTGTCCGACGTCTTATCGCGATCCTGCGCGGCCTTTTCCAAGGCCTTCATCAGCAGGCTCATCTTGCGCCGCCGCCTCCCTGCTGGGTTTGCACCTGTTCCGCCTGTGGCAGGAAACGCTGGAAGAATTTCAGTTCATCGCTGTCCAGTGATGGATTGGTAACGACCGTGGGGCGCAGGAAAATCACCAGCTCGGTCTTGGTGGCGTTTTCATTGCGGAAGCGCAGCAGATCGCCAGCGGCCCCGATTTGATCGGCACCGGGCAGTTGTTCACGCTTGAATTTTGCGTCATCTTGCATCAGGCCGCCCAGTATCACGGTTTGCCCACTGCCAACTTGCAGCACCGACTCCATTTCGCGTACCTGGATTTCCGGAACAAGATTTGGTCTATCCACAGCCAGGTTTGGATTGGGGTCGACCAGGAAACGGCTCACACGAGAGATTGTTGGGCGTATGTTTAATGAAACTCGTCCATCCTCGGCAATTTGAGGGGTGACGCCCATAACCATACCAACCGCAACCGTTTTTGGCGTTGTATTGGTTGTTCCGGGAGTTACCACCCCGTTGGATACCGTGGCCGCTGTCGTCAGCACTTCAAAATAAACAATATTGTCCACGACTTTTAACAGCGCTGTCTGGTTGTTTAACGTCATCAGTTTGGGACTGGACAGTACCCGGGTGTTACCAAACTCCTGCAGCAGCTTCACCGTCAGACCGATATTGCCGGCTCTCGATGTCGGATTTTGATAACCAATGGTGATTGCGTTGCCGGCGGTTGCACCTGCTGCTGCTGCTGCCGCACCGAAGCCGCCGAGCAGCGCTTGGGTAAGGGTGATGCCACCGCTTATGGCGAGCCGGCTCCAGTCAATACCGGCTTGGTAGCCTTGGGATAGCTGGACCTCGACGATGGTCGCCTCGATCAGCACTTGTCGCTGGACCGCACTGGTAATGCTGTCTAAATGTTGTTGAATCAATTGATGCTGTTGTTCTGTCGCGAGCACCGTGACAGTGCCGCTGATGGGATTGACAATAACGTCCTTGCCGACGTCCGTTGTCTGCAGCGTGGCGGGCGGCTTGGGCGCACTCGGCAACATGCTTTTCATCAGTTCGCCGGCGCCTGCCCCGGCACGCGATGCTGCCTCAACGGCCCTGAAGGTGTCATCCCGTACGGATTTTTCCCGTTGCGCGGTTTCGGCTTTTTCTTCGGCCGTGGCGGCAATGCGGCGCGTCGATACCAGAATGGCCTGGATGTTATCCCGAATCTGCTCCCAGAAATCGTTGTTCGACTTGCTGTTCACCTCGGTTTTGGATCCACTGCTGCTACTGCTGGCGCTCGAGGACGAGCCGATTTCGCCTGTCACGTTGATGGTGGAAGTGACTGTGCGAGTGGTATTGACATAGTTTACGCGATAGGTCCTCACGTGCGGCGCGTCGGGCGACACCAGTATGGTGCCGCCCTCTATGCGATAGCGCATGTTGACCTGCTTGGAGATGCGATCGAGTATCGCCGGCAGTGTTTCGTTAATAGCGTTAAGACTCACCAATCCCGCTATGCCAGGGTGAATGTCGATGTTCTGCTTGGTGTCACGCGACAGCGCGAGCAGCAGTTCTTTTACCGGGACTTCGTTCACTACCACGCTGTAGGTTTGCGGCTTGACTGCTGGTTTTGGCGGAGGAACAAACGTGCTGATGCGCGCCGGCGGCGGAATTTCGGGCAGGGGAGTGGCGCGTGGCGCAGGCGCCGTGATATGACCTTCGGACGGTGGTACTTTGGGTTGAAAGTGCCCGCAGCCGGTGACGATCACGCCGCATGCCACGAGGCCGACGGCCATACGCAGCAACCTGAGTGATGCTGCGTTGCGATCTTTCCTCAGGTCCGAACCCGTGCGATTTAACGTCACGGTGCTGGTGATGCTGGTCGACCGCATGTGTTCTCCTTCTCGCTGCGTTGCCAGGCGTCCGAATCTTTCTATTGCCATCACTCCGTCACCTTACGGCCGCTTGAGCTCCGCGCGTATGCTCTGCACTGTTCTCAGCATCGGCCGATTCGACCTCAATTGTCCCGGCAATGACGCCAGCGCACGTTCCGCTGATACCCTGTTGTCATGCGTCCCGTACAACACGGACAATAACGTCTTTTGATCCGCATTGCTACGATACACAAAAATGTCATTGATTTCAATGGATTTGCCAATACTATTCAGATAGTTTCTCAGATCGTCCTGCGACACGGTGCTAAGCAGTTGCACCGTCCATGTATCGTCGCGTTGGCGCGCCATCCAGTCGATGGTGGCGGCGAGGCGCAATTGGAGGATGTCAGGGGCATTTTCCTGCGTTTGTGCTGGTGCGTCCGCCGCGCTCGTGCCTGCCGCCATCATGGTGGGTACTGCAGTCACAGCCGCGGGTGCCGCCGCCGGCGCCGAGGAGGCCGCAGGCGCGGCAGCAGCAGGTGCGGCTTTCGGCTCGGGGTGCTGGTACAGCCAGCCGTACCCCGCCGCGCCAATGGCAATACCCGCTGCGACGGCCGCAGCGACCCACAGGCCACGCCCACCGCCAACGGCGGGCGACGCGGTCTGGCTGAACTCGCTGTCTTTCAGCGCCGCCTCAATGTGACGCACTTTTAGGGTATGCGTGTTTTCGGAAAATGCCGCGAGCAGCGCTTTGTCCGCGATGAGGTTGATGCGCCGCGTGAGCCCGCTCGATGCGCGCGCAATCAGCTTGACCACATTGTCCGCGAACAGATCGGGGCCGTGATAGCCTGCCGCGCGCACGCGGAACATCAGGTATTCACGCACTTCGTCGATGTTCAGCGGCACCAACCCGAAACTATGGGTAATGCGTTCGCGCAACTGCCGGATATGGGGCTGGCGCAAATTCTCATCCAGTTCGGGTTGCCCAAAGAGCACGATTTGTAGCAGCTTGTCGTTTTTGGTTTCCAGGTTGGACAGCAAGCGGATTTCTTCCAGCGTCGCCAGCGGCATGCCCTGTGATTCCTCGACGAAAATCACTACGCGCTTGCCGTCAGCGTGGCGCTTGAGCAGGTATTGCTGCAAGGCCTGCATCACTTCGAGGCGGGTCGCCTTGCGGTCGATATCCAGGTGCAGTTCGAACGCGATGGCGTGCAGGATTTCTTCCGGCGATACACTCGGATTGGCGAGGTAGACGGTTTCCACGTTTTGCGGCAGCCGCTGCATCAGCATGTTACACAACATGGTCTTGCCGCTGCCGACTTCGCCGCTCACTTTGATGATGCCTTCGCCGTGGGTGACGGCGTAGATCAGCGCTTCCAGTATCGGTCCGCGATTGCCGCCGCTGAAGAAAAAGTCCGTGTTAGGCGTGATTTTGAAGGGCGCCTGATTGAGCCCGAAGTGTTCGTAATACATGGCTTATGAAATTTTCGTGTTGTCGTCGTTCTGGGCCGCGTAATTCTGCATGCGGCTGTAAAGCGTCGTGCGGTTCATGCCCAGCATTTTGGCGGCGCGTGTCAGGTTGCCCTGGGTCATTTCCAGCGCAGCCTCAACGTAGCCGCGTTCCCACCGCGCCAGCGTTTCATCCAGATTGAATCCGCGCTCGGTTTGCAGTTGTTTTTTTGCCGCTTCCGTCAAGGCGAGAGGATCCCGCGGGGCCGCGATGCCGTGGATCGGAGTATCCGGACTCTCGGTATCCAACTCGGCACGCAGTTGCGCGGCGTCCACGGGTTGCCCCGCGTACTTGGTGGTGAGGCGGATCGCGATGTTGCGCAATTCGCGCACGTTGCCCGGAAAACTGTATTCCAGCCATTCTGTCAGCGCATGACCATTCAGTTCGAAGGGCTTGCTGCCGGATTGCCGCGCATAAAAGGTACGGAAATGGTCGAGCAGCAAGATCCGGTCGTCCCCCAGATCGCGCAACGGTGGCACATCAATGGCGAAAACCGACAGCCGGTGATAGAGGTCGGCACGAAAGCGTCCGCCGCGCACTTCCTGCCGCAGGTCGCGGTTGGTGGCGGCGACCACGCGCGCATTGGAGCTGCGGCTCTGGGTTTCGCCGACACGCTGAAACTCGCCGTTTTCCAGCACCCGTAGCAACTTCGCCTGCAATTCAAGCGGCAGTTCGCCGATTTCGTCGAGAAACAGGGTGGATTCGCGCGCATCCTCGAAGTAGCCGGCGCGCGATGTCGTTGCGCCGGTAAAGGCGCCCTTGGCGTAGCCGAACAAGGTTGGCTCGACCAGCGTTGGTGAAATGGCCGCGCAGTTAAGTGCATAGAAGTTACGCGCGGCGCGGGGGCTGGTGTCATGCAGCGCGCGTGCGATCAATTCTTTTCCGCAGCCCGATTCGCCCTGCACCAGCACGGGAAATGGAGAGCCGGCGAATTGCGCAATCTGCTGGCGCAGTTTTTCCACTGGCATACTCTCGCCCAACAGTCTTACGCCCGACGCGGCGCTTTTCTCTGCGTTGCTGAGTTGCAATGCCTGCAACAGCAGCTGCTTGAGTGCCGGCGGATCTGCGGGTTTGGACACGAAATCGATGGCGCCCAGTGTCCTGGCGTGACGCGCATTCGCTTCGTCGCTTTGCCCGGAAAGCACGACGATTTTCATGTCCGGCGCATAAGCCACCAGTTCCGCGATCAGCCGAAAGCCCTCGTCGGGACGGTGCGGCGAAGGCGGCAGGCCCAGATCGACCAGCGCCAAAGGCGGCGGATGGTCGAGCTGGCGCAACACGCTGCGCGCCTGCGCGCGCGAATCCGCGACATAGACATTGAAATCACGGCTCAGCACGAAGTTAAGCGTGTCGGAAATCAGCGGATCGTCATCGACGATCAGGAGGCCGGGTTTATGCGTGTCTTTATCGGTAGTCATCGAGTTGCGTTTGTCATTGTGCCAGATCAGGTGACATACAGGGAATCCGGCGCGCATTCATTACGCCACCAGTGCCATGAAGGCCTGCTCGATATCGCCGGCGTTCTGCCCGCGGATCAGTTCGGCGGGCGTGCCGGCGAAACGCAGCCTGCCCCTGTCGATCACCGCGACGCGCTCACACATTTCTTCGACATCAGCCAGCGCATGCGAGGTAAAAAGGATGGTTTTTCCGTCGTCGCGCAGCGATTTCAGTTTGCGCTTTAGCAGAATGCGAGCGCGCGGATCAAGCCCGCTGGTCGGCTCGTCCAGCACATAAAGATCCTTGCGAGACAGCATGCACGCGGCCAGTCCCAGCTTTTGGTTCATGCCCTTGGAGTAGGCGCGCACCGGCTTGGCGAGGGCGGCCGGATCGAGATCGAGTTCGTTCAACAGCGCTTCCGCAATGCCTGGCACATAGTTGACGCGGTGCATTTGCGCCATGGTTTGCAGAAAGTCGCGCCCGGTCAGATAGTAGGGTGGATTGAATCGTTCGGGCAGGTAAGCGAGCCGCGCGCGCGACACGGTTTGACGGTGCGGCACGCCGAAAATCTCAATCGTGCCGGCGTCGGGTTCGCAGAAATCGAGCAGGCATTTGATGAGCGTAGTTTTGCCCGCGCCATTGGCGCCCACCAGGCCAAAGCACTCTCCGGCATTGACGGGCAGCGTGAAATCAGTGAGCGCGCCTGTCCCGCTATAGGCTTTGCTCACCCCTTGAAATCGCAATGCAACAACGCTCAAAAATTCCTCCAGGCTGATGAATATTTTCACGCGTTGCCTGATTTTGGCACAAGGCAGCCCGAACAGTGCGCTACAAAGTATCCCTTCAGATTGTGAATAGCGCAGCGAGCCGCTAGAATCGCACCCTTATTCCCTTCATCATTCAATTCCGGTCGCGGCACGCGCACTGTGTCAGATAATAATCTCATAGAAATCAAGGATGTAAGCTACGCGTACGGTACGCGCCCGATACTCACCGGCATCAATATGTCGATCCAGCGCGGCAGCACGGTCGCCATCATGGGGATCAGCGGTTCGGGCAAGACCACATTATTGCGTCTGATGGCGGGCGTGATGAAAGCCAGGAAGGGCGAAGTGTGGGTCGGCGGCCAGCTCGTCAACGATATGGATCAAGCATGCATCTATCAAATGCGCCGGCGTCTGGGCATGATGTTTCAGTTCGGCGCGCTGTTTACCGATCTTTCAGTGTTCGACAACGTGGCGTTTCAGATGCGCGAGCATACCGATTTGTCCGCTGCGATGATCCGTGATCTGGTGCTGATGAAGCTGCAGGCGGTGGGGCTGCGCGGCGCGCACAAACTGATGCCGGCGGAGTTGTCGGGCGGCATGGCGCGGCGCGTGGCGCTGGCGCGCGCGATAGCGCTGGATCCGATGCTGATGCTGTATGACGAACCCTTTACCGGCCTTGATCCCATTGCCATGGGCATCATCAGCAATCTGATCAAGGAACTGAACGCCGCGCTCGGCGCCACCTCGATCGTGGTGACGCATGACGTGCACGAAGCGATGGAAGTGGTGGATTACGTGTATTACTTGTCCGACGGCAAAATGGTGGCGCACGGCACGCCGGACGAAATTCGCAACTCGGCTGATCCGCTGGTGCGGCAGTTTGTCTACGGCGAATTCGACGGACCGGTGGCGTATCAGTATCCGAGCCGCACGCTGGTTGAAGACATGCGATTGAGCGCCTGAGCCGGCGGCTGAAACTATATGGCGACACACAAAGGCTTTTCCATACGCAGGGTCGGCGCCGCTACCATCGACGGCGTGCTGCGGCTGGGCTACGCCACGCGCTTCATCGCGCGCACGGTGATGTGTTCCGGCACCAGCCTGCGCCGGCCGCGGCTGGTGATCCGCGAGTTGTATTTCACCGGCGTGCTGTCGCTGATTATCATTCTGGTGTCGGGGTTGTTCGTCGGCATGGTGCTGGGTTTTCAGGGCTATCACACGCTGCAAACCTACGGCTCAGAATCGGCGTTGGGCGTGCTGGTGGCGTTGTCGCTGGTGCGCGAGTTGGGGCCGGTGGTGTCGGCGTTGTTGTTTGCCAGCCGCGCGGGTTCGGCAATGACGGCGGAGATTGGATTGATGAAAGCCACCGAGCAACTGTCGGCGATGGAAATGATGGCGGTCGATCCGCTGTCGCGGGTGGTGGCGCCGCGCTTCTGGGCGGGGGTGATTTCAATGCCGCTGCTGGCGGCGATGTTCAGCGCGATGGGCGTGTTCGGCGGCTATCTCGTTGGGGTAGTACTGATTGGTGTCGATGAGGGTTCGTTCTGGTCGCAAATGCAAAGCGCGGTGGATTTTCGCGAAGACATAATGAACGGCGTGATCAAGAGCGTCGTGTTCGGCCTGGCGGTAACGTGGATTTCGCTGTTTGAGGGCTATGATGCGCCGCCGACGGCCGAGGGCGTATCAGGGGCGACGACGCGCACCGTGGTCACGTCGTCGCTGGCGATTTTGGCACTGGATTTTCTGTTAACGGCATTTATGTTCCGGGGGGCATGATGGAGCGATCCACACTCGATCTTTGGGTAGGACTTTTTGTGGTGGCGGGCATTGGTGCTTTGCTGGTGCTGGCGATGAAAGTCGGCAATATGAGCGGCATCAGTGCCGGCGACTCCTACGCGCTTGCCGCGAATTTCGACAATATCGGCGGGCTCAAGCCGCGCGCGCCGGTGAAGAGCGCCGGCGTGGTGGTGGGGCGCGTTTCCGATATACGCTTTGACAACGATAAATTCGTCGCCCGCGTGACCATGAATATCGACAAGACGTTCAAGTTTCCCAAGGACACCACGGCTTCAATACTGACGTCCGGGCTGCTGGGCGAGCAGTACGTCGGGCTCGAAGGCGGTGGCGATACGGTGAACCTGAATAGCGGCGACAGCATCAAACACACGCAATCCGCGGTGGTGCTTGAAAAGCTGATCGGGCAATTTTTGTACAGCAAGGCTGCCGACGGCGGCGACAAGAAGTAATGGTGCTGACAATAACACTGATGAGCAAGGGAGGCTACATGCTAAATATTTATAAGTACTTGTTTTTATTATTTTTTTTGTATTGTTGGCCAGCTTCTGCGCAGATGCTCGCGCCGGACGCGCTCGCCAAGTCGGTGACCGACGAAGTGCTCACGGTAATCCGCGCCGACAAGGACATCCAGGCGGGCAATCAGAAAAAAGTGCTGGAACTGGTGGAAGCGAAAGTGCTGCCCCACTTCAGCTTCCCGCGCATGACGCAGTTGGCGATGGGCCGCAACTGGCGCGCTGCCAACGCCGAGCAGCAAAAGCGCTTGATCGGCGAGTTCCGTACCTTGCTGGTTCGCACTTATACGACGGCATTCACGCAATATAAAAATCAGACGGTGGAATACAAGCCAGCGCGCATGGCCGCAGGTGACACCGACGTGGTGGTGCAGTCGCTGATAAAGCAAAACAGCGGGCCGCCAGTGGCGGTGGATTACAACATGGAAAAAACCGATGCTGGCTGGAAGGTCTACAACATGAAGATCGAGGGCATCAGCCTGGTCGAAAACTATCGCAATACTTTCAATACCGAGGTGCAGAAGCATGGCGTGGATGGCCTGATTGCCACGCTGGCGGAAAAAAATCGCAGCACGCAGGTGACGCAAAAGTGATTACGCATGATTACCCTTAGCGGCGGCCGCGCGGTACTTGCCGGGCCGGTGACACTGGCCAATGTGAACGCCGTGCTCGACGAAGGCAGTCGCGTGTTCAAAGCCGCGTCCGTTACCGTCGATCTTGCGGGCGTGACCGAGGTCGATTCCACTGCAGTGAGCGTGCTGCTCGAATGGCGGCGCGCAGCCTTGCGCGACAAGCGTGCCATCGATTACGTCAACTATCCGGAAAACCTGAAAAGCCTGATCAAGCTCTACGGCGTGTCCGAACTCCTCGCGGAGCAATAGCGCTTTGAGAGCGGAATGTTTGGCGCTCAGAGCAGGACGGTGCCGCGACGGGGTTGCGCCTAACGCTTAACGCGCCGCGCCGAACGAGCCTTGATAACCCCTGCCATTGTGTCGATGGTGTTCGCCGTCATATCATTGTTGGCTCTCTGGTCAATCAAGGCCGGTTACAAATTGAGGCATTAATCGAGGTAATGAGCATGACTACGCCCGAGCAACTCAAAGGCTACATTCAAAACGGCATGCCCTGCGATCACGTTGAAGTGTCCGGCGACGGTGCCCACTTTGAAGCAGTGATCGTGAGCGCCCTGTTTCGCGGCAAAAACAAGGTGCAGCAGCATCAGGTCGTGTACAAAGCACTGGGCGACCGCATGCGCGAAGAAATCCACGCGCTGTCGATGCAGACGCTGACCCCCGAAGACTGGGCCGGCCGGCAGCAGTAGATGGAAAAGCTGGCGATTGAAGGCGGCGTTGCGCTCAACGGCGAAGTCGCGATCTCCGGCGCAAAAAACGCCGCGCTGCCGATCCTGTGCGCGGGGCTGCTGACAGCGGAGCCGCTGACCATCCGCAACGTGCCGCACTTGCGCGATGTAACGACCATGCTGTCGCTGCTGGGGCAGATGGGCATGTCTATCTCGATCGACGAAAAACTCGGCATCGAGCTGCGCGCAGCGGATATACACACGCCGGAAGCGCCCTACGAAATGGTGAAAACCATGCGCGCATCCGTGCTGGTGCTGGGGCCGCTGGTGGCGCGTTTTGGCGAGGCGCGCGTGTCGCTGCCCGGCGGCTGCGCCATAGGCCTGCGTCCGGTCGATCAACATCTAAAGGGTTTGCAGGCGATGGGCGCCACCATCACCATGGATCATGGCTACATGATCGCGCGCGCATCACGATTGAAAGGTGCGCGCATCTGCATGGACCTGGTTACGGTTACCGGCACCGAAAACCTGATGATGGCGGCGGTGCTGGCGGACGGTGTGACGACAATCGAAAATGCCGCGCGCGAGCCGGAGATCCCGGATCTTGCCGCGTGCCTGACGGCGATGGGCGCGCAGATCAAGGGTGCGGGTACCGATGTCATCACCATCGCTGGCGTCGAAAAACTGCACGGCGCGAGTCACAACGTGATGCCCGACCGCATTGAGACCGGTACTTTTCTGGCCGCTGCAGCGGCGACGGGTGGCAGCGTGCGCGTCACCGGTGCGCGCCCAGGCACCCTGGATGCCGTGCTCGACAAACTGCGTGAAACCGGCGTGAAGGTTGAAACCGGTGACGACTGGATCGCCGTCGCGCCCAACGGCCGGTTGCGTGCGGTGAACGTGCGCACCGCGCCGTATCCGGCATTTCCCACCGACATGCAGGCGCAATTTGTGGCGTTGAACAGCGTCGCCGATGGTACTGGCGTGGTGCATGAAACCATTTTCGAAAACCGCTTCATGCACGTGCAGGAATTGTGCCGCCTTGGCGCCGATATCGAAGTCGAAGGCAACACCGCCGTGGTGAAAGGCGTTGCGCATCTTGATGGCGCCACGGTGATGGCGACCGATCTGCGCGCGTCGGCGAGCCTGGTGATCGCGGGGTTGATCGCACGCGGCACCACGATAGTTGATCGCATCTATCATTTGGATCGCGGCTACGAAGCGATCGAGGAAAAGCTCTCGAAACTGGGTGCACGCATCAGACGCGTAAGTTGATTGAAAAACGTTATTCATTTGTGAAATCTGTGGCAAACGGTTTTTGGATTTAAAAAGAGGACGCACGCATGCAGGTCTATGACCCTACCGCTCCCAGCCCCGAAGCAACGCAGAACCTGCGCCGCTCGGTGGGCGATCTCAGTGGCAAAGTCGTCGGCTTTATCGACAATTCCAAGCCCAATTTCAACCTGCTGGTTGACGACATTGCCGAGTTGCTGACAGCGCGCTACGGCGTGAAAACCATCGTCAAGCGCGGCAAGCGCGGTGCGTCGATGCCGGCGACTGCGCAGGTGATCGACGAGCTCGCGGATCAGTGCGATCTGGTCGTCACCGGCTCCGGCGACTGAGGTTCGTGCACGTCGTGGAGTGTCCACGACAGTGTGGAAATCGCCAAGCGCGGGCGCGCAGCGGTGACGGTGGTATCCAATGTGTTTGTCGGATTGGGCAAGGCGCAGGCGCGCGCGCTGGGGCATCCCGGTTTGCCGCTGGCGGTGATTCCGCATCCGTTCGGCAGCCGCACGCGGGACGAAGTGCGTGCGCTGGCGGATCAATGCGTGGGTGAAATCGCCAAACTGGCGGCGGCAAAATGAGCGTGGTTCCCGCTGTTCCTTTGTCGCGCGCGGAGCTGGTCGAAGCGCCCGACGATCTCGATGAGTTGATCGAATTTTTTCATGCGCGGCGCTGGAGCGACGGTCTGCCGGTGGTGCCGCCGACACGCGAGCGCGTAGAGCGCATGCTGTCGTGCACGACGCGCAAGCCCGATGAGGTAGTGGCCAACGTAGCACCAGGTTTTGGCGCGGCGACGGTCGAGCGCATTGCCATCAATGCAGTGATGGCGGGCTGCCGCGCCGACTATCTGCCGGTGCTGATTGCGGCGACACAGGCGATGAGCGCCAAGGAATTCAATTTGCAAGGCATCCAGGCCACGACCAATCCAGTCGCAGTGTGGCTGGTGATCAACGGCCCGATTGCCGAGCAACTGGGTGTGAACGGCGGCATGAACTGCCTCGGTCAGGGCACGGTGGCGAACGCTACATTGGGTCGCGCGCTGAGATTGATTTTACAAAATGTCGGCGGCGCGGTGCCTGGCGACATGGATCGCGCCACGCAAGGCATGCCCGGCAAGTTTTCATTCTGCTGCGCCGAGAACGAAGCGCAAAGCCCGTGGGAAGCGCTGCATGTCGAGCGCGGTTTCAGGCGCGATCAAAGCACGGTCACGGTGATCGGCGCGGCCGGCACGCATAATATGAATACCCACGCCGATGATCCCGACGACCTTATTCGCGTGATCGCCGACACCATGGCGTTTCCAACCAGCAACGATTACTGGATCAACGGCGAACCGTGGATCGTGGTGGGCCCGCAGCACGCTGAAATTCTGCATGCCGGCGGCTTGAGCAAGGCCGAAGTGAAGCGGCGGTTGTGGGAGGAATCGAAAATGCGCGCGGGGCGCATGGCGAAGAAGGAGTTAATGCGCACGCAGACCGCGCGCACGGAGGAACTTGGGGCGATTACCGGCGATACCTTGTTGCCGGTGTCGGGTGGGCCGGAGGGCGTGGGGAT
>JAKFYK010000082.1 GCA_021730905.1 Betaproteobacteria bacterium | reverse complement strand
AGCTCCAGAGCGCGATTGATGTGCCACTGCTGCGCGATCGACAGAATGTTGTTCACCAGCCAATACAGCACGAGCCCGGCCGGAAAGAAGAAGAAGAATATACTGAAGGCGATAGGCATGATTTTCATTACCTTGGCCTGCACAGGATCCGGTGGCTCAGGGTTCAACCTAGTCTGTATGATCATTGACGCGCCCATCAGCACTGGCAGGATATACCACGGGTCTATCGACGACAGGTCAGTAATCCACCCGTAAAACGGCGCGTGCCGTAACTCCACCGATGCCAGAATAACCCAATAAAGAGCAATAAAAACAGGCATTTGCACTATTATAGGCAAACAGCCCGCCATCGGATTGACCTTTTCTTTCTGGTATAACTCCATCATCGCTTTTTGCAGTCGTTGGCGGTCTTCGCCATAGCGCTCTTTAAGTTGCTGCATTTTAGGTGCGATGACTTTCATCTTTGCCATTGCTTTATAGCTTGCGGCCTGCAGCGGATAGAACAGCGCTTTAATCAACACCGTCAACAGAATAATCGCGATACCCCAATTGCCAACCCAGCCGTGCATCCAGTTCAGCACCATGAACAATGGCACCGCTATTACAGTAAGAATGCCGTAGTCGACCACCAAATCGAGGCCCGGCGCCAACTTCTCCAGCGTGGCCGTGTCCTGCGGACCTGCATACAGCGGCACGCCCAAAGTGGCCCGGCCTCCTGCCGGGATCGTCGGTCCTACAAACTTCGCGCCGGCCGCATACAATCCTCCCTCCAGCTTGCTTGTATAAAACTCGCGCGGCGTTTTCTCTTTAGGTATGAACGCGCTCAGGAAGTAATGCTGGATAATCGCCACCCAGCCTTCGTCCTGACTGGTTTTGCTATACGCCGTTTTGCCTTTGTCGATGTCGTCAAATGCAACCTTCTGGAATTTCTCGCCTTTGGTATAAACCGCTGCACCGGTGTACGTCGGCAGCATCGCCGAATCACCGTCCGGCGGTTTGCGGTCGCGCACGAGCTGGAAATAAGCGTGCGGTTGTAGCGTGGCTTCGCCACCGTTGTGCACCTCATATGAAACATCGATCACATAGCTACCGCGCGAAAACTTGTAGACCTGCGATACATTGATGCCATTCGCTTCCGGGGCTTCCAGGCGAACTTCCATTGTCTGCGTGCCGTCAGCAAGATTGTATTCGCGGCTGGCTGCGGTGTACGTCGTGCGATGATTGGGTAGCCCCTGCCCAATGAGGCCCGACTGTGCGATATACGTGTTGTCCGCCGTGCTCTGGAACAGGACGAAGTTTTTTGTCTTGTCGAGCGTACCTTTGTGTTGCTTGAATTCGAGCCGGCGAATATCGCCGCCTACCGTGCTGATCTCCGCGCGCAACAGATCGGTTTCTACTTTGATAAGCTGACCACCACCCACGATGCCAGCCGGCGCGGCACCCGCCGCTACTGCCTGCGGTGCGGCGGGCGCGCCAGGCACGCTGGCGACTGATGGCGCTTGCGGCACGGGTATGCCGCCAGCGTCTTTTGCATTGTCCTTTTTCCCGGCTGCTTGCGTTGTGGGCGTTTGCGGCTTCTGGTCGCGTTGCCACGCGTCAACCAGCATGAACGTTGAAAACGTGAAGACGAAAAACAATATCAGCCGTTGGGTATCCATCGCTACAATCTTATGCGATTTTCGAGGACGAACTGGCAATGGCCGAAGCGCCACGCTTCTCACCAAAGCGGGCGGAAACTTTGCGCAACAACCCGTCGAGTTCTCTGCGGATGGCGGGGTTACCGCTCTTGCGTAAATCGTTTCTTTGCTGAAACACGATATCTACCGCCGGTAATTGGATTAGCGCGGCCCGGAAAGCCTCTCGCGCCAATCGCTTCCCCCGGTTGCGATCTACTGCCCGAGACGCAGCAGTACGGCCCGCGATCAGACCAAGCCGAGCTGCTATCCGGGTGTTTGGGAGGGCGCGCACGAGAAAATTCTTGCCTGCGAATCGGCATTCTGCTGCCAGGGCTGCCCGGAATTCTTCTGGCTGCGTTAGTTTTCCGACGTTGCTGCGCGGGTGTTGCCCCGCACGTGCTCGTTCGGCTAGCTTGACCACAAATTTCTATTTAGAAACAGATAATTATTACGGACTAACGATACACTTGCTTAGGCCGTCAGAATGGCGCGGCCTTTGGCCCGACGGGCGCGAATCACAGCGCGTCCGCCACGGGTTTTCATGCGCGCGCGGAAGCCGTGCGTGCGTGCGCGACTCACTTTGGAAGGCTGATAGGTTCTTTTCATGGCGGTTCTTTCTAAACGTGGGCACTGCGCCCGGAGAAAACCTGTTATTACATCGCGTTTGATAGTGGTTTGTCAATAAAACCACTTACTTGCCTGGACAACGACTGGACTTGATTTTTGCGTTTGGCACCGCTATGAGTACCACGCCACAGAGGTGGATAACTGGACTCAAAGCACGTAAAATCGCGCATGGTTTCCGCTCCGGTGCTACCGTTGGATGACCGTCGCTCTGGCCTTGTTGTCCTCGCTTACCGACTCTATAGACATCCACCCTATGAACAAATTCTGGAGCCATTGCCTTTCCCAGTTTGAGAAAGAGCTTCCGGCCCAACAGTTCATTACCTGGATCAAGCCTCTTATCGCTCAGCAAGTAGGCCCTGCCTCTCTCACCGTAGTCGCACCCAATCGCTTCGTGCTGCAGTGGGTACGTGACAAGTTTTTCTCGCGGATACAGACGCTCGCGGACGAGCATTTCTGCACTCCGGTCAAGATAGATTTGTTGCTTGCCGACAAAGAACCCCCCCCTACACACGCACCGGTCCCACACGCGCCAGTGACAACGATCGCTGCCGCTCCTGCGGGCGCGCCGCCGCTTCTGCGGGATCTCTCACGACTTAACCCCGCATTTACCTTTGACAGCTTTGTTACCGGCAAAGCAAACGAGTTGGCCCGAGCCGCCGCCGCCCAAGTTGCGGAGAAATCCGGCACGGCATACAACCCGTTATTCATTTATGGCGGCGTCGGCTTGGGCAAAACCCACCTTGCTCACGCCATAGGCAATTATTTCCGTACCCATGTCCCTCACGGCAAGGTACGCTACATTCACGCCGAGCAGTATGTGTCCGATGTCGTGCGCGCCTACCAGCATAAGGCGTTCGATGATTTCAAACGTTATTATCATTCGCTGGATATGCTGCTGATAGACGATATTCAATTCTTCAGCGGAAAGAGCCGTACCCAGGAAGAGTTTTTCTATGCTTTCAATGCGCTGATCGAGTCTCATAAACAAATAGTGATTACCTGTGATACCTACCCCAAAGAAATCGCGGGTATGGAGAACCGGCTCATTTCGCGCTTTGGTTGGGGGCTCACAGTTGCTGTTGAGCCACCCGAACTGGAAATGCGCGTTGCTATCCTGATCAAGAAAGCGGAACAGGAATCTATTACCCTATCCGAAGACGTGGCTTTTTTTCTTGCGCGCCATATCCAATCTAATGTGCGCGAGCTTGAAGGCGGACTCAAGAGAATCTTGGCTTACGCGCGATTTACCGGACATGAGATTTCCGTCGATCTTTGTCGCGAAGCGCTACGCGACCTGCTCGCGGTGCAAAACCGGCAAATTTCCATCGAGAACATCCAGAAAACCGTCGCCGACTACTACAAGATCAAGGTCTCCGAGATGTATTCGAAAAAACGCACACGCAACGTTGCGCGGCCGCGCCAGATCGCCATGGCCTTAGCCAAAGAGCTGACGCAACTGAGCTTGCCGGATATCGGTGACGCCTTTGGTGGGCGTGATCACACCACGGTACTCCATGCGTGCCGCAAGATAACGGATCTTAAAACCATCAACGGCGAAATCAGCCGAGATATCTCTTCCTTGCTCAAAGTACTGCGCTGTTGATATGTTGTGCATTCATTGTGGATAAGTGCTTGTTTCTCTGTTGGTCGAAAATCAGTAAACATTTCCTGCACCCGCTTATGCGGGGTTATCCCGCCCTGTTGACACCAGGCAAGGAAGTGAATCAAAAGGCTTTTTAGAGTTACCCACAACAGTGCTATTGCTTTACTAGACTTACTAGAGAGTACTATCAATGAAACTACTACAAATAGATCGTGATGCGCTACTAACGCCACTGCAAGCCGTCACCGGCATTGTTGAAAAACGACACACACTGCCAATACTATCTAATGTTCTGATAGAGCGAAAAAAAGACGCTTTGCATCTGATCGCAACCGATCTTGAAATACAGATAACAACGTCTTGCGAAGCGGCTGGCAAAGCGAGTGATGACCAGCGTTTGACTGTTTCTGCTCGCAAGCTGCAGGATATTCTAAGATCCCTACCCGAAGGCACCGACACAACGCTGGACCTTCAGGCCAATAAACTACAAGTAAAAGCAGGCAAAAGCCGCTTTAACTTGCAAACTATGCCGGCGGATGATTTCCCGAAAATGGCGGATGCGGGTGAACTGCAAGGCAAATTTTCTATTTCGCAAAAACTGCTGCAGGATTTGTTGCTGTTGGTGCAATACGCGATGGCGCAGCAAGATATCCGCTATTACCTCAATGGATTGTTGTTGGTACTCGATGTCAAAAAGATAAAAATCGTTGCTACGGATGGCCACCGCCTCAGTTACGCCGAAGGACCACTTGCCGAATCACATGACAAACGTGAAGTGATACTACCGCGCAAAGCCGTGCTGGAACTGTCGCGACAGCTCGGTTCAGCTGATGCTGATGTCTTGGTTGAAATATATGCTTCGCAAGTGAGATTCAAATATGGCAACAGCGAGTTGATCACTAAAATTATTGACGGCAAGTTTCCCGACTATACTCGCGTCATCCCCGTGAACTACAACAAGAAGATCACGCTGGAGCGACAGGGCCTGCTGCAATCCTTGCAACGGGCAGCAATTCTCTCGAATGAGAAGTTTCGTGGCGTGCGCTGGATAATCACGGGCAATAACCTGCGTATTTCCTGCACCAATAACGAGCAGGAAGAAGCACAGGAAGAAATGGAAGTGAGCTATGCCGGCGAGGCGCTGGACGTAGGATTCAATATTACGTACTTGCTTGATGTGCTCAACAACGTGCACGCTGAAAAGATCGATTGTGCATTTGGCGACGCCAATAGCAGCATGCTCATCACGATACCGGAGCGAGATGATTTCCGGTATGTGGTAATGCCAATGCGCATCTGAGAGACCACAACAGAAAAACCATACGAAAGACGAAATGGCAGAAAAAGACCAGAAGGACGCAGCCGATTACGACGCGTCCAGCATTAAAATGCTCAAGGGCCTGGAAGCGGTCCGCAAGCGTCCAGGCATGTATATTGGTGACACCAGCGACGGTACCGGCTTGCATCATATGGTGTTCGAAGTTGTCGACAATGCCATTGATGAGGCGCTCGCCGGGTACTGCAACGAAATCGCGATTACCATACACACCAACAATTCGATTAGCGTGGTCGACAATGGCCGTGGCATACCTACTGAAATTCATCCGGACGACGAACACAAGCGTTCTACCGCTGAAGTAGTGATGACCGAGCTCCACGCGGGCGGAAAGTTCGATAACAATTCCTACAAGATTTCCGGTGGATTGCATGGTGTTGGCGTCTCAGTGGTCAACGCGCTGTCCGAGTGGTTGCGCCTTACCATTCGTCGAGACGGAAAGACGCATCAGATGGAGTTTCGCGATGGTGCTGCGATAGCACCGTTAAAAGCTACCGGAAAAACCGAACGGCGCGGCACAGAAGTGCATTTTATGGCGAGCAGCGAAGTATTCGGCAACATAGAATTTCACCATGACATTCTTGCCCGCCGGTTACGCGAGCTCTCGTTCTTGAATCACGGCGTAAAAATTACCATGCTCGACCAGCGTTCGGGCAAGGAAGATAATTTTGCTTTTGGCGGCGGCATCAAGGGGTTTGTCGAATACATGAGCCGCAGCAAGAGCGTGCTGCACCAAAACATCTTCCATGCTACGGGCGAGAAAGACGGCATCATCGTTGAGGTGGCAATGCAGTGGAACGATTCCTATCAAGAATCGATGCAGTGTTTTACCAACAACATTCCGCAACGCGACGGCGGCACACACCTTACGGGCTTGCGCGCTGCGATGACGCGCACGCTCAACAATTACATCGAAAACAACGAACTTGCGAAAAAAGCCAAAGTTGAAACCACCGGCGACGACATGAAGGAGGGTCTGACTGCCGTGCTGTCGGTGAAGGTGCCGGAGCCCAAATTTTCCTCGCAAACAAAAGAAAAGCTCGTGTCATCAGAAGTGCGGCCGGCCGTTGAAGAAGTCATCGCTGGCAAGCTGATGGAATTTCTGCTTGAAAAACCCAACGACGCAAAAGTTATTTGCGGCAAGATCGTTGATGCCGCGCGTGCGCGCGAAGCAGCTCGCAAGGCGCGCGAACTCACGCGCCGTAAAGGTGTGCTCGACTCGTTTGGTTTATCCGGCAAGCTGGCCGATTGCCAGGAGCGCGATCCGAAGCTATGTGAGCTGTATCTGGTAGAAGGCGACTCCGCCGGCGGTTCGGCCAAGCAGGGCCGCGACCGAAAGTTTCAGGCAATCCTGCCGCTACGGGGCAAGATTCTCAACGTTGAGAAAGCACGTTTCGACAAGTTGTTGTCGTCCACCGAAATTACCACCTTGATCAGCGTGTTGGGCACCGGCATTGGCAAGGACGAATATTCTGCCGACAAGTTGCGTTACCACCGCATCATCATTATGACCGACGCGGACGTCGACGGGGCGCACATCCGCACACTGCTGCTAACGTTTTTCTATCGGCAAATGCCCGAACTCATCGAGCGCGGCCACATCTATATTGCGCAGCCGCCGCTGTATCGGCTGAAGCACGGCAAGACCGAGCGCTATCTGAAGGATGAGCACGAGCACAAGCAGTATCTGCTCAAACTGGCACTGGCGGGGGCACAACTTCATCCGTCGGCAACCGCACAACCACTGAGTAAGGAAGCACTTGAAGCGGTGGCCAAGGAGTATTTGCTTGCCGAAGCCGTTATCGATCGTGCAAGCCGTCTCGCCGACGAGGCCGTGTTACATGCGTTGTTGCAACAGCCGGTGGAGCTGGACCTGTCGGATGAAGCAGGCGCGCGCCGCAGCGCCAAGACCATCGCTGCACTGGTGAAAACAGACCAGATAAAGGTCGAGTCCTCCTACGACGAAAAGACAGAGCAATTCACCATACAAATTACCAAGATACAACATGGTGTCGAGCACCGCACGCGTATCGACGCTGATTTCGCGCAAAGCGGCGACTATGCGCAGATCAGGAAAACCGCCGCTGTCCTGCAAGGCCTGCTGAGTGAAGGCGCATACGTCAAATTCGGCGAGCATCAGCACCCGGTGAAGGAGTTCCGGGATGCCATCGACTGGGTGATCAACGAAGCGCAGCGCGGCGTCAGCGTGCAGCGCTACAAAGGCCTAGGCGAGATGAATCCGGAACAACTCTGGGAAACCACCATGGACCCGAAAGTAAGGCGACTGTTGCGCGCGCAAATCGAAGACGCCATAGGCGCCGACGAAATTTTTACCACGCTGATGGGCGATGCGGTTGAGCCGCGCCGCAACTTTATCGAAACCAACGCGCTGGGCGTGCGCAACCTCGACGTTTAGCGCCTGTACTGCGGTTTGCGCATGGCCGCGTCAAGCGTGATGCGGTTCCGCGGGCAGTTCGGCGAGTTCGATCAGACAACCCTCTGTGCCCGCCGGGTCCAGAAACGCAATGCGACAACCCGCGTGGCCAATCCGCGGTGTCTGGTCTAGCAAAGGAATGCCCTTGGCTTTGAGTTCGGCGAGAGCGTCGTCGATATTCTCGACTTCAAAGCACAGATGATTGATGCCGCCCTTGCCTTCGGCGACCATCTTGGCATGCTTGCTATCGGGCGTGGTGCCGGCGATCAATTCCACCATGGATTCGCCGACGGGATATAGCGCCAGTTTCACGGGGCGATGCGGATTGGTTTCGACCTCCCCCAGTTTGATGCCGAAACAACCTTCCCAAAGTTTACGGCTGGCTTCGACGTCTTTTACCACTACGCCGACATGCTCGATACGTTTGATCTTCATTGCTTCTCCTGGATAAAATATGGCATAGAGAATCACTATAACCACATGTTTATAAACGGATTTTTAAAAAGACAAAAAGCCGCTTAATTGCTATTGTATTCCCTTACCGTTTGGCATCTTTTGCTGTGATGCGCTTTACGATTTGAACTACCTGATCGCGCTCGGCCTTCATGCGCATCAATTACGTATGTCCTGCAAAAACCACTCCGTTGGCAACTCGCGTCCCAACCCCGCCGTCATTGCCTTGCGATACACCAGCGCGCCCACAGACGAAAACTGCACGCCCCAATTGCCAATCGTGCGGTAGTGCGTGATCTGGTCGCGGTGGATGCGTCCCGGCATTTTGCCGGAAATAATGTCGGTATACACCGGCCATTCTTCGAGCCGGAGATTTTTAGTCGCTCGCGGCAGGCGTTGTTGCTGCTCCTCGCTGCCCGTGACAAACGCACCGAGACTGCCGCCGATGCCCTTGCGAAACATGTTGCTCTCCGGGATCGGCAGCCCTTCCTTGCCTTGCTGCACTTTCACGTCGAAGCGCGCAGCGACCGCCGCTGAAATCTCGTGTGGACTGAGGTTGACCACATGCATCCCCGGCTCCAGCCACTCCGCTTCGATGGTCGGCTTAATGCTGTCTGTGCAAGTCGAAACAATGTCCATGCCACGCACTGCCTCGCGAGCGGAATCCACTGCCACGACCTCGATATCGAGCGCTTTCGACATTTCAGCGGCGTATCTGTTGCGATGGTCAGGCATGCGACTGAACACTTTGACGTGTCTGATGTGGCGTACCACCGCGTAGGCTTCGAGAAACGTACGTGCCATGCCACCGGAGCCGATCATGCCGACTGTGCTGGCGTCCTCACGTGCGAGCAACCGCGTGCCGATGCCCGCGGCACCGCCTACGCGCATGTGCTGCAGATGGCCGTCATTCAGGATCGCCAGTGGCTCGCCGTTGCCGGTGCTGTAAAGAAAAACCAGTCCGCAATAGGTGCCGGGCTGCATGCAATATTTGGATTCAGAAAGGGTGCCATCGGCACCCTTGGGCCAATGCACGATGTCCGATTTAAGACGCACGGCCAGCACGCCATCGCTGGCGCCTTCCACCGAACCGAAGCGGTAGTAACCGTCCTCGCGATCGCACGGCACATAGGTATCGATGCGCGGACGGAAAATAGCCTTGCCTTGCAACAAACCGGCGAAAGCGGCTTCCTGCGCCTCGATGCATTCGCGCATGGTGAGGGTTTGAGCAACCACCTCATTGTTGATCATTAGCATGGAGTTTCCTCGATAGTCATCGATGCGTGCACGGAGACTAAGGCGACCGCTTCACCTCGTACTGTCATGGTGCCGCGGGGCGGAACCACCGCGCGAAATCCACAGGAGTCAGCTCGGTGAGGATTCTCTGCAGTAGTGATTTTTCCATGCAGATATTTCCGAAGTAGCGGGTTGATTCTTGAGACCGGCGGCGCGGGGAACGCCGCGTCCAGCAAACAACGAAAATCGTGTGTTTACGCCGTCTTCCGCGCCCTGGCCGGAGTCTTCTTTGCCGCCGGCTTGTCCGCAGCAGTCTTCGCCCCTGCCTTGGCCTCGCGCGGCGCAAATTCGAACGTCACTTTACCCTCAGCCCCCCGCACCAGAAACGCCGAGAAAGGACGTCCCTTTTTGCTGATGAATTTGTGCAGCAAATCAGTCTTGCCGTCTTTCAGCAGCTTGGTGACCTGCTCCGGCTCAATGTTGCGCTGAAGGATAATCTTGCCGGTGCGGAAGTCACAGGTGCGCGGCTGTGCAGCGGCTTTTTCGCAAAGGTAGGCCATGCCGTGAGCGTAAACATTGCCACCGCATTTGGGGCACTCGCCCAGCGATTGCAGGCCGGTGAAATCAACGGGCTCGGCGTCGTCGTTGGCTTGCCCGAAATCGAATTCGAGCTTTAGTTCGCTGTTCAACTTGATGTTGGCGGCGAACGGGCGTCCCAGGCGGCTGCGAAACCCTTGTAGCGGACCGATGCTTTTCTTAGCGATGAGTTCGTCGATCTCCGTGGACTCGAACTGCCGCCCCGCAAGAATACGCCATAGCGAGAATTCGCATTTCTCGCACTGGAATTTTTTGTAGTTCTCTTTAATCGTGCCGCCGCAGTTTGGGCATTTGGCTTTCAGCGTGACGTAATCCCCGGGTACGGATTCGCTGTCGTGCGCTTTGGCGCGCTCGACGATATGGCGCGTCATCTTGGCGATTTCGCGCATGAACGAAGTGCGCTTCAACTTGCCGTGCTCCATTTCCTTCAGTTTGTACTCCCATTCGCCGGTCATTTCTGGGGAGGCGAGTTCGGGAATATCCAGTCCGCGCAGCAAAGTAATCAACGAAAACGCTTTCGGCGTGGCCTGTAATTCGCGGCCGAGGCGTACCAGGTATTCTTCGGCGATCAACTTTTCGATAACGACGGCGCGCGTCGCCGGCGTGCCAAGGCCACGTTCTTTCATCGCGTCGCGCAATTCTTCGTCTTCCACCAGCTTGCCGGCACCTTCCATCGCGGATAGCAGCGTGGCTTCGGTGAAGCGCGCTGGCGGCTTGGTCTGCGTCGCGATTACATCGACGTGCTTGGCTTTGGCCTTGTCGCCTTTTTTCACCGCCACCAGGTTCGGCGTTTCATCGTCGCCCGCCGCCGCTTTGCCGTGTACTTCCAGCCAGCCGGCGTTGATCAGCACGCGGCCCTCGCTTTTGAACGCTTCCTTCTCGACGCGCGTGATGCGCGTGGTCACCATGTATTCTGCGCTCGGATAAAACACCGCGAGAAATTGGCGTACCACCAGATCGTAAAGCTTTTGCTCAATTTCACTCAGTGCTTTAGGTGGTTGCGTGGTCGGAATGATGGCAAAGTGATCGGAAATCTTTACGTTGTTGAAGATGCGCTTGTTGGGTTTGACCCAGCCTTGCTTCAGTATCTTTTTTGCGAACGGCGCATAGGGTGTGCCGGTCATTTCATCGAGCGTGGCTTTCACGGTATCGAGATAATCTTCCGGCAGCGCGCGTGCGTCGGTACGCGGGTAGGTCAACACTTTGTGTTTTTCATACAGCGCCTGCGCGATCGACAGCGTGGTGCGTGCGGAAAAGCCGAAGCGGCCGTTGGCGGCGCGCTGCAAACTGGTCAGATCGAACAGCAGCGGCGACGCTTGTGTCGAGGGTTTGCTTTCTTCCTCGATCTCGCCGGACTTGCCGTCGCATTTGGCCTTGATGGCGTTGGCGCGCTTTTCGTCCCAGATGCGCTCGGCGCGCAGATCAGGATCCCCCTCGTCTTCTTTCTTGGCCTTGGCGAATTTCTCGTCGATCCAGCGCCCAATATAGTCGCCGGCGGATACGCCAAACGTTGCGTGTACTTCCCAGTAGTCTTTCGGCACGAAGCGTTTGATCTTTTCTTCGCGCTCGACCAGGATCGCCAGCGTCGGCGTCTGCACGCGGCCCACGGGCGTCTTGTGAAAGCCGCCGCTCTTGGAATTGAAGGCAGTCATTGCGCGCGTGCCGTTGATGCCGACCAGCCAGTCGGCTTCCGAGCGGCATACCGCCGCATCGGCCAGCGGCAGCATTTCTTCGTCGCTGCGCAGATGCTTGAAGCCCTCCTTGATCGAGCCGGAGGTCATCGATTGCAGCCACAGGCGTTTCACCGGTTTTTTGCTGCCGGCGTGGCTGGCGATATAGCGGAAAATCAGTTCACCCTCGCGGCCCGCGTCGCAAGCGTTGATAACGCCGGTGACGTCCTTGCGCTTGAGCAGTTTGGTCAACAGCTTCAGCCGCGCTTCGGATTTCTCAATCGGCAGCAGATCAAAATGCGGCGGAATTACCGGCAGGTTTGCAAACGACCACTTGCCTCGCTTGACCTCGAATTCTTCTGGTACCGCGATCTGCACCAGATGGCCTACGGCCGACGACAGCACGTAATGGTCGCTCTCGAAATAGTCGTCATGGCGCTTGAAGCCGCCGAGCACGCGCGCAATATCGCCGGCCACAGAGGGCTTCTCAGCGATAATCAGTTGTTTTGACATGGTTTTTCTATATGCTCGCGCGGGAAAATCGTTGTTCACCGCCTATCCTACGTAACTGGGCGGCGAAAAAGAGCGGCAGATAATAAGAACAAACCGGGCGGGAGCGCAAGCGCAGAACATCACAAATGACACAAAATCAGCCTTCTATAACCAAAAAATAACAATAAAAACAAATAGTTAAGAAATACGCTGCCACAGTCCACCAGGCAGGCTGGCAACCACCCCTTCCAGTTCAAGCTGGATCAGCGCGGCACTGATCTCGTGTACCGGCAACCCGGCGCGGCCCGCCAGCGTGTCAATATCGCAGGGGTCGTAGGCCATGTGGGCCAGCAAAGGATGGCCTGAGGCATCAGGATCGGTCCTAGAAGACCCGCCAGCGGGTACCGGTAGCCGCAACTCCCCGAGGATGTCCGCAGCATCATCCACCAGCTTGGCGCCCTGTTTAATGAGCGCGTGACAGCCCTTGGACAGGGTAGAGTGTATTGACCCGGGAATCGCGAATACGTCTTTGCCCAATTCATTGGCAATGCGCGCCGTAATCAGCGAGCCGCTCGACATCGCGGCCTCAACCACCAGGCAGCCGCGCGTCATACCGCTGATGATGCGGTTGCGGCGCGGAAAATTTGCCGCGAGCGGCGGCGTACCCAGCGGAAATTCCGAAACGATGGCGCCTTTTTCCACGATGGCATGTGCCAGATCCCGATTGCGTGCCGGATATACTTTATCGAGACCGGTGCCGACGACAGCGATGGTGGACGACAATCCCGCCAGCCCGCCGCGATGCGCCGCGGCGTCGATGCCCAACGCGAGCCCGCTGACCACAGCAAGTCCTGCGTCGCTCAATGCGGTGGCGAATGATTCCGCCGTGAGCTTGCCTTGTGCCGTGGCGTTGCGGCTGCCGACAATGGCGATCGCCGGGAAATTAAGCAAATCAAGCCGCCCTTTGACGTAAATCAGCGGCGGCGGATCGGGGGTTTGCAACAGCGCTTGCGGATACGCCGCATCTGCCAGCGTCACCACGTGGTTGTTGGTATCTGCGAGCCAGCTTTCCACTCCAGCGGGATCACCATGCAATTCGCCGTCGAGTATCGCGTCGGCGATTCTGCCGGTGACCACACGGGTGAGCGCGGAACGGCTCGCCCCCAAAATTTGCTCGGGGCCGCCAAAAGCGGACAGCAGCTTGCGGAAGGATTCACCGCCCAAGCCCTGGATCAGGCTCAACCGCAGCCAAGCCTCGGTATCCGGCGCGAGCGGCATATGCAGGGAATGGCGCGGCCGCGAAGTACGGCGCGCCAGGAAAAATCAGGGCGTCGTGACCACGTCCAAGATAGACACCGGACGGTTGGATTCCATCACCAGCGCGAACGACGCGCGGTCAAAGGTGCGGAAGATCATTACTAGGCCGTAACGTTCATCCGGAAGGGTGGCGAGCTCAGCGTCATTAATCGGAGTACCCTTGGCGTACAGCGGGCCATCACGTGGCGTGAGGCGTTCTTCGTAGAACACGCGGCGCTCATCATTGCCAGTGAGGCCTTCACGACCGAACAGCGGGCTGGTGCGCAAGTTGTAGCGCGCGGCGTTCTGGCTGCGGTAGAGCGCAAGCACATGACCGACCTCAAGACCATCCTTGGCGCCTTTTGACAACGCTACCACGAAATATTTGCCGGTTTCCCACAAGTTGTCGTGCAGGGAAACCACGCGGCCCTGCACTTTGGCAGTCGGCGAACGCGGTACGTATGCGAATTGCGGAAGTGCTCTGCTCACCGGAACCAGCCGGTCGTCGGTGTAGATCTCCTGAGTGGAGTTGACGATTTCAATGCGACTGATGTCGCCGAACTGGCGCACGCGCGCCTCACCCAGATATAGCGCCATATAGCCGAGAGACTCACCCGTGTCCGGATCAACCAGCTTGTCGCCACGGCGGTAAATCTGCCAGTTCAGCCCCTTGTCTTTGGTCAACCCTTTGGCAAAAGCGATATTGCCGGCACCCACTGCGACACGGTTTTCTTCGGTAGCCATGATGCGCGGCGCGCTCTCGAGTTCAGATTCGCTGACGACCATCGGTCGTGACAGGAATGCGTTGATAGCGCCCGGCTGTATGGTGGGCACCGCCTGAGCCAGGTCTTCGCGCCGCACGCTGGGCGAGAGTTTTACAGTGTCTATGTTCAAGCGCCCCGTAGAGCGATCCAGCACCAATACGTCGCCGGGAAAGATGCGATGCGGATTACGCACCTGATCGCGATTCATATCCCACAATTGTGGCCAGTTCCACGGTTTGTCCAGATAGCGTCCGGAGATGCCCCACAGAGTGTCTCCGCGCTGGACGGTGTAGCGGTCGGGCGCATCAGGCTTGAGGTTTTGCGCGCCAGCGTAACTGGCCCACAGCGTAGCGGTGGCAAGAACAAGCAGCGATATAATCTTGATTTTCATAGAAACACCCCGATGAAGGTCACGCCCCGTTGACTTCGTGCGCCTCGGCCCACCCCCAATTCGCTGGTGGTATTGTTGTACGCACGCAACATGACGTTTTGGTTTAAATTCTGCATCTAGTTACTTCTATTAGCAAGACTTTTTGTGGCGAAGCTACCTATTTTATTGTATCCCGACCCGCGCCTGCACACCGTGGCAGCCAAAGTCAGTCATGTCGATGACAAAATTCGTCAATTAATCAAAGACATGAGCGAAACCATGTATGCGGCGCCGGGAGTTGGTCTTGCCGCAACACAGGTCGATGTACATCTGCGGATTATTGTCATCGACAACTCCGACACGCGCGATCAGCTGCGTGTCTTTATCAACCCAGAAATCCTTGAATCCACAGGGAAAGCCGATTGCGAAGAGGGGTGTCTTTCGGTACCCGGAGTGTACGAAAAAGTAGCGCGTGCGCAAACTATCCGGGTGCGCGCGCTGGATGCAAACGGCGAGCCGTTTGAGTTGTCAGCCGAGGGACTGCCGGCCGTGTGTATCCAGCACGAAATGGATCATCTCGAAGGCAAAGTTTTCGTCGAGAAACTGTCGCGGTTGAAGCGTCAGCGCATACTCAGCCGAATCAAGAAGCGCCAGCGTGAGCCGGCCTAGGCGCTCGCGGCCCGCTCATCCGTCATGAGGCTTATTTTTGCGGGTACCCCGGAATTTGCGGCGATCGCACTCGAAGCGCTGGTAAATACCGGACACGATGTTGTGTTGGTGCTCACGCAACCCGACCGACCGGCCGGCCGGGGGTTGCGTCTGGAACCATCCGCTGTAAAAAAAATAGCTCAAAAACAATTACTTACGGTAGAGCAACCACTTACACTAAAAACCGACACTGCGTCCGCCACCATTGCGGCAGCCAAGGCCGATGTCATGATCGTAGCTGCCTACGGATTGATACTGCCGAAGAACATCTTGGCGATCCCGCGTCTCGGTTGCATCAATATCCACGCTTCGTTGCTGCCACGCTGGCGCGGTGCTGCGCCGATGCAACGCGCTATTCTTGCGGGCGACACCGCAACCGGCATCACTATCATGCAAATGAACGAGGGGCTGGACACCGGCGATATTCTGCTGCAACGGATGATTTCCATTGGTGCTAACGACACGGCGGGCGATGTGCATGACCGGCTGGCCGCGCTCGGCGCGCCGATGGTGAATGTGGTGCTAAACACGCGTCCTGCGCCGGTAAAACAAGACGATTCACAAGCCAGTTACGCCGCCAAGATTTCCAAGGATGAGGCGGTGATTGACTGGCGCGAAGACGCTGCCGTGATTCATCGTAAAGTCCGCGCGTTCAATCCGTTTCCCGGCGCCGCATCAACGCTGGCCGGCGAGCGCATCAAGATCTGGCGAGCGCAACCAGCCGCACAAACGGATGGCATGCCCGGAACAGTACATGTTGTATCCGCTGGAAAACTGATGGTCGCCTGCGGCAACGGGGCGTTGGATATTCTCGAATTGCAGCGCGCCGGCGGCAAACGCATGGCCGCAGCGCAGTTTCTCACCGGGTTTCCGATAGCCGCCGGTGCGCGCTTGGGTAACACCAGCGTTTAATGCGCGACGCGCAGATTCTCGCCGCCGGTGTCGTTGAGCGCGTGCTGGCGGGCCACACGCTGGATCAGGAACTTGCCGCGCTGTGGCGCAATAACTCCGGTCTGAATGCCTATCAACGCGCACTGGTGCAGGACTTGTGCTACGGCGCGCTGCGGCATCTTGGTACATTGGATGCGCTGCTGGCATTACTGCTCGACAAACCGCTGCGCGACGAACGCTTGCGGCATTTGCTGCGTATCGCGCTATATCAATTGCAACACACACGCGCTGCGCCGCATGCGGTGGTCGATCATGCGGTCGCGGCTTGCGTCGCCTTGCGCGCCGCGCCGGCAAAAGGGTTGGTCAACGCAGTCCTGCGCGGATATTTGCGTCGTCACGCCGAATTGCAATCCGCGAGCGCGCGCAGCGACAGCGGCCGCTACTCGTACCCGCAATGGTGGGTGGAAAAAATCCGCGCGCAGTACCCGCTTCACTTTGCTGCCATTCTGGAAGCCGGCAACCGTCATGCGCCGCTGACGCTGCGCGTCAACCCGCGGCGCATCACACGCGACGCCTATCTCGACCAGCTGGGCCGCGAAGGCATAGCCGCAACCGCGCTGGAGGCGCACGCCGTGGTGCTGGAAAAACCCGTGCCGGTGGAAAAACTGCCGGGCTTTGCGCAAGGGCTGGTCAGCGTACAGGATGCATCGGCACAACGCGC
>JAKFYK010000145.1 GCA_021730905.1 Betaproteobacteria bacterium | reverse complement strand
GATGGCGCGAAAGAGGTGCGGATTTTTGGCGTGCCGATTCCAGTGCGCGCGGACATCTACACCATCGGCGGTCTGTCGGCGCACGCAGATCAAGAAGGCTTGCTCAACTGGCTGTCGCATTTCAAACACGCCCCAGCGCATACCTTTATCGTTCACGGTGAGCCCGAAACCGCGGATATTTTCGCCGGCGCCGTGCGCGACAGACTGCATTGGAATGATGTGGTGGTACCAAACGTTGGTGACTGCGTTACCTTATAGACAGCACATGCTCATGACATCGATGAAAATAACTAAGTATTTGTTTTTATTTATTTTTTTGCAAGGCGCGGGGCATGCACAAATGCCTTCGCAGGTGGCGCCGGCGCAGTTGCCGCTGCCGGTGGCGCAGGCGCTCGCTCGCGCAGGCATTGCCGATACCAGCGTCGGCGTTTATGTACATGAAATCGGTGCCGCCGAACCGGTGGTCGCACACCGCGCCGAGCAGCCGCTGAATCCGGCATCGGTGATGAAACTCGTCACCACCTACGCAGGCCTCGAATTGCTGGGCCCGGCCTATCAGTGGAGCACCGATATTTACGCGGACGGCGTGATACAGAATGACGTGCTGGTGGGCAATCTTATTCTCAAAGGCAGCGGCGATCCGAAGTTCACCATCGAAAATTTCTGGATGCTGCTGCGCTCGCTGCGCGCGAAGGGCGTGCGCGAGATACGCGGCGACCTGCTACTGGATCGTAGCTTGTTCACGACGGATCATCCCGATCCGGGCCGCTTTGACGGCGAGCCGGCGCAGCCCTACAACACCACACCTGACGCGCTGCTCACCAATTTCAAGAGTTTTACATTCACCTTTGCGCCAGATGCCGAATCGCGCAGCGTGCGCATCGTTGTCGATCCACCGCTGCCGCAAATCCAGATCGTCAACAATCTCACGCTCACCGAAGGCTCGTGCGGCATCTGGTACACGCGCGTCAAGGCGCAGACACAGGATAGCGGCGACACGGCGCGCGTGACGCTCACGGGCGCCTATGCGCGGTCCTGCGGCGAGCAGTCCGGCTACTACAGCCTGCTCGGCCACCGCGAATACGTCGGCGCCTTGTTTGCGCACCTGTGGCGCGATCTCGGCGGCGTGTTCAACGGCCGCGTGCGCGACGGCGCATCGGTGCCCGGCGTCACCCGGCTGGCCAGTCACCGCTCACTCGCGCTTTCCGAAATCGTGCGCGACATCAACAAAATCAGCAACAACGTGATGGCGCGGCAACTGCTGTTGACGATAGGCGCGACGCAAGGTGCGCAAACCACGCCCGACCGCTCCGGGCGCGTGCTGCAGCAGTTTTTGGCCAGCCGCGGCCTGCCGATGGCGCAACTGGTGATCGAAAACGGCTCGGGTCTGTCGCGCATCGAACGCGTGAGCGCGCAAGACCTCGGACAAATGCTACTCGCCGCGTTTCGCGGCCCCACCATGCCGGAGTTTATTGCCTCCATGCCGCTGGTCGGTGTGGACGGCACCATGTATCGCCGGCTCACCAACACCGGCGTCGCGGGACAAGCACACATCAAGACCGGGCTCATCGCCGGTGTACGCGCGCTCGCAGGCTACGTGCTGGATGGCAAGGGCCGGCGCGTCGCGGTGGTCATGCTAATCAATCACCCGAATTCGCACAACGGCAATGCGGTACAGGACGCGTTGCTGCGCTGGGTGCATTCGCGGTAGCTTATAACCCCAGCGTGTTCCAGATTTCGTCCATGCGCCTCTTAACTGCTTCATCCATCGCAATCGGCGTGCCCCAGCGCCGGTCGGTTTCCGCAGGCCATTTGTTCGTAGCGTCTATGCCCATCTTGGAACCCAGTCCCGCGACGGGACTCGCGAAATCGAGGTAATCAATCGGCGTGGCATCCGCAATCAGCGTATCGCGGCGCGGATCGACACGCGTGGTCAGCGCCCAGATCACTTCCTTCCAGTCGCGCACGTTGACGTCGTCGTCGGTAACGATGATGAACTTGGTGTACATGAACTGGCGCAGAAAGCTCCAGATGCCGAACATCACGCGTTTGGCGTGGCCTGCGTACTGTTTTTTCATGCTGACGCAGGCGATACGGTACGAGCAACCTTCGGGCGGCAGATGAAAATCAACGATCTCCGGAAACTGTTTTTTCAGCAGCGGCACGAACACTTCATTCAGCGCCACGCCGAGCATCGCCGGTTCGTCGGGCGGCTTGCCGGTGTAGGTCGAGTGATAAATCGCGTCGCGCCGCTGCGTGATGCGTTCAATGGTGAACACCGGAAACTTTTCCTGCTCGTTGTAATAGCCGGTGTGATCCCCGAAAGGGCCTTCAAGGGCCGTTTCGCCGGGATAAATAAATCCCTCCAGCACGATTTCCGCGCTGGCCGGCACGTGCAAGCCGTGAGTCATGCATTCGACGATTTCAGTTTTCTCGCCGCGCAGCAACCCGGCGAACTGATACTCACTGAGACTATCGGGCACCGGTGTCACCGCGCCCAGTACGGTGGCCGGATCGGCGCCCAGCGCTACCGCCACTGGAAATGGCTCGCGCGGATGCGCCAGCGTGTGATCGCGAAAATCCAGCGCGCCGCCGCGATGATCCAGCCAGCGCATGATCACCTTGTTTTTCGCGATCACCTGCTGACGATAAATGCCGAGATTCTGCCGCGCCTTGTGTGGTCCGCGCGTGACCGTCAGCCCCCAGGTAATCAGCGGTGCGACATCGCCCGGCCAGCAGGTTTGTATCGGCAGGCGCGCGAGATCGACGTCGTTTTTTTCCCAAATGATTTCCTGACACAGCGCGCTCGACACTTCACGCGGCGCCATGGTCATGATCTGTTTCAATAGCGGCAGCTTGTCCCACGCGTCGCGCAGACCCTTCGGCGGTTCGGGTTCCTTCAGGCACGCCAGCGTCTCACCGATTTCGCGCAGACGCGCGAGTGGATCTTCATTCGGCCCTGCGCCCATGGCCAGCGCTACGCGCTTCACCGTGCCGAACAGATTGCCGAGCACCGGCATGGCGTGACCCCTGGGTTTTTCAAACAGCAGCGCCGGTCCGCCCGCTTTCAATACGCGGTCGCAGATTTCGGTCATCTCCAGTTTCGGATCAACCTCCACAGTAACGCGCTTTAACTCGCCGAGCGTTTCGAGCTGCGCAAGAAATTCTCGTAAACTATTGTTTTTATTCATTATTTACAATTTCGCCTGCGTGCTTGCCTATTCCGGCTGGATGCCGGCATCCTTGATCGCCTTCGCCCACTTCACCGTTTCAGCGCGCGTGCGCTCGGCGAGCTGCACGGGCGTGTGCGGACTGGTCTCGACGCCGATCATGCCGTTGGCGCCCGGCCGGTTATCGACCACGCCCGATTGACCCAGCAATTCGTTGAACTTCACGGTGTAGTTGCGCGCAACAGTGTCCGTGGCGCTGCCGGCCACGAACGGCACCAACACGCGGATTGGCTTGGCGGGATAGGTTTGGGCCAGCGCACTCGCGGCGGTCGCTGAAGCAACGATGGCGATACTCGCAAGCGTGTATGAATACGGACGCATGAATACTCTCTGGTGATGGAAGTGGAACAGATCATATTAACCGCAGTGATCGAACCGGGTCGAGAGCGGCTCTACTTGATGATGGATATGCGGAAATAGTAGTCGAGCGCCAACCCGGCAAAGACCGTGCCACCGACCCAATTGTTGTTCATGAACGCCTTGAAGCAGCAGTCGCGGTCACGCGTTTTGATCCATTGATACTGGATGGCAATCAGGGCGAGCGCGAGCGCCAGTCCCAGAAAATACAGCAGGCCGAGTTTCTGCCACACGCCGACACCCGCCATGACGGCGATAAAAAGGCCATGGAACAGCAGCACCGCAGCGACATCGAACACGCCGAACAGCAACGCCGATGATTTGAGATTCAATTTCATGTCGTCGTCGCGATCGACCATCGCGTACTCTGTGTCGTAGGCGACCGCCCAGAAAATATTCGCTACGAGCAACACCCACGCCAGCGGTGGAACACTATTCTGATAGGCGGCAAACGCCATCGGTATCGAAAATCCGAACGCAATGCCCAGATACGCCTGCGGCAGCGGGAAGAAGCGCTTGGTGAACGGATAGGTTGCCGCCAGAAACAGCGCGACAAAAGACAATGCGATGGTCAATTTATTGAGAAACAACACCAAAATAAAGGCGAGCGCCGCGAGCACACCGGCCAACAACAACGCTTCGTTGGGGCTGATCAGCCGCGCTGCCAGCGGCCGGCCGGCCGTGCGCTTCACATGCGGATCAATGTCGCGGTCGGCGTAGTCGTTGATGACGCAACCCGCACTGCGCATGAGCACCGTGCCCACCACGAAAATCAGCACGATTTCCATGCGCTGGTACAGCGGCGAAGCAAACCATAGCCCCCATAACGCCGGCCACAACAGCAACAGGATGCCGATGGGCTTGTCGAGCCGCATCAACTTTTCGTAGGCATCGAGTCGTTCCCTGAACGTCAGTTTCTGCGCTCCTTCTTGCGTCATAAAGCAAGCACCTCCGGCAGGAAGACTTCAGTCACCAGTATAGGCGATTTACCGACCATGAACAGGGAGCGCCGCGCCCATAAGGTGGCAAAGTTGCCGCCCTGTTTGGCGATGCTGAAAGCCTGCTGAAACAACTCATGGCCATGCCCCAGCTTGCGTTGCCGCAACATCATCCGGCGAATACGCGGATCGGCAAACAGTGCCGCCCCCAGCGGCCGCGAACCTATGCGCCGCATCAGCCGCCCGCCCGCGCCGTAGTCGCCCGGCCGCAGCACGCTGTGCGCGTAAACCACGGGCTTTGTACCGCAGTAAAGCACGACGTCACGGGTCAGTGCCCGCGTACTACCGGGGTTGCCTCGCGCCAGAAACCTTTCGTCGCGATGCAAACGGCGGCGGCCCTGAAAGATAACCTTGACTTTCATTCCTGGCGACCGCGCTTCGATACGCCGCGTCAGCGACCTGCGATCGGTGAGCCACGGGCGGTAACGTCCCGACGCGCTGGGCGCAGGCTGCCAGCAGGTATCGCACGGGACGCGGCATGACGTGGAGGTCACTGGAGTTGCGGCTCTTATTTTGTGAGCGATTATCGCAGAAAAGTTCATCCTGATCCGGACATCACACCTTGAGAAACTCACCGCGTCCGCCAAGCCAACGGTGAAGATGCGCGCGCGCGGCCTGCGGATTTTCCGTAAGCAGCCTCGCTGCGGCGTCGCGCGCGGCATCGAGCAAATCCACATCCGCCGACAAATCGGCAAAGCGCAGCAGCGGCACGCCGCTTTGCCGCGCCCCCAGTAATTCGCCGGGGCCGCGCATGCGCAAGTCATGGCGCGCCACTTCAAAGCCATCGGTGTTTTCAAAAATGATTTTCAGACGCTCGCGCGCCATCGGCGACAAAGGCGTGTGATACAGCAAAATACACGCGCTCTGGGCGGCACCGCGCCCGACACGCCCGCGCAATTGATGCAACTGCGAAAGTCCCATGCGCTCTGCATTCTCGATCACCATCAGCGAGGCGTTGGGCACATCGACGCCGACTTCGATCACGGTAGTTGCCACCAGCAGTTGCACGTCGCCCCGCTGAAACGCGCTCATCACGGCGGATTTTTCGTCGCTCTTCAGGCGTCCGTGCGCAAGGCCAATCTTGAGTTCTGGAAACGCGGCGCTGAGTTTCTCGTGCGTTTCCAGCGCGGCTTTGAGTTGCAACGCTTCCATTCCAGCGCGTCCGGGTTTGCGTGCAGATTTCGGTTTTTTTCCGTCAGGCACATCTTCGCTCTCAATTTCCTCGACCAGCGGACACACCCAATACGCCTGACTGCCCGCGGTACAGGCGTCACGCACGCGCGCGATCACTTCGTCGCGGCGTGCATCCGATACCAGCTTTGTAGTCACCGGCGTGCGTCCAGGCGGCAATTCATCGATTACCGACACATCGAGGTCGGCGTAGTAACTCATCGCCAGCGTGCGTGGAATGGGCGTCGCACTCATCATTAACTGGTGTGGCTGCGCGCCGGCCGAGGGCTTGTCAACGCTCGTTTGCGTGCCTTTCAAGCGCAGCGCAAGTCGCTGGCGCACGCCGAAGCGATGCTGCTCATCGATGATCGCCAAGCCAAGGTTGTGAAACACCACATCGTCTTCAAATAACGCGTGGGTGCCGACGATCACGGGTGTCTCCCCAGCAGATATTTTTCTAAGTAATTGTTTTTTTATGGTTTTTTTTGTGCTGCCCGAAAGCCAGGCGACTTCGATACCCAGCGGTGCCAACCAGCCTGAGAATTTGCGGAAATGCTGTTCGGCCAGAATTTCTGTCGGCGCCATCAGCGCCACCTGAAAATTATTTTCCACACACTGCAAGGCGGCGATCGCTGCGACCACGGTTTTGCCGCTGCCGACATCGCCTTGCAACAAACGCTGCATCGGATGCGGTTTTGACAGATCGTCGCGTATCTGCGCCACCGCGCGCTGTTGCGCGCCGGTCAATTTGAACGGCAACGCCTTCAGCAAACGGCTCACCAGCGTGCCACGCGGACGCAACGCCGGTGCGCCTACACCGCGCCGGCGCTGCTGATGCACGCGCATCGATAGTTGCTGCGCGAGCAGTTCATCGAATTTCATGCGCCGCCACGCCGGATGCGTGCGCGACTGCAAATCCTCCTGTGGAACCTCAGGTGACGGGTTGTGCAAGAAAAATACCGCATCGCGAAATTTCGGGAATCGATGCTGTTGGATCAGCGCGTCGGGCAAGGTGTCTTCGAGTTTCTCCGACGCCAGAGCGCGTTCGATCAGCTTGCGCAGCGTGTCCTGCCCCATGCCTGCGGTGGTCGGATAGACCGGCGTCAGCGCCTCAGCTACCGGCAGTCCCGGCTGCACGATGCGGTAGCGCGGATGCACCATCTCCGCGCCGAAGAATCCCTGCCGGATTTCGCCGAATGCGCGCACGCGCGTACCCGGCGCGAAATGTTTGACCTGACTGCCGTAGAAACTGAAAAACCGCAGTGTCACCACACCGCTGCCGTCTTCCAGATGGCACACCAGTTGACGGCGCGGCCGGTATTTGATGTCACACTCGACAACGGTGGCCTCGATCAGCACATCGCGCGCCGCCGGTGCGTCCCTGATCGGATAGAGATGTGTTTCGTCGTCGTAACGCAGCGGCAGATGCAGCACCAGATCGAACTTGCTGGCGATATTGAGCTTGGCCAGTTTGTCGAGCGTGCTCTTGCTGAGACCCGCGAGTGAGGCGTGAGGCGTGAGGGGTGAGGCGGGTAGGTCGCGCGAGGGTTTGCCTTTCGCCTCACGCCTCACGCTTCACGCCTCACGCAACAACCATGATCGCGTCAATCTCCACCAACGCATCGCGCGGCAGGCTCGCTACGCCCACCGCCGCGCGCGCAGGATACGGTTCCTTCAGATAGGCCGCCATAATTTCGTTCACTTTCGCAAAGTGCCTGAGATCTGTCAGATAAACCGTGAAGCGCACGACGTCGTTGAGGCTGCCGCCTGCGGCCACTGCAACAGCCTGCAGATTGTCGAACACGCGGCGTATCTGCGCATCGATGCCATCAACCATTTGCATGGTCTGCGGATCGAGGCCGATTTGCCCGGCGAAATAGACGGTGTTGCCCACGCGCACTGCCTGCGAATAGGTGCCTATCGCTTTGGGTGCGTGGTCGGTTTGTATGATTGTTCGGGTCATTATTTGCCTCCCTCACCCCTACCCCCCTGCTTCGCTTCAAGTGTGCCCTTGTCCCGGCGGGCGAGGGGAAAAGTATGGGCGCTGATGCGCTTTGTCACGACGGCAGCTGCAACACGTATTTCGACAGAATATTGCGCTGAATTTCATTTGAACCGCCGTAGATGGTGCCGGGACGCGAGGTATAAAATGACGACATCAAATCGATCTTCTCATCGCCCAGTGTGACCTCGTCGGCGAACGCGCCGTACTCCGCACCGGCTTCGAGCAGCAACTCGGCGAGCTTCTGGTAAGTATCCATCGCGAACACTTTAAGCATCGAAATATCCGGCCCCAACGCCTCGCCACGTCGCGCCTTGTCAACAAAGCGCTGGTACAGCGAACCCAGATCGTTCAGGTCCATTTTCAGCACGGTATAGCGATCGACAAAACCCGGGTCGTTAAACAGACCTTGCGCGCGCGCCAGCGGATCCAGGTGTTCGAATGCCTGCAGCGGCCGCCGCGGGCTGCCGATGTTCAGGCGCTCGAACGTAAGCAGGCCCTTGGCAATGGTCCATCCTTCGTTGAGCTTGCCGACGAGATTGTCCTTATGCGTGCGCACGTTGTCGAAAAACACCTGGCAGAATTCTTCGTGCCCGGCAATGTTGCGTATGGTGCGCAGGGTAATGCCCGGCGTTTTCATGTCCAGCAGCAAAAAGCTGATGCCGCGCTGTTGTTTGACGTTTTTATCTGTACGCACCAGCACGTAAATGTTGGTGGCGTTGTGCGCCATCGAGGTCCAGATTTTGCTGCCGTTGATAACGTAATGGTCGCCGTCGAGCACGGCTTCGGTGCGCAGGCTCGCCAGATCGGAACCGGCATTGGGTTCGGAGTAGCCCTGGCACCATACATTTTCGCCGGAGAGAATCTTCGGCAAATATTGCGCGCGCTGCGCGTCGTTGCCGAAACGTATCAGCGTCGGCCCCACCATGGTGATGCCCTGATCGGGCATGCGGCCGATGCCCGCCCGTTCGGTTTCTTCCCAGTAGATGATGAGCTTGCCCGGATCGAGCCCCATGCCGCCATGCTCCACCGGCCAGTTAGGCGCGAGCCAGCCCCTTTTTGAGAGCGTTACCCACCAGTCCTTGCTTTCCGCCCAGCTCATGCGACGCGGCAAAAAACGCATGTTGTCGGGGTATTCTTTTTCGAAGAGTTCGCGAGCCTCGGCGCGAAATGCGTCGTCGCTCATGGCGTTAAAATCCACTGTTGCGGTTGCGCTCATGGTTACACCACTCCTTCCAGAATTTCGGTTTTTGCATAACGCCGCCGATGCGCAATGCCGTTGCCCAGCCACGCGGCCAGCGTCATCGCGCGCTTCACATACAAGCCCACATCGCAATCCTCGGTAAAGCCGATCGCGCCATGCATCTGGATGGCCTGACGCGTGATCAGCAGCGCCGCGTCGGTGCAGCGCGCCTTGGCGCGGCTGGCCGCGGCGCTTCTTGTTTTGGCATCCGGTTCGCCGTCCAACACATTCAGCACATCCCCCAGCACCGCACCAGAAAGTTCCTGCTGGATATACAGATCCACCGCGCGATGCTGCAGTGCCTGAAAGCTGCCGATGGGTTTGCCGAACTGCACGCGCGTTTTCAGGTAATCGAGCGTCATCTCCAGCGAGCGTCCCATGATGCCGCACAATTCGGCGCTGGCAATCACGGCAGCATGATCGATGGCACGCGCGAGTGACGCCACAGCCGCCGTGCCGGTATTGATGACGTGTTCTTTCGCTATGGTCACGTCCGCTAAATTCAGCGTGCCCGACAGCCGGCCATCCGCCAGCGTATCGAATTTTATTGTCGCTCCCGCCGCATCCCGCGGTACCCACAGCAGTTGCATGCCTTGTGCAGAGTTTGCGGAGACAATGTAACCGTCTGCACTCGATGCCCCGATCACAAAGCGCTTGCTGCCGTTTACGCGGAATCCCCCTTCGAACGGTGTGGCCTGCATGTTGATCTTGCCGGCGTCGAGCGTGCCTGCTTGTTCCTGCCACGCCACCGCAGGAAGGATGGCGCCCGACGCCAACCCCTCCAGCAGTTTTTTCTTGAGCGTCTCGTTGTTGCTATCGGTGAGCACGCGCGCAGCGAGTACCGCTGCGGCCGTCAATGGCTCCGGCACCAGCGCACGAGCGAGACCTTGCGCGACGATCGCCATGTCACCGAGCTTCAAACTCATGCCGCCATATTGCTCCGGCACCAGCACGCCCAGCCAGCCGAGATCGGCCATCTGTTTCCATACCGCACGGTCGCATTCGGTTTTGGTTTCGCGCAGCTTGCGCGCGCGCGCGACATCAACACCGCGCGCAAAATCCGTGACGCTGTCTGACAGCATCGAGCGGTGTTCGGAGAAATCCTGCTGGGACATTACGAGTGCTCCGTAAAAAATAATGATTAAAAACATATGCTTGCGATTTGCGCGTGAGACGCGCACGCACGTCATGCGCCGGGACAGTCACACTGTAACGAATATAATTGCGCGGCTCAACATTGGTGCACAAACATCATTCACTGAAGGACTCCCATGACGATCTCCATGTACAACGCTTCCATCCCGGTAATGATAAAAATGCTGGGTAATCTCGAAACCATACTCGACAAAGCGATAGCGCATGCGACTGCGCGCAAGATTGACGACGCGGCTTTTGTCGAGGCACGCCTGTTCCCGGACATGTTTACCTTCGCACGGCAGATACGCGTCGCTACCGATATGGCCAAGGGCGCGGGCGCGCGGCTCGCTGGCATCGACATTCCCAAATTCGAGGATAACGAGAAAACCCTCACCGAACTCAAGGCGCGGTTGCGCAAGGCGATTGATTTTTTGAAGACACTGGCACCCGCGCAAATCGACGGCAGCGAAGAACGCGCGATCACCCTCACCGTCGGCGGAAATACCATGAACTTCAAGGGGCTCGACTACCTGCTCACCTGGGTGCTGCCCAATTTTTATTTTCACGTCACCACCGCCTACAATTTGCTGCGCCACGGCGGCCTTGAAATCGGCAAAATGGATTATCTTGGGAAGATAACGTAGTTTGAGGGCCGTGTGTTCTTTACCGCAATAACCTACGTTTAGGTGAGTGCCTGGGTGAAAACAAAGCCTTATTTCGCGGGGCTGTCACAAAAAATTTGCCAATAACGACACCGATGAAGCCACCGAGATGACTGGAAATGCGGGCGATGATGTAAGAGCGTTGTACGAGACTTTTCCCTACCCGAACCCAGCGCTAGGCGAAAGGCTGATCCACGATGTCGCTAACATGGTGGCATTTATTTTTCCCAAGGAAGCACTTGCCGGCAAGCAGGTCCTTGACGCCGGCTGTGGAACCGGCCAGCGACTGCTGGCTCTTGCTAAAGCATTTCCGCAGACAAGTTTTGTGGGTATAGATATCGCGAACGCTTCACTGGAGACAGCACGCGCACTTGCTACAGCACATCACATACAAAATGTGCGATTCGATCGAATGGACATTCTTTCTTGCCGACTGAAAGAAAAGTTTGATCTTATTGTTTCCACCGGCGTCATCCATCACCTCGTTGACCCGGCTCGCGGGCTCGATAATCTTTGCTCGCATTTAGCGCACGATGGCGCTATCGTGCTTTGGTTGTATCACGCGTACGGAGAATTTGACAGGCTTTTGGACCGCGATCTGATCCACACCCTGTGGGACGAGAGATCGGAGTCTCTGCAAGACGGCCTAGACGTCATGCAAGCGTTGGGAGTATCGCTCGCACGTGAGCGGTATTCAGGCACCTTCGCCAAGCGAGACAATGAGGTTTTGGATGAAATTTCGATGAATGCTGATGCGTTCTTGCATCCCGTTGTCAACGCTTACCTCTTCGCGGATGCTTTGAATCTGCTTGCGCGATGCAGAATGCACTGGGCAGCGGTGCATAGCATCAACATTGGTAATGCAAGTCACCTTGTCGATCTGGCGGAGGCCAGTCAAAACGCAGTTCGCATTTTTTGTCTGAAAACGAGTGAACTATTCCCATCAGCAAGCCTTCGCGAACGCTTCAACAAGTTGGATAACCGTAACAAGCTAAAAGCGGTCGAACTGAAAATGAAGCCAACCGGCTTCACGCTCATCGCGGGTAGACATCCATCACACATCCCATTCGACGCCAGAATAAAGGGAAACTCAGTCGACTTGACTTGATCTCCAGGTCGTCTCTTTGATTTACCCATTGGGCAAATTCCTCTCACTGTACAAGCGCGTGCTCACGTTTATCCCTTGAGGGATTGCACGACGTGCTCGGCCGCGCGCAGGCCGAACGCGATGCCTTTGATCAGTCCACCGACATAACCACCGCCACTGCCGCCTTCGAGGCCGCCAGTGGTTGCGCCTACGGCGTACAGGCCTGCAATCGGCGCACCGCGCGTGCTTATCACGCGCGCGTCGCCATCGGTAAATATGCCGCCGAAGGTGTACGTCATGCCAGCGCACAATGGCACGGCATAGTACGGCGGCTTGGCAATCGGCGAGGGCACGATGGGCTGCGCGCTGCGCGGTGGCGTGAGGCTGGCGGTTTGCGCGGACGCGAGCGCGTGGTTGTAGGCTGTCACCGTGAGCTCCAGCCGCTCGGCGGCAATGCCGGTTTTCGCAGCGAGTTCACTCAGCGTATTGGCCTTGATGATGGTGCCGCCCGCATTCGCGAGCTGCGGATTAGCCGGAATGCGCGCGGTGCGCCCCGGCCCTTCCCAAATCGCATGGTCGAGTATTGCCCACGTGGATAGCGGGTTCGCCAATCGCGCGATGGTATTGGCGACAAACACCCCGCCCTGCCCTTCATCGACAAAACGTTCGCCGGCGTCGTTGACGACGATGCCTACCGTGCCGAGCTCGTCGAGTTGCGGATACGGCCACACTTTGTCGTTGGCAAACGAATCGCGCGACAACATGTGCCCGTAAAAATATTTCAGCTCCGACAACTGCGCACCCATCGCCTGCGCCATGCGCAGACCGTCGCCGACACCGGTGCCCGCACCGCGCGTCTTGATTTTGGCCAGATCAATGCCCATGTGCTCACGAACCAGCGCTGGGTTTCCCTGATAGCCGCCATCGGCCAGCACCACTGCGCGCGCATGAAACTGCTGCTTGGCCGAGCTGTCGCCTGCCGCAGCCTCCACACCGATGCACCGGCCTTCCTTTTCCATCAGCGCGATGGCCGGCATGCGGGCCAGTTTTCCGCCGCGCTTTTCAAGGTTGGTTACCAGTTGTCGCAGCGTGACATCGGGGCCTCGGCCTTTCCAGTCAAGACCAGCGACTATCGGTCGCGGCGGCGCCAGCACATGCTGCTGCCACACGATGTTGCCGACGCGGATGTACTTCGCGCCTTCGTCACGCAGCCAGTCGATGGCACGGCCTGCAGTGTTGGAGAGCGAATGTGCAAGTTCCGGATCGGCATTGCCGCTGGTGGCGTCTTTGATGACCTCCATCAATTTCTCAGGAGGATCTTTTGCGTTGTGACATGCGATATGCAGCACGCCACCAGAGTAACGCGAATTGCAAAGATAACGCTCGTCGGTGCCGCGTTCCAGCACCAGCACTTTCAGTCCTTGCTGCGCGGCGCGGTTCGCAGCAGAAAGCCCGGCGATGCCGCCGCCTACTACCACCACATCAAATTGTTCGTTGGAAGTCATTTAAAAAAATTCTGGCGCACTGCTTTCGAATGACTGATTGTAATCCACGCGCCGGCATGGCAAAGCCTGGTGCCCGACCAGAGTGCTAAACTGATGGCATCACAGAACCCGGAGTCCATCATGTCATTCACCGGTCGCATCGGGCTGCTCGCCCCCTCATCCAACACCACGGTTGAAACTGAATTTTTCAAGGCACTGCCCGACGGCGTGACGCTGCACACCGCGCGTTTGCCGATCACGCAGGTCACGCCCGAATCCATCGGCAAGATGGCTGATTCACTGGATGTCGAATCAAAACTGCTCGCCACTGCCGATGTCGATGTAATTATTCTCGGTGCGACCGCGCCGAGTTTTCTCAAGGGTCTGGGCTACGACCGCGAAGTCAGCCAGCGCATCGAAAAGGTGACCGGCAAGCCGGCGACGACGACTTCCACCGCGCTGCTGGAGGCGTTCAAAACGTTGGGCATTTCGCGCATCGCGTTGGGCTCGGCTTACAGCCCTACCGTGAACGATATCTGCGCGAGCTTTCTCGAAGCCAATGGCATCAAGGTGGTTGCCAAAGACGGCCTCAACGTTATCGACAACCTGCAGATCGGCCGGCTGGACGTGCAGACCGCCTACGATCTCGGAAAAAAAGTGGATTGCCCCGACGCGCAGGCCGTGGTGCTCGCCTGCACTAACTGGAAAAGCATGGCGATCATCGAGCGCCTGGAACAGGCCATCGGCAAACCTGTGTTGAGCACCACGCAGGTGAGTATCTGGGGCGCGTTGAAGAAAATCGGCTATACCGGCAGCATTCCCGGTTATGGCAAATTGCTGCGCACGTTTGCTTCGGCGCAGGGAAAAGCGGTCGCCTGACCGGACTCGCTGCTTCGCAAACACATCAATACCGGAAAATAACTACTTTCTCGCTGCATAAAGCGCCACTCCTGCGATCACGGCTGCCAGCAACACGTACTCCAGCCAATGCAAATGAACCGCCGCCGCGCTGTGCCCTTCATGCGCCAGCGCCGACCCGCTGATGAGCAATAAAGTAGTTGCTATACGGGACATAGGATGCCCTCCTTTTCAATAAAGTGAATGATGGTGTCCAGGCCATGCCCGGTTTTAAGATTGGTGAAGACAAAGGGCCGCTCGCCGCGCATCTTGCGCGCATCGCGATCCATTACTTCAAGTGAAGCGCCCACCATCGGCGCGAGGTCGATCTTGTTGATGATGAGCAGATCGGACTTCGTGATGCCGGGCCCGCCCTTGCGCGGAATCTTGTCGCCGGCGGCAACATCGATCACGTAAAGCGTCAGGTCAGACAATTCCGGACTGAATGTTGCCGCCAGATTATCGCCGCCCGATTCGATGATGATGAGATCAAGCGCGGTAAAGCGGCGGTTCAGGCGCGCCACGGCCTCGAGATTGATCGATGCATCCTCACGTATCGCCGTATGCGGACAGCCGCCGGTTTCCACGCCGATGATGCGTTCCGGCGCCAGCGCTTCGTTACGCACCAGAAATTGTGCGTCTTCCTCGGTGTAAATGTCGTTGGTGACGACGGCAATATTGTATTTGTCGCGCAGGGCGCGGCACAGCGCCAGTGTGAGCGCCGTCTTGCCGGAGCCAACAGGACCGCCGATGCCGACGCGCAGGGGTTGAGTATTTGAGGTCATGAGCGAAATAGCCTGCTGTATTGCGTTTCATGGCGGCTGGAAAGCATCGCCAATCCCGGCGCGAAATTGCCCAGTTCGTCGTCAGGACGTGCGGCGGCGGCTTGCGCAATCTCATCCAGCCGGATGCCGAGCGCAAGCAGGCTTTTTTGTCCTGCAGTTTGTCCGAGCGGCACAACTTTTATCGCGGCCATCACCTGGTTTTCCAGCCACGACCAAAGATATGCCACTAACGCCGACGAAGGTTCAAGGTGCCATTGTGCGGCGGCACAGGCATATGCCGTGGGAAACGCCGGCTCGTCGATAGCTTGCAGTCGCGGAAACAGCGTTGAATTTTCTTCACCCAATTCACCGAGCAGGCGCGTCAACGAATAACCCATCTGTACCGTCTCCGCACGCAGTTCGGCGGTTTCGCGGCTGGCGAGGAACAGCGCGTTCCAGTAATCAACGGCAGCAAAATCCGCGGCATCCCACGCACGATGCAAACGCACCAACACCGGCGCCTCCATGCGTGCAACCGAAAGTTCCAGTGCGTCGCCGATCCAGCTTTGCGCGCTGGCGGCATCCTGCACAATGCCGGCCTCAACCGCCGACTCGAGACCCTGCGAATAACTGTAGGCGCCCACCGGCAGCGTTGGGCTGGCCAGCTGCAGGAGCCGCGAGAGTCGTGTGTCGCTCATAGATAGTTATTATATAAGTATTTGTTTTTAAACATTTTTTTTGTATTCGTGAATGCGCCCTGAGTGTCCTGCCTCGCTGCTTTGATGATGTCCTCCTCCATAGGCTCCCGCTTCCGGTTCAAACGGTGCACGCATCGTCGTCAACGTCGCGCCCAGTCCGTTGAGCATGTCCGCGAGCACGTGATCGGCGGCGATGCGCAAAAACCCGTCGCCCACTTGCACCGGCACGTGCCGATTGCCCAGATGATAGGCTGCGCGCGCGAGTTCCGCGGCATTCGCGCATGTTACATGCAGTACGTCTTCGGTTTCCGATACCACTTCGACAACGCGTCCATCGGCGGCCTGCAGCAAATCGCCGCCGCGCAAAATTTCGCCACGCGGCAACATCAGCCACGCGTCCTCGCCGTTCACCAGCCGCGTGCGCAAACGGCTTTTCTGGCGCAGATCAAACGGCAGTTTCAATTGCGCCGCCGTTGCGTTCGCTGCTGCGCCCGTTTTTGCGTTCACATCCGCAGCCAGTTTGGTCTTGATCTCGATCATCAGAACAGGAAATAGCGTTGCGCCATCGGCAGCACTTTGGCGGGCTCGCACACCAGCAATTCACCGTCGGCGCGCACTTCGTAAGTCTCGGCATCGACCTCGATTTTCGGCTGCCAGTCGTTCAGCACCATGTCTTTTTTGCCGATCTTCCTCACGTTGCGTATGGCTTCCAGCGGCTTGGCCAGGCCCAACGCTTCGATGGCGGGATTCTTCAGCGCTGCCTTCGACACAAAGGTAAGCGAAGTGCGCAGCGCTTTGCCGAAACTGCCGAACATCGGCCGGTAATGCACCGGCTGCGGCGTCGGGATCGAGGCATTTGGATCGCCCATCGCCGCCGCCGCGATCATGCCGCCCTTGAGTATCAGCGAGGGTTTCACGCCGAAGAACGCCGGCTTCCACAACACCAGATCGGCGAGCTTGCCTTCCTCGATAGAGCCGACCATGTGCGACACGCCGTGCGCGATGGCAGGGTTGATGGTGTATTTCGCAATGAAGCGCTTCACGCGTGCGTTGTCGCTTTCTTTCGGATCGCCTTTCAGGCTGCCGCGCTGCACTTTCATTTTGTGCGCGGTCTGCCAGGTGCGGATAATGACTTCGCCGACGCGTCCCATCGCCTGCGAATCCGACGACATCATGGAAAACGCGCCAAGGTCATGCAGTATATCTTCGGCAGCAATGGTTTCTTTGCGGATGCGCGACTCGGCGAACGCCACGTCCTCGGCAATCGCTGGGTCAAGATGGTGACACACCATCAGCATGTCGAGATGCTCGGCGATGGTGTTGACGGTGTACGGCATGGTCGGATTCGTCGATGACGGCATCACATTCGGTTCGCCGCATACCTTGATAATATCGGGCGCATGGCCGCCGCCCGCGCCCTCG
>JAKFYK010000007.1 GCA_021730905.1 Betaproteobacteria bacterium | reverse complement strand
TAGTAATAGTCTTTGTGGCGCCACCGGGAGCGTCCTTTGAGAAAAGCGACTCTAGAGAGCACATCATGAGGACAAATGAATCAATCCATTTGTCTGAGTGGAACGCTCGATAGAGGAAATATAGAGCGTTTTTTGTTCTTGTTGATGTTGCATCCATCTTTTGCAAGCACTGGAAGCCCGTCTCGATTTGAATAAAATCCGCACTTTCGTAGCGAATCCGTTCTCTTTCGACGCTGTAGTTATAAGTCATTGGTTGGTTAATACGAATTACTTGATTATCGTCTGTACACAAGCGGTATTTTATAAATGGTGGCCTATGATCCAAGAAAATACGGAAAGACATGAGAAGTAGACTTACAAGTGGCGCATATGTCGTATTGCTACCATCATAGATGAGTGCCCATGAGGCAGATCTAATGTGATGAGCATCTAGTTTCGATATCTCTGAGAGATCTATGCTCGCATCGAGAGTAAATGGCTGGATAGCAATACCACAGCCGCTAAAAGAAAAGCTCTGAATGGCATTACATTCAAATTCATACAACGGCATCACAATTCGCATTTGAGCCAGTCCTCGGTAAGTCTCAACATTCAATTTTAGCAAGCGGCGCAATCCTATTGCGCTTTACGGTAGCTTCTGGCGTACTGCAGTTCAGTCACGCGCCACCCGCCCAAGAATGGGAAACTTCGGATCGGTATAGCCGGGCGTGGAAATGTGCCCGGGCGCGACCAGGCTGTCGATCAGTGCTTCGTCCTCGGCCTCGAACTTGTGATCAAGCGCGCCGAGATACTCGCGCCATTGTGCTTCGGTGCGCGGCCCGGCGAGCACGGACGTCACCAGCCGGTTGTTGAGCACCCAGTTGAGCGCGAACTGGCCGGCGGTCATGCCGCGCTTTTCGGCGTGCGCCTTGATGCGCTGCGCGTGCACCAGCGATTGCTCGCGAAACTCGGCTTCCAGCATGCGCCGGTCGCTGCGTCCGGCGCGCGTGTCGCCTGCCGGTTTGGCGCCGGGCAGATACTTGCCGGTGAGCACGCCGCGCGCGAGCGGGCTGTACGGCACGACGCCCATGCCGTAGTACGCGCACGCCGGAAACATTTCGACTTCGCCGCTTCGATTCATCGCGTTGTAGACCGGCTGCAGCACGATGGGCTGCGGCACGCCCAGCCTGCGGCAGGTGTTGACCACTTCCGCGATACGCCAGCCGTCGAAATTGCTGAGTCCGAAGTAGCGCATCTTGCCGGCGCGAATGAAATCGCCGATGGTGGCTACGGTTTCGTCCAGCGGCGTTTCAAGATCGTCGCGGTGCAGGTAGTAGATATCGACGTAATCGGTGGCCAGCCGTTTCAGGCTGGCATCCAGCTCGAACGTCATCCATTTGCGTCCGCCACCGCCCGAATTCGGATCGGCCGGGATGGTCGCGTTCTGCACTTTGGTCGCGAGCACCCAGCGCTCGCGGTTTTTCGCGATGAGCTTGCCGACCACGCGCTCAGAATTGCCCTTGGCGTAGGTGTCGGCGGTGTCGATGAAATTGACGCCGGCGCCGAACGCCGAATCGACGATGCGCGCGGCGACCGCTTCGTCCGTCTGCTCGCCGAACATCATGGCGCCGAGGCAGATGACCGATACTTTCAATCCGCTGTTGCCGAGCCGCCGGTACTCCATTGCCGCGCTCCTTCAGTCAGGGTGCAAGCTCGTTGTGAGCCGCTCGTCTACGCGGACAGTCCACAGCCGCCCACGAGCATCGGCGGCCTCACTGCAAGCAACAAGTTTACTCCAAGCCCTCCTACCTACGCGTTGGAGAGGGCGTACAAGGTCGCGATAGCCAGTAACGCGACTAGCGGGATACGCTTCGCTCGTCTTACTTTTGCATGCGTAAAGCCTGTCCTAAAATCAATATGAAGACGAACGGGAATCGATTGACAGATTCGCTGGCCGGGCGATACAGTAACGTACGGATACACGGATCTATAGTGGGAGGAATTCGATGAGACCGACACGCTGGGCTCTAGTTATTCTGTCTGCGGCACTGATCACGATTACCGGTCCAGCCATGGCGCAAGCACCCGCTCCGCCCGAAGATATCAAGCGCTTGCTGCAGACCTTCAATGACGACCAAATTCCGTTCAACGATAAGCCTTTGATTATTGGGGCGGAGACTGCCAAGATCACAGCGTTCCTGTTTTATGCGCCGTCCAGCGAAGACGGTCAAATTTTCATGCGCCGCGTGTTCCCAACCCTTAAAGAAGACTATGTCGACAAGGGGAAACTGAAACTCGTGATAGTGGACTACCCCTTAAACTGGAAGGACATGCAGGCGCTTGCGGGCCTGCGCTGTCTGCCAGCAGGCAAGCACCTGGATGCGATCTTGCGTACCGCTCGGGATGACTGGACCCGCACGCTTTTTAACATGCATGATTTCAACGACGTTCCCAAAAGGTTTTCGCAACTCACCGGAAGATTCGATCTTCCCGAAGAGCAGGCGATCAAGTGTATGCGCAATCTCGGGGTGCTTGGACATATTGAAGGAATGCGCCGATTCGCAGTTGAGTCGTGGAGCATTCAGGAAGCTCCCGCGTTGGCGGTTGGTGGTGAGGTTCTGAGAAATATGAACGCGATTAGCGTTCGCCCTACGGTCGAGTTTCTCCGCAAACATGGAATGGAGTAATGCCATGAAAAAAAATGCTTTGCTGGCTATTGCGTCTTTCTTTCTGGTGCTATCCGCTAAATCCGCTGTCGCTGGCGGCGCGTCTACTGCGGCTGTCGGACCAAATAGCGTGGCGGGGGCCGCTGCCAGCGCTGATGGCGATGGTAGCGGGTCCTTAAAAAAGATGAATCAGTATTCGGTCAAGAGCTATACGCTGATGCGACAACTGCTGTCTGCGTCCAGTGCGAAGGGTGCTGGCGTCAGCGGCAACAAGTAGCCTTCCATCGGGAGACCGATAGCGAACGACGCTCTGGGAGGGATAGTGGATACGGCCAGCGTCGAAGCCGATTCAATAACGGATTGCTACATACACTAATTCAGTTTGAGTGTGGAAGCGCAATCTTTAAGCCCATCAGATTCTGGCGCATCAGCGCGTAACTTTTCACCGCAAACGAATTGATCTTCTTCACCCGCTCTCTATCTCCATCAGATCCGGTACCGCCAGCGCCAGATACCGAATTACCTGCTGCAGCCTCACCAATTGTCGCCGCCACACCTGCGGCAGATGCGTCACTACTTCAAGCAAATGCTCTGGCAGAGTAAAACGCCAGCACAAGAATCGAGATTGCAACAAACGCTTTTCTTCTCATAAGCATGTGATCCTCCATTTTATCCATGTCTAATCGACAAACTTCTTGAGTACCTCATACATCGCGTCCTTACGTTCAATATTCTTAAATTTCTGATCGCCGATCAGCAGCGTCGGTGTTTCCATGATATTCCATTGCTCTACTGCCAATCGGCGTTGCCCTTCCAGGAAGCCAATCACTTCGCTGTTACGCATACATTTAAGAGCCTGTTCCTCTGAGAGGCCGAATTTGGTGAGAACAGATGTATATTGATCCGGAACGCTGTTAATCTGTGTTGTTCGAAAAATTCGAGCCCGGCTCGTACGTGCGGCTTCGAGCAACGCGTCCAGATGTTTTTCTTTGGGAACACAGCGTAATCCGGCAAGTGCCTGTATGTCCTTCCAATTCAGTGGATACTCGAAAAAAACCAAGCGCAATTTTCCGGTATCGATATAGTCCTTTTTGAGGTCTGGAAACACATTCCGCAGGAAATATTCCGAGTCAGTACACGCTTGCGCATAGAATAGTACGGCCGTTACTTTGGCATTCTCATTTCCAATTGTGATGAGACTATCGTTGTATGGAATTTTGTCGTCGTTGATAGTCGCAAATACTTGACGAATCTCTCTCGGGAGTTCTTGGGCTGCCACAGGCGCCATCAGGCATGCGGCTAAAAGATTCCCGGCAAGTACCACCCCCAATGTTCTGACGGCTGAAATCCTGCCAATAGTCTTTTTCATGGGTTCCCCAATTGCATCTGGTGCGTAAATGTTCAATACCCGAGGATAAAAATGCTAGCATCGCAATACTGCGTTTGCAACCAGACTCTTTCAAACATTCCGCGCATGTAAGATTTGATCGACGGGGCTATTGTCATCAGCTGTATTTGCATTGAAATCAGGCGCTTGCATAGTGCCCAAGTTAACGCTTCCATGCATACATCACATTTGCGCCCGCTGCCGGGTGGGGCGAGGCCGCAGTTCAAAGCGCTGGCAGCTATCCTGCTAGCGGCATGGATACTACTGTCGAACTGCAGCCCCGCACTCGGCGCTGCGGAAGAAGCGTGGGAAAACACGATCAACGAAGGGCTTGCTGCGGCAAAACGGCAAGACTTGAATGCGGCGGCACGCGCGTTCGAGAGGGCTGTGCGGGACGGCCAGTATATCGACAGTGATCGTCACGTCGTATCTCTCAACTTTCTCGGGGAAATTTATCTACGCCTTGGAGAGTTCGCCAAAGGCGAGCAAGCGTTACGTCAAGCGCTGCAGATTGTCGACAACATCCCGGGCATTACAGCCCAAGAACGAGCATCAACCACCAATAACCTTGCAGCAATACTGGATGCGCAGGGTCGCTTCCGGGAAGCCGAAAATCTTTATCAGCGCGCGCTTGACTTGGTACTTCGTACAGAGCACGCAAAAGTGGCCGATATTTATCCGCTCGTCTCGAATCTGGCGGGCCTGCAGGAGCGGCTAGGGAACATACGAATGGCGGAATGGTTGTACCAACTCGTGGTTGGTGATAGTGGAAGTCAGCAGTTGGCAAAAGAAGCTGGTATTGGTGCGGCGCACTTGCACTTGCAAAAGGTGTTGCGCGGCACGCCACCGATGGAAACACATATTGCTGCACTCAATAACCTGGGCACGCTTCTCGCTCGTGAGGCTCGACTTGAGGAAGCGGAGCGTGTTCTGAATCAAGCGCAATCGCTGGCAGCAAATTCCGAAGCCATGTTGCTGGAAGGCGCATCGGCAGCACACAACCGTGGATTGGTTCTTGACCGCCTTGGACGAGGCGACATTGCTCGCACCACGTTGGAACGTGCATATTTGCTTCGCCGACAAGTATTGGGCAATGGGCACCCCGATGTCGCATCCACCCGTTATGCAATGGCACAACATCTTGCTGTTCGAGGCGATATGCAGGGGGCGTTGGAGCACGCCCGATCCGCTTTAGCGATACTCGAACCACGAATCACCAGTGAGTCTGCGTTTGTGGGGCTAAGCGTTTCATCAAGGATTGCAACAGCACGACAATGGCGCGAGGCGTTTGAAGCGCATCTGGCTATTTTGCAACGGTTTCGCGAAAAAGCGGGTGTGGAATGGAAAGATGAATCGTTCCGCCTCATCCAGCTCGCCAAAGCGAGCGAAACAGCTATGGCTATTGCGGGAAGTACGCAACGACACGCTATCAATGATCCGAAGCTGGCCGATGCATTACGTAGACGCCAGGATGCGCTGGTCCAACGCCAGGATGCCGAACAAAGACTTATGTCGATGCTGGCCCTACCTCCAGCGCAGCGTGAACGTATTGCACTTGCCAATGTTCGCGCGGAACTTGATCGCGCAGACCGGACACTTATTGAAGTCGCCCGCCAAACTCCGCAGGGTGTGAACGACGGCACAACTACCACGCTAAAGGAAACGCAATTGGCGCTGCAACCTGGCGAGGCGCTGCTCATTTATCTTCTTGGATCGCAAAGCAGCCACCTGGCGGTAATCACGCGTGAGGAATCAAACTTTGTGACATTGGATGCGCCTCGTATCGATGTCGTGCGTGCAGTACGCCGTTTACGCAATCATCTCGACACTTCCGGCATTGGTACCGCAGCGCCGTATCCCACTGATGACGCTCATCGGCTCTACCTTCAACTGCTCGCGCCAGCTGAACAACAATTGCGCGGCGCACGTGAACTTATAGTCGTGGCCGACAGCGAACTTGAAACGCTCCCTTTTTCGGTGCTACTCAAACAAGCGGTGCCGGCTTCGACGAGACCCGAAGTGATACGCGGCCACCCTTGGGTCGTCCGCGACTATGCGTTTACCAGCCTGCCTTCTGCCGACGCTCTGGTGCGGCTGCGTGCGGTGCCGCGCGGGTCGCAGTCTCGGGAGCCGTTTATTGCATTTGCAGACCCGATCCTGCGGCAACGAGGGGGTGACCAACCACTCAAAGAATTGCGTCAAACATCAGGCATTGCAAAGATTGAAGACTTAAAACGGCTTTCTGCCTTACCAGAAACAGCTGATGAGGTAGCTGCCATTGCAAGATCGCTCGGCGCCCCGACTGCGTCACTGTATCTTCAGGATCGCGCTAATGAAACACAGGTCAAGACACTCCCATTAGACCGATTCCGAGTGGTTATGTTTGCGACTCATGGCGTTCAGTCTGGAGACATACCGGGCATTTTGGAACCGGCCCTTGTTCTGTCACCGCCCGCTCAGGGCAGTACTCAGGATGATGGAGTGCTCACCGCCAGCGAGATTGGGCGACTCAAGCTCGACGCAGATTGGGTGATACTTTCCGCTTGTAACACTGCTGCAGGTGATGGAACGCTGGGAAACGAAGGATACTCCGGGCTGGCCCGTGCTTTTTTTCATGCTGGCGCGCGCGCGCTCCTTGTTTCTCATTGGCCTGTCGCGTCAGAAGCCACCGTGATACTGACTACCAAAATGTTCGAGGCAATGAACAAGGACGCGCGAGTTTCACGCGCTCAGGCGTTGCGGCAGTCCATGCTGGAGATGCTTGACCGTCCTACACAACCTGAATTCAGCCATCCCCTTTTTTGGGCGCCATTTGTACTTGTTGGTAATTCAATACCGTAGTCCCGGGCGATATGGTACGTCTTAATATCGGAGGCTGATCCAACAACGTTTGCGCGACACGCTCTCGTCTTACTCGAGTTGGAAAAACGTGCGTCTGGTTTCCTTCGCGTTACAATTGATGCATGCAGAAAAATCCGAAGCGCGATCCGAAGCGCACCGCGCGTTGCGATGTGGCGCTGCTGGTCGATATCGAGACCGGCACGCGCGGCGCCAGCGGCAAGTTCGTGGTGGACCGCGGCAGCATGGAGGAACTGCTTTACCGCTGCCTGCGCTCGCTCTACCGCACCGTGGTCATTGTGCCCTTCGATCCCGCCGTGACGCCGACCATCGATGAATTGCGGGCGCTCAAACCACGCGTTGTTTTTAACGTCACCGAATGGGTGAATGGCGACCGCAGCATGGATGCTGCCATCACGGGCCTGCTGGAATTGCTGGGGCTGTCGTATACCGGCAGCGGCGCTGAAGCATTGCGCTTGTGCCGTGATAAATCTCTTTCAAAACAAATAGTTAACAAATTGTCCGTGAAGGTCGCGCGTGAACTGGTGATACGCCCCGGTGAACGGGCGCGTGTGCCCGACTTCGGGTTTCCGGTGCTGGTCAAACCGCTGTACGGCGACGGTTCCGACAGCATCGGCAAGCGCTCGCTGGTGCGCAATCTCGCGGCGTTGCGCGAGCGCGTGCGCGTCATCCACCGTCATCAAAAGCAGCCCGCGCTGTGCGAGGAATTTATTCCCGGCGACGATATTTATGTGGCGCTGCTGGGACGCGAACCGCGCGTGATGCGTCCGATACAAGTGGTGATCGGCCGCCGGCATGCGAATGCGCCGGTGTTTGCCACCTACAACGTCAAAAACACCGGTGCTTACCGCAAGCGCTGGCGCGTGCACTGGATCGAACCCAAACTGCCAGCGCCGGTGATGCGTGAAATCCGCCGCGCCAGCCGCGCGGCGTTTCATGGGCTCAAGCTGAGCGGCTACGCGCGCCTCGACTACCGGCTGACACCAGATAATAAACTGGTATTTCTGGAGGCGAATCCGAATCCCGATCTCGATCCGCATTCGTTCGGAAACAATCGCTGCTTCGCGGGGATGCGTTACCGCGATGCCATCAGGATCATCGTGGAAACCGCGCGGCAGAGCGGCAAAAGAAAAACCTGATCGGAAACGGGCGCGCTACTTGCCAGCAAATTTCGGCTTGCGTTTCTCGCCGAATGCGCGCACGCCTTCGAGCCGGTCTTCGGTGACCACGGTGCGGTTGTAGGCTTCGATCTCGATGGCAAGCCCGGTGCGCAGATCGACGTCCAGCCCGCGGCGGATCGCGGTTTTGGCCTGGCGCAACGACACCGGTGCGCTGGCGCACAGGGCACGAGCAGTTTCCAGCGCGGCGGACATCAGTTCCGCCGGTTCGCATACGCGGTTGACCATGCCCCATTCGTAAGCGTCCTGCGCTGTAAAGGCGCGACCGGTGAGTATCAGTTCCTTGGCGCGTCGCTCGCCCACCGCGCGCGGCAGGTTTTGCGTACCGCCGCAGCCGGGCAGTATGCCCAGCGTGGTTTCGGGCAGCGCAAAGCGCGCGGTGTTTGAGGCATAAATGAAATCGCACGCCAGCGCGAGTTCGCAGCCGCCGCCGAAGGCCGAGCCGTTCACTGCGGCGATCACCGGCGCAGTGCAATTCATGATCGCGTAGTACGCTTCCTCAAAAATAGCGTGCTGCACGCGCCATTGCTCGTCGCTCATGCCGTTGCGCTCCTTGAGATCACCGCCGGCGCAAAACGCCTTGTCGCCGGAACCGGTAATCAGCACGCAGCGCACGTCTTGCGGATGAAACGCCAGCGGGGAAAATATTTCGCGCAATTCGATGCCCATTTGCGTGTTGAGTGCATTGCGCGTTTCGGGCCGGTGCAGCGTGATCTGCATCAGACCGTCGGTGGATTTTTCAAGTTGCAGGGTCTGGTATGTCATAAAAGTATTTTAAAAACAAATAGTTAATCTATGCGTGCGCTGGAGGATGCGATGATCTTCGCGTAGCGCGCGGTTTCCGAGGCGATGTATTTTGCGAACTCATCAGGCGTGTTGCTCATCGGTTCGACGCCAGCCGCCGCGAGGCGATCGCGCAGTTCAGGTTGCGTCATGATCGCCGACAGTTCCGTGTGCAGCCGCGTGATGATGGTTTGCGCGGTGCCCGCACGCGCCAGTATGCCGTTCCACGAACTGGCTTCGACGCCGGGCGCGCCGCCTTCCGCGGTGGTGGGCAATTGCGGCAGCAAAGCCGAGCGTTTGGAATGCGCAACCGCCAATGCCTTGAGCCGGTTGCTTTTGACGTGCGGCAGCGCGGGCGGAATGGTGGTGAACATGAACTGGGTCTGTCCGGCGAGCAAATCCGTCACCGACGGTCCGGCGCCCTTGTACGGCACATGCACCATGTTGATTTTGGCGACGCTCTTCAGCATCTCGGCGCCCAGGTGATTGGCGCTGCCGTTGCCGGTGGATGCAAACAAGATTTCGCCCGGCCGCTGCCGCGCGAGTGCGATGAGTTCCGGCAGCGTGTTCGCCGGCAGCGACGGGTGTGCGACGACAATTTGCGGCAGCACCGCCACCAGTGATATCGGCGCGAAATCGCGGATCGGATCGTACGGCAGCTTCTTCACCAGACTTGAATTGATGGCGTGAGTAGTCGCGGTGCCGAGCAGCAGCGTGTAGCCGTCCGGCGCGGATTTCGCGGCCAGATCTGCGCCGATGACGGTGCCACCGCCGGCGCGGTTATCCACCAGTACTTGTTGGCCTACAGTTTTCGACAGGCGCTCAGCAACCATGCGCGCGACCAGGTCCGCGCCGCCGCCGGGCGGCAGTGGCACGATCAGGCGGAGCGGTCGGGTGGGGTAGCTCTCGGTCTGAGATGAAGCCGGTGCCGGTGCCACCGCAAACAGCAGCACAGCGCTGGGCAGTGCAGCGGCGAACTTCACGGGGAAAATGCTCATGGAAAAGTAACTTCCGCCGCAGTGGTGATGGTCGCGAAGCGCGACACCATTTCGAGCGTCGCCTTGTGCTGCTCATCGGTGATCGCCGCGCTGCAATCATCGAGGATGGTGATGTCGTAATCGCGGTCGTGGCCATCCTTAGCGGCGGACAGCACCGCGCCGGTGGTGGACACGCCGCACAATACGAGTTTGGTGATGTGGTTGGCGCCAAGTATCGGCTCCAGCGTGGTCGCGTAAAAAGGGCTCACGCGGTGCTTGATGATGTCGTAGTCCTCGGGCTTGGGCGCGAGCCTGGGATGCACTTCCGTGCCCCAGGTGCCGAGCTTGAACAGACCGGCCTTTTTCGCACCCATGAACACGCCGCTATTCGTCGCGACTTCACGGTAGTCGGGCGAGAAACCCACGCGCACGTAACCGATTTTCACGCCGGCCGCGCGCGCCTTGGCAATGGCGGTGGCGGTGTTGTCGATGACCCTGCGCCGTTCGAGGATGGGGCCGTAGCCTTTCTTGCCGTTGGGGCCGTCCTCGTGAACGAGGTCATTGATCATGTCGAGGACCAGGAACATGGTATTCGCCATAGCGGATTCTCCTGTTTGATTGGCGCGCTAGCGAACCATCGGCAATTCCAGATCGCACACCGCACCGTTGAGCGGCACTTTGGTCGTTGGATCCTTCGACGCCATCATCACGGTAGCGAAGCCGGGTGACGACAGATCGCCGCGCTGGTTGATGCCTTTCATTTCGATGTCGACCAGCGCACAACGATCTTTCACATACTTCTTTACAACCTTGCCGCTGATGAAGGTGGTATCACCCTGACAGTTGAACAAACGTGCTTCCATGCGCAGGCGTTTCAGCACGGCGTCATCGCCCATCCAGTTGGTGATGGCGGTGGCGAACCAGCACGCGCGCTGCGGCAGATAGTCGTACATGCCGGGCACGCCGACATCCCTGGCAAAATCCTCGCGATGATGGCCGATACCGGTGTATTCGACGCCGCCGCCGGTTTTCTTGTTGCGTATATAGTGATTCGGGTGCTTCGCTGCGTGGCGCAGCAGGACGCCGTGCGCGGCACCGCGGCCCGATGCAATCACAAACGCCATCGTGTCCGAGGCAGAAAGCGGACCGCGCGCGATCTCGTCGATCGAGTCGCCGACTTTGACATCTTCCCAGTGGCGCGTTTTCTGGCCCTGTATGCGTTCGACTTCAGTCATCACCATTTCATCGATGCGGTCGCGTTCCTGCGGCGTGTAAACATGGGTTTTGACTTCCTTGTATTTGCCTTTGTCGCGCGACGCCTTGCGTTCGTGGCGCGCAGTGAGGCCCAGCGCGCGGCAGATGATTTCGTCGCGCTGGTTGATGTAGGTTGATTCGAGATACTGCATCGCCATCTTGCCGGAAAACTTGGATTGTTTTTCCTGTACGTCGATGACGCGGTTCCAGATGCTGATGCGGTCGCCGGGGCGCACGTTGCGCATGTACTCGCAATCGATAGCGACACCGAAGCCGTGCACACCTGGCAATCCCCAGTACGAACGGCCGGGCCAGTGATGCGTCCAGGGAAAGCACGGATGCGCGATGAGCCCGCCAAAGCGCGTCCAGCGCGCGTATTCCTGATCGCGATACAGCGGATTCAGATCGCCGATACCGTTGGAGAATATGGTGATGCTGTCGAGGCTGGCATCGCGCAGATACTGCTCAGGCCGCAGTTTATTGCCGATCAGTTCGCGCGCGGCGGACATCGAGGATTCGTTGATCAAGCCTTCCGGCGCTTCTTCGGTAATGTTGAGTTCGGTGGGTTTGTTCATGGGTACTCCTTCAACTAAAAAGAATGAAACTACTTTGCGGCATTGAGCGCATTGCGCGCCTGCGCGACGATATCCGTCAAATCCTTGCACACATATACGCCGTTTTTCGCCAGCATCTTCGTCTTTGCGGCGTGGCTGTCGGCCTTGTTGCCGACGAGCGCCGCAGCATGGCCCATTTTTTTTCCCGGTGGTGCGGTCTTGCCGACGATCAATGCGGCGACGGGTTTGGCATCCTTGCGCGCGGCGTATTCCGCAACGGCCGCTTCTTCCGAACCGCCGATTTCACCCAAATACATGATGGCCGTGGTTTCAGGATCGAGGTGAAACAGCGCCAGCGCTTCGGCAGCGGTGGTGCCTTTGACCGGGTCGCCGCCGATGCCGATAACGGTTGTCTGTCCTATGCCTGCAAGTGTAAGGCGCTTGCTTGATTCATAGGATAGCGAGCCGCTGCGCGAGATCACGCCCATCGGCCCGCGCGTGAAGCAGAACGACGGCATGAAACCCATCTTGGCCTTACCCGGCGAGATGATGCCCGGTGAGTTGGGACCGACCAGACGCGCGCCATTGGCTTTGGCGGCGGCGCGGATTTCGATAGTATCGCGCACCGGCATTTCATCGGCGGTGGCTACCACCAGTTTACATCCCGCTTCAATGGCTTCAATCGCCGCAGCGCGCACCAGCGGTGGAGGCACGAATACCATCGCGGTGTCGGCACCGGTGGCCATGCACGCGGCAGCCGCGCTTTCGAAGACGGGAACACCATCCACGTCGCTGCCGCCACGTCCGGGTGAGACGCCTGCAACAACAGTCGTGCCGTAGCCGCCGGAATCGGTGACAAAAAACTTGCCATAGTTGCCGGTGACGCCCATCACCAGCACACGATTGGACTGATCGAGCAGGATGCTCATGCAGCCCTCGCCAGTTTGACCGCCTCTTTGACGGCGGTTTCCAGGCTCGCGTGATTTTTCGCGCCAAAAGTATCAAAGATCGCGGGCACCTGATCGACATACGTGCCGTCGAGGCGAAACACCACGGGCTTTTTACTTTTGCGCATCGCCATGTTTTCCTTCATCGACCTGGCGACGCGGTTCATATGCGTGCCGCCGCCGAACACGCTGACGAGGATCACTTTCACCGTGGGATCGGCGTCAAGCATGGCAAACGCCGGCTTGTAGCCGCGCGTGGAGGTAGGGCCGGGACTGGCGTCGAGAAAACACGCGGGTTTGCCGCCGTACGCCTTGATCATGTCCATGGCGCCCATGGTCATGCCTGCGCCGCCGGATATCAGCGCGATGTCACCGTCGAGCTTGACGTACATATGGCCCATCGCAAGGCTTGCACGCTGCAATGCGTCGGCACGGCGCAGTTCGCCTTCGCGCTGCGCCAGGATGTCGGCGTTGCGGTAGTGCGCCCAGTCGTCGTAAACGATCTTGGCGTCGAGCGCTATCAGTTCGCCATCCTTCAGGCGCGCCAGCGGATTGATTTCTATGGTGTGGCAGTCGCGCGCGGCAGCCGTTTCCAGCAGGCGCTGCGCGAGAAAAATCACGCGCTCGCGCAACTGAAAATCCTTTTCCACGGTTTCCAGCACGGCGCGCAATTCGTGCGCGCGAAACTTCCACGGCGCGCCTATCGGGTAGCGCGCGGGCGGCACGCCGCTTTCGATATCGATGCCGCCCTGGGGCGAGTACAGCACCACGTAGCCTTCTGCCGCACCATCGATCGTGACCGACAGATAAAGCTCGCGGTCAATGGGCAGCCACGGATCGGCCAGCAACACTTCGGGTTTTTCGTCGCCAAACGAAGTCGAAAACAACTTGCGCGCCGCTGCTTTGAGCGCGGCTGCGTTATTGGCCCGTATCACGCCGCCTTGCTTGCCGCGGCCGCCGCTGCGCACTTGCGCTTTCACTGCCACGGGATATCCAAGTACGCGCGGCGCGCGTGCGCCGGGCTTTATCAATGTGCCTTTCGGTACCGCGACACCCACCGAGCGCAGCAGGGCCTTGGCCTCATGTTCAAGAATCATCATGGATAAAAATTTCTCTCGGAAATGCGCAGGGCTGAATTGTAGTCGGGATGGAAAAAGGCCAAATGGAGTGCAAGTCCAGCATGCGCAACCAACTAACCGTTGTGCAGCCTCGAATATAAATCAAAGCCGTGTGGAATGACAAAATCCCCCGCCGGCATGCGTTACATCAGTATCGGCTTGGCTCGGCACAGCAAGCAGCACGCTTGCCGAACAGCGAACGGCTGCTACACTTTGTGAAGCTGGAAATCTAGCCGTGTGCCTTGAGCAGCGGCGCGGTCAACTGTGAGAGCGATAGCTTTTGCTTGCCGTTGGCGTCAAAGTTTTCCGGCGCAAGCCACGTTGTGAAGGCGTCGTTCAACGCCGGCCATTCGCCGTCGATGATGGAAAACCACGCGGTATCGCGGTTGCGGTTCTTGTTCACTGTTGCCTGGCGGAAAAGGCCTTCATAGGAAAAGCCGAGACGCTGCGCTGCTGCGCGCGAGGGCGCATTCAGCGAGTCGCATTTCCATTCGTAGCGGCGGTAGCCCAGGGCAAAGGCCTGCTTCATCATCAGGTACATCGCTTCGGTAGCCACCGGCGTGCGCTGCATTAACGGTGAATATCGGAGTCCGCCAACTTCAATCACGCCGCCTTTCGTATCGATGCGCATGTAGCTCGCAATGCCCACGGGTTTTTGCAACTGCAAATCGATGATCGCCTGATACAACGGATCGTCACCCAGACACGAATTTTGTATCCATTGACGGTAGCTGCTTAAATCGGCAAACGGTCCGCTGGTCAAATAGGTCCAGCCGGCACCTGTGGTATCGAGTGCGTTGGCCGCGAACAAATCGTTCGCGTGGCGCTCGATGCTCAACGGTTCGACGCGGCAGAAACGTCCCGTGAGTGTCACGCGCGGCGGCCGGGGAGGAGGTGTCCACTGCGGCAGGGGGGTGCCGACGGGTTGGCCGAGGGCGTTTTTGTAGGGTGTGGAGTTCATAAAAAATATATTAAAAACAAATAGTTATGAAATTCAGGTCCATCACTTCAGCCGCCGCATTTCCGCCAGCGTGCCTTCGTATTCGAGCAGGTTCTTCGGGCAGTTGCGCCGCACTTCCTGCAGCAGCGCCTGCGCGCGCGGGCGTTCACCTTTGATGAGATGTGCCTGCGCGATGTAAAAATCAGCCTCGCAACGCATCTCGCGGCGGCGTGTCGGATCACTGGTGGTTGCGCCTACCATCACCGAATTAGTGTCGGTGCGTCCCAAAAAAAGCGCGATGACCGGGGCCGGCCAGCCTGCACGCATGCCGCGTGTTTCACGTTCCAGCCGTTCATCCGCATCCGGGACGTCGCTGCGTTTGCGCGCGAGAAACAGCCATAGCGCGGTATATACATTGGGCTGCGCCTTGAACGCGGTTTCCAGATCACCCGTTGCGCGCGCGAAATCGGACATGTAAAACAGCGTGCGCCCTCGCGCGAAATGTATACCGTTGGTTTTGGAGTCGAGCTGCAATGTTTTGTCGAAATCGGCGATCGCGCGCGCGTAATCACCTTTTACCGCAAGTTCGATGGCGCGTGCGTGATAGACCATCGGGTCATCGGGTTTTAATTTTGCCGCGAGATCGAAGTCCGCGATGGCGCGCTCGAACTCACCCTTGTTGGACCACGCGCTACCGCGAAAATAATGGGCGTCGGTGGTTTTGGAGTCGAGCTTGAGCGCGGTAGTGTGATCAGCGATGGCGCGGTCGTAATCTCCTTTCGCCGCCCATTCCACGCCGCGTGCCACATACAACTGCGCGAGCATCTCGTTGTTGGCTTTGCGCGATTCGATGGCGACGGTGCAATGCTTGATGGCAAGATCCGGATTGTTGGTGGTGGTGCGGCACAGTTCAGCATCCGTTGTGGGTTGCGCCTGCGCGGCGCCGCAGAGGGCTGCCAGGCCCCAAGTGATCCACTTCATGCTTGCCGCCCTTCGCCTGTTTGATCCGACCACCATTTTTTCAGCCAGCCGGTGTTGCCGCCGAGCGCCACCACTTCGAGCAGCCCGTCGGGAATCGGCGGATACTCGCGGCGGACGTTGCGCGTGTGATTGATAAAAAACCCATTGTGGAAATCGACTTCCAGTTCATCCCCGGTGTCGCAAATATCGAGCACGTTCACGCAATCGCTCATCACGCGCAGGCCGCAGCCGACAGCCGCGCGATAACCCAGGAACGGCATCGATTCGCACACCAGTCCCAGCCCCAGCGCCTGCATCGCGATGTAACCGTTCATTTTCGGCCCCATGCCGAAATTGCGTCCGGCAACGATGATATCGCCCGGCTGGCAGCGCGTGTGAAACCCGGGGTCGGTTTCTTCGAAGAGGCAGGGAATAATGTCCCGCGGGTCGAAGTGCCGACCGATGATAATGCGGTTGGGTACCACGCCGCCGGCGTGCGGCACGTCATGGCCGAGTTTGTAGCAGCGGCCCTTGAGCGTCCATTCCACTTCGTTCACAGCGCGGTCTCCATCACCATGAACTCGCGCGGATCGGTTATTTTTCCGGTGACGGCGGACGCAGCTACCGTCGCGGGACTGCCCAGATAAAGCCGGGCGTCGCGCGCGCCGAAGCGGCCGGCAGGATTATTGGTGGCGGTGGAAATCGATACTTCGCCCGCATGCAGCGGACCGATCACTGCGTCGTTGCAGGGGCCGCAGCCGGCGGGCAGCATGATCGCTCCGGCCTCGATAAATATCTGCATCAGACCTTCGCGCGACAATCGTTTGGTCGATTCCTCGGTGCCCGGCGCAATGAAAAGGCGCACGCCGTTTGCGATGCGCCGGCCCTTGAGCACTGTGGCCACTTGCACTAGATCGTCCCACATGCCCGATCCGCACGAGCCGACAAATGCATGATCGACGGCGGTGCCCGCCGCTTCGGAAAGGTTGACGGCGTTTTGCACGCCGCCAGGCAGCGCGACCTGGGGTTCGAGCCGGCTCACGTCGAGTGTGAACTCGGCTTCGTAGCGCGCGTCCGCGTCGGCGTACACGGGTGTGAATGCCCGTTGCGCGCGTTCTCGCGCATGCGCGAGGATGGTTGCGGATGGCGGTACGAACACGCCGTACGCCTGTATCTCGGTGGGGCTGGAGCACAGCGCTGCGCGCGCGGCGAGACTGAATTGATCGAGATCACCTGCGTATTCGAGCACGCGATAATCGAGATCAATATCGAATACTTTTTTCTGGATCAGCATTGCCAGATGAAAACCGATGTCGCGCGCGTAGACGCCGGGTTTCAGCCGTCCTTTCAGTGTGAGCTTGATGGACTTCGGCACCTGCACCCAGTTGGTGCCGGTGGCGAGCACACGGCTGATTTCGGCGCCCATGCGGAAACCGAACGCGCCGATGGCGCCGGCGTTGGTGGCGTGGCGGTCGTTGTCGAAGTAGAACATTCCCGGTAACAGAAGACCGGACTCCATTGGAAAAATATGGCCGTGGCCGCCGCGTCCGACATCAAAAAAATTCTTTACACCCCATGCTTTTGCCGCCTGCCGGTTGAATGCACCGCGCTCGGCCGCACGCGCGCTGCCGTAGATCACGTCGTGGT
>JAKFYK010000066.1 GCA_021730905.1 Betaproteobacteria bacterium | reverse complement strand
ATCGCGGCGCAAAACTACTGACGCCGCAACTGCTTGCATCGATCCCGCTGGTCATCGTGCCCCGTCGTGAAAGCATCGATGCTGCGATGCCTGCAGCGGGCGCATGCGTGTTGACCCTGGACACGCTTTCCGATGCTACAGTGCTGGACGAACCGGCACTACTGTCCGGAGATGACCTTGCCTATATCATCTTCACCTCCGGAACGACCGGGGTTCCGAAAGGCGTCATGGCTTCGGTCAGGTCGGTCACCGCCTACCTCAACGCACTGGGATCTCTCAAGGCGCTGACGCCCGCAGATCGCGTCTCGCAGTTTACCGAGCTCACGTTTGATCCTTCCGTGGGCGAAATCTTTCTGCCGTGGGCTGCGGGAGCATCGCTGCATGTCGTGCCTCCGGTGAGTAATGTCTCGCCTGCGCGATTCATTCGCGAGCAGGCATTGACCGTGTGGGGTTCCGCGCCGGCGGCAATTGCATGGATGCGTGATACCCGTTCGCTGCAACCTGGTTCATTGCCGGGACTGCGTTACACCTCGTTTGGCGGTGAGCCGTTGTCGGTTGCTGCAGTTCGCGCCTGGCAGGCGGCTGCGCCCAACAGCGTGATCGACAATCTTTACGGGCCGACCGAGGCCACCGTCGATTGCGTGGGCCAACGCATAGCGCCGGGCCAAACGCCGGTGGTAACGCCGGGCCGCGACATTGTGGCGATCGGGACGCCGCATCCCGGCACGGCGCTTGCGATATTCGACGCAGATCATCGTGCGCTGCCTGCGGGCGAACGCGGCGAACTCGCCATTGCCGGAGACCAACTCACGCTCGGCTATCTCGACGCTCCCGCGGTCACGGCCGAACGTTTTCCGGTCATCGACGGGAAACGCTGGTACCTGACGGGCGACATTGCCCTGCAGGACGCTTGCGGCATATATCACCACCTCGGGCGTATGGATAACCAGGTCAAGCTTCACGGTCACCGTGTGGAGCTTGAAGAGATCGAGGCGCACACGCGCGAGGTCGCTTCCAGCGATCAGGTTGCCGCCATCGCCTGGCCGATGCACGACGGTGTTGCGCAGGGCATCGTGTGCTTCGTGGCGCAAAGTTCTATACCGGCGAGTCGTGTCCGCGAGCTGCTGCGCGCGCGCCTGCCCGCGTACATGGTGCCGAATGTGATACGCGAAGTGCAGGCGCTGCCGCTCAATGCAAGCGGCAAGCTGGATCGCCATGCATTGATTGCCTGTTTGGCATCTAACAGCCCGGACAACCATGCAAAGCCCAACCCCTAGCGCCGCCGCATCTCTGGTGCCGCGCTGGAGACGCTTCATCAACCCGCTGCAATGGCGGTTGCCTGCCATCGAGACCTATCCGAAAGTGGTCACACTGGCGCAAACATGGCCGGGCAAGCTCGTGCTGTTCGCGCTGTTCGGACTGTTGATGAAGCTAGTATCGCCGGGCATGTGGATCGCCGACAGGCACATGTGGCTGCTGATCACGATCGCCGCAGCGATAGTCTCTCTTGCCGGGCGCCATCGGCATCTTGCACTGGCGGTCGCCACCGGGGTATTGCTGGCGCGCGCACCGAACTGGTTCGATTTCAGCGCCGTGGAAACGGTGGTCCGTCAGGAATTCGTTCGCGCGATTATTCATCCGTGGGACTTGCGCGCAGCGACGCTGCTCTGCTGTGTCCCCCTGACGTTTATGGCGCTTCATCTGGCGCACCGCTTTCGCGATCATCCGCTGGGGCGCAGGCCGATCCTGGTACAGCATGTGCTGTATTTCTGTCTGCTGGGGCTGGCGGTGTCACATCAGTTGCGCGGGCTTCCGCAGGCGGTGCTATGGAGCCTGCTGGCCGTTTTTTCAACCTACTTCTGGTACCTGGCGTACGCGCTGATGGATCAGCGTCACTCGAAGCCTGCGCCGGTTTTGCTGCATTTTGGAACCTTCTCCGCTTTTTATTCATCGACGGTGGTGCCGGTCGGCAAGGGCGCGCAGTATTGGCGCAGCGTCGAAGCAGCCACGCCGCAGGAACTTGCCGTCACGCAACTCAAGGCGTTAAAACTGCTGGTATGGGCGCTGATTCTGAAAGCCGTTGTGCTTGCGCTGTGGATGTGGATCTTCTACGGCAAACTGAATGTGCCGCCGCTGAAGTTTGCGTTCGAAGAATTTCTGCAAGGAGGCGATGTGCGCGGGCTGACGGGAATCGCCAGTGTGCTGGTCAATTTTCCTCATCGCCTGCTGGTGGTTGCCATTGGCGGGCACGTGATTATCGCCTCAGCGCGGCTCGCGGGCTTTCGACTGCTGCGCAATACGTATCGGCCGCTGTCGTCGCGCACCATCGCGGAATTCTGGAATCGTTATGTGTACTACTTCAAGGAAGTTCTGGTTCATGTCTATTTCTACCCGACGTTCGTCAGGTGTTTCAAAAAACATCCACGGCTGCGGGTTGCATTTGCCACTTTTATTGCTGCCGGTGTCGGTAATTTTTTATTTCATTTCATGGAGAATTACACTCTGGCGACACATGGGTTGTTGGAGGCGCTGGTGCGTGCGCAGACTTATGCTTTTTATTGCGTTGTGCTGGCTGCCGGTATCATCGTCTCCCAACTGCGCGCCCGAAAGCACGATCCGGATGCCGGATGGGTACGGCGTCAATTGATTCCCTCGCTCGTCGTTGCCGCTTTCTTTTGCTTTCTGTCGTTCTTTGATGGTCCGCAGCGTCATGTGAGCCTGGCGGAGCATTTTCAGTTTCTATTTCACGTGTTCGGGGTAGACCGATGGATCAAGCTGATCTGACTTCAATCAGGGCATTTATGGAAACGTTGCTGCGTGATCACGACGATGTTGCGCCCTTTGGCGATAGCGAGTCGCTGATCAAGGCGGGCCGTCTCGATTCGCTCTCGGTGGTGAAGCTGGTGACTTTTCTGGAATCCGATTTCGGCGTCGATTTCACCAGGGTCGAATTTGACCCGGAGCGCTTCGATTCCGTGTCGGACATTGCGGCGATACTGGAAGACGCCCGCCGGCTCGGCTAACCTTGCGCGCAGCGCCGGACCCATGAGCGCACAGCGCTTTGCTCGCCCGTAAAGTAAGTATTGCAGTGTTCGCCCTGCGCATAGGGCGGCCAGCGCATGAGCAGTGCGTGCGCGCGTGGCAGCGCATGAAACGGCAGGCCGGGGTTCAAGTGGTGCAGCAAGTGATAGCCGTTGTGATGCGGGTGGAATAGGTGGCCCAGCAGGCTTGAGAACGGGTGGTTGCGGCTGAACCCGATCATGCTGCCGGGAATCAGTCCGACATGGTCGGAGATTTCGCGGAACGCGGTAATGGGATGAAAAACCAGCGCCCGCGCGGCAATCCATAGCGCGGCAAAGATCAGCGCATCCATACCGCCGGATATCAGCGCAATGGCGGCAAGCACCACGGCCCACCAGCCGGCAACGGCAAGCCGTGTAGTGGCCGGCATGCGTCCAAGGTGACTGAACACGGAGACACGAAACATCTGGTACGAAAAAATCTGATCGCACCATACGCTCAGCCAGCCGCGCGACAGACGTTTCTCGTCGTGTATGAAATCAACGTCACGCGCCGGGTCGCCCAGAAACTTGTGATGCCGGTTGTGTTCGCTGCGATAAATTTGCATCGACACCCACAGCGGCCAGCAGAACAACAGGTTGGCGAGGAGGGTGGAGCGATCGCGGTTGTGATCGAAACTGCGGTGCGACGCGTCGTGCAGGAGGTTACCGAGCGCGCGCTGGCGATTGCCGACGACCAGCAAACTGGCCGGCACAACCGCCCAGCCGAAACTCACGACCGCCGCCGTCGCTGCTGCAATCAACGCCCAGTCCAGTGCCGCGGCGCCGAGCGAACGAAGCAGACGCGGCTGGTGCAGGGCGCGCAGTTCCTGCCCCAGTCCGGCTTGCCTGACGAAGACCCACATATCGGCAATGACATGCAGCACAGAGCTTGCTTCGTGCTGCGGTTCCGGGGAAAAGGAAGGTTGCACAGCAGGATTATTCATGGCTGGCAACGGGTTCAGCGCTTCACGACGTGACCCGCCGCCTCAAGCGCGCCAACCGCGCTGTCAATATCGTTCTCCTTGACGAAGAAATAGTCGGTATCGTATGTCGACACCGCAAAAATACTGATCTTTGCTGCGGCCAGGGTTCCCGCAACGCCGGCAATGATCCCCACCAGACCAAACGCCAGCGGTCCTTCGATGTTCAGACAGGACCATCCTTCCTGGCGATCTCCGTGGCCCAGGTCCATGGTCGCGGGTGCGACGATGGACATTTCAGATGCGGTGCGCGTCACTGAATACCATGACGCCTCCGAGAGTTTTCCCCAATCGATGAGTTGACCAGGTGGCATGCGCCAGATTGAAAAAGTTTCCCGACCTAGCGTGAATGTGAGGCTAAGCATCGCGCCCCCGGTGTTGCACAGAAAATATCTTGAACTGGAAATGCCAACCGGCAGCGCGTCTGGGATTCATTATGCATTTATCGGGGTGGTTACTCGGCCTTGATATTCGCGTCGCGCATCATTTTCAGCCACTTTTCGATTTCAGTGGCGATGTGCTTGCCGAATTGCCGCGGCCAGTGCTGAAGTTGCAGGTATAATGCCAGATAGTAATTAAATATTTTAAATAAATCAAATAGTTATGCATGTTTATTGCATCTCGTGCCACCACGAAGACAATGCACCTTGATGTTGGGTAATCCGACCGAATCCCGCCGCCGCATCCTCACAGCCGGCCTCGGCGCGACCGCGCTGTTCCTGCCTGCGCCTTACGTTTGGGTGTGGGCACAATCCGACGGCGCGATCAAGCTGATGCGCCTACCCAAGTTTGCGTTGGTCATCGGCAACGGTAATTACAAAAGCGCGCCGCGGCTTGGAAATCCCGGCAACGACGCCAGGGCGATTGGCGAGGCGCTCAAGCAATCTGGCTTTGAAGTCACAGCCAAGCTCGACGCTAGCCGCGAAGATATGGATGCTGCGATTCGTGCCCATGTACAGATGCTTGCCGCAAAAAAAGCGGTTGGACTGTTCTACTTTGCCGGGCACGGCGTGCAGCTCGCATGGCGCAACTACCTGATTCCGGTGGACGCTGTAGTGCGTCAGCTCGACGATATTCAGAAAAGCTGCATCGACCTGACCAGCCTGATTGACGGCATCAACAAGGCGTCCAATCCGATGAACGTGGTGATCCTCGATGCCTGCCGCGAAAACCCGTTTGGCGAAATCCGAGTCGAGAACCGCGGCCTGTCGCAAATCGACGCGCCGCACAGCACGCTGCTGGCCTATGCTACCGCGCCGGGCAACGTGGCGAGCGACGGCGAAGGTGCCAACGGGCTCTACACCGAAAACCTGCTGCGCGAGATGAAGACGCCCGACGCCAAGATCGAAGACGTATTCAAACGTGTGCGCCTAAATGTGCGGCGTAGTACCAACGGCCAGCAGATTCCGTGGGAGAGTACCTCGCTTGAAGAAGACTTCTACTTTGTTCCGCCAAAGGAATTGAAAAGAATTTCCGAGCTGGAAGCGGCACGCCTGTTCGCGCAGGAACTGGCGATCTGGGAAAAGATCAAGAATGCACAGGAGGTGGGGCCGCTCGAAGATTATTTGCGGCGCTATCCGGGCGGAAAATTTGCAGAGCTTGCGCAGTTTCAGCTTGACCGGGTGCTGGCTGCGCAGGGTGAAAATAAAATCGAGATTGCGCCGCAGGAGAATAACCCGTTCACCAAAGGCACTGCGCGGGCGAACACCAATTTCAAGATCGGCGATCGCTATACCATGCGTCGCATAGACTTGCTGACCCGGTTGGAGGGACGAGGCGGTACTGCCAGGGTAACAGCGATAACGGATACGGAAGTGATCTTCAACAAAGGCAATATTGTTACGGATTATTTAGGTAATCCCAGGAAGCTCCCCAACGGACATACGGCTACGGGTAGTCAAGCTTTCGTCCCCGAGTACGCTGTGGGCAAGCGTTGGGTGACGACCTACCGTGGCACGCGCCAGGATGGAACGCCCGATGAGTGGACCATGAACTACCGTGTAGTCGGGACGGAGAAGGTTAGCGTTCCGGCCGGGACGTTTGATACATTCAAAATCGAGGGGAGCGGATTCAATCGCGGTGGCGGTAATTCCTACTTCCAGAAGTACTGGATTGCGCCGGATGTGGTAAGACGGCCTATCGCTCTAGAATCCATCGTACGCGGACGAAACGGACAGTTGATCGAGAGCGACCGCGTTGAATTAGTATCCTACCGGCAATCCTGATTTATTCCAGGCGGGAGCCAGCGAGGTGGGGCAGTGTACTTCTCGCGCTTGTCGGGCCGAACTGCTCCGGCGTGGTGGTGCATACCGGTATCCAGTTTGTTAAACACTATATTGATACGCACTGGGTTCTGGCGTGCACCAGAACGACGAATGGGTCGTCATGCATTGGATTGAATGGATCGAATAAAACAATATATTATGGATGCTCCTGTTTGCTAACCTGACGTGACGAGGAGGCGCTTGACTGTGGCAGGACGTCATTACGACAGTTCCCGACGGCGAGTGTTGAAGGCCGGCCTCGGTGCGACGGCATTGTTCTTGCCTGTCCCATACGCTTGGGTATGGGCGCAATCCGAAGGCACGATGAAGCTGCTGCGTCTGCCCAAGTTTGCGCTGGTCATCGGTAATAGCAAATACAAGAATGCGCCAGGGCTTAATAATCCTGGCAACGATGCCAAGGCCATGGCTGAAACCCTTCGTCAGAGCGGATTTGATGTCACCGCCCAACTCGACGCCGGGCAGGACGACATGGCGGCGGCTATCCGCACATATGTACAGACGCTGGCCTCGAAAAAAGCGATTGGCCTGTTCTATTTCGCGGGGCACGGCGTGCAACTGGCGTGGCGCAACTATCTCATCCCTGTGGATGCGGCGGTGCGCCGGCCAGACGACATCCAGAAATCCTGCATTGATCTGGTCGCACTGATGGATGGCATCAACAAAGCCGCCAACCCGCTCAACGTGGTGATTCTTGATGCCTGCCGCGACAACCCGTTTGGCGGTGAAGTTCGCATCGAGAACCGCGGCCTGTCGCAGATGGATGCCTCGCACAGCACATTGCTTGCCTATGCCACCGCGCCGGGCAACGTCGCGAGCGACGGCGAAGGTGCCAACGGGCTGTATACCGAAAACCTTGTGCGTGAGATGCAGGTGCCCGAAGCCAGGATCGAAGACGTATTCAAGCGCGTACGGCTCAATGTGCGCCGCCGCAGCAATGGCCAGCAGATACCGTGGGAAAGCACGTCATTGGAAGAGGACTTCTACTTTATTCCGCCGAAGGAACTTAAACGTATTTCCGACGCGGAGGCGCAGCGCCTGTTCGTGCAGGAACTTGCGCTGTGGGAGAAGATCAAGAACGCGAAGGAACCGGAGCCGCTGGTGAATTACCTGCAGCGCTACCCGGGCGGGAAATTTGCCGAGTTGGCACAGTTGCAGCTTGACCGGGTGTTGGCTGCGCAGGGTGAGAAGAAAATTGAAGTGGTAGCTGATACGAAAAATCCGTACTCCAAGGGAACTGTACGGGCTGATACCGCGTTTCGTATCGGCGACACGTACTCGTGGCGTACCTTGGATTCGCTGACTGGTTTAGAACTGCGAAAACCATTTACAATGGTGGTTACTCAGATCAGCGATACAGAGGTGATTTATAACGATGGGCGCCCGGTTAAAGATTTGCTCGGGAATCGGTTAAAACCCGCGACTGGGACGGTCTGGACCCCCAATCAAATGGTCCCTGTCGAATTTATTGTTGGTAAACGTTGGAACACGCAGTTTTCCTATACAACCCGCTCCGGACATAGCAGTGATGTCGATCTCAGTCTTCGTATCACAGATCGAGAGACGATTGCGGTGCCTGCGGGCACTTTTGATGCTTTTAGAGTTGATGCGAATGGGTGGCGTCGAGGATCGGGTATCAGCGAATCGTGGAACCTGAAAAGTTGGTATGCGCCTGGCGTGGTGCGCTGTGAGGTGGCGTACGAATGGCTTTGGAGGAGTAGATTGGGAATTACAAATGCGCAAAGATCAGAACTCACCGCATTCAAGCAAACGTAATGTCGAGGCATGAACTCGAGTCAAACGCGGCTTTGACTCCCACCAGAATAAACTGGCCGATTCCCGCTATTCCCAATCTCGTCATGCTGACGTAAGCCAGCATCCAGTGTGTTTGAAAACACTTTTTTATGCCGTTCCCATCCTACCTTCCCGTAGGAGGAGGGGATACTGACTTTCGTCAGAATGACGGAAGTGATGGCGTTGCGGTATGCTGAATAGATGTCGACAGTGCGGCATTACTCCGCCTTGATGTTCGCATCCCGGGTTACCTTGCCCCACTTTATGATTTCCGCCGCAATGTGTTTGGTGAATTGCTCGGGCGTGACGTTCAGCGATTCCGCACCCTCGCCGGCGAGGCGCTTGCGGGTTTCGGGCAGCATCATGACAGCGTTGGATTCACTGTTTAGCTTGCGCACGACGGCGTCGGGTGTGCCCGCTGGCGCGAGCACGCCCCACCAGTTGTTGGCTTCGTAGCCGGGCACGCCGGATTCGGAAATCGTCGGCACGTCGGGCAGCACGGCCGCGCGTTTGGAACCGCCGGTGCCGATGATGCGTATCTTGCCGTTGCGCTGGTGCGGCAGGATCACGATCAGCGAGCCTATGGACATTTGCACCTGTCCGGCAATAAGGTCGATGGTGGCGGGGCCGCCGCCTTTGTACGGCACATGCAGGATGTCGACACGCGCCATCGACTTGAACATTTCCGAACTCAGGTGCTGGAAGGTGGCCACACCTGCTGAAGAATATTGCAGTTGGCCGGGGCGAGCCTTCGCAAGAGCAATCAGTTCCTTGACGTTTTTCACCGGCAGTGCGGGATGTACGGCGAGTCCGTTGGTTCCCGTGCCGAGCAGCACCACGGGTGCGAATGCCTTCATCGGATCGTACGGCAGTTTGTAAATGGCGGAATTCATCGGAAACGCCACGGAAATCACCAGCAGCGTGTAGCCGTCAGGCGCGGATTTCCAGACCATTTCGGTGCCGACCAGGCCGCCCGCGCCGCCGCGGTTATCGATGACGAATTGCCGCCCCAAACGGTCGCTGAGATGGGCCGCAAGTATGCGGCCTACGATGTCGTTGCTGCCGCCGGGCGCAAACGGCACGATGATGCGCACCGTTTTCGAAGGGTAGTCCTGTGCGGCTGCGTATGCGCATGGCAGCGCGAGTACTGCGGCAACGAATACTTGCTTGGCATTCATTTCATTCTCCGTTTCATTCGCCCTTGATGCCGGCGATTTTCGCGAGCTTGCGCCACTTGTCCATCTCTCCGGCGACGTGTTTGCCGAGTTCGTCCGGCGATTTCACCACCGGCTCGGCGGCTTCGTTGCGCAGGCGTTTTTCGAACTCGGGGGTCTTGAGCGTGGCGTTGATTTCGCTGTTCAGCCGCTGAATGATGGCAGGCGGCGTGCCGCGCGTGACCGCGATGCCCCACCAGTTCTGGGTTTCGTAACCGGGCAAGCCGGCTTCCATGATGGTCGGCACATCGGGCAGGATCGGCGTGCGTTTGGCGCCGCTGGTGCCGAGCACGCGCAGCTTGTTGGCGCGCACGTGTACCAGCGCCTGGATCAGCGACGACAGGCACATCTGCGCTTCGCCCGATACGGTATCGATCAGCGCCGGGCCGCCGCCCTTGTACGGCACGTGCAGCATATTGATGCCGGCCATGTGCTTGAACAACTCGGTGCCGAAATGCGCGTTGCTGCCGACGCCGGTGGAGGCATAGACGATCTGGCCGGGCTTGGACTTGGCGAGCGCGATGAGTTCCCTGATGTTTTTCACCGGCAGGCTTTGCGTGACCACCAGCGCATTCGGACCCACGCCGAGCATGGATACCCAGTCGAACGACTTCAGCGGATCGAACGGCAGTTTGTGGATCACCGGATTGGTGGTAAACGAGGTCGAAATGATGAGCATGGTGTAGCCGTCCGGCGGCGAGTTCGCCACGAGTTCCGTGCCGATGATGGAATTGCCGCCGGCGCGATTGTCGGCGATGACTTGCCGGCCCAGACGTTCTGTCAGCGACGCGGCCAGCATGCGCCCGACGATGTCGTTGCTGCCGCCGGGCGGGAAGGGAATGACGAAGCGGATGGTCTTGGCGGGCCATTGCGGCGCCTGTGCCTGCGCATGGGAAGTTGCACAGACGGTCAGCGTCGCGGCGAAAAAATATAAATATTTGGTTTTAAGCATTATTTTCCTATCTTTATGCCATCGGGCCGCGCCGGAACCATGCACGTATTTTTTCCAGATTTTCTTCGATCAGCAAACTCGCCATCATGTTGCGCGAATGCAGCAGGACCAATGCATTGATGCTGGCGTCGCGCTCGATGGCGCGTTTGACGCGTTGCGCGAAGGCGTGGTTGAGCGTATCGATGTCCGCAAACAATGTTTCGAGCCCCTTCAAATCCGGCGCTGCCTTGTCAAAAAAACACGCAAGCAGATGCATCGCGGCGATGCGATACACCGTTTCGGTTTCACCGGCGAACGGCAGGTGCGTGTGCGCCAGCGGACGCATGCGGCTCAGGATCGGGCAGCCGCTGGTCGCGAGGATCAGCCCCATCACCGCGCTCAACGCGGTTTGCGTATCCGTCCGTTTACTGACCTCGTACTCCGAACGCACCACGCGCACATCCGCGATGCCGATCGAAGCCAGCGCTGAAAATCGTTCGATGAGCGGCACCAGATCTGCTGCAGCAGGACAGCGTGCGCCCGGTGTTGCGGGCAAGGGGCAATGCGGGCACTTGTCTTTTTCCAGCAGCGTCCAGTCCGGCAGGTCGCCGCCGGGCGCGGGGCGGTTCAGATCGACATCGAAACGCACCTCGGCGCCGGAATCAATCTTAAAAACATAGGTGATGCTGTCGTCCATTTTGAACCGGCCTCCCGCGCCGGGCGGTTATGGGATCGTTCAAACCGGACGGCGTTGTCCGGACACGGAACATTATGCACCACCCGGCGATGGTCCGGCTTGCGACAGGCTACAGGCCTTTCACCCCGGCGGCGGCGATCACCTTCGCCCATTTTGTGGTTTCGTCCCGCAAGAATTTCTGGTACTGCTCGACGGAGTAACCGGCCGGATCGGAGCCGTCAGCTTTAAGACGTTCCACCAGTTCCGGCGTTTTGACGAGCTTCAACACATCGGCGTTGATTTTGTTGATCACATCCCTGGGCGTGCGCGCGGGCGCGGTGAGGCCGTTCCATGCCACTGCGAGAAAACCTTTGAGTCCCTGTTCATCGAGCGTGGGCACTTCGGGCATCGCGCCTGCGCGTGTGAGGCTGGTCATGCCCAGCGCGCGCAGCTTGCCGCCGCGGATCAGCGGAATCGCGGAGGTCAAACCGTTGAACACCACGTCGACATGCCCGCCGACCAGGTCGACCAGCGCCGGTGCGTTGCCCTTGTACGGGATATGCACCATCTTTACGCCGGCCATCGAATTGAAGAGTTCTCCCGCAAGATGGTTCGAACCGCCGCTGCCGGATGATCCAAAGTTAAGCGCTCCCGGCTTTGCTTTGGCGACCGCGATAAATTCCCTGATGTTCTTCGCCGGCACGCCGGGATGCACCACTACCACCAGTGGCGTGGTGTTGATCAGCGTGATCGGCTCGAAATCCTTTTGCGGATCGTACGGCAGTTTTTTCAACAAACTTGGCACTATCGTAAACGGCGCGGGCGTCACGAACAGCGTGTGTCCGTCGGGTGGCGATTTGGCTACGATCTCGGTGCCGATCACCGTGCTGCCGCCGGGACGGTTGTCGACCACCACCGTTTGTCCCCACATTTCGGTGAGGCGCGGCGCCAGCGTGCGCGCAACGATATCGGTGCTGCCGCCGGCGGCGAAGGGCACGATGAGGCGCACGGCCTTGCTCGGATAGGCTTGAGCAATTGCGTCCATGGATGATAAAAATACCAATAAAAACAAATACTTATTCATAATTCACTTTCAGTTAAGGTTTCAGTATCAGCAGCGCATCCGCAGCCACCACGCCTTGCCCGGCGGGCCGCACAAATAACGGATTGACGTCGAGTTCGGCGACACGATCCGCGTGGTCTGCAATAAACAGCGACACGCGCGACAACGTTTCCGCCAGCGCATTGACGTCGCATGCGGGCTTGCCGCGATAGCCGGTGAGCAGCGGCGCGGCCTTGATTTCAAGAATCATCTCTTTCGCGGTTTCAACATCGAACGGCGCGAAGCGATGCGTCACATCCTTCAGCAATTCCGTGAAGATGCCGCCAAGTCCGAAGGTCACCACCGGCCCGAAGTAGGGATCGTTGATCGCGCCGACGATGACTTCGACGCCGCTGGCCATTTGCTGCACGAGGATGCCGTCGATGCGTGCATCGCCTTTGTATTTTTTTGCGGAAGCGAGGATCTCGTGCGCGGCCTGTTTCAGCGCATCGAGACTGGCGATGTTCAGGCGCACTACGCCGGCTTCGGTCTTGTGCGGAATATCGGCGGATTCGATTTTCACTGCGAGCGGGAAGGGCAGTGGCGCCTGCGTGAGTCTTTCAATGGCTTCGGGCGTGAGCAAGCGTTCTTCCACGGCGGCGATGCCGTAAGTGCGCAGCAGCGACTTGGAGCGATGCTCGCCCAGCGCGCCGTCGCCGGCCGGCAAATCGAGCGCTTGTTTTGCGACGATGCGCGCAGTAGTGCGTGCCTTGCGCTGTTGCCACGCGCGGTGCTTTTGCGCGAACTCGTGCAGCATCGCCATCGCGTGCGTGGTGCGCCCGGGTGCCATGATGCACGGCACGCCGTTCGCCTCGAGATACGCCAGCACGTCGGCGTTGTCGTCGGGCGCGGTGCCCCAGTTGATGAGGAATGGTTTTTCCACGCCGCGCAGGGCTTCGATCAGGGCTTCGGCCCACGGCATTGCGCCTTTGCCGCGCGTGCTGCGCGCAATCGCTGCGTCGATGTTCGGATCGCTGAGCACAATGCTTATGGCTTTGCGGTAAGCCGTGAAGTTGTCGTTGTAGCCGCTGGCGGTGGCATCCACCGGATTGTCGGGCGACGCGTACGGCACCATCACCGCGCGCAGTTGGTTGCGCGTGTCGTCGGTGAGTTTCGGCAGCGACAAGCCCGCTTCAACACAGCGGTCGGCAAGCAGCACGCCCGCGCCGCCCGACATGGTGATGACGCCGACGCGGTTGCCTGCCGGCAATTTGCGCCCGAGAAATGCCTTGCACACATCGACCAGATCGTCGATGTCGCGCACCTCGACAAAGCCGCCGTGCCGGAAAACGGTTTTGAACAATTCGGGCCCGGCGGTGAGCCGCGCGGTGTGCGAGGTTACAGCCTGTCTGCCGGCGCTGGTGTTGCCGACCTTCCATATCAGTATCGGTTTGCCGAGTTCGAGCGCCCGCTCGCCGATTTTTATCAGGCGCCGTCCTTCGGTGGTGCCTTCCATGAACACGGTGACGATTTCGACTTCGGGCTGTTCGAGCACATGCTCCACCCAGTCGAGCATCGACAGATCGTCTTCGTTGCCAGTAGACACCAGATAGTTGAAGCCGATGCCGTAGTAACATGCCGAGGACACCACGCCGAAGCCAAATCCGCCCGACTGCGTAATCATCGCCACCGGGCCGGATTTCAGCGTCGGCACCTGCAACGTGCCGCCGAAGCCCGCGCGGAATCCCGTGGATAAATTCGCCACGCCCAGACAATTGGGTCCGACCATGCGCATGCCGCTGGATTTGATCGCGGCTTTGAGTTGCGCCTGCAATGACTTGCCGTCTTCGACTTCACCAAATCCGGCCGACAGCACGATGGCGAATGGTATGCCTGCTTTGCCGCATTGCTCGATCACTGCCGGCACCTGCGCGCCCGCGAGCGCGACCAGCACCACGTCGCACGGCTGCGGCACCGAGGCCACGTCGGGATAGCATTTCAACCCGGCGATGGTGTCATACTTTGGATTGACCGGATAGACGTTGCCCTTGAAGCCAAACGTGGTGAGCAGCTTGATCGTCTGCCCGCCGATGCGCACAGGATCGTTCGACGCGCCGACGATGGCGATGCTGCGCGGATTGAGAAAGCGGGTGAGGTCCGCGCGTGTCGACGCGGCCATTGAATTATCGGGGGGCATTTTTATTTGATGAGAATGCGATAAAAGAGAATGAGATTGATGGTTCGATGCTTCGACAAACTCAGCATCACCACGAACGGTTCCAAAATTTCCGTTCTCCCTGAGTCCTTCGACGAGCTCAGGACAAGCTCTGTCGAAGGGCGAACGTTCAATCGGCCTTCATGTTCGCGGCTTTCACCACCTTCGCCCATTTGTCGATTTCGGCGCGAATGAAGGCACTGAACTGTTCCGGCGTGCCGGGCGCGGGTTCCGCGGCCATGCTGTTCAATCGATCGGCGGTTTCCGGCGTGCGCAGCACGCGCGTGATCTCGGCATTGAGCCGGGCGACGATGTCCTTGGGTGTTGCCACCGGCGCGAGCAAGCCATACCAGCCGGTGGCACTGAATCCGGGCACGCCGCTTTCGGCGACCGTGGGCAGATCGGGCATCAGCTTCGAGCGCTGCAATCCGGTGGCTGCGATCGGACGCACGCGGCCCGCCTTCACCTGCGGCAGCACGATCAGCGTATTTTCAAAGGTGAGATCGACTTCGCCCGACATCAGCGCAGTCTGCGCCGGTGCGCTGCCTTTGTACGGCACATGCACGATATCGACCCCGGCCATCATCTTCAACAGTTCGCCCGCGAGATGCGGGCCGGTGCCCGCCCCCGAGGTGCCGTAGTTCAGTTTGCCGGGGCGCGCCTTGGCGAGCGCGAGCAATTCCTTGACCGATTTCGCGGGCACCGAAGGATGCAGCGTGACGATGTATGCCACGTTGACGGTTTGCGTGAGCGGCGCCAGATCGCGCAGCGTGTTGTAGCCGAGCTTCGGGTTCAGCGTCGGTGAAACTGCGAGTCCGCCGATGGTGCCGTGTAGCAGCGTGTAGCCGTCGGGCGCCGATTTCGCCACCAGCTCGGTGCCCGTCGCGCCGCCCGCGCCGCCGCGGTTGTCGACGATGATTTGCTGGCCGAGCGCCTCCGACAGGCGAGGGCTGATGGTGCGCAGCGCCACGTCGGAAGGGCCGCCCGGCGGGAACGGCACCACGATGCGCACGGGTCTGGCGGGATAGGCTGTCTGCGCCAGTGCGCCCGCAGCAAACAGCGACAGCAGGAGATAAAGACCTGCTGAAAATATTATTTGTTTATCGATTTGCATTTTCATCAACAGTCTTTCGGCGGCAGCCGCTTGATGCCGGGATGGCTGCGTTGATCGCGCGCGGCCAGCACGTAAAACGCGAAGTAACCGCCGAGTACTAGCGTCACGATGAACCAGCCCCAGTGGGCCGAGAGCCATTGCCACAGCGCCATGATGAACTCCTTCGTATTCAACCAGCATTTGCCGTGCGCCATCCTCACGGCTTCTGACTTTGCAAACCTTGGTGTCTTTGCGATGGTCGTTAAAGAATTTCCACTCGTCCGTTGTTCAGCACTGTAACGCCGCGCGCAGGCACCGTGGCGCGGAACGTTACCACCTTGCCCTCGATCCACATCTCGGTGCGTATGGTCTCGCCCGGATATACCGGCGACGAGAAGCGGCCTTCCATGCTTTTGAATCTGGAGGCATCGTAAGCGCAGTAGGTTTTCAGGATTGCGTGGCCGGCGACGCTGAACGTCGCGCGTCCGTGCAGGATGGGTTGCTTGTAGCCGGCTTTGGCAGCGTACGCCGGTTCGGAATGCAGCGGGTTGTAGTCGCCCGACAAGCGATAGATCAGCGCGGCCTGCGGCAGCGTCGCCAGATCGCACACCTGATCCGGCGCGCGTTCGGGGATCGGATGCACGGGCTTCTGTGGGCCGGAGGGGCCGCCAAAGCCGCCATCCTTGCGCGCGAACGTGGTGGATGTCAGCGTGCAGATGAGTTCGCCGCTGGCTTTGTCGCGCACGTCGCACGCGGTCAACACCAGCGCGCCTTTGTCGGCGCCCTTGTCGAGCACCGCGACGACGCGCGTCTTGCCGGTGATCGTGCCTTCGACTGGCAGCGGCTTGTGGATTATTAATCCCTGCTCACCATGCACGACGTGGGTGCGCGTGATGCCGGTGTCGAGGGCGGCATGCCACGGGCCGGGCGAGGCGAGAACAATGGCCATCGTCGGCAGCGCCTTGAGATTTTTTTCATACACATACTGCAACTGCTGCTCGTCCATCGGATCGGCGCCGAGTCCCACGCCGAGTGCGTAAAGCATGGTGTCGCGCTTGGTGAGTTGTTGTTCGACCAGCGGTATATCGTGCTTCATCAGTTTTTCATATTGAATGGCCACGGCGAGTCCTTGTAGCAGTGTGTTTTGCGGGGGAAAGACGATGCGTGCAGCTTGTTTTACCGAGTTATACTATCACAGCAGCATTCCATTTCTTCAAGGAGAAACCCGTGATCAAAGCAGGCGACAAACTCCCCGGCGGCAAGCTGTGGGAACTGGCAGGCGAGTGGGAAAACACCTGTTCCCTCGGATCGAATGACGTCGATATTGAACAGGCCGCCGCCGGCAAACGCATCGTCATGTTCGGCGTGCCGGCAGCGTTTACCAAGACCTGAACGCAGCGTCACCTGCCCGGTTTCGTGCAGGCAATCGACAAGTTCAAAGCCAAGGGTATCGACGAAGTCTGGTGCGTTTCCGTCAACGACGCGCCGACCATGTCCGCATGGGGCCGCGAATGCAAGGCGCAGGGGAAGGTGCGCATGATGGGCGACGGCAGCGCGCAACTTACCAAGGCGATGGGCGTTGATCAGGATCTGACGGCGCGCGGCATGGGCATACGCGGCCAGCGATATGCGATGGTGATTGAAAACGGCGTGGTAAAGCAGTTTCACCTTGAGAAGCCGGGGCAATTCGAGGTGAGCAGCGCGGAGTACATGTTGGGGCAGTTGTAGTAATTGTAGATTGGCATATAGGAACGCGTCGTTGCATTCGCCAAAACGCCCCACCCCCATCCCAACCTTCCCCCTGAAGGGGAAGGAGCTACTTTCCCTCCCCTTCAGCAGGGGGAGGGCTAGGGTGGGGGTGGGTTTGACCGTACTCCACACGCAACCTAAGAGGGATCACGCATGAATTTCAAAATAGGTGCGATGGCGTTAGCACTATTCTCGACCCAAGCCATCGCCCAGCAGGACTATCCCACCAAGCCGATCCTC
>JAKFYK010000167.1 GCA_021730905.1 Betaproteobacteria bacterium | reverse complement strand
ACACTTTCGGGATCAAAGGCTCCAGAATCGCCCATTGTTCGTCGGTCAGTTCTTCTCGTTTGGTCATCCAAAAAAAGTAGCATGACCATCTCGAAAAGTACAGAACCTATTTATGAAATGACTTCTAAAAACAAATACTTATGAAATAGTGGCAAGATAGTGAACAGGAACATTCACGAAATAGGCTGCACCGAAAAATCCTGTGGCGGTTCGCCGCGCTGATAGCGTTCATACATCGTGATATAGGCGGATTCGACATGCCGCCTACATCGATCGATATCGAACAACGGGTGTGCGTTCCTGTTTCGCGCAAGCCGGGACCTGATATCGGCCATCACATCCGGCGTCGTGGCCAGTTTAAGCGCCAGCGCTTCATAATCAGCCGGGTTGTCGGTGATCAATTCAGGCAGGCCTATCGCTCGCAGCAGGCTCGCGGCAACCCTTCCCGGAAAAGCATTGCCCCGGCATGTCAATACGGGCAGTCCCGCCCACAGGGCATCGCTTGCCGTGGTGTGAGCGTTGCACGGAAGCGTATCCAGGAACAAATCCGCCAGTCTGTGGCGCGCCAAATGATCCGTTAAAGGCGCGTGCGCTGCAAACACCAGCCGATCCGCGCGCACGCCTCTTGATTCGGCCTCCGATCGCAGATTGCGCGTTGCCGCGGCACTGTCTTCGAACAGCCACAGCACACTGCCTTCTACCTGCTTCAGCAACCGCATCCAGATGTCAAACACTTCGGGCACGATCTTGTAGTTCTTGTTGAAGCAACAGAACACAAAATCCGATTCCGGCAGTTTGCTGTCGGCACGGCTGGGAGTGCGCTCTGAAATCGCGCGCTTCGAGTCGTTGACCTGATAGCTGTCGGGCAAACGCACCACCTTCTCAGCATAGAACGACTCGTGCCCCGGCGGAATCACTTCCGCATCACCAATGATGTAATCCATATAGTCAGCGCCCATAGTACCCGGATAGACCAGGTAATTGACCTGAATCGGCACGGCGCGATGGGAAAATATTCCGGAGCGGCTGTCTCGGGTGTATCCCTTCAGGTCAATGGCAATGTCAATTTCCTGCGCGCGCAGCATCGCCGCCACTTCCGCATCGGCCAAGTGCTGCACATCGTTGAACTGATCAAACGACTGCTGCAGTCTTTTACGCATGTCATCGTTGGCCTTGGGTCCGAACGACCACGCCGATACTTCAAATTTTTCCCTGTCGTGCTTCTCAAACAGTTCCACCATCAAATAGGCCGTCGCATGTCCATGAAAGTCCGCCGAAAGATAGGCGATACGAATTTTCCGGTGCCGGTATCGTTCGCCGGCCCATAAAGGCTTGGCGGATAGCGGAAATTTATGCAAAGCATAGGTTCGGGCGCACTGCAGTTGTTCCGCGCCCGAGTCGGACATGACCAGAAACGAAAACGGGAAACTGGCACGCTTGCCGGCGCGCACGGCTTCTGCAAGCTGTTCCCGCACGGCATGGTATTGCTTCCAGTTGCAGGTGTGCATATCCGAGTTGAATTTGTTGCCTAACGCATACTCATACTCAACATCCAGTGCGAGCAGGCGTGAAAAATCCTGCGCGGCCCTCTCGAACAGTCCCAGCGCGCGGAAAACACCGCCGCGGTTGGCAAGGGTATCGGTGGAATCGGGGGTAATCGCCAGCGCGCGATCGAAGCTGGATAGCGCGTCGTCGTAGCGCTTCATGTCTGCCAGCAGCATGCCGCGATTGTTGAGCGCACCCGCGTTCCGGGGATCAAAAACCACCGCGCGATCATAGCTGGCCAGCGCCTCGGCCTTTCGATTCAGGCGGGTTAATGCCACGCCGCGATTGAAGAATGCGTCGGCATAATCAGGTCGCAGCGCAAGCGCGCGATCATAGCTCGCAACGGCATCGTCATACTGTCCGGCATGCCACAGCGCTATGCCCCGATTGTTGTGTACTTCCACAAAATCGGGCTGGATCGCAAGTGCTTTGTCATACCTGTCTGCTGCTTCGGCATATCGCTTCAACTCTACCAGCACGATGCCACTGTTGAACAGCGCCTCGATGTCATCGGGATTCAGGGCCAGTGCCTGCCGGTAACCAGCCAGCGCTTCGTCAAATCGCTTTAAGACAGCCAACGTGGCGCAACGCTTGATCAGCGCGTCGCGATAATCCGGCTTGATCGCAAGCGCGCCGTCGTAGCTCGCCAGCGCTTCTTCATGCCGCGCAAGCGATGCGAGTACATTGCCGCGATTGAAAAGGGCTTCGGCATAGCCAGGATGGATTCTCAGCGCGCGATCGTAGCTTGCCAACGCCTCTTCGCGCCGATCCAGAGCCGCCAGCACACTGCCGCGGTTGGCGTGCGCCTCGACGTGATCCGGCTTGATCCTCAGCACGCGATCAAGGGCCGCCAACGCTTCTTCATTGCGGGTTGATAGTGCCAGCATAAGGCCTCGGCTCAGCAACGCCGCCAGGTGGTCAGGGTTGATCGCCAGTGTGCGATCAAACTCTGCCAATGCCTCCTGATGCCGCTTCAGCGCAACCAGCAAATTGCCGCGGTTAAACATTGCATCCACATAACCGGGGTCGATTACCCGCGCGCGTTCGTAACTCGTCAACGCCTCATCATGCCGCCCCAATTCTCCCAGCACGGCGCCGCGATTGTTGAGTGCCACGGCACTGTCCGGATCCAGGGCAAGCGCTTTGTCGTAGCTGGCCAGTGCCTGCTCATTTCGCTGCAGTGCCCTGAGTACGTTTCCGTGGTTTAAATGGGCGGCTGGATTGCCGGGGTCGATGTCTATGGACCGGCTGATCAGCGCCGCCGCCTCGGCAAAGTTCTGGCGTTGCGCCTGCACTACGCCCAGAAAATGCAACGCCTCGGATTGATCGGACTGCAGTTGAAGCAATGACCGGTAGATGGATTCCGCTGCGTCAAGATTTCCCTGTTGAAGAAACGCGAGTGCTTTTTCCAGCTCGGGCTGCGCCGTGTCGGCGGCTGCGGTTGCCGTGACATGCGGGCCTGGCCGGGGCGCATCGGGCACGGCGTTTTTCCCGGCGCCCTTCCATAAGCGCTCAAAACGGGAACGCAAAATGCCCTGCAGTCGTTTCATCGATGCAAAGCCGCCACGACTTACGCCTCCTCCTTCTTCTTCTGTGAAACGAAGATCATCACGTCGTACGTCCAGGCATCGACAAACTTGTCGTCGTATCCGGCCTCGCGCAATGCCCATTTAAAGGTATTGGCGAGGTGTGCTTTCTTGTACCAATTTAACTTTTGTGTACGCGCAAAAGCGGCGGCCCGCGCCTGCACGGCTTCGCGCGTGTTGTTCAAGCGTTCCGGCGTGAACTTCTTGTTGGTCCCCGCCGTTGGCGGGGGCAAACGTCCGAGCAGATCCTGCGCCAGGGCTCGCGCGAATTCATCGACGTCTTTGGTGTTAAACCAGCTAATGGCAGCCATCGGCGAACTATTCCTCCTGCATCAATAGGGTACCAGCAAAAACGCTCAAAACCGGCAAAGCCATGTTTCTTAAGCGAGAATTATTACGTTGCGAGCATAGCATCGCAATTGAACATAATCCAGACAAGCGCCTCGGCGCTTCACTCGTAAATCCATCCGCGGGACCAAAAACGCGGAAGCAGCAGTAATCCCTCTTGCACACGGTGCGTGTCAAATGCCCCTGCCCTGCCTGCGACATCGAGGATTTCCGGAAATACTCCCCACAGCAGCAATAGGGCCGACACTAAAACAACCACCATGCCGGCAGATGCCGTTGTGCGGTCAGCGTGCTGAAGTGAAGCCCCGGATTGATGAACCGCGAGCGCCCATCCACACAGCACCGCCAGCAGCGTTTGGCTGTAGGGCATCACGATGACGCCATCCACCAGTGATTGCGCCGCTGCCGCGGAAAGCGATGCCAGCAGCGCCAACCGCAACGCGAACTGTCCCGAGTCACCCTCGCCCGCCGTGGCACGCAGTTGACGCATGTAGGCCATGCCCGCGTGGAGTACCACTGCCAGCACCAGCAACGCCGAAGGCAAACCCCATTCGGCAGCCCACTGCAACAAACTCATATGCGGATGCGCGGCCAGCGGATTGGGATAGTAGGCAAAGTGCATCGGGCCGATGCCCAACAGCGGATGCGCCAAGGTGTATTCAATCGCCCTTTTCCAAAGCACATCCCGAAACGAAAGATTCATGATATCGGGAAGCCGGTTTACCGTGTCGGCCTGCACCGACAACAGTCCGGGCAGGACGAAAAAAAACAGGCCGTAAGCGGCGAATCCCGCCAGAAACGTTCCCAGTTGCCATTTGAGCCAGCGGTAGCCTTTGTGCCTGACGCATGCAAAAACCACTACACACGCAGCGATCATCGCAAGCCACGTGCCGCGGGTGCCGGACGCGATGGCGAGCATCCACCACAATGCCGGCAGCGCCGCGAGACTGATGCGCGACAGAGGCGTTTTTGCCCAATACATTGCCGGCAGCACCAGCAACGGCAAGGTCATCGCCTGAAAATGGCCGAAGAAGCGCGGATTGGAAAACCCGTCCAGCAGCCACCATATATGCACCGGCAATCGCTCGACAAGCGCCCCGGCATACCCCGCGAATACCTTCAATAAATAAGCCGTTGCGGTAAAAAACAGCACGCCGATCAATAGCCGATCGAATCTGTCGCCAAGCTGCCGGCGCATCGAGGCAACACACACACCAAGCGCAATGAGCAACACCATCATGGACCATTCGACATACGCCCATCGCGGTATGGGCGCCAACGCGGACGACACGGCCCCGAACATCAAGGCCGCTGCCAGCGCAATCATCATGCGCCTGGATATGAAACCCCATGCCGGTGCAATCACGAACCGCCGGGCGGAAGCAAGCGCCAGCGCAGCGTTCGCGGCAATAAACATCAACAGTGCAATTTGGGCCAGGCGCTGTTCGTCATGCCAAGGTAAATCGCGGGTGATTGCTACCGTCGGCAGAAAAACAATGTAGGCGGCAACCGCCGTGAGCAAGGCTCGGTTCAAAGTGAATTAAAACGCGACGTGGTTACGAAAAAAAACCCCCGGCGGACCGGGGGTTTTCCTGAAACTAGCAATAGTCAGATTAGGTGCCTACGCCGGTTTTCGATTTGCCGCAACCTGCGCCGCTGTTGGTATAGGCCCAAGTAACCGAGGTAACGCTGACCGTCGGCGAAATGGTCACGACGCAAGCGCCAACCGCCGCAGTGCCGGTAATGATGATGCCGTTAGCGTCATACGTAATGGTCGCCAGATTTCCGCCAGCGCCCGGGAACGATGCGCCGGTCACGGTGTTGACTTCGCCAGACGAGTCACACAGATCCAGACAGCCGTTGCTGTTCTGCAGGCATTCCGCCACGGCGGTTTTCCAGGACTGGGTCTTGGCGATATTGTCCTGCCACTTCGCGCGCGTGATGTAATCCTGATACTGCGGAATGGCGATGGCCGCCAGAATACCGATAATCGCGACCACGATCATCAGTTCGATAAGCGTAAAGCCTTTTTGCATACGTTTCATTAAAAAATCTCCTTTAGGGTTGGACACGGAAACAACAAACTTGCGTTTGCCGGACTCAATATGAGCAATTTCAGTACCAGTTTACCGCCGCAATATATTTATCTCTTAAAAATATCTTATAAAACAATAACTTATATTTTTACCATTTATCTGTAATCGTCGCTTATTTTCACGGCTCTGACACCACAGCCCAGGTACCTACAATTGAACGGGTTAACAAGTTTACCCATAGCAACTTACTGACGGTTCAGGTCACCCATTGACAATTTTTGTCACCTGATTCGAGGCCCTACGCGCCCGGTTTCGGCACATAACCCGGTATCTTGCTCAGATCCACTTCGTCTATCTGTTCGGGCGACATGAACTGCTGGGCGTAGGTTTCGTACACTTTTTCCCACATGAAAGCGTCAAACAAATCCGGATCGACGTGCTGCCCCAGCTTCATCTTGCCGAGGATGGTGAGTGATTCGGTCAGCGTCTTGCCTTTTTTGTAGGGCCGGTCCTTCGCCGTCAGCGCCTCGAAAATATCCGCGATGCCCATGCAGCGCGCCTGTATCGACATCTGATCGCGCGTAAGCCCCCGCGGATAACCCTTGCCATCCATACGTTCGTGGTGACCGCCCGCGTATTCGGGCACATTCGTCAGGTGCTTGGGCCACGGCAACGCCTCCAGCATTTCGATGGTGAGGTCGATGTGATGATTGATGACCTTGCGCTCCTCGGCCGTCAGCGTGCCGGCACGTATGGTCAGGTTCTTCACTTCATCCTCGGACAGGAAATCGCATTCCGCGCCCGACGGATCGATCCAGCGGTAGCGGGTTGAGATTTGCTTCACGCGTTCGACATCCTCGTCGCGCATGAACTCTCCGCCGACGTTGACATGCCTGACGAACGCACGATCCTCATCGATCCCCTTGAGCTTCGCCGCGAGATCCGCCTCACTCATGCCGGCGCCGGAACGCAGGGCCGCGATCTGCATATCGCGCTTGATGATTTCAAAACGGGTGTCGATCAGCGCGACGCGATCGAAAATCGTCTCGAGCTTGGTGGCCTTGTCCACCACGTGCACCGGTGTGGTGATCTTGCCGCAATCGTGCAGCAATCCGGCAATGCGCAATTCATAACGGTCGCGGTCGGTCATGGTGAAATTGCCGAGCGGACCCACCGTGTTCTTGGTAACCGCTTCGGCCAGCATCATGGTGAGTTCGGGGACGCGTTCGCAGTGACCGCCGGTGTAGGGCGATTTGTCGTCGATTGCAGCGTTGATCAGGCTGATGAACGACTCAAACAGATGCTCAAGATGAGTGATCAACAGCCGGTTGGTGAGCGCGATCGCCGCCTGCGATGCCAGTGACTCGGCAAGCCTTTGATCCGCATCGGAAAACGGTCGCACCTCGCCGTTTACGGAGTCCTTGGCATTGAGAAGCTGCAGTACACCGATGATTTCGTTTTCATGATTTTTCATCGGCACCGTCAGGAACGACTGCGAGCGGTAGCCGGTTTTTTTGTCGAAATTTTTGGTTCCCGTAAAATCGAAGCCCTTTTCGGTATACGCATCGGCGATATTCACCGATTTGTCGTTATGCACCGCCCAGGACGCGACCATCGACAGGTTTTTCTCGTCATTATCGCCGAACAACTGTATCGGATAGAACGGGATATCAACACCCGTGGTCCCGCCCATGGCGATGCCGAGCGTATCGTTTCGCACGATCTCGAATTTCAGGGTTCGTGAATCGGCCATGCGATAGAGCGTGCCGCCATCCGCGTTGGTGACATCCTTTGCCGCGAGTAATATGGCTTCCAGCAGCTTGTTGATGTCGCGCTCGCGCGAAAGGGCCACGCCGATGCCCAGCAATTGCTCGAACCGGTCGGTAAGATCGTTCGGGTTGGGCAACTGTGCTCTCTGGTTCATGGCGATCCTGCCTGCGCTATTTGATACACACCGCGCGCACCTGCTGAATATCAGTGACGCCCTGCAGGACCTTCTCGATACCGTCCTGCTTCAAGGTACGCATGCCATCTTCGAGCGCAGTTGCAAACATTTCCGCCACGCGCGCATGCTCCTGAATGTTCTTCTTGATGCGGTCGGTTCCGATCATCAGTTCATGCAGGCCGACACGGCCTTTGTATCCCGTGCCGCCGCAGGTATCGCAGCCCTTGGCCGAATGAATCACCAGTTGCCCGTTCTCGTTGCCATATTCCTTGGCCCAGAACTCGAGCAGTTTGGAGCGCTCGCCCTGCGGGTCTTTTTTCCACGGCTCGGTATTGAGCAGCTCCACTGAAAACTCCTCGACCAGCATGCGAATTTCATCATCGGTAGCAGCGTGCGCTTCTTTGCACTTGCTGCACAGCCTTTTGGCAAGACGCTGCGCCAGAATGCCGAGCAGCGCGTCGGCAAAGTTGAACGGATCCATGCCCATGTCAAGCAAGCGAACGATCGATTCCGGCGCACTGTTGGTATGCAGCGTCGCGAACACCAGGTGGCCGGTCAGCGAGGCTTCAATACCCGTCGACACTGTTTCCTTGTCGCGCATCTCGCCCACCATGATGATGTCGGGGTCGGCCCGGAGAAACGCTTTCATCACGATGGAAAATTCAAGCCCTGCCTTTCTGTTGACCTGTACTTGACGCAATCCCTTCTGGGTAATTTCAACCGGATCCTCGGCTGTCCAGATCTTGGTATCCGGTTTGTTAAGGTAGCCCAGCACCGAGTGCAGCGTGGTTGTTTTGCCTGAACCTGTCGGCCCGCACACGAAAAACAAACCATAGGGTTTCTCGATTGCGCCTTTGCATAACTGCTGATTGCGCTTGGACAGGCCGAGCTTGTCCAGCGGAATAGGCTCGCCCGCGGCAAGAATACGCATCACGATGTCTTCGACACCACCGGCGGTGGGGATGGTCGCCACCCGCAGTTCGATGTCCAGAGGGCCGAATTTTTTGAATTTGATCTTGCCGTCCTGCGGCTTGCGGCGCTCCGAGATATCGAGATCGCACATGATCTTCAGGCGCGCCGCCAGCGCATTGCGGTAACTCGCGGGCACCTGGATGTAGGGCGTCAGGGAGCCGTCCTTGCGGAAGCGGATCTCTGTCTTGGCCTTGCCCGGATAAGGCTCTATGTGTATGTCCGACGCGCCCTGCTGATACGCGTCGATGATCACCTTGTTGACGAGCTTCACCAACTCGTTGTCGCTGGCGGCCGAAGCGATATCGTCGCCGGCCGATTCGCCACCCTCGGCGTCTTCGTCGAGACCGCCCAGTAGGTCGTCGATGTTGCCCGAGTCATCCAGCGCGCCCGAGCCGCCAAACATCTGCTCCAGCGTCGAAATAAATTCGCGCTGCGTGGTGACCCGGTAGACGATTTTGCTTTTCGGATACACGTTGCTGACCATGCGCGACGCACGCGTCTTTTCCGGATCCGGCGTCATGACGAGGATGCCTTGCTGTGTGTCCTCGAGCGGTATCCACTGGTTGGCCTGGCAAAAATCGCGGCTCATGTTTTTCAACAGATCCGGCGGCTTGATGCGATCCTGTTTGTGCGGCTCATAAGGCACGCCAAAAAATGCAGCCAGCGCATCGCCCAGCGCCGGCACTTTTACCTGAAACTCATCGGTCAGCACCGTTTCAAGGTCGAGGTTTTTGCGCCGGGCGGAGCGCTGGGCTAGTTCAAGTTCCTCGGCCGAAATGACTGCATTGGTGACCAGCGACTCGTACTTGCCGCGCACCTGCATGCCCGGGCCCTGGCGCTGGCGAAACGCGATCGCCAGCGTCTCGCACAGATGCAGCACGCCCTCTTCCATGTACTGCGGAAAAGGCTGGCTATTCTTGGTATTGATGATCTGGATGACGCCGATCAGATCCTTGGTCTTGGCTTCCAGTATCGGCGCCACCAGCAACTGCTTGCTGCGATAGCCGGTCTTGGCATCCACGGCCTTCAGAAAATTGAGCTGCGGGCTGTGCGCCTTGAGTTCGGCTTCATCGTAGACATCACGAATATTGACCACACGCTTGTTGACCGCGACAAACCCGGCGATAGACTGTTCGTTGATCGGAAGCTTGATGTCCTTGAACGAATGCAGTCCGGTTTTGACTTTGGAGATAATGGAGCCCTTGTCATCGCTGGTCAGATAGATCGTCAATCTGTCCGCGAAAAAAAGTCCGCAAAGTTCGACGGAAAGATCCGTGATGATCTCGTCAATATTCTTTGACGCGTGAATCTTGTTGGTAACGCCCTGAAGCCGCTGCTGGTAACCCAGCTTCTCGGCCATCGGATCCTGCGCTACCGGTTTGCTCTGGAGCACTGAACTCATATTACCTCCACCGCAATCAATGCTGATTTCAGACGGGTCATGGTCAAAACAGTTAAAACTCGAAAACGTGCTGGTGCTGCAACATTTGAGGGCTCCAGCGCAGTGCGCCCTCGGCAATTTCTCGCATGATCATGTCTCCTTCGCCCGGTTTGAGGTGCGTGATGAATATCTCCGCACGCCGCGTGAGCAGCTTGAGCTGCTCGACCAGCAAACTGGGACAAAGGTGTTTGGCGCGAATTGCCAACTCCCGCTCCGCGTTGGAAAACGCGGTTTCAACGATAAGATACCGCAAATTCTCGATCCGGTTCACTTCTTGCCACAATTCGTCGCTGCTGGTGGTATCGCCGGTGAAAATCAGGCTCGCGCCTCCCGAATCCAGCCGGTAACCGACGGCGGGCACCACGTGGTTCGCCGGCATGGGCGTGATGGTTCTGCCGGAAATCGCCTGCCCGCGGCCGATCGCTACCGGCGAAAACTGAAGCATCGGCCGCTGTGGCGTGGGAATCTGCGTGAAATCGGGCCATAGCTTCCAGTTAAACAAATGCGCTTTCAGGTCGGCAATGGTCTCGGCCAGCGCGTGCACGATCAGCGGTTTCTCGCGCATCCAGCCCACAGTATCCACCATAAATGGGATCGACGTCACATGATCAAGATGCGAATGGGTGACAAAAACGTGATCGATCTTTGCCATCGCCTCCATCGAAAGATCGCCGACACCGGTGCCGGCGTCAATCAGCACGTCGTCGTCAAGCAGCAGCGATGTAGTGCGGAGTGTTCCGCTGATGCCGCCGCTGCAACCCAGTACGCGCAACTTCATCCTATTTGCTCTCAAAAGTAAATGCGCCATCCCAATCCGCACCCGGATTCTTTTCGCGCAACACCGGAATGCGCTTAAGGAACAGATCATACAACTTGTTCTCGGGTGACGCCTCAGCCAATTGCCGAAACTGCGCCTCGGCGGCATCCCAGTCCTGCCTGCGATACGTCTTCAGCGCCTCGTCAAACAGCTCCAGCCGCTTGATCGTGTCTTGCCCGACCTCGCTGCGCGGTCCAATTGGCTGATATATCGTCACCGCGTTCTCTTTGCCCTTGACGCGCACCCGATCCAGTTCACGGAAAATCATCTCGGGCACCGCCTTCATGGTTTCTTCGCCGACGATGATATCAGCCCCGTACTCCTTTGTGATGCCCTCAAGGCGCGAGGCGAGATTTACCGCATCACCCATCACCGTGTAGGCCAGCCGAATCTTCGAGCCCATGTTGCCCACACTCATGCGGCCCGTGTTCAATCCCACGCCAATTTTGATTTCCGGCCAGTTTTTGGCTTTGAATTTTGGTTGCAACTCATTTAGAACACGATGCATTTCGAGCCCCGCGGTCACACCAGCAAGCGCATGGGCAGGATTGGGCAGCGGCGCGCCCCAAAACGCCATGATGCAATCACCCATGTACTTGTCAATGGTGCCGTGATGCTTGTAGATGATCTCGGTGAGCGGTGTCAGGAACTCGTTCATCAGTTCCGACAGCGCCTTGGGGTCCAGCCCCTCTGATATGGTGGTAAATCCGCGCACGTCGGTAAACAACACGGTACACTCGCGCGAATCCGGTTCAAACGAAACATTGTCGGGGTCTTTCGACATCTGCGCGACGATTTCCGGCGGTACGTACTGGCCGAAAAAGCCGGTAATCTGTCGCTTGCCGCGCGCCTCGGAGAAGTACCCCCAAATCGTATTGAAACCAAAAACGATAAAAATCATCGTGACATTGGTTGCGATGGGCAGCACGAAATTTTCATGCTGGTACAACCAGAAGTTCATTGCTATGGCAGCGGCCAGCACCACAAACGTCACCGTTGTCGCCTTGCCGATACCCAGAAAGGGTAATAGTATCGCCAGCGCGACGCCGATGATCATGACCACCATGAATTGAGCGCCTTCTGCGTAGGCCGGACGGCGTTTGATGGTGCCGTCCAGCATGCCGGCGATCAGATTGGCGTGGGCTTCGACACCCGGATACACGGCATCGACAGGTGCGACGCGAATATCCTGCAACCCCGGTGCGGTCGTGCCCACCAGCGCGATCTTGCCGCGCAGTTCGGAGATATCCACGCGTTCGTTCACAACATCGACCAGGGAAATGTACTTGAAGCTTCCGCGCGGACCGCGGTAAGGAATCAGTGCGCGCGTCTTCGCATCCACCGGAATTTTCAGGCCGCCAACCGATATTTCTTCCAGTTCCGCATCGCCCTGCACGTAATCCGCGAACTCGAGCTTTACCGGCGGCATGCCCAGATAGCTGCGCACCACCGCCAGCGACAACGCTTCGTAGTACTTGCCATCGTGCTTCGCGAACATGGCCACGCGGCGCACCACGCCGTCAATCTCCTGATCGGGGTTGAAATGACCGCCGCTGGCCGCATTTTTCTGCAGCACGTCGAGATTCGCGCTGTACCCCGGCCGTGAGGGTATGGGCAGTGTATGTTGCCCCAGGGCCTCTGCACCAAATACCGGCGCCGGCAGCATCCCTTTCTTTCCAGGATCGTCTTCCTGAAACGTATATCCCAGCACAACCTTGCGCCCGCGCATCGCGCGCGCATAGATTTCGTCGTATTCCAGTTGCGGCTTGATCCTGCCGAAAGCCGCCTGAAACTGCGGCACATTACGAAGCGCATCCTTCGCCAGGTTATCGAGCACACGCACGCCCGACGTTTCGTCACGTTCGGCAAACACCACGTCAAATCCCAGCACCTCGATCTGATACTTGTCGAACAGTTTGTCCAGCATCAGCGCCAGACGATCCCGCGGCCACGGCCAGCGCCCCTCGCCGCCGTCCTCGCGCTCTTTCAGGCTCTTTTCGTCGATGTCGAGAATAACGACTTTTGAATCGACGCCTTCCGGCATCGTCAGGCGCAGCCGGGTGTCGTAAGCGATATTCTCAATCTTGCGGAGCAGCGGAATTTCAATGTCGCCGCGCTCATGCAACAAAAACGCCGCGACGATCAGCAACCCGACAACCATGCGCACGAAATGTTTCTTCACGTCTGATTTCCGTGTGGACACTGCGCGAAACGGAGGGCGCAGCCACTAGCCATGGGGCGCGCTGCGACACGGGTCGTACGAAAACTGACAGACAGCAAGCCCACGGTCGTGCTCCCTTGGCCCAAGGGCGAAGCTGCCTCGAGCTGCGCTATTTCTTGAAGAAGAATTCCATTTTGACACCGGCAATCTCGATCATGTTGTGGTCGCCAAGCACATGAGCCTGGTTATCCAGCGTGCGCCCGTTCAACACCGGGAAATTGGCGCCTTCCACATGCGTGATGAAATAGCCTTGCGGCCGTTTGGTGATGACGGCGACCTGCACGCCCGGTTTGCCCAGCGTGGTAAGACTCTTCGTCAGCGGCAGTTCCTTGCCGACGCCGGGGCCGCTCATGATTTGAATGAACGCTTGCTGAGCCGCGGCAGCAGGCGCTAGCGGTGGTGGCGGTGATGCCGCCGCCATTGCAGGCGCGGGAGTGGGTGCCGGCGCGGGTTTTGGCGTGGTAACCGCCGCCGGCGCAGGTTTGGCTTCCGCGACAGGGGGTGCGGCCGGCGGCGGGGCCGGGCGCGGCGCCGCGGAGGGCGCCCGCAACACCATGGTGCGCTCGAAATCCTCGACCGTGGTCTGGGTAGCGACCGGGCCATCATTCACAAATTTCAGTTTGTATTTTCCGATCTCGATCAGATCATTGTTCTGCAAAATATGTTTCTTGATCGGATTGCCGTTGACCAGCGTGCCGTTGGTCGACCCCAGATCTTCCAGAAAAGAGTCATTGAGTATGGTAACGATGCACGCGTGCTCGCTGCTGACCGCCAGATTTTCGATCTGGATGTCGTTCTGCGCCTTGCGCCCAATGGTGACGCGCTCCTTATCGAGCGGAAGTTCCCGGATCACCGAACCTTCGAGACTGAGTATCAACTTCGCCATGACTGTTTCCCCAAGCTTTATGTAAACCAGGATTTCAATTTCGCCAAGAATCCCGTCTGTTCCTGATGGCCCCGCAACACATGAACCAGTATCACCGAGATATTATCGCGGCCGCCGTTGTCATTGGCCTGCTGCACCAGTTGCTGCGCCGCCAGCGGCAGATTGGATTTTAGCGACGTCACTGTGAGATGAATTTCGTCGTCGGGCACCATGTCATAGAGCCCGTCAGAACACAATACATAGATGTCGCCCTGCTCCACCACATGGGTGTGCACTTCCGGAACCACATTGGGATCAATGCCGCACGCGCGGGTGACCAGATTTTTCTTTTTCGACGCACGCGCCTGCTCATGGGTCATCAATCCCTTGTCAATCTGTTCCTGTATCCAGGAATGGTCCTTGGTCATCTGCTCGATGCCGTCTCCGCGCAGGCGGTACATGCGGGAATCGCCCAGATGTCCCACCGTCACCTTGTTGCGGTGCCAGCAGGCAAACACCAGCGTCGTACCCATGCCGGCATACTGTGATTCTTTTTGCGCCGCATTGTAAATGGCGGTATTTACCTTGCGCGCCTGTTCCTCAACCCTTTTTTCGATCTCGCTGTCGGGCGCTTGGTCGATCGCCAATTCGGCGCGCAATTTACGCATCTCGGCGGGTATCATCGCCACCGCGATACCGCTGGCAACCTCCCCGGCGTTGTAGCCGCCCATGCCATCCGCGAGCGTTGCCACGCCGATATCGGGATCGGCAGCAATGCTGTCTTCATTGTGAGACCTGACCCTGCCCACATCCGTGGCCGAGACCATATCAAAACGCTTAATTTCTTCTGCCATCAAATTTTTCCGTCTCGCATGCGCACGCAGGTCAGTCTGACCACCAGCTACTTATGATGTCCAGCCCCCATTTCGCCACCGCCGCCGCTCGAGGCGCTATTGTGCGGCATAGTCAAAATCATTGCAGAACCGGGTTATGTTATTTGTGAATGGTTTTACGCAACCCACTGATTCATTTTACGATATTCAAAAAGAAAAGCCATGCTTTTTGCCACGGGCATGTGCAAACACAGCGTGTATTGTGGCTAGGATACCGCACCTGCTACGTGTGCTTGCAGGCGAAACCACTATGTGACATCAGGCCATTCCAGCATCGCATATATAAATTATTGTTTAAAAACAAATATTTATAGTAATGCCCCGCAAAAAAAGCCACCGCGCGGGTGGCTTTAGCATAGCGTGAACGAAAACCGCCCCTAGGCGGTCAACGGCGCATCAAGAATCAAAAATCACACCGTTGGCAAGCCCATTGGCTTTTGCAAATTCACCACCGGAGATTTTCTTGCCGTCTTCGCCGCGCGCGCGCAGCACTTCGATGGTGCCGCCCTGCGCCGTGATGCGAAAGCTTTGCTCGTTGACCGCAGACACCTCGCCCATTTTTCCCGCAACATCCGCGAAACGGCGAAACAGGTGCTTGCGCGCGTCGAATATCTGCACTTTCTTGCCGTTGAGCATGGTCCACGCGCCGGGCGCCGGGTTGCAGGCGCGAATCACGTTATAGACCGAATCTACGTGACTGGCCCAGTGTATGCGCGACTCACCTGCGCGACACCAGCCTTCGTAACTGGCCCTGGATTCATCCTGCACGGTCTCGCTGTGCTTGCCGGCGAACACCAGATCCGCCGCTTCGAGCATCGCTTTCACGCCCAGCGGGAACAGATGATTAAAGTACACATCGCCCAGCGTGTCATCCGGGCCGATCGCGCATTCCTTTTGCAGTACCACCGGGCCTTCATCCAGGCCTTCGTTCGGACGAAAAATCGTCAGCCCCGTCTGGGTGTCACCGCGCATGATCGGCCAGTTGATCGACGACGGGCCGCGATATTTGGGCAACAACGACGGGTGATACTGAATCGTCCCCAGCCGCGGCAAATGCACAAATGTATCCGGCGCGAACTGCAACACATAGGCCATGATGCCCAGATCAACGTTCAGGCTTTTCAGCGCGTCGTGCGCATCCGGTTCGCGCAAAGACTTGAACTGGAACACCTTGAGCTTTTTCTCCTCTGCCGCGGCGCGCACCGGGTCCGCCTTGGCACCTGGTTTTTCAGGCGCGCAGAACACACCAGCAACTTCATCGCCACGCGCGAGAAAAGCGTCGAGCACTGCTTTGCCGAAGTCTTGCTGGCCAATAATTGCGATTTTCATTTTGATCTCTGTATAGGTAGCACTAAGCAACTTTTTTCGGTGGCAGCGAGAAAGCACCGGCCGTCTTCATCTGGGCCACCTTGTCGTCCGCGTAGCCCAGCACCTCTTTCAGAACCTCATCGGTATGCTCCCCCAGCGTGGGCGAGCGCTTGATAACAGCAGGCGACGCCGACAACTTGATCGGCATGCCGACGTTCCACCACTTGCCGCGCTGCGGATGATCGAGTTCGACATACATGTCGCGTCCGCGCACATGCTCATCGGTTGCGAGGTCTTCCGTGGACATGATCGGCCCGCACGGCACGTCCAGTGGATTCAATATCGCCATGAATTCGCGCTTAGTGTAGTTCGATGCAAATTTCGTGATCAGCGCCCACATATCATTCTGATTCTTGCGGCGATCGCCGATCTTGGCGAACCGCGCATCGGTCGCAAGATCAGGCTGCCCTATGTCGGGCCCGATGCGCTTAGCAAGGCCATCCCACACCGCCTCCTGCACCACCACGTAGATGTAATCGTTGGACCCGCCCGGCTTGCAATGAATAGCGTTGCCCAATTGACCGCCGCCGGAATCGTTGCCCGCGCGCGGCACGTCCCCCATGCCCTGCTGCGTAGGCACGGAATACTCGGACAACGACTGCCGCGTGAGCCGCTGATGATCGCGCCATTTCACGCGGCACAGATTCATCACGCCATCCATCATCGCCACTTCGACATACTGCCCTTGCCCGGTGCGATTGGCCTGATGCAGCGCCGCCAGCAAGCCGATGGCAAGATGCAAGCCGGTGCCGGAGTCGCCGATTTGCGCGCCGGTCACGAACGGCGGGCCTTCGGGCACGCCGGTGGTGCTCATCGAACCGCCCATCGCCTGCGCCACGTTTTCATACGCCTTGAAATCGGAGTACGGGCCGGACGAACCAAAACCCTTGATCGAACCCATCACGATCTTCGGATTGATTTCGTGTATCTTTTCCCACGTGAAACCAAAGCGGTCGAGCACACCGGGGCCGAAGTTCTCCATGATGATGTCGCACTTCATCAGCAGATCGATAAAAACTTTCTTGCCTTCCGGATTCTTCATGTTCACGGTGATCGACCGCTTGTTGCAGTTGAGCATGGTGAAATAAAGGCTGTCGGCGTTGGGCACATCACGCAACTGGCCGCGCGTTGCATCACCCTGCGGCGGTTCGAATTTGATGACATCCGCGCCCATCCACGCCAGCAGTTGCGAGCAGGTCGGCCCCGCCTGCACGTGGGTCATGTCGAGAATGCGCACACCTTTTAAAGCTTCCATTCTGATCTCCAAAAATTCTGCGGCAGATGAATGCTGCCTGCCCTCGCTCAACGGTTTGACTTATTTCTTTTTCGCGCTGGGATTCAGGCTCGTGATGCGGCCGCTTTCGG
>JAKFYK010000137.1 GCA_021730905.1 Betaproteobacteria bacterium | reverse complement strand
GAGGCGCGCCGGCGGGCGTTTTGTAGCGGTTGTATCCCCACAGGTATTGCTCGGGGCAACGGCGCACCACCGCCTCGACCGCGCGATTGAGGCTGGATTCACTGAAATTTTCCACCGGTACATGCTCAAAGCGAATTTGATAGCCGGCACCGGACGCCAAGCGCTGCGCCGACACCATAATCACCGGCACACCAGCGGATGTTTGCAATCGCGTCACCAGCGTCATGGTATACGCGGGCCGCCCGAAAAAATCCGCCCACGCGCCTTCGCCCACACCGGGCGTCTGATCCGGCAGCAGGCCCACCGCCTGCCCGCTTTTCAGCGCCCTGAAAAATGCGCGCACACCCTTCAGATTTGCCGGCACCACCGAGGCGCCCCAGCGGCTGCGACCGCAAATCATCAGCGGTTCCAGCCATCGCAGTTTTGGCGGCCGGTACATCACCGTAATTGGCATGCGCTGCGCAATGTATTGCGCGCATATTTCAAATCCGCCGAGATGCGGCGTCATGAAGATAATACCGTGGCCGCGCGCGCGCGCCTGATCGGTGACATGCCAGCTATCGCAGCGCATCCAGCCGCGAATTCTGTCGTCCGCAGCAAACCAAAGGGCAACCATTTCCGCCGCGCCTTTGCCGGCTTCCGCCACCGCGCGGCGAGTCAGCGAGCCGCAGTCCGCTGGATCGCAAACGTTGCTGCCGCGAATGTTTTCGCGCAATCGCGCCGCGTATGACGGCGAACACCCATAGGCGATCCAGCCGATCAAGGCACCAGCGGCATGCAGCCAGGACAATGGCAGCCGCGCAATCAGCCGAAACAGGATTTGCAGCACGGTTTGTCTTATAAAATAAACACTTCCGTGCTATTCTATGCGTTTTTTTACACTCGACGAAGCCCAGAGCCTAGAGCCAACAAAATCATGAGCAACTTTCTGTTTACCTCCGAATCCGTTTCCGAAGGCCACCCCGACAAAATCGCCGACGCGATCTCCGATGCCGTCCTCGACGCTGTCCTTGCGCAGGATAAGAACGGCCGTGTCGCCGCGGAAACGCTGACGCATACCGGCCTGGTGGTGCTGGCTGGCCAGATCACCACCAGTGCGCGCGTGGATTACGCGCAAGTCGCGCGCAAAACCATCAAACGCATCGGCTACGACGATTCCGACATTGGTTTCGATTACAAAAGCTGTGGCGTGATGGTGGCCTACGACCAGCAATCGCCGGATATCGCGCAAGGCGTGGATGAAGGCAAAGGCCTCGATCTCGATCAGGGCGCGGGCGACCAGGGACTGATGTTCGGTTTCGCCTGCAACGAAACGCCGCAATACATGCCGATGCCGATTTATTATGCGCATCGGCTGATGGAACGCCACGCCGAACTGCGTAAAGACGGACGCCTGCCGTGGGCGCGCCCGGATGCGAAATCGCAGGTCTCCGTGCGTTACGTCGACGGCAAGCCGCATCATATTGATACCGTGGTGATCTCCACCCAGCACACCGCCGACATCTCCCACGAGCCGCTGACCGAGAGCGTGATCGAGCAGATCGTCAAGCCGGTACTGCCCAAGAACATGATCAGCAAGGAAACCAAATACCTGATCAACCCAACGGGACGCTTCGTCATCGGCGGCCCGCAGGGCGACACCGGCCTCACCGGCCGCAAGATCATCGTTGATACCTATGGTGGCTATTCGCGCCACGGCGGCGGCGCGTTCTCCGGCAAGGACCCGTCGAAAGTCGATCGTTCGGCAGCCTATGCCGCACGCTACGTCGCCAAGAATATCGTGGCGGCCGGCCTAGCCGCCAAGTGCGAAATCCAGGTGGCCTACGCCATCGGCATAGCGCGGCCGGTCAGCGTGCTGGTGGAAACCTTCGGCACCGGCAAGATTCCCGACGAAAAAATTGCCGCGCTGGTCGAGAAGCATTTTGACCTGCGTCCCAAGGGCATCATCCAGTCGCTCAACCTGCTGCGCCCGATCTATGAAAAAACCGCCGCGCACGGCCACTTTGGCCGCGACGAGCCGGAGTTTTCCTGGGAGGCCACGGACAAAGTTGCTGCTCTTAAGGCTGATTCAGGTATTTAAAAAGCAGCCCAGAGAACAACTAACCTCACAAAAGCCGGCGCAAGCCGGCTTTTTGCGCTCATCAGGATCAGTTCTGGGCGCGGATGCGGATCGCCTCTTCCACCCATTTCACCAGATTGACGCTGATGTAATTGCAGATGGCGCGGCTTTCTGTGGGCAGCGGATCGTAAGCTTTTACCATCGATGACATCTTTGCACCCGTGCTTTTCAGTGTGAAATCGTCAAACGGATTTTTTCCCTTGGGCGATTTCGCACCCGCCGCATCCGTCAGGTTGTGAATGTATATTCCCAGCAAGCCTTTTTTGTCGTTCCAGGATTTGTCGATCTCATACTTGATCCAGCGCCGGCCCGCAGTCTGCGCTCCGATCAGCACGATGGTGCATTGCCGGCCGGCCAATTGACTATCGATCCAGCGCTGTATCAACGTTTCGCCTTTCGCCGTCAGCCGCGCCCAATCCTGATCTGACGCCGAGTTATTGCCTTCGACCAGACCAATACTGCGCACCTGTGCCGCGCGCGCCTGATCCGCCTGATGATGAAAACTGAAAAAAACTTTACGAGCCATGGCAGTCAAAAATATAACTATTTGTTTTTATTAAATAATTTATACACATCCAGTATCACTACTTACCGCTGCAAGACTAATTTGACGCCGCAACACGCTTAGTGGCAAGCACAACGCGCTGCGCTATAATCGCGCCCTCGCCGAGGAGCGTTGCGACAGGGCTATTGTAATGTAGACCCTGCCAGGCTCGGTGGATCAACCCCGCAACGGCGCTCACGAACTTTTTTCGAAACTGAAAGGAGCGCGTGATGAACGCCGCATCTAAAGATTTTAAAGACTTCCACGTAGCAGACATCAAGCTGGCCGATTTCGGCCGCAAGGAAATCGCCATTGCCGAGACCGAAATGCCCGGTCTGATGGCGATCCGCGAGGAATACAAGGGCAAGCAGCCGCTTAAGGGCGCACGCATCGCCGGCTCGCTGCACATGACCATCCAGACCGCGGTGCTGATCGAAACGCTGGCCGCACTCGGTGCCGACATCCGCTGGGCCTCGTGCAATATTTTCTCGACGCAGGATCACGCCGCTGCCGCTATTGCCGCGAGCGGCATTCCCGTGTTCGCCTACAAAGGTGAAACACTGGAAGACTACTGGGATTACACGCATCGCATCCTCCAGTGGTCGGACGGAGGAACACCGAACATGATCCTCGACGACGGCGGCGACGCCACGCTGCTGGTCACGCTCGGCGCGCAGCACGAGCGGAATAAAACCCAACCGCCCGAAGGCACGAACGAAGAAGAAATCGTGCTGTTCGCCGCGATGCGCAAAACACTGAAGGAAAAACCCGGTTTCTATTCGAAAATCGAAGCCAACATCAAAGGCGTGACCGAAGAAACCACCACCGGTGTGCATCGTTTATATCAAATGCAAAAGGAAGGCCGGCTGCCGTTCCCCGCGATCAATGTCAACGACTCGGTGACCAAGTCCAAGTTCGACAATCTCTACGGCTGCCGCGAATCGCTGGTCGATGCGATCAAGCGTGCCACCGATGTGATGATCGCCGGCAAAGTCGCACTGGTGTGCGGCTTTGGCGACGTGGGCAAGGGCAGCGCGCAAGCCTTGCGCGCGCTCTCCGCGCAAGTGTGGGTAACGGAAATCGATCCGATCTGCGCGCTGCAAGCCGCGATGGAAGGATTTCGCGTAGTGACCATGGATTACGCCGCCGACAAAGCGGACATTTTCGTGACTTGCACCGGCAATCTTTCGGTGATCAATCACGATCACATGAAGCGCATGAAGCACAACGCCATCGTGTGCAACATCGGACACTTTGATTCCGAAATCGATATCGCCAGCCTCAAGCAATATCAGTGGGAAAACATCAAGCCGCAGGTCGATCACGTGATTTTCCCTGACGGCAAGCGTCTGATCATTCTGGCCGAAGGCCGGCTGGTGAACCTGGGTTGCGGTACCGGGCATCCGTCGTTCGTGATGTCCAATTCGTTCACCAACCAGACGCTGGCGCAAATTGAACTGTTCACGCAGGGCGGCAAGTACAAGAATGAAGTCTACGTCCTGCCCAAACATCTGGATGAAAAAGTCGCGCGCCTGCATCTTAAGAAACTCGGCGTGCAACTCACGACGCTTAACGAGAAGCAGGCCGAATACCTGCATCTTTCAGTAGATGGCCCATTCAAAGCGGATCACTACCGCTATTGATGCGAGGGCGACATGCAATCCCGGCACGAACATCCGCGCACCTTCAGCTTCGAATTCTTTCCGCCCAACACACCGGAGGGCGCGGAGAAACTGCGCGCCGCCACTCAACAACTGGCGCAACTAAAGCCCAAGTTTTTCTCGGTGACTTTCGGCGCTGGCGGCTCGACGCGGGAGCGCACCCTGGGCACGGTGCTCGACATACGCGCGCAAGGCTACGCTGCGGCGCCGCACATTTCGTGCGTCGCTTCGACCAGAGCAAGCGTTCGCGAAATGCTGCAGCGCTACAAGGATAACGGCATCAAGCACCTGGTGGCGCTGCGCGGCGATCTGCCCTCGGGAATCGCCGCAGCCGGAGAGTTCCGCTATGCCAACGAGCTGGTATCGTTCATTCGCGAAGAATTCGGCGACCATTTTCATATTGAAGTCGCGGCCTATCCGGAGTATCACCCGCAAGCGAAAAGCGCGCAGGACGATCTCGCCAACTTCAAGCGCAAAGTAGAGGCGGGCGCGAATTCCGCGATCACGCAGTATTTCTACAACGCCGAAGCGTATTACCATTTCGTCGACCAATGCGAAGCGATGAATATCGCCATACCCATCGTGCCCGGTATCATGCCCATCGGACGCTTTTCGCAACTGGCGCGCTTCTCCGACGCTTGCGGGGCGGAAATTCCGCGCTGGATGCGCAATAAATTCGAGAGTTACGGCGACGACACGGCGTCCATACGCGCGTTTGGCCTTGATGTCGTGACCAAGCTATGCGACGACCTGCTGTCGAACAGCGCGCCGGGGCTGCACTTCTACACCCTCAATCAAGCCGGATTGACGACGACCATTTGGCAGCGGCTGGGTATTTAGACCGACGCTGGTTCATTGACCAACCATCTTATAAAAATATCAATAAAAACAAATAGTTATAATTTACATGCGCTACGCCGTTCAGCGTTCGCGGCCATCACCGTAAACTAAGCGCCGGCGTGAGTCATCCCACCGATGATCATGCCGGGGCAAAGAGGAAGCGCATCCATGTCGAATGAAGGCAAGGTAACAATCGAACCATCATGCAACAGCGGCCGCCGCCGCGTATTGCGTGCCGGCTTCGCCGCGACCTCGCTTTTTCTGCCGGTGCCTTATGCATGGGTATGGGCGCAATCCGAAGGCACGCTGAAACTTTTGCGCGCACCCAAGTTTGCTTTGGTGATCGGCAACAGCAGCTACAAGCGCTCACCTTTAAAGAATCCGGTAAATGACGCGCGGGCCATAGCCGAAGCGCTGAAGAACACTGGATTCGACGTGGCGATGAAGCTCGATGCCGTGCAGGCGGAACTGTCGGAGGCAGTTCACGTATTCACGCAAGTCCTGGCGAAGCGCAAAGGCGTCGGGTTGTTTTACTTCGCCGGACATGGACTGCAACTAGCATGGCGCAACTACATGATACCGGTGGACGCGGACATCCGGTCGGCCGCCGACATACAGAAGCACGGCGTTGAAGTCGGCACGCTGCTAGGCGGCATCAGCAAAGCGGTCAATCCGCTGAACGTGATCATCCTGGATGCCTGCCGCGACAACCCTTTCGGCAGCCTCGGCGGTGTGGATCACAAAGGCCTCTCGCAGATGGATGCGCCGCCGGGCACGCTGCTCGCCTATGCCACCGCGCCGGGCAACGTGGCCAGCGACGGGGAAGGCGCTAACGGGTTGTATACCGAACATCTGCTGAAGGAAATCGCGGTACCCGATGCCAAAGTAGAGGATGTGTTCAAGCGCGTACGACTTGGTGTCAGGCGCCGCTCCAACGGACTGCAAATCCCCTGGGAAAGCACTTCGCTGGAAGAGGATTTTTACTTCGTACCGCCCAAGGAGCTGAAAAAAATATCCGAGCAGGAAGAACAACGGCTGTTTGCACAGGAACTCGCCCTCTGGGAAAAAATCAAGGTGTCGAAAACGCCCGATCCGTTGATGGATTACCTCACGCGCTACCCGAGCGGGCGTTTTTCCGAGCTCGCGCAGTTCCAGCTCGACCGAGCGCTGGCACGGCAGGGCGAAAAGAAGGTCGAAACGGTATCCGCCGCGGACAATCCGTTTACCAAGGGCACGGTTCGCACGGACACCAATTACCGGGTTGGCGATTTTTTTCGTTACCGTGAAAGCGATCTACTTACCAAGCTTGAATTGCGAATCCACGGACAGCGTGTTACTGCCATCAACGACAACGAAGTGCAATTCAACAAAGGCGGTTTTGTAACGGATTTGCTCGGCAACTTTATCCGAAACCAGAAAGTAGAATTCACTGGCACCCAGTTCTTCCTCCCCGAATACAGCGTGGGAAAGCGCTGGTCGGCGCGCTACCAGCGCAAGGCAGCTGACTGGCCCGCGCGTGATGTCAGTATGGATTTCAGGGTCGTAACCAGGGAGCAGGTTGTCGTTCCAGCAGGCACGTTTGATGCCTACAAAATAGAAGGATCCGGCTGGACCCAATCCAACAATGGCGCGTTTGGCATCAACCTTCAGAGCCGCTACTGGATAGCGCATGGCGTGCGACGCTTTGTAGCCATGGAAACCCTGAACCGGGATTCCTACGGTCGCATAACCGCAAGTGAGCGGCAGGAGCTGGTCTCTTATACCCAGGGATAAAATTCCCGCAGCGGGAAGGTTTCCGGTTTAGCATTACGGCTTCGAGTTCAATAACAATCAGGAGGCGTCGTGACGACCCCTGCCATGCCCGATAATCAAAACTCGGACGCCCAGCGCAAAGCACTGGCGCCGCTGGTTAAATCGCTGTCCGCGCCGGCAGCCGCCGCACTGCTCGAGCAGCATCCCGCTGCCGTGATCGCCGGCGTGCTGGGCGACCTCAATCCGGGATTTACGCAGGACATCCTCGCCGAACTGCCGCGCGGGCTGGTCGATGGCGTAATGAACGCCGTGCCAATTGAAACTGCGCGCCAGTGGTCACGCAACCAGGCTTACGCGGATGGGTCCATTGGCCGCATGATGGAGCCGGCGCTGGCGGTGTTTCCACCCGAAATGACCGTGGCGCAAACCGTGGCCGAGCTGCGCACGCTGGTGAAAGCCGCGTTCATCACCTACGGCTACGTCATTGATCCCTCTGGCAAGCTGCTCGGCATAATCACCATGCGCGATCTGCTGTTTGCCGACGACGACACACGGCTCGATGCACTGATGCTGCGCGAGGTGTTTTCGCTGACACCGGAGATGGAGCTGTCGGATGCGATGAAGCTGGTGCTGGACCGCCACTATCCCGTCTACCCGGTGTGCGACGCGCAAGGCGTGCTGCTCGGACTGGTGCGCGGACAGGCCATGTTTCAGGAGCAGGCATTCGACATCACCGCGCAGGTCGGAACCATGGTCGGCGTGGAAAAGGAAGAGCGTCTTGCCACGCGCTGGTCGCAGAGTTTCAAATTCCGCCATCCGTGGCTGCAACTGAATCTGCTCACGGCATTTGCCGCCGGCGCGGTGGTCGGCATTTTCGAAGGCACGGTGGAAAAACTGGTGGTGCTGGCAGCATTTCTGCCGGTGCTCGCCGGGCAGTCGGGCAATACCGGTTGTCAGGCACTGGCAGTGACGCTGCGCGGACTCACCCTCGGCGAATTGAAGCCCGGATCGGAGCGCACGCTGGTAATGAAAGAGGCGTCGCTGGGCTTTTTGAACGGCGCCTTCACCGGACTGATCGCGGCACTCGGCATGTTCACCTACGCCACCATACAAGGCTCGCAACATGCACTGATGCTCGCCGCGGTGGTATGGCTCGCACTGGTGGGCGCGTGCGTGGTAAGCGGCATTTGCGGCGCGATGATCCCACTCACGCTAAAACGTTTCGGCGCCGATCCGGCAACAGCGTCAAGCATTTTTCTCACCACTGCAACCGACGTGGTGAGCATGGGATTGCTGCTCGGGCTGGCGACATTGCTTGTACGCTGATGGCGTCGAGCAACGATTTCGTGCATCACGTCAGTGAACTGCTGGCGCCGGCGGGCCGTGTGATGGTGAAGCGCATGTTCGGCGGCCACGGCGTGTATCTCGACGGATTATTCATGGCCATCATCGCTGAAGATGAGCTTTACCTGAAAGCGGACGACGTTACCCGCGCGGCATTTGACGCGGAGTCCTGCGCGCCATTCGTGTATTCGAAAGACGGCAAAAACATGACCATGAGCTACCGGCGCGCGCCCGATGAGGCGATGGATGCGCCGCATCTGATGCTGCCGTGGGCGCGGCGCGCACTGGAAGCCGCACTGCGTGCACGCGCAGCGAATGCCGTCCTGAAAAAATCCGCAGCGAAAGCAGCGCCCAAAAGCAAACCGGCCGCGAAGGTGAAATCTTCGCGGCCGGCGGCTGGGAAAAAGCGCTCTGCCTGATCAGGCGGCCTTGGCGGTCTTTCTCTTTTTCGCCGCAGCTTCGGTGCTGTGCATTGACGCATAAGCGGCATGCGCCGCCGCTTCGGCATCGCCCACATGTACCGCGTAACCCATATCTTCGAGCACGGAGCCGAGCGCCGACAGGCACAGCATCACGTTATCCGGGCGGCACGAGTAGCCCATCAGACCAAAGCGCCAGATCTTGCCGGCGAGCGGGCCGAGGCCTGCACCGATTTCGAGGCCGAATTCGTCGAGCAGTGTCTTGCGTACCGCGGCTTCATTGATTTTGTCCGGGCAGTACACCGCGTTCATCTGCGGCACCTGATATTTTTCATTCACTAGGAACTTGAGTCCCATCGCTTCGAGCCCGGCTTTCAATGCGGTGTGATGACGCTTGTGGCGCGCCCAGCAGTTTTCCAATCCTTCTTCACGGATCAGCAGCAGCGCTTCGTGCAGGCCGAACAGCGAGTTGGTCGGCGCGGTATGGTGGTAGGTGCGCGTGCTCGCGCCCCAGTAGCCGAGCAGCAGATTCATGTCCATGAACCAGCTGTGTATCTTGTCCTTGCGCGCCTTCACGAAATCAACCACGCGTTCGCTGATCGACACCGGCGACAGGCCCGGCGTGCACGACAGGCATTTCTGGCTGGCGGAATATACCGCATCGAATTTCCATTCATCGACGCGCACTTCGCAGCCGCCGAGCGATGTCACGCAATCCACGATGGTCAGCGCGTCATGTTTGTGCGCAATCTCGACCAGTTTTTTTGCGTCCGACAATACGCCGGTGGATGTTTCCGCATGCACAAATGCGACCAGACGCGCATCGGGGTTGGCTTTCAGTGCGTCTTCCAGTTTTTGCGGATCGACCGGCTCGCCCCATTTGTCCTCGACGACGATAGCGGTGGCACCGCAGCGTTCGACGTTTTCGATCATGCGGCCGCCGAACACGCCATTGCGGCACACGATCACCTTGTCGCCGGGCACAACCATGTTCACAAAACAAAACTCCATGCCGACCGAGCCGGGACCGGAGATCGGAAATGTCAGCGGATTCTTGGTCTGATAGGTGTAGCGTAGCAGCGATTTCAATTCCTCCATCATCTCGACGAAAACCGGATCGAGATAACCGATCGCCGGCTGGCTCATGGTGGTGAGCACGCGCGGATGGATTTCGGTCGGCCCCGGCCCCAGCAGCGTGCGCTGCGGCGGATGAAAAGAACTGATGCGTTTGGACGGTGCAAATTCGTTGCCCATGATGTCGCTCCCAGAGTTGGAGATATAAAGATTTTCGCCGTCCGGGCGCGATTTCAGCCGGATCGGTTTGCGTGCTGTCGCCTCGTTCAGAACATCGCCAGCGGTGACCTCGCCGCCGGTGACTTGCTCCACTTCCATGGCCCAGCGCGCCGGTACATAGCCGGACTTCACCCAATTGTTGACCACCGCGCGATCAAGACTGAAGCGGCGGGCAACTTCGGCCTGGCTGCCGAAAAGTTCTACGAGGCGTTCTGCGCAATTCATGGCGATTCTTAGGGCGCAATACTAACATGGCAAAATAATATTGACAATTTCAAGTTACTAAATAGGTATTTAATATAACTATTTGTTTTTAATGATATTTTTTAATATGAATGTTGGCAAAAATTCTTTCAACGCCTTTTGCGCACAGCACAAGCGTGGTAACGTCGCCCCACCACCCGTCAGAGGAGTATTCATGAAGCGCATTATTTCTGTACTGGCCGCGTTAATTGCGGGCGCCGCACTCGCGCCACAGGATTCCAGCGCCGCTGAAAAGGCCGCGCCAAATGCAGCCAGCACTTACCCCAACAAAGCCATCCGTTTGATTGTGCCGTTCCCTCCGGGCGGCGGCACCGACTTGGTATCGCGCATTCTGCAACCGGCGGTCACGGCAGCACTCGGACAACAAATCCTTATCGACAATCGCGGTGGCGCGCAAGGCACCAGCGGCACCGCCATCGGCGCCAAAGCGAATCCCGACGGCTACACGCTGATCATCGCCGAAATCGGCGCTACCGCGGTCGCGCCGTGGATGTACGACAAAGTGCCGTTTGATGTGGCCCGCGATTTCGCGCCCATCACCATGCTGATCGAACAGCCGTACATCGTGTCAGTGCATCCCACCGTGCCGGCCAAAACGCTGGCGGATTTCATCAAGCTCGCAGCGGCCAAACCCAACGGCTACAACTACGGCTCCGGCAACGTGACCGCGCATCTGGCGCAGGAAGTGTTTTATCAAACCGCAAAACTGAAACTCACGCACATCCCCTATCGCGGCAGCGGCCCCGCGATGACGGCGGCACTCGGCGGCGAAGTACAAACGCTGTTTTCCGGCCCGGGCGCAGCCATCCCGCAGATCCGCGCAGGCAAAATACGCGCGCTGGCGGTCACCACCGCAAAACGCACGCGCGAGTTACCCGATATCGCCACGCTCGACGAACAGGGCTTCAAGGGCTTCGCCATCAGCGGCTGGTACGGCCTGATGGCGCCCGCTGGCACGCCGCAACCGATCATCACGCAGCTCAACAGCGTGTTCACCAAAATCCTCAGCGGCAGCGACGCTGCCAAGCAACTCAGTGATCGCGGCTACGACCCGACGCCAATGGCGCCGGAAGCGTTCGGCAAATTCATGCTGGCCGAATATCAGCGCTGGGGCAAAGCGGTGAAGGCCGCAGGGGTCAAGGCGACGGAATGAATCGCGGCGCCTTCTTCCTTTCGCAGCATGGAAAAAAACCTCAACGGTGAACGAACACTATCCTGAAATCGCCATCCGCCTGCTGATCGCGCTGGCCGTCGGCGGCATCATCGGACTGGAACGCAGCTATCATGGCCGTCCCGCAGGTTTCCGCACGCATGCGCTGGTGTGCGTAGCCTCCAGCCTGCTGATGCTGGTGACCGTCTATGAAAGCCTGTGGTTCACGGCGCACAGCGCAGCACGCGTGGTGGTCGATCCCACGCGCATGGCGCAGGGCATCATGACCGGTATCGGCTTTCTCGGCGCGGGCGTGATCATGAAAGACGGCCTGTCGGTACGCGGACTGACCACCGCCGCGTCGATCTGGATCACTGCCGCCATCGGCATACTCGCCGGCGTCGGATTTTATTTTCCCGCCGCGGTTGCGACGGTGTTCACGCTCGGCACGCTGTCGCTGTTTCGCTGGCTCGAAGCGCGGATGCACTCGCGCTATTACGCCCATCACGCGGTGCGCTTTGCCAGCGACGCGCCGATGCCCGAACCGCAATACCGTCAACTGGTTCGCGATCACGGATTTTCAATCGCCAACCTGAGCTACCGCATGCGCCGCGAGAGAGGCTACTTCGAGTACCGCATGGTGATCTGGACGCATGACCAGCGCAATACGCAGCGGCTGACGGAAGCGCTTTCGAAACTCGATACGGTCACGGAATTCAGCATCGCGCCGACCGGGGATTGACGGGCGCTGGGCGCTGGTACGTCCATCTTCGATGGATGGTCAAGCAGCGTGCACGATGCGCACTCTTCGCCTGCTACGTGCGTCCGAAAAGGCTGCGAATCAGGTTCCACAGCCGCCCGCGCGACCGGAATTTTTGCATCGCCTCGTCAAACGCGAGACTCGAAAAAGTTCGCGCCCTCGGCAAATGCCTGGCACAGAACCATTCGAGTCCGTGCGGATGCCCGACCATGCCCTTAGGCAAAGGCCGGTAATCGGCAAACTGCACCAAATCGCCGCCGCTCGCGCACAGCTTCCCGCACGCACAACAGATGGGCTGCTTCACTTGCGCAACAGGGAAATGTTGTTCTTGATGCGATCCTTGTCGGCTTCGGTCATCGAACCCTCCCGCTCCAGCGAGTCGTAAATCCTCAGGCTTTCTTTCGTTCGTCCCTTGCTTGAGAGATACCACGCCTTGTGCTCGGCCACGGCAAAGCGGTAGTGCGAACGCTCATAGCGGATGCCGCGGTCGTACCACTCCAGCACCTTGTCCGTTTGCCCCAGCTTTTCGCATACCGTAGCCGCCGTGAGGCACGCAGTCGCTTTGTCTATATCCGAAATGCCGCTCGCAACCAGCGCGCTCAACGCAGCCAGCGCGTCGCCGTGCCGCTCCTTCTCCGCGCAATAGGCTGCCTTGCGCAACGCCACGTTGTAGCGGTCAAACGAACGCTCGATCGCAATGCCGCGGTCGTACGCTTCGAGCGCCTGCGCCACCTGCCCCAGTTGGTCATGGATGGTGGCCATATTGATGCACGCCATCGACTTGCCGAAATCGTCGAGATCGCTCTCCAGCAATTGCGCAAAAATCGCCAGCGCCTCGTTGCGCCTGCCGGCGGTTACATGGTCGTTTGCAAGATGAAACAACTGCGAGTGTTCATCGGAAGTCATTGGTGTTCTCTCCGCAAATGGATCGCCTGACCTCATAGGCGGCCGCGGCCTGTGTTATTGAAGCAAATATCACAGCGATTCTTTCACTCGCCGTGGGCATGAGACTCAGTCACCATTCCGTTTTCAGCGAAGACAAAGAACTCGGCGCACAGCTTGCCGCCAACGCCTTTATAGTGAATGACGATGCTCTCCACACCCTTCAGCACGGCGATGAGCTCAAAATGCAGTTCAGGCTGCGCAATAAGCGCCTGGGCCCAATACGAGCGAACAGACTCTTTGCCATTCAACTTTCCGCCCGAACCGGGGATAAACTTCGCCAGCTTGGGTGAGGAAAATTTTAGTGATTTATCGTAGTGCGACATGATGCGATCGATGTCGTGGCTATTCCACGCCTCAATCCATTCCGCCGCAAACGCCTCGTAAAAATTGCTGTCTCGCATAATTCTTTTCCGCGCTTTATCAGCCTAACTGAAAGTAGATGTTTTAAACAACGCTTTACAAGACATAAAAAAACCGTATTTTCTGCCAACATCCTAATCCTGCGGAAACAATATCGGCAGCATGCGGTCGTGCGTCAGCATGCAGCGCGCGCTGTGGCCGCAGCCGTCGAGTACCGCTGTCGGATGTCTGGCGCCGAAGTTTTCACGGATATAACGGCTGAACGCGAGGCCGCGTGCGAGCCTTGATGCACCCTGCGCCATCGCCGGGCATGACATATCAAAGTTCACCAACGGCAGGATGTCGAGTTCACCCAGCACGTAAGTCGTCGGACGGCTGATGGCCTGTCTGATGAGTTGGTCATCGGGAAACTGCGCGGCATAGCCGGTGCGATTTTTCATGCCGTACGGCCAGTCGTCGCACGTCGTGCAGTGGTGCGCGTCCGCGTAGGGCAGGTACGGCGGCAGCGTGCTGGCGGCGCTCATGTCGATATGGCCCGGCACCGAGGCCGACACATGTAGCGGGATCGCACTCGCGGTAGGCCGCTGATTATCAAGATAGGTGTAGGCGCCGGGGTTAGATACGACGTAGGAAACCTTGACACCCAGCTCATCGTGCACGCGGTTGACCATTTGATAACGACCGACGAATTGCCCGCCCGACGAATGTCCTGCGACGGCAATGGATTTGATGTTCGGAAAAATGTGCTTGTCGGCGAGCTTGCGCATGATCTCGTCGATGACTTCATACGAGGTGATGTTCGCGTTGCCCGCCACGCCGCCCGCGTTCCAGTGGCGTCCGCCGAACCGGCTGACCCAGTTCAATTCGCCGGCGGCGAGCGTGTCGCGCGCGGGCGCACGCGCGGCGGCAACCGCACCTGCGCTGGTCAACGTTTCGGAGAAGGCCTCATGGTTGGACGCAAATCGCGGCGACACGATGACCGTATCGTTGAGCGCGCCGGCGATAAACGCAGCGGCAAGTGCATGCGTGAAATTCGTGTGCGCATCACGCGAACCGCCATGCACGATGACCAGCGCACGCGTCACGGCTTCGTTGTGCGTCTCCAGCGCGTAGGAACGATAAACGAGCGCGCGCGATGAGCCGCCCGCGACGTTAATCCATTGCGTGCAGTGCAACGTTGCAGCGGTGCATGGCGAGTTGGCTTCTGTGGATTGCGCAGACGCAGGGTGCAAATTGCTATTCCTCGTCAAACGCTTTGTCGCCGCTTGAGTTTGCGTGGCCGGTTGAAGAAATTCCTTTAAAATCAAATAGTTGACTATCCAGTAAGTGAGACGGCGTAATGTTCTGCAAGCTCGTCAGCACGGTTTCCACGCGCCCCGGAAATTTTTTCTCCCATTCGCGCAGCAATGCCTTGGCTTCCTTGCGTTTGAGATTTTCCTGCGAGCCGCACAGCGTGCAGGGAATGATCGGAAACTGCTTTACCTCTGCCCACGCGGCCAGATCTTTTTCTTCGCAATACGCGAGCGGGCGAATCACGATGTGTTTGCCGTCGTCGGACACCAGCTTCGGCGGCATCGCCTTCAGCTTGCCGCCATAAAACAGATTCAGCAAAAATGTTTCGAGGATATCGTCGCGATGATGACCGAGCGCGATCTTCGTGGCGTTAAGTTCGCCCGCCACGCGATACAGCACGCCGCGCCGCAGCCGCGAGCACAACGAACACATGGTCTTGCCTTCGGGGATCACGCGCTTGACCACACTGTAGGTGTCCTGTTCCTCGATGCGAAACGGCACACCGAGCTGCTTCAAATAGTCGGGCAGCACATGTTCCGGGAAATTCGGTTGTTTCTGATCGAGATTGACTGCAACGACATCAAAGCCTATCGGTGCATGCGCTTTCAGATGCAACAGAATATCGAGCAGCGCATAACTGTCCTTGCCGCCCGAAAGGCACACCATCACCTTGTCGCCTTCCTGGATCATGTCGAAATCGGCAATCGCCTGCCCTGCCAGCCGCCGCAGCCGCTTGGCAAGCTTGTTCGACTCGTAGCCCTGCCTGCGTTCTTTGTTGCTGCGCGGCATGATGTGGATGACTTGTGTGTCCATAACCTTGTCTCTTTCGCTCACAACGCGATGCTGCGCCCGCCGTCAACCGAGATTATCTGGCCGGTGACGTAGGGCGCGCCGGCAATCAAAAACTCCACCGTGCGCGCAATGTCGTCAGGCTCACCCACGTGCTTGAGTAGCGTGCGCTCCACGATGTTTTTGCGCGTCTTTGTGTTTTTCCAGATGTTCGCGTCCGGCCACAGGATCGGTCCTGGCGACACGCCGTTCACGCGCACCGCAGGCGCGAGCTCGCGCGCGAGCGAACGCGTGAGTGCGGCCAGTCCGCCTTTGGCAATGCTGTAAATCACATAATTTTTCAACGGAAACTCGGCGTGTATATCCACAATATTGACAATCGCGCCCCGGCGCTTCTTCAACTCGCGCGCGGCAGCCTGCGCTATGAACAGCGGCGCCTTAAGATTGGCGCCGATGAGATCGTGCCACGCGCGTTCGTTTATGCGGCCTATCGGCGTGGGATAAAAACTCGAAGCGTTATTCACCAGCGCATCCAGCCGCCCAAACTCGGCGATGCACGCCGCCACCAGCGTGCGCGGCGCCTTGTCGTCCAGCAGATCGGCCTTGACGCACGCCGCACTGGCGTTGCGGATTGCGTTGAGCGACTTCACCAACGCGCGCGCCTCTGTCGCCGAGGCACGATAGTGAATCATCACGCTCGCGCCCGCCGCATGCAAACGGCGGCTGATCGCCGCACCCACGCGCCGCGCGCCGCCCGTCACCAGGACCGTTTTTCCTTGCAGAGGGAGTTTCATAACGTATTGTTTATTTTAGCGTATTCGGAGATCATCCAAGCGTGATTATTCCGCCGCATCTCGCCCATCTGCCGCCGCCATCGCCCGAAGCACAAGCGGTGAGCGATCAATTGTCCGCGTTGATTGCACAGGAAATCAATGCGGCGGGAGGCTGGATCAGTTTCGCGCGCTACATGGAGCTCGCGCTCTACGCGCCGGGCCTAGGCTATTACAGCGCAGGCAGCCGCAAGCTGGGCAGCAGCGGCGATTTCGTCACCGCGCCCGAAATGTCGCCGCTGTTCGCGCGCTGCATCGCCCGGCAACTTGCGCAACTTCACCGTGATGGCCTGCGAACAATATTGGAAATCGGTGCCGGCAGCGGCGCGCTGGCGGCGGAAGTGCTGCTGGCGCTGGAAATACTTGGTTGCGCACCGGATAGCTACCTGATCCTCGAAGTCAGCGGCGATCTGCGTGAACGCCAAAAGGCGACCATCGCACAACGCGCGCCCGCTTTGCTCGACCGCGTGCACTGGCTCGATATTTTGCCGGGGAAATTCGAGGGCGTAATTCTCGCCAACGAAGTGCTGGATGCAACACCATCACGTATCGTAACCACCTGCGCCGGTGAAATCCTGGAAGCTTATGTGCAGTGCTTCCATCAGAGTGAGTCGTTTATCTGGTATGAAACTCGGGCATCAGAGGAGGTTCATCGCGTTGCCGAAAGCATGAAGCTGCCTGATGATGACTACTGGACAGAAATCAACCTCACCGCCCGCGCACTGGTCACAAGCCTTGCACGCCTGCTCACGCGCGGCGTCATGCTGTTCATCGACTACGGCTTTCCCGCGCGCGAGTTTTACCATCTGCAGCGCGGCGGCGGCACGTTGATGTGCCACTACCGCCATCATGCGCACGACGACCCCTTCGCAGTCGTCGGTTTGCAGGACATTACCACGCATGTCGATTTCAGCGCGGTTGCCGCCGCGGCGCACGCGGGCGGCGCGGAATTGCTCGGCTATACCACGCAGGCGCAATTCCTGATCAACTGCGGCATCACCGAACTGCTGTCGGCAATACCCGCCAGCGACACGCACGCCTACGCGCCGCTTGCCGCACAGGCACAAAAGCTGTTGTCGCCGGCGGAAATGGGCGAGTTGTTCAAGGTTATCGCATTGGGCAAGCACATCAACGCACCCTTGCTTGGTTTCACACGCGGCGACAAGTCGCATACGCTCTGAGCATGGGCCTCGATTTTCCACCGCTGGTGTGGGCTGCAATTGCCACTGCCATTTTTGCCGCCGGTTTGTCGCAGGGCGCGCTCGGCTTCGGCTTTCCAGCGATCTCC
>JAKFYK010000113.1 GCA_021730905.1 Betaproteobacteria bacterium | reverse complement strand
GGGGCGTGGTCGGCCACGGTGATGGTCTTTCAGAACAGGCGTAAAAATAACACAAACCGCGGCGATACAGGGTGCCCGCGCTGGGACCACCCATTCGCGTGCTACGATAGCTGCAGGAGGAAAATACTCATGTTAAAGAACACCAGTGTGGCGCAGTGCGCTTTTGCCGTGACAACGGCGATGTTGTCCACCGTCGTGGTTGCGCAAACCTACCCCACCAAGCCCGTGCGCATACTCGTCGGCTTTGCGCCCGGCGGCGGCACCGATATCATGGCGCGGTCGGTGGGCGCGAAGGTAGGTGAATCGTTGAAGCAGCAGTTCGTGGTCGAGAATCGTCCGGGCGCGAATGCCAATCTCGCGGCGAAGCTTGCCGCCGATGCGCCGGGCGACGGCTACACGCTGCTGTTCATGTCGGTGGCGCACATCATGAGCAAGCCGGTATACAAAAACCTGGGCTATGACATCGAGCGCGATTTCACGCCGATTACCGTGGTGTCCGACGTGCCGAACGTCATCGCTTCCAATCTTGCGCTGCCGGCGCGTACGGTGAAAGAGTTGCTGGCGCTGGCGCGGTCTAAGCCCGGTGAATTGACGTATGGCACATCCGGCGTGGCCAGCCCGGAGCATTTTGCCGGTGAAATGTTCAAGAGCATGACAAAAATCAACCTGTCTATGGTGCCGTACAAGGGCGGCGCGCCGCTCGCCATTGACCTGGCGGCGGGGCACGTGATGACAAGCTTCAGCACCATGCCGTCGATTATTCCGCATATCCGTTCCGGCCGCGTGCGCGCCATCGCCGTTACCACCGAAAAACGTGCCGCCGTGTTGCCCGAGGTGCCGACCGTTGGCGAAACTGTGCCCGGCTATACGATTACCACCTGGTACGGCGCGGTGGCGCCGGCAAAAGTGCCGCGTGAGATCATCGTGCGGCTGAATCAGGAAATGTTGAAAGCGTTGCAACTGCCCGATATCAAGGAACGCATGGCCTCACTCGGTGCGGATATCGTCGGCAGCAGCGTGGAAGCGACCGCGAAGTTTTTTGCTTCGGAAGTCGCGAAGTACACCAAGGTGGCGAAAGAAGCGAACATCAGGGCAGATTGACCGGCATGCTCGTCGGCTTGCGAGTGGTGGTTGCGGTGTGTTGCGCCTGTCCTGCGCTGCCACTGCATGCGCAAAGTACGCCAGGCGATTACCCGCAAAAGCCCATACGCATCGTTATCGGCACACCCGTCGGCGGCGGCAGCGAGTTGATGGGGCGTTACGTCGGCCAGCAACTCACGCAGGCGTGGGGCCAGCCGGTGGTGATCGATGCGCGCCCGGGCGCCAGCGGCAACATTGCGGCGGAGCATGTGGCGAAGTCGCCGCCGGACGGCTACACGCTGTACGTGCCGTTCGGCACGCATACGGTGAATCCCAGTCTGTATTCAAAGACGCCGTACGATCCGATCAGGGATTTTACGCCGGTGACGCTGATCGCCAAGCAGTACAACGCGCTGGTGGTGCATCCGTCGATGCCCGTGAAATCGGTGAAGGAATTGCTGGCACTGGCGAAGTCGCAGCCGCGCAAGCTGAGCTACAGCTCGTCCGGCAACGGTTCCCCGAATCACCTCGGCATGGAGTTGTTCAAGCAGACTGCCGGAGTGGACATGGTGCACGTGCCGTACAAGGGCGCGGCGCCGTCACGCATCGATTTTCTGGGCGGGCATGTCGATCTTATGTTCGATGTGTTGCGTACCGCGCTGCCGTTCAGGGACACAGGCCGGATCCGCATGCTGGCAGTGGCGGCGCTGCAGCGCCAATTGATCGCGCCCGATGTGCCCACGCTTGAGGAGTTGGGCCTGAAAGGCATGGAAGTACTGAGCTGGCATGCCTTGTTGGCACCGGCAGGCACTTCAAAAGCAATCACCGAGCGTCTACAGACCGAGACGCGGCGCGGCATGACCGCTCCGGCATTCAAGGAAAAGTTGTTGCGCGACGGAGTGGACGTAATTGCCGGCACGCCGGCGGAACTGGATGCGTTCCTGCGGGCGGATATCGACAAGTGGCACAAGGTGATACAAACAGCGAAAATACGGCTGGACTAGTCACTAAATCGGGAGAAAACCAAAGTGAGCATTCCAAGACTGAACGGCATCATCAAAGCACTCGAATCCGGCAAAAACGCCTTTGTGTGTTTTCAACCCGGCGACACGGCCAGCGCACAGGCCGTGACCACCGAAAAATACGACGGCGTGGTGTTCGAAATGGAACACGGCGCATATGACATCAAGGCGTTGCGCGATTGCCTGCAATACATGCTGAATCGCCAGCAGATTGCGGCGTCCGGCAGTGTGGCGCCGGCGGTGACGCCGATGGTGCGCATCCCGCCCAACGGCGCGGAAATGAACCAGTGGGTGGCGAAGCAAGTGCTCGATCAGGGCGTCTACGGCATCGTGTGGCCACATGTGAGTACGATAGAGGAAGCGCGCAACGCGGTGGCGTCGTGCCGCTACGCGCGTCCTGCCGGCGCGCCGCGCTACGAGCCGGCCGGCCAGCGCGGCGATGCGCCCGCCAATGCCGCGCGTTTCTGGGGTATTTCGCAGCAAGAATATTACGACCGTGCCGACGTGTGGCCACTCGATCCCCAGGGTGAGATACTCGTTGCTATCATGTGCGAGGATGTGGTGGGTTTGAAGAATCTGCCGACGATACTCAAGGAAGTACCCGGCATCGGCGCGGTGATCATCGGCGAAGGCGATCTGTCGCAGAATCTGGGTTTCCCACGGCAATACAAACACCCGACCGTCGCCGGCGCGATAGCCGAGATTCTGGCGATCTGCAAAGCGCATAATGTCGCATGCGGACACCCGCACGTGGAAGCCGATAATGTCGATGAAGTGGTGGCGCAGGGCTTCAAGTGGCTGATGCCACGGCCCGCGCGCTCGAATGCCGTACTGGACAAAGCCCTCAAGCTATCCGGAAGATAAGTATATGTTTTTACCGTTATTTTTATGAACGCTATTGAGAAACCAGACACGCTGGTCCAACACCTTTACGCGTTCATTGATGACACGCTGTCGCGCTGCACGCGTTGCGGCAAGTGTTTCGAAGCGTGCCCGATGACACGCTATGCGGAAGGTTTGTCGGCGGCTGATCCCAAAGCCGTGGTGTCGGGCGTGCTCGATTGGCTGCAGCAGAAATCAGGCAATGAAGACAGTGTGAAGTGGCTCAAAGTGTGTACTCAGTCGTCGCGTTGCATCGAAGCCTGCCCCGAAGGCATCAACGCGATGAAAATGGTGCGCGTGGCGCAGATGAGCGCGCTCGGATCGCTGGGCGCGCCGGCGGTGTTGAAGTCGCGCGAAGAGAAGGATTTTTTCCGCAAGATCAACGCGTTTTCCGAAACGCAGTTGTCGGCGGACGAAATGGATCGTTGGCAACGGTGATGCGATGGCGGACAAAGTAACCTTCTGGTACGGCTGCAACGTGGTGCGTCACGGCGATATCATACACAGTGCGATATCGCTGCTCGAAGCGGTGGGTATCGAAGTCACGCCCGCCGGTGGCGCGGGCTACTGCTGCGGCACGGCGAAAGACGCCAACCTGCGCGCGGCTGAAGGCATGGGCAAGCGCACGGTCGAGAAATTCAACGCGCACGGCACCGGGCAGGTGGTGTCGTGGTGCCCGTCGTGTTACCGCCACATGAACGCGTTCATGGGCGAGTACACCGATGCGCAGTTCCAGTTATCGAATTTCGCGCAGATACTGCACACGCGCCGTGACGTGCTGGTGACGAAACTCACGCATCGTATCGAGCGCAAAGTATTGCTGCACAAGCATTTCGGCTTTCACGAGGTGGATGTCAATCCGCTGGTGGAAGATTTGTTGCGCTTGATTCCGGGATTGGAACTGGTGGAGACGGATGTTTCCGCGCCGGGTCACATGTGTTCGGCGCTGTCGCGCGTGCCGGAATCGCTGAAAGACGCAACGCATGCGGTTTGCGATGCCGCGGCCAGTGCGCAAGCGAACACCGTGGCGACGGTATTTCACTCCTGCCAGCGTCTGTTGTGCGCGCTGGAAGGCAGCGAACCGTTCATAGTGGTCAACTACGTCAATCTGCTGACGCAAGCCATGGGTCTCGAATCGCGCGACGATTACAAGGAATGGAAGCTCGCTGGCTCGGAAGAAGCTGTCGTCACCAAGATCGGCGAGGAACGCATAGCCGCGATGGGTGAAAAACTTTTCCGTGAATCCATATTGCCGGAGTTGATGCGCCCTCCGTCGAAATAGACGCGGGTCTGCGGCGGTCTCGGGGTGCGAGCGGCGCAAGCGCTGCGCTATAATTCACGCTCACCCGAGGCACGCTCCCCATGGACGACCAACTGCGCAAGGCTGCGCTCGATTATCACCGGCTGCCCACGCCAGGCAAGATATCCATTGCGCCCACCAAGGGCCTGATCAACCAGCGTGATCTTGCGCTGGCGTACACACCCGGTGTTGCGGCGGCGTGCGAAGCCATCGTTGCCGATCCTGCCGAGGCGCGCAACCTGACGGCACGCGGCAATCTGGTGGCGGTCATCACCAACGGCACGGCGGTGCTGGGGCTGGGGCCGATCGGACCACTGGCGGCGAAGCCGGTGATGGAAGGCAAGGCGGTGCTGTTCAAAAAATTCGCCGGCATCGATGTGTTCGACATCGAGATCAACGAACGCGATCCGCACAAGCTGGTTGAAATCATCGCCGCGCTGGAGCCGACCTTCGGCGGCATCAATCTTGAAGACATCAAGGCGCCGGAGTGTTTTATCGTCGAGCGCGCGCTGCGTTCGCGCATGAAAATCCCGGTGTTTCATGACGATCAGCACGGCACGGCGATTACCGTGGGTGCTGCGATTTACAACGGGCTCAAGGTGGTCGGCAAGGACATCGGCAAGGTCAGGCTGGTGGTGTCAGGCGCGGGTGCGGCGGCGCTGGCCTGTCTGGGCTTGCTGGTGAAACTGGGCGTGCGCCGCGAAAACATCATCGTCACCGACATCAAGGGCGTGGTGTACAAAGGCCGCAAGGAGGAGATGGACCCGGACAAAGAGGTGTATGCGATAGAAACCGCTGCGCGCACACTCGGTGAGGTCATTGAAGGCGCGGACGTGTTCCTCGGCGTGTCCGCTGGCGGCGTGTTGAAGCAGGACATGGTGCGCAAGATGGCAGCGAAGCCATTGATACTCGCGCTCGCCAACCCCGAACCCGAAATTCTGCCCGAGCTTGTGCGTGAAGTGCGGCCCGATGCGGTGATTGCCACCGGCCGTTCCGATTATCCGAATCAGGTCAACAATGTATTGTGCTTTCCGTTCGTGTTTCGCGGTGCACTCGACGCGGGCGCCACCACGATCACCACCGAGATGGAACTGGCGGCAGTGCGCGCGATTGCCGAACTCGCGCAGGCGGAACAGTCCGAACTGGTAGCCGCTGCCTATGGCCAGCAGCAGCAACCTTTCGGCCCGGACTACATCATTCCGCGTCCTTTCGACCCGCGGCTGATCGCGCAGATCGCGCCTGCGGTGGCGAAAGCGGCGATGGACAGCGGCGTGGCGACGCGGCCGATCGTCGATTTCGATGCGTATCGCGCCCATCTCAACCTGTTCGTCTACCAATCCAGCCAGATCATGGGATCGGTGTTTACCGCGGCGAAAAAAGCGCCCAAGCGCGTGGTGTATGCCGAAGGCGAGGACGAGCGTTTTCTGCGCGCGGCGCAACAGGTGGCGGACGAAGGCATCGCGCGGCCAGTGCTGATCGGCCGTCCCGATGTGATCGAGTCCCGCATCGAGCGGCTGGGTTTGCGGTTGCAGCGCGACAAGCATTTTGACCTGGTTGATCCCGGCAATGACGCGCGCTATCGCGAATACTGGAGCGAATATTACCGGCTCACCCAGCGCAAGGGCGTGTCGCCGGAACTTGCCAAACTCGATATGCGGCGGCTGCCGACGCTGATCGGCGCCATGCTGGTGCATATGGGCGCAGCGGACGCGATGCTGTGCGGCATCCTCGGCCAGTATGGCCGCCACCTGCGCTACATCGACCGCGTCATTGGCAAACGTGCAGGCGTGAAACATTACGCGGCAATGAACGCACTGCTGCTGCCGAAGGGCACGGTGTTTATCTGCGATACCTACGTTACGTTCGACCCGAGCGCCGAGCAGATCGCCGAATCTACGGTGCTCGCGGCGGAAGAAATACGCCGTTTTGGCATTACGCCCAAAGCGGCGATGCTGTCGCATTCGAGTTTCGGCGGCGGTGATACCCCTACCGCGCAAAAAATGCGCGCAGCGCTGGAACTCGTCAGTCAGCTTGCACCCAACCTCGAAATCGACGGCGAGATGCAGGGCGACATGGCACTGTCGGAGGAGATTCGCCAGCGCGCGCTGCCGGAGAATCGCCTCAAAGGGCAGGCGAATCTGCTGGTGATGCCCAATCTCGACGCCGCGAATATTTCATTCAACCTGCTCAAGGCTGCTGCGGGTGATGGCATCACGGTGGGGCCGATACTGCTGGGCGCGGCGAAGCCGGTGCATATCATCACGCCCTCATCGACAGTGCGGCGCATCGTCAATATGACGGCGTTGATCGTGGTGGATGCGGGGGCGCAGCGTGGGGAGCAGAAGAGCCTTTTGTGAAGGTGTGAAGGAGTGAAGACGTGAATGTGGTACCCCCTTCACACCTTCACCCTTTCACTCCTTCACGGCAACCCAAATATATAAATCGTAGTCAGGAAAAGTCATGACCAAAAACACCCGAACAGAACACGACACCATGGGCGACATCGAAGTCGCCAACGACAAACTGTGGGGCGCGCAGACCGAGCGCAGCCTGCATCATTTCCATTTCCCGGGCGAGACCATGCCGCGCGACGTGGTGATGGCGCAGGTGCTGGTGAAAAAAGCCGCGGCGCTTACCAACATGGCACTGGGCGTGCTGGACCGCAAAAAGGGCAACGCCATCGTCAAGGCGGCCGACGAAGCGCTGGCGGGCAAGCTGGATGCGCACTTCCCGCTGGTGGTGTGGCAGACCGGTTCGGGCACGCAAACCAACATGAACGTGAACGAAGTGCTGGCGAACCGCGCGTCGGAAATTCTCGGTGGAAAGCGCGGCATGAATCGTCTGGTTCATGAAAATGATGATGTGAACAAGGGCCAGTCGTCCAACGACACCTTTCCCACGGCCATGCACGTGGCGGCAGTGATCGCACTGGAAAAGCAACTCAAACCAGCAGTGAAAAAGCTGCGCGATACGCTGCATAAAAAATCCAGTAAATTCATGAGTATCGTGAAGATCGGCCGCACGCACCTGCAGGACGCGACGCCGCTGACGCTGGGGCAGGAATTTTCGGGTTACGTGGCGCAACTCGATCACGGTTTGAAGCATGTGCAGGCTTCATTGCCGCATCTGTGTGAACTGGCGCTGGGCGGCACGGCGGTGGGCACGGGGCTCAACGCGCATCCGAAATTCGCTAAAGACGTCGCGGCCCAACTGAAAAAACTCACGGGATTGCCGTTCATCACCGCACCCAACAAGTTCGAAGCGCTCGGCTCGTGCGACGGCGTGGTGCATGCGCACGGCGCGCTGAAAACACTGGCGGCCTCTCTGATGAAAATCGCCAATGACATTCGCTGGCTATCGAGCGGCCCGCGCTGCGGCATCGCCGAGATTGTCATCCCCGAAAACGAGCCTGGCAGTTCCATCATGCCGGGCAAGGTGAACCCCACCCAATCCGAGTCGATGACGATGGTGTGCTGTCAGGTGTTCGGCAACGACACGGCGATCAATGTCGGCGGCTCGATGGGCAATTTTGAGTTGAATGTGTTCCGTCCGATGGTGATCCGCAATTTTCTGCACAGCGCGAGCCTGCTGGCGCATGCCTGCGAGAATTTCGACGAACATTGCGCGGCCGGTATCGAGCCCGATCTCGAGCGCATCGACAAACTGATGCGCGAATCACTGATGCTGGTGACGGCACTGAATCCGCACATCGGCTATGCCAAAGCGGCGGCGATTGCCAAGAACGCCCACAAAAAAGGCCTCACGCTCAAGGCGTCGGCAATTGCCATGGGGCATGTCACGTCCGAACAGTTCGACCAGTGGGTGCGGCCGGAAGACATGGTGGGCATCCAACTGAAGCGCGGTGGCAAGACCGGAAAATAGTTGACGATACCGCGGCGAGTTACCGCGCGAGCGCCCGTATCTGGTCCGGCAATGGCATGGATTTCTGTGTTTGCGGATCAAACCACACCGACACCCCGTAACCTTCTGCCGCAATAGCGTTCTCATGGTCACTGTTGCGCAGCAGATAGTGCGTGCGCACGCTGCTGGTGCCCATGCGTCCGAGGTAGATTTCTACACGGACAGTGCCGGGGTAATGCAGCGGCGCGCGATAGGAGCATGCCGACGCTGCAAGCACGGGGATCGGCGCGGGCGGTGTCACCGCCAGCCCCAGCGCATGCACCCAGCGCATGCGCGCCTCTTCCATGTAGCGGTAATACTCCGCGTTGTTGACGTGCCCGTCGGCATCCATGTCGGCGAAGCGCAGCGGCAGTTTGCATTCAAATATTTTGGGGAGCGTGGATTCCACCGCGACATCGTTTTGCGAAATTTCAATCATCGGAAGATATCATGATAATATCAATAAAAACAAATACTTATGGTGTATCGGCAGATTCGGGCGTCGGCGGTACAAAAAAATCCCCCGCACGCAGCGGGGGACGCATGATCCGTGCGCGGAAAATAAGTGACTAAATGCCGAGTATCTTCATGGCCTTGGCGAGTGTATCGACCGAGTCCTGATGTTTGCCGGCCTTGTGGGATGCTTCGCCATCGGCGCGCAGTTTTTTGACTTCAGTCATCTGCGCCGCGGTCAGCTTGGGATTTTTCGCGAGCGCGTCATCTATTTTCTTCATGTCGGCCGGGCAGTGAAATGCCATCGCTGCGCTGCTCGCCAGTGCGAAAGTGGCTGCAATAAACAGTTGCTTGAGCTTCATGGGTTCTCCTCTGGATAAATGGGTTGCGACGGAGCCGCAACGCGGCTACAGACCCAGTGTAAACCGGCTTCGTCATCGGCTCAAGCCCCTGGCTGCAGCGTCTTTGGGCCGCTGCTGTTCGCAGTGATGGGCACGGGTTAAAATCCTGCGAAACCGGGTTATTAAGAGATTTTACAGGTGATTACCGCCCCCGCATCGTTGTTTGATCCCGACGTGATTGCTGCCTTGCTGCGGCTGCCGCCGCTGCCCGCGGATCCCGCCGATGTGCACGTGGCCGAGATCGCCGAAGGCGCCAAAGTAAGCGATGCCGCCGTGCTGGTGCCGATGGTCGCGCGCGACGGACGGGTGAGTCTGCTGTTTACCCAGCGCACGCCGCACCTTGCTGCGCACGCGGGGCAAATCAGTTTTCCGGGCGGACGTGTAGAGGCCGATGACGCGGACCGCGAAGCCACCGCCTTGCGCGAAACCGAGGAAGAAATCGGTCTGGCACGGCGGCATGTCAAGATACTGGGCACGCTGCCCGAATACTCGATTCCTTCCGGTTTTCGCATCACACCGGTTGTCGGCTGGGTCAACGCGCCGTTCGATACGCAACCCGATCCGTTTGAAGTGGCAGAAATCTTCGAAGCGCCGATTGAGCATTTCCTCGACGTGGCGCGCTACCAGCGTCATGAATACCATTTCAACGGACGCCATCGTCATTACGTGGCGATCCCGTACGCAGGCCGCTACATCTGGGGTGCGACTGCGGGCATGCTGCTGAGTCTCGCGCGCATGTTGTCCGTGCGCGCACCTCCGGTTGCATGAGCAGCGAGCGCGTCCCATCGACACCGGCGGTGCTGGCGCTGCGCGCCGCGAACATCGAGTTCACGCCGTATTTTTACCGCTACGAGGAAAAGGGCGGCACGGCGGTTTCATCGCGTGAACTGGGCGTGGATGAACATGCGGTGGTAAAAACGCTGGTGATGGCGGATGAAAAGGCGTCACCGTTGATGATGCTGATGCACGGCGATAGAAAAGTTTCCACCAAAGCGCTGGCACGCGCGATCGGTGTGAAAACCGTGGAATCTTGCGCACCGGAAGTCGCGCAGCGCCATAGCGGCTACCGCGTGGGCGGTACTTCTCCCTTCGGCACGCGCAAAAAAATGCCGGTGTTCGTGGAGCGCTCGGTGCTGGCGCTGCCCGCGATCTATATCAACGGCGGCAGCCGCGGTTTTCTGGTACGCATTACGCCGGATGCCGTGGTGCGGCTGCTGGCGGCGCAGCCGGTGGATGTGGCGATTGCGCAGTGAACGCGCCGCGTATACTGTGACGTTTGCTGCAGGTTGAAGGCGACGGGAGCATGCAAAATAATAATCAGGCGAAGCAGCCCAAGGTTGGGTTGATACTCACCGGCGGCGGCGCGCGCGCGGCCTATCAGGTGGGCGTGCTGCGCGCGCTGTCGGAGTTGCTGCCCAAAGACGTGCGCACCCCGTTTCCGATTATCTGCGGCACTTCCGCCGGTTCAGTCAATTCCACGATACTCGCGGTGGATGCAGCCGACTTTCGCCACGCCGTGCGCCGCCTGATGACGGTGTGGAAAAATTTCCATGTTCATCACGTCTATCGCGCGGACGTGTTTGGCGCGTTTCGCAACAGCACGCGCTGGATGTTTGCCGCACTGACCGGCGGCCGCTTGCGCAATGTGAGCGGCAGCGACCATCCGGTATCGCTGCTTGACAATGCGCCGCTGGCCGCGTTGCTGCGCAAGTACGTGGATTTCGACGCCATCCAGCGCAACATCGACGCCGGCGATTTGACCGCGCTCAGCATCACTTGTTCGGGATACACGTCAGGGCAGTCGGTGACTTTCTATCAGGGCCACCCCGACTTGCAAAACTGGCAGCGCGCGCGACGCATCGGCATTGCGATGCCGATTGAACTCCCTCATCTGCTGGCGTCGAGCGCGTTGCCGTTTATTTTTCCGCCGACGCGCATCAACCGCGAATACTTTGGCGACGGCTCCATGCGCCAGATCGCGCCGGTGAGCCCGGCGCTGCATTTGGGCGCGGACCGGCTGCTGGTAATCGGCGTCGGCCGCCAACTGCAACCGAACGCCGAACGCATCCAGAGCGGCGCGTTTCCGACGCTGGCGCAAATTGCCGGCCATGCGCTGAACAGCATTTTTCTGGACAGTCTCGAAGTCGATCTGGAACGCCTGCAGCGCATCAATCGCACGATCGAGCTGATACCGGAGGACGTGCGCAGGCAGACCAATTATCCGCTGCACAAAGTGGAGTTTCGGGTGATCACCCCCAGCGAGGAGCTCGAAAAAATCGCCGCTGAATTTTCTCGTGAACTGCCGCGCACTATCCGCGTGCTGTTGTCAACCGTGGGGGGCACGCGCCGCAGCGGCTCGAATTTGTTGTCCTATCTGCTGTTTGAAAAATCGTTTTGCCGTGCGCTGATCATGCTCGGTTACAAGGACACCATGGCACGCAAGGACGATCTGCTGCCGTTCCTGGGCTGGTCAACGTGATGTTGGAGACGCTTACGGTGAAGCCCTATTCGGAAGCTTGCGAACGTAATCGCGGTCCGATACTGGACGTGTTGCGCGTGGCGTTCGCGACCGCGCGCGAGGTACTTGAAATCGGTTCCGGCACCGGCCAGCACGCGGTGCATTTCGCGCGGCATTTGCCGCATCTCACATGGCACACCAGCGATGTGCCCGAACATCATGCCGGAATCAATGCGTGGATAACCGATTCCGCACTCGCCAATATCATGCCGCCGGTTGCGCTGGATGTGCGCGATGCGCGGTGGCCGGTGACCACCGTGGATGCCGTGTTCAGCGCCAATACGCTGCACATCATGGATAGCAACGCTGTGCAGGCGATGTTCCACGGCGTGGCCCGCGTGCTGAATCCGGGCGGCGTGGTGGCGATCTACGGGCCGTTCAATTACGGCGGAACATTCACTTCTGACAGCAATGCGCGCTTTGACGCATCGCTGCGCGCGCGCGGGGTCGGCAGTGCGTTGAGGGATTTCGATGCGGTGGATGCGCTGGCGCGCGATATCGGCCTGGAACTCGTGCGCGACATGGCGATGCCCGCCAATAACCGTACCCTGGTGTGGCGGCGCGTGAACAACGCTGCAGCCGTGGTATAAGGCATGTCTCACGGATAGCGCGATAGGACTGCAATGAGCCGTGCATTTGTCAAAGAGAGCGATGATGATGCCGCCGCGGGCGATCTGCCCGAACGGCCCGTGCCCTCGCACCCGAATTACGTGACCGCGCACGGCCTGGCTCAGTTGCAGGCGCGTGAACGCGAACTGGCCGTCGAGCACGAGCAGCTGAAAGCCATTGCCGAGGAAGATTCCGCGGCGAAACAGAGATTGAGGGAAGTCGAGCGCGACTTGCGTTATCTGCGTGCGCAACTGGAGCGTGCGGAACTGGTGCCGGCCACGGCGGAAGGTAAAGATCAGTTAAGCGAAGTACGTTTTGGCGCTGAGGTTGTCATTGAAGATGAAGCCGGCGTGCAACGTCGCTATCGTATTGTCGGTGATGACGAGGCGGATGCTGCCGCGGGCGATATCAGTTGGGCATCGCCGCTGGCGCGGGCGCTGATCGGCGCGCGCGCAGGAGATGTGGTGAGCTGGCGCCGCCCCGCAGGCGTCGCGCAGATTGAGGTGGTCGCCGTTCGCTATGACCGTGCGTGAAGGTCCTTGCTGAACTTTAACGTAGTGCGCGCGTCCTAACGCGAATCATGAAATTTCTCGCATTGCTCATTGCACTGCTCATCGAGCAGGTACGACCGTTGCGCCGGGACAATCTGTTGCACGACGGCTACGCAATCTTCGTGCAGACATTGCGTCAAAAATTCGATGCCGGCGAGCACCGGCAAGGTGTGGTCGCCTGGATGATTGCGGTCGTGCCGCTGACAGCAGGGGTGCTCATCACCGAGTGGTTGCTGCATCGCGCGAGTGCGCCGCTGGCGTTGTTGTGGAGCATCGCGGTTCTTTATTTAACGGTGGGCTTCCGGCAGTTCAGTTATTTTTACAATGAGATCAATAGTCTGATGAAGAGAGGCGAGGTGGCTTCCGCACGCGTGCAACTCGCCCGCTGGCGCGCGCAAGATTCCAGCGAACTAACGCCCGGCGAGGTCGCGCGCGTTGCCATCGAATTGGGGTTGACCGCTTCGCATCGGAATGTGTTCGGGCCGGTGGTGTGGTTTGTCGTGCTCGGGCCGGCGGGAGCGCTGTTCTACCGTGCGGCGTCCGTGCTCGAAGAGCGCTGGTTGTCGGGAACACCGGAATCCGGCGCATCGGAAGCGTTCGCAAAATTCGCGCTGCGTGCGTTCGAGATTATTGACTGGCTGCCGGCGCGGCTGACGACGGTGAGCTTTGCCGTGGTCGGCAACTTTCAGGACGCCGTGGATTGCTGGCGCATGCAGGCGCGAACCTGGGCAAATCCGGCCGAAGGGATACTCCTCGCCGGCGGTGCGGGTGCGTTGGGCGTAAAGCTTGGCGGAGCACTTCATGAATACGGGCGTGTGCGCTACCGCCCGGAGTTGGGGATCGGCGACGATGCCGATGTGGATTACCTGTCGAGCACGGTCGGCCTGATCTGGCGCGCGCTGGTGATGTGGATGTTCCTGATCGGCATTGTGATGTTGGCGCACTCTTTGGGCTGATCCACCCGGTCAGTTGTAACGCCGGGCGTGCGCTCTGAGCCGCTCTTCCACCAGCAAGCGGTAGGACGCAAGCCGCGGCGCCGCGATATGGCCTTCGGCGTACGCACGATCGATCGCGCAGCCCGGTTCCATGCGGTGCGTGCAATCGCGAAAGCGGCATTGTCCCAGCCACGCGCGAAATTCGACGAATGCCTGCGCGGTATCTTCGGCGCTGAGATGATGCAACCCGAACGCCTGCAGACCTGGTGAATCGATCAGATGGCTGCTGGCGTTGATGTGCAGCAAGCGCGCGCCGGTAGTGGTGTGCTTGCCGGAGTCGAGCGCGAGAGAGGTTTCCGCCACGCGCAACATCGCATCGGGCACCAGTTTGTTAACCACGGTGGATTTGCCCATGCCGCTTTGTCCCACCAGTACGCTGGTGTGATTTTCCAGAAGCTCGCCGAGCGGCGCGATGTCCTGTTTGGCGCAAATGCCGATAACGCGGTAGCCGAGCGTGCGATACACCGCAAGCGCGCTCCATGCCGCTGCACTTTGCGGCAGATCGGTCTTGTTCAACACAATCAGCGGTGCAATACCGGCATGTTCGCAGGCGACGAGGCAGCGGCTAATCAGATCATCGTAGAAGCTCGGCACGGGCGCGACCACGATCACCGCTTGCGTGACATTGGCGGCGATGAGTTTCTGCCGGTGCGCGTCGGAACGGTAGAGCAGCGTGGTGCGCGGAAGTATGGATTCGACAACACCGCTGTTGTCACCGCTGTGCTGAATGTTGACCCGATCACCGCACGCGATATCGCTGCGCTTGCCGCGCGTTGCGCACTCAATCAATGTGCCGTCCGCCAGTTCGATGCGGTAGCTGCGGCCAAAACTCGCGACAACCTGGCCGGTAAGTTGTACTGAAGGCGCCGGTTGCGCGCGCAGCTTATTGACCGTCACAAATCAAACAATGCATCCAGTTTTGCGGCGCAGATGAAGTCATTTTCCGATAGCCCGTTGATGGCATGCGTGACGTACGACACGCGGCACTGGTTGTAGCCCACCGTAATGTCGGGATGATGATCTTCGCGGTGCGAAATCCATGCGGCGGCGTTCACGAACGCCAGGGCCTGATAATAATTTTTGAAGGCATAAGTTTTGGCAATCACGCCGTTCGCATGCTCCCAGCCCTGCAATTGTTTGAGCAGCCTGGCGATCTCATCTGCCCCGAGCGGCGATACGCCGCCTTCGCACGGCTTGCATTTGCTTCTGACGAGATCGATTGTGTTTATCATCGCGTATTAAATTCGTTTAAAAACAAATACTTATAATATATTTACGATTGTGCCTGCAGACGGCCAATGCGCGCCAGCGCCGGCGGATGTGAATCATAGAACATTGAATGCAGCGGATCGGGCGTCAGCGTCGCGGCGTTGTCCTTGTAGAGCTTGGTGAGCGCGGACACAAGTTCCGTGGCGGATGCATTTTGCGCGGCATAGTGATCGGCCTCGAATTCGTGCTTGCGTGAATACATCGCCAGCAGCGGTTGCAGCAGAAACGTGAAATTGGGAATCACCAGGAAAAACAGAATCAGCGCCATCGCAGTCGATGGTGTGGCAACGTTCAGCCCTGAATAAAACCACGGTTTATCCATCACATATCCGAGCAGCCACAGAAAAAAGAAACTGGCCGCGAAGGTCCATGCGATGCGCTTCACCACATGGCGCAGTTTGAAGTGACCGAGCTCATGCGCCAGCACGGCTTCCACCTCGGTGGGATTCAGGCGTTCCAGCAGGGTGTCGAAAAATACGATGCGCTTGGATTGCCCAAACCCGGTGAAATAGGCATTGCCGTGGCTGCTGCGCATGGAGCCGTCCATCACCATCAACCCCTTCACCTTGAAGCCGCAGCGCGCAAGCAGACTTTCAATCCGCTCCTTGAGCGCCGGATTTTCCATGGGCGTGAACTTGTTGAAAAACGGTGCGATCCACATCGGGTAAATCGCCAGCATCAGAATGTTGAAACCCATCCAGGTGAACCACGCGTAAAGCCACCAGTACTCGCCCGTTTGCGCCATCAACCACAGCACCGCCGCGGCCAGCGGCAGGCCGAACGCCGCGGCGACGAACAGGCCCTTGAAGAAATCTCTCCAGAACAGCGCGGGCGTCATTTTGTTGAAGCCGAAACGCGCCTCGATGCGGAACGTGCTGTAGAGGCTGAAAGGCAGTTCGGCTGCCGTCATCACCAGCGCAGTCAACACGATCAATGTTAACCCGCGTGCCAAACCTTCGCTGAACAGGGAAGCCGATGCCTGATGCAACACTTCCAGTCCGCCGCCCAGCGTCAGGCCCAGTGCCATCACCACTTCCAGCGCGCCCGAGGCCAGCGCCATGCGTGTTTTTGCGCAGGTGTAGTCGGCGGCGCGCTGGTGCGATTCAAGGCTGATCTGGCCGGCGAATTCCGCCGGAACCGCATTGCGGTGCGCCTGGACATGGCCCAACTGCCGCGTGCCGAGCCAGAAGCGCACAGTAGCGGCGGCTGCCACTGCCGCCAGAAACGCTATTCCAAATGCATTCATGAGGTAACTATGACAGAATAGGCGCGAAAAAATTGCATCGACGGGCTCATCTATCGATTATGGCACAAGACCCCAACAACCTCATCTGGATGGACTTGGAGATGAGCGGTCTGAATCCTGAGACCGACAGGATTCTGGAGATCGCCATCGTTATCACGAATTCCCAGCTGGAGGTTGTGGCCGAGGCGCCGGTGTTGGTGGTGCATCAACCTGCGGCCGTGCTGGATGCGATGGACGATTGGAACAAAGCCGCCCACGGCAAGAGCGGACTGATAGATCGCGTAAGGACCTCGACGCTGTCGGACGCCGAGGTGGAAGCCCGGGCGCTGGCATTCGTGTCGCAGTACGTGGCTGCCAGGGTTTCACCGCTTTGCGGCAATTCCGTGCATCAGGACCGGCGCTTTCTGGTCAAATACATGCCTCGACTGGAGGAGTATCTGCTGTACCGCAATCTCGATGTGAGTACGCTGAAGGAACTCGCGCGGCGCTGGAAACCTGAAGTCATGGCTGGTCTCACCAAGCACGGCAAACACGAGGCGCTGGCGGACGTACATGAATCGATCAGCGAGCTGCTGTATTACCGCGAGCACATCCTGAAAATTTGATGGCAGCCGGCATCGGCCGCATGCGTTACCTGGGCGGCAGCACCCACATGATCGCCATAGGGTGGGTACTGCTGCTGGGTGCGATGTTCTGGTTTTTCTTCGACTGGAGCGAGCGCGAATCCCATCCAAACCGCAACATGAAGGCAACTGCATCCGCGGAGATCGTGCTGCAGCGCAGCCGTGATGGCCACTATTACGCGGACGGCGAAATCAACGGCCGCCGGGTGAAATTCATGCTGGATACCGGCGCCACGCAAATTGCCTTGCCGCGTTCACTGGCCGGTGAACTGGGCGTCAAATTGGGGCCAACCATCGTATTGCAAACTGCGGCCGGACCGGCCACCGGCTATGCCACACGATTGGCGAGTGTGCGTGTGGGGGCGATTGAAATTTCCGACCTGGGTGCCGTGGTGTCCGAGGGCATGCGCGAGCCTACGGTTTTGCTCGGCATGAATTTTCTGCGGCGCCTTGAGATGATCCAGCGCGGCGATCAGCTCACATTGCGGCCGCTCGCGGCGGGCGGAGTTTGACCGCCGGCGTATTCCCGCGGGCGGGAGTTGATCGCCGGCGTTATTCGAGGTTCAATTCACCGTCAAAAGCCAGCTTGAGATCAATTTTTCCCACCGACAGCGTCATAGTGACAGGCAGGACCTCATTGCCTTTGAGTTGATGCTCTGCCAGCGCCTTATGCACGGCCTTCTCAATGGCGATCTGCGAGTTGACGCCGACGGTCTTGAGATACTTGCGAATGCTCATGTTGAGCGTTTCGTCTTTCATGAACGTCTCCCGGAATGCGACTTGATGTGATGAATGAGCGCGGC
>JAKFYK010000178.1 GCA_021730905.1 Betaproteobacteria bacterium | reverse complement strand
ATCTCCACCGGCTTTTTCACCACCATCATCATGGGCCAGCACATCCGCTCCGGACGGCTGCGCGGCATCGTCGTCATGTCGCCCAGGCGCGTGCGCGAATTGCCGAACGTGCCAACGGCCATCGAATCAGGCTATGCAGGATTTGAAGCGGAATCGTGGCAAGGCATCTCGGTGCGCGCCGGAACGCCGCCTGAAATCGTGCGCAAACTCAACACCGACATCGTGCGCATACTCAATAACGCCGAGGTGCGCGCAGGCATCGAAGCGCAGGGCAACCATGTCGCGCCGGGTTCGCCCGAAGACTTCGAGCGGTTTATCGTCAGGGAAATCGCCAAGTGGAAGCAGGTGATTGCGTCCGCCGGCGTGCGGATAGATTAACACCGTTACGCCGGCTCAGGTCAAGACGTAGGCCGCCCCGCAGCGCCCGCAGATATCGCGGATGTGCCGGTCGAGTTTCTCCGGAATCGGGATGCCGTTTTTGAGACGCCGCTCGCGCTCGGCGGCTTCCGGGTCGCCCGCCACCAGCACGGGGCGTGATGGATCGAGCGGCGGCGTGGCGTGCAGGATGTCGATCACCTCGTCGAGATCATTTTCGAATTCACCTTCGTTGCGGAACGCCTTTGGGTCGATGGCGAGAAAGAAATGGCCGATGTTGTCGGGGTCCTTGTCACCCTGCGTGCGTTCGCGGATCGGCGAGAAGCTGCCGCCGGTCAGCGTGCCGCCAAGAATGTGCGACATCATCGCGAGGCCATAGCCTTTGTAGCTTGCCGTAGATTCCGCGCTGCCCACCGGTGTGAGGCCGCCGGATTTGCTGCCATCAGACATCATTTCCATGGCCTTGCGCGAATCGGTGACGACGTTGCCCTGACTGTCGATCATCCAGCCCTCCGGCAATTTCTTGTTGTTGAGGTCGTAGACTTTTACCTTGTTGCCGGCCGATGTGGTGGTAGCCATGTCGAGCGCAAACGGCCGGTTGCGTTTGGCCGGCGCGGCAAAGGCAATCGGATTGGTGCCGAGCACCGGCGCCTTGCCGCGCGTAGGCACCATGGCGATGCCGCGCGTGGCGCTGGTCACCATGCCGATCACGCCGCGGCTGGACGCGATGCGCGCATACACGCCGGTGGCGCCAAAGTGATGCGAGTTGCGCACGCCCACGCCTGCGATGCCGACTTTCAGCGCTTTGTCGACCGCAAGATTCATCGCGAATACCGATACCGGATGACCGAGGCCCGCCTGTCCATCTACCAGCGCGGTGCACGGCGATTCACGCAATATCGTAGGCTTGGCTTTGAGATTCAGCCTGCCTTCGAGCTTGCGCTTTTCATAGGTCATCAGCATCGATATGCCGTGCGAATCCACGCCCAGCAAATCGGTCTCGACCATCGCGCCCGCCGTGGTTTTGGCAAGATCATCGGCCATGCCCCAGACGTGCAGGATGTTGAGAATTTGCTGGTGGACGCGGTCGTGGCTGATGTTCATGCAGACTCCAAAAGTTAGAACCTATTGTTGTGCGGCCGGGTCACCGACGATCGCGCGCAGGAATTCAGGATCAAAAATCCGGTCCGCCGTCACCTGACAACGTTTCATCAGGCGATGTTCGTGCGGTTCGTAATCGGGCAATGCATTGTGCAGCGTGCCGATGTGGTCCCATACCAGCACGTCGCCTACCGTCCAGTGATGACGGTATTGATATTGGGGCTGCAACTGATGCTTGAACAATCGGTCGAGCATGCGCTCGCTCGCAGTTGGATCGAGTTCATTGATGCGCACCGCGTAGCCGGGATTGCAATACAGCACCTTGCGGCCAGTGATCGGGGGCGTCAGAAACATCGGATGCACCGACGGCGGACGCCGGGCGCGCTGTTCGGACGTGAGCGGCTTGCGCGTGCTACCGGGGCGGTTGACCATGCCTTCCCAGAACTTGTTGAAATCGTGCGTCACCGTATAGTTGGCGAGCTGCGATTTGAGATCCGGCGCGAGCCCTTCGTACGCCGCGTGCATATTGGCGAACAGCGTGTCGCCGAGCGGCTTGCCGTCGCGCTGCGGCACTTGGATCGCATGCAGCACATTGACGAAACCGATCGTCGGGTTATACGACATGTCGGTATGCCAGTCCTGCCCCGCGTCGGGCAGTCCGATGGGCTTGCCGTTCTCGATCACGTTTGACAGCACGCTGATTTCCGGAAAGCCCGGTTCGTGCATACCGCTGACGCCCGTTTGCAGACCGCCGAAACGCGCGGAAAAATCGCGCAGGTTTTGCGCACTCAAACGCTGCTTCGGAAAACACAGCACACCGTGTTCGCCGAGCGCCCTGAGCAACGCCGCAAAATCAGCGCCCGCCAGCGGTCGATCGAGCGCTATGTCGGTTACTGTCGCGCCCAGCGACTGGCCCGTGGATATGAAATTCATGGCCCTGCAAATCCTATTTTGACCTTTCACCGGAATTTATCACGCCGCAATTCCGATATATAAAATACTTTAAAAACATATACTTATATCATCGTCGCTCCACCATTCACATCCATCGTCACGCCGGTGACATAAGACGCTTCGGGACTCGCCAGAAACACTACCGCCGCCGCGATTTCTTCCGGCTGCGCAAGACGCCCGACCGGCGTGGTCTTTTCGATATGCGCAATGCGCTCCGCCGTGCGTATGCCCAGTGTGCGCGGCGTCAACACATTGGCGGGCGCGACTGCATTGACGGTGATGCCGTACTGGCCGAGTTCCAGCGCAGCCTGACGCGTCAGCGCCAGCACGCCGCCCTTGGCTGCGGTGTAGTGCGGCGGGTTCGGATTGACGCCGCTGCGCGCGGCCATGCTCGACAGGGTGACAAAACGTCCGTAGCGCGCCGCCATCATCAACGGCGCCGCAGCCTTCAACAGATAAAACATCGAGCGCAGGTTGGAATTCACCACGGCATCCCACGCATCGACCGGGCAGTCGATCAGATTCACGTATTTTGGAAAGCCGCCCGCGCTATGCACCACGATATCGAGCCGGCCCGCGTTCGCATGCGCATCTTCCACGGATTTTTTAGTGGCCTCCCAGTTCATCAGATCGGTGACACACGGCAACGCATCGCCGCCTTCAGCCGCTATCGCGCTCGCCACGCGCGCAGCACCCTCCGCATTAATATCCATCACGCCCACGCGAGCACCCCGCCGCGCCAGTTCACGCGCGGTCGCCTCGCCGATGCCGGTGGCAGCGCCCGTGACCAGCGCGAATTGCCCTTTGAAACCGTTTGCCAAAGTCATGCGCACTTCTCCCTTAACGTAATTTAGTAATTCCGCAATTCGATTCAATATACCGTATATTTCCCTTTCATCCTCCGGCCACTTTCAAGGAATCATCATGGCAGCAAAAAAATCTCCCAAGCGCAAATCCAAACGCATCGATGTGCACAGCCACGTCGTGCCGAAAGAAATGCTGGACGCACTGAGCCAGCGGCCCGAGCGCTTCAAGATGCGCTATATCACCGACGGCAAGCATCGTCGTGTCGCCAGGGATGGTGGCGGCGGTCAACCGGTGTTTGATGAATTTTTCGATCCGGCGGCCAAGGTGGCAGGCATGGATCGCAAGGGTCTGGATGTATCCATCATCTCGCCTGCGCCGATAGCGTATTTTTACTGGCTTGATGCCGATGCCGGATTGGAGGCATCACAGATCGTCAACGACGGCATCGCCAATATGGCGCACGCGTTTCCGGATCGATTGATGGGCATGGGCACTCTGCCTATGCAAAACCCCGATGCAGCGGTGGCGGAGCTGGAACGCATCGTCAAACAACACGGTTTCCGTGCGGTGGAACTCGGCACCTCGGTAGGTAATGAACAACTCGCCGATAAACGCTTTCGCCCGGTGCTGCGGCGTGCACAGGAACTCAACGTGTTCATCTTCGCGCATCCCTATTCCAACTCGGCGGTGTGCAATCTGGACGACTATTATCTGAGCAATCTCATCGGCAACCCGCTGCAATCGACCATCATGGCTTCGCATCTGATGTTCAGCGGTGTGCTCGACGAACTGAAAAAACTGAAAATCTGCCTCGCCCATGGCGGCGGCTATCTGCCGTATCAGATCGGGCGCTTCAATCACGGCCATAAAGTGCGCACGGAAACGCGCGCGCTGACCCAAACCAGACCGAATGCGCTGCTGCGGCGTTTTTATTTCGACGCACTCACGCACGATGCGCGCGCGCTGCGCTACCTGATCGATCTCGTTGGTGCCGACCGCGTGGTCATCGGCACCGATGCGCCGTTCGACATGGGCGAAGAACACCCCATCGAAATGATCAACAAGGTCAAAGGACTCAGCGCAAAGGATCGCGAACAGATATTCAGCAAGACAGCGCTGCGCCTGATCGGCAAGCGCGTGTAGCCGGGAGCCTTCGCGCCGCAATATCATAAGGTTTTGTTTTAAAACATATTTAACCGTATGGAACAGGAGCCGTTCATGACCACAACCCGCCGCTGGGCTACAACGGGCGTCACACTGATGATCATGGGCTTGGCATGCCACGCACACGCACAAGCGCCCTATCCCGGCAAACCGATCCGCATGATCGTTCCGTTGGCGGCCGGCGGTCCCAGCGACACGTCGGCGCGCATTGTCGCGCCCAAACTGAGCGAGGCCATCGGTCAAAACGTGATCGTCGACAATCGCCCCGGCGCGAGCGGCATCATCGGCACCGAGATCGGCCTGAAGTCACCGCCGGACGGCTACACCATCCTGCTGGTATCCAATACGATTTCGCTCAATCCGGCGATATTTCGCAAGCTGCCCTACGACAACGAACGCGACATGACGCCGGTGTCGCTGCTCGCGGTGACGCCGTATACGCTGAACGTGCACCCCTCTTTGCCGGTGAAAACCGTCAAGCAACTGATCGCACTGGCGAAGGTGCGCCCGGGCGAACTCAACCACGCCTCCGCCGGCGCGGGTACCGGCCCTCACATGGCAATGGAAGTATTCGCGCAGCGCAGCGGCATCAAGATCCAGCAGATCGTTTACAAGGGCGGCGGACCCGCGATGATCGACTTTCTCGCGGGACAAACCCAGATCAACCTCACCAACATGATCACCGCCATGCAGCATGTGCGCACCGGAAGAATCCGCGCGCTGGCGGTATCGAGTCTGAAGCGCTCGCCGGTGATACCCGATATTCCCACGATCCATGAATCCGGTCTGGAGAACTTTGATGAAGGCGGCCAGCACGGCATTGTTGCGCCGGCGGGACTACAAAAAGAAGTACTCGCGAAGTTGCATGGCGCCATCGTCTCCGCCATGCGCTCGCCCGACATCACCAAACGCCTTGCAGAAGACGGTTCCAGCGTCGTTGCCAACACGCCGGAAGAATTCCGCGGGTTGATCCGCCGCGAAACGGCAAAGTGGGCGCAGATTGTTAAAGCAACAGGGATGCAGCCGCAATAGCGGCCTTGCGCTTCAAGGACGATCAAACGCCCGGTCATGCGTCAGTGACGGAATCATCCCGCGCACCTTCGCCACGCGCGCCATGTCAATCTCGGCGTACACAATCCCCGGTGCGTCGCCGCCATCGGCCACCACTTCGCCCCACGGATTGACCACCAGCGTATGCCCGTAGGTCTGCCGGTTGCCGGCATGATCGCCGCACATCGCGGGCGCGATAATGTAGCAGCCGTTCTCAATCGCGCGCGCCTGCAGCAGCGCATGCCAGTGCGCCTTGCCGGTCTGGCGCTGGAAGGACGAGGGCACAGTAATCATCTGCGCGCCGGCCTGCGCCAGTAGACGAAACAGCGCCGGAAAGCGCAGGTCATAGCACACGGTCATGCCCAGCTTGCCCCACGGCGTATCGGTAACAACCGCACGTTCGCCCGGCCGATACGCCGACGACTCGCGTATCACTTTGCCGTCGGGCAGGGTGACATCGAACATATGGATTTTGTCGTAGCTTGCAACCACGTCACCGCTGCTATTGATCAGGAAAGAACGGTTGGCAATTCGCTCTTCCTGCGTACGCAGCGTGAGCGAGCCGATCAGCAGCCAGATCCCCAGTTGTTGCGCCAGCGCGCGTAGTTCAACCAGCGGCGTGCCGCCGTCCGCGGGCAGTGCCTGCTCGCGCATCACGCGGCCGCTGCCATCCATCATCAGTGTGTATTCCGGTGTGAGTACGAATGTCGCGCCATTGGCGGCAGCCTCCCGCACCATGCCGCTGACAGTGGCGAGGTTTGCCGCCAAATCGTTGCCGGTGTTGGTTTGTATGCAAGCTAATTTAAATATTGTCATGGCCGCTATTGTGCATCAGACAACCATTGCGCGAAAGCGCGTGAAATGGAATGATGCGGGTTCCGCAAAATTCGGTTGGATTGATCAAGGAGAATGGTGTGTTGAAGATAGGCGTATTGCTGGGCGACGATATAGGACTGGAAGTAGTTCCGGAAGCGGTTAAATGCATGAAGGCCGCTGCCGCAAAAACCGGCATGCAGGCCGAGTGGATCGATTTGCCCATCGGCAAGCGCGGGCATGAACTCCATGGCGACGCATCGCCGAAAATCACACTCGAAACATTAAAATCGTGCGACGGCTGGATTTGCGGCCCCATCGGCCACAACGCTTATCCGCGCAACGACCCGACATGGGTCATGCCGGCACTGCGCAAAAAATTCGAACTGTTTGCCAACATCAAGCCGGTGAAGTCTTATCCCAATCTGCCGTCGATCCACAAGGACGTGGACATCGTGTTCCTGCGCGAAACCACCGAGGGCATGATGTCGTCGAGCCTGGTGGTTGCGGGTGCGGGCGAGTTTCGCCCCAATGACGAAATTTCCATCGGCATGCGCGTGGTCACGCGTAAAGGCGCGAGCAGAGTCGGGCGCGAGGCGTTCGAGATTGCGCGCACGCGCAAGAAAAAAATCGTCACTTGCGTACACAAGGAGCCGGTGTACCGCCTGGTGTGCGGAATGTTCGCCGAGGAGCACCGCAAGCTCGCCAAGGAATACCCCGACGTGACGCTAAACGAAGTGCTGGTGGACGGCTTCGCGATGAAGCTGGTGATGAAGCCGCAGCAGTTCGACGTGGTGGTCACCACCAATCAGTTCGGCGACATCCTCACCGACGAAGGCGCAGGGTTAGTCGGCGGCCTTGGCCTCGCACCGGGGCTGGTCGCAGGTGAAAAGCAGGCGATGGCGCAAGCCACGCACGGCTCCGCGCCGGACATCGCCGGCAAGAATATCGCCAATCCCTACGCCATGATCATGTCGGGCAAGATGCTGCTGGAATGGCTCGGCCGTAAACGCGGCGACGCCAAAGCAACCGCTGCCGCGAAGCTGATGGATGATGCGATGGAGCGCGTGATTGCCGAAGCCAAGCATCTCACCGGCGATTTAGGCGGCAAGGCGAGTACCACCGAAATGGGCGATGCCGTGGTTGCGGCTATGAAATAAAAACCAAAGGTTAATTGACGTCGAGCGCGTAGCGCTGGCCGTCTATGGCTTCACGGTGTAGCGCACCCACTCGTAATCTACGGCCGTCTCGACAATCCTTGAGGGTGTCAACGCCAGCGTCTGCTGCTCCGGGCCGTAGGTAACATCGATGTCTTCCTTCAGCGTGAAGGTGCCCGGACGCATCAATACATGCACGCCGCCGTCGCGGCTGGGCTTGGTATTGAGAAGTATACCGGGCTCCGGCCGGATCTGATTGCCGGCGCGCATCTTGGAGCGCATCAACGCCGTCACCGGTCTGCGCGCGATCATGCGTATGCCCACTTTGCGCTGCTGGTGTTCATCGCTTTCTACCCGGCGGATCACCGCAATGCTCCAGAAATCGCGGAATTCGAGACGCATGGCAATCAGTGCGCCGAGACGCAGCCACGCGCGTAATCCCTTGGGCACGATGGCGCGATAGCCGCCACGTCCCGCGTTATCGACGATCCAGTATTCCGGGCGTGCTGCCGCCGCGTCGGTAAAATCCAGCTCGCCGTTTTCAGCGTTTTCGAGTGTCTGCCGCACCGAACCGTAATCATGTTTGATCTCGATGCTGGTGGTGGTCAATCGCCGATCCCATTCGCGCGACGGCGGCGCTTCCCCCCAGTGCAGCATCAAATGCTCTAGCACCTTCGCCACATGCTTCATCTCGCCACCCTTGGGCAGCCTGAACGGTACCGGCGTGGTGCCGATCTTCTGCGTGGACTCAAGATATTCCTGAATCCGCGGCAGCGCATCCGACGCACCCAGATAGCGCCGGTGCGCGCTGGCGGCATTCTTGCCCGTGGCGCCGGCGACGCGACGCGGCGCCGACGCGCGGTCCAGATCAAAGTACAGATTCAACCCTTTTCCGGGCTGCCGGTCGAGCCTGAAGGTGCTGGCAAAATATTCAATCCAGCGGTCGGAGATCTCCTGCTCCATCACCGACAGGCTGTCCATGGACGCCGCCGACAGCATTGCCGCGCGCAGAAATTCTTCGCTGACCGTGCTTTTCGTCTGGTTCGACAGGTACAACGCTATCGATTTGTCGGCGATCTTGTGTGCTTCCGCGAAGTGCTGGCAGCGCGCAAGGTCTGCCCATACCTGCGGTTCCACCAGCCCGAAGCGAAACAATACCCATTTGATCTGCATCGCCACCGCCCGCGCGCCGCGCGCTGCAAGTATCGGCAACTTGGCCTTGATCTTGCCGGTGGACGCAGGGTCTTTCAGCGCCTGCGCCATGCATTCGAGGTACGCCGCGCTCAATGCCACCCAGTAACCATGCGTGGTTTCCCACAGCAGCTTTTCCTGCCGGCGGTTCGCCTGTATCAACCCGACATAGTCGTCGCCGATCTGCTTCTGGTGCTTGCGGGTCGAGGTATCCAGCAGATCAATGCTGTCATAGCGCTGCGCGAGCGAAAAACCCGTGGTCTTTCTGATCGAATCGAGCCAGGCCGCGGCTTTTACCAGCGCGCCCGTCGTATCCGCATCCCGAAACTGCGTCGCTATTTTCTGGGTTTGGCTGAGGTCTACCACCACCTGCCCGCCCATGTCCGCTGGATTCATCGCAGTCCTCTCTTGGGTATAGCTCCGGCCAACCTGTAACTCGTTGTTATTATGTTCTTTTTTTCACAGGACGCCAAGGCCTTGCGGTTGCGGTAACAGATCATCCAGCGGCAAGCATCTCAAACAGACGAGGATCGAACTGGCTGCGATATTTATCCCGAATCGACACTCACGAATCGGTGCCGCCGCGGACACAAACTGCGCGTGAAGCGTACGGTGAAAATGTAGCAGCACGAGAGCCTGCAGCTCTCTACCATCAGCGGCAAATTGCCGGACTTGCGCCCCAGTTCCAGCACATTGCCTATCAACTGAAAATCCAACCACCATCCCAAGCGCTCACGCAGCAGTTCGCCAAAACGCATCGCCGCCTGATTGTGTATGGACGCCGGCTTTTGATAGCGCCGGATCTAATAGGTATCGCCTCAGTTGCGTATTGCATCATGTCATGTCGTCCCAGATGTCCGCTCGTCGCGTGTTATCATTTTCGCATGAATGGCGTGCCCTTTCGGAGTGCGCCCAATCGAGGAGAAACCAGCGTGCGTAAACTTTTACTATCCCTGTTGGCGGGTGCAATGTGCATTGCCAGTGCGCAAGCACAAAACCCTTCGACGGGCTCAGGACAGGCTTTCCCAACACGGCCGATCCGCGTGGTGGTGCCGTTTCCCGCCGGCGGCAATGTCGATACCTACATCCGCCAACTGGCGCGGCAAATGGAAATCTCGATGGGCCAACCGCTGGTGATCGACAATCGCGGCGGCGCCAACGGCATCGTCGGTTGCGACATCGTGGCCAAGGGCGCGCCCGACGGCTACACCATACTCGCCACCTCGATTGCGTTCGCGGTAAACCCGGCGATGTACAAAAAACTGCCTTACGACAGCGAAAAAGATTTCACACCCATCACCAACTACGCCAACGGTCTCGGCTACATACTGGCAGCGCATCCATCCGTGCCCGCCACCAACGTCAAGGAACTGATCGCGCTCGGCAAAAAGCAGCCGCTGCGTTACGGCTCCGCCGGCATCGGCAATGGCCAGCATCTCGCAGGCGTGCTGTTCTCGCAAAAAGCCGGCATCGAGATGCTGCATGTGCCGTACAAAGGCGGCGGTCCGGTGTTGACCGCAGTGCTCGGCGGCGAGGTGCATCTGAATTTTCCCGGTGCCAGCGTCGCAGTGCCACATGTCAAATCCGGAAAATTGCGCGGCCTCGGCTTCACCGGCGACAAACGCATTTCGTCGCTGCCCGATCTGCCTACGATTGCGGAAAGCGGATTGCCCGGTTTTAATTTCGACACCGGCTGGCACGCCATGTTCGCGCCGCCCAAAACACCAGCGATCCTCGTCAACCGCTTTCATGCGGAAGTGCGCAAGGCCTTTGAAAGCAACGCGCAACTGCGTGAAAACTTTACCAGCACCGGCTACGAGCCCGCGGCCGACGCGCCGGCCGCATTCGACAAACTATTCAAGGCCGATCTCAAGCGATTCGCCGCTATCATCAAGGCAGCGAAAATAGAGCCTCAATAAAATATATAATAAAAACAAATAGTTACGAAATTCATGTCCACCAGGCTACCGATTGGCATCATTGGCCTTGGGCTGATCGGCACCTCGCTCGCGCAGCGCCTGCTGCACGCCGGGTTTCAAGTCGCCGGGTATGACATTGCCGTTGATCGCCGCGACAATCTCGCGCGGCTGGGCGGCATCGCGTGCGTATCCGCTAAAGAAGTCGGTGAGCGTTGCAAAGAAATCGTGCTTGCCGTATTCAATACCGATCAGGTTGAATCGGTACTCGAATCCGCCGAGGGCGCGGGTCTAGGCGCTGAACACCTCGTCATCTGCACCAGCACCTGCGACCCGGATCGTATTGAAGCGCTGGCCGCGCGCCTGGCAAAACGCAGCGTGCGTTTTTTGGAGTCGCCGCTCTCCGGCAACAGCGATCAGATCGCCAAAGGCAACGGCATCGCGCTCGTCGCAGGCGAACGCAGTGCCATGGATGCTGCCACCCCCATATTGAACGCGCTGTGCAAGCAAAGCTATTTTCTCGGCCCCGCGGGCTCCGGCGGGCGCGCCAAGCTCGCCGTCAATTTGATTGGCGGATTGAATCGCGCGGTGATGGCCGAAGGACTCGCCTTTGCCGAATCGATGGGCTTGCAACTCGAACCGTTGCTCGAAGTATTAAAAGGCTCCGCCGCGTACTCGCGAGCCATGGACACGCGCGGCATGAAAATGGTTACCGGCGATTTCACGCCGCACGCGTGGCTCACCCAATCGCTGAAGGATTTCAGGCTCATGCACGACGTCGCCGGGCGCGTGGGGCAAGAGCTGCCGCTGGCAACGCAATATGTGCAACTCGTCGAAAGCTGTATCGCGCACGGCGAAGGCCCGCTCGACAACTCGGTAGTGATTCAGGAATTGCGGCGGCGCAGAACACAACAGCGTTAATCGTTAAAGCGACAACAGGAGAATCTTGGATGTCAGTACGGAATCAGAACACCGACGAAACGAGCGAAGACATGAGCGCCGAGGCTGTCATCGCACGCGCCATTGCCCGACGCGGTGAAATTTTCGATGAGTTCAGGCTGCTCGCGCAGGAATCGCCGCGCACTTACGATTTGATCTCGAAAACCGCCGGCTACATGCATCATTACTCCGGCGAAGAAGGTGCCGCGCAAAAGCTTTCCGGTACCATGCGTGAACTGATCGCGCTGTGCCAGCTGTGCGCGAAAGGCGACGACCGCTTCGCGGCCAACCACGTGCGGCGGCTGTGGCAGCGCGGCGTGACCAACAAGGTGATGGTTGAGGCGGCGACATCCATTGCGCCTATCGTCGGCTGGTCCACCATCGCGCATGTGACGCTGGCGATGCTGACGGCGGACGATCCCGCCTATCCTTTCGGCAAGCGTCCGCCCGATGGCGCGCCGAAAACGCTCACGCCTTTCCCGGAACTCCACTTGGGACGCAACACAACCGCGGCAATGAACGACAGTTTGTTAAACACGCCTGAATGGCAATACGTGGCGTCGCTCGACGGCGAGCTGGCGCGCCGCGCGGCGCAGTGGGTTGATCATTGCCTGCTGCCCAACGGTGCCGCGGATGAACTGTTGGGACCGGGGCCGCGCGAACTGATCGCCATCGCCGCGCTGTGCGCAAGAGGCGAAGTGGAATTTGCAGCTCAGCATATCCGGCGCGCTTATCGGTATGGCCTGAGCCGCTTGCAGGTGCTTGAAGCAATTTCGTGCGTGCTGCCGATGACCGGCGCGCTGACGGTCCAGATCGGCGTGCGCGCGATGCAACTGGCGGATCGAGATCAATGAAACTTGCCCCGCTTCCGGCACTGCTCGTTGCTGTGCTAGCGTTTCCAGCACTCACACAAGCGCAACCTTATCCTTCCAAATCCATTTTGGTCGTATCACCCGTACAAGCGGGCAGCGCCGGCGATACCACCTTGCGGCTGGTGACGCAAAAAATGGCACAGAACATGGGGCAGCAACTGCAAGTGGAGAACACCACCGGCGCCGCGGGAATGATAGGTGCGCTGAGACTCGCACGCGCCACGCCCGATGGATACACGATAGGCGGCGTGAGCGACAGCACCGTCACCTATGTTTACATCCTGCAAAAGCGCACCGACTTCGATCCGCTCACGGCTTTCGAACCGGTCAGCCTGGTGTCCTCGAGCACCTGGGTGCTGATTGCACATCCCTCATTGCCTGCAAAAAACGTGCGCGAACTCGTGGCCCTGGCAAAGGCGCAACCGCGAAGCATGGACTACGCCTCCGCCGGCCTCGGCGGCTCGCACCACGTGGTGATGGAAATGCTCAACGCTGCAACCGCTATCAAACTGAACCATGTGCCCTACCGTGGCGCGACCCAGGCTGCCGTCGATGTGCAGGCAGGACATGTGCCCATCATGTTCTCGGCGCTGGCGGTCGTGCTCGGGCCGATACAGGCCGGACGATTACGCGCCCTCGGCATCGCCAACGAAAAACGAACACCCTTGCTGCCGGAAGTCCCCACCCTCTCGGAATCCGGTGTTCCCGGATTCGTTTTCTCGACCTGGACTGGCATGTTCGCGCCGCGCGGCACACCCAAGCCGATCATCGACCGATTGAATGCGGAAGTGGCTAAAGCCGTCAACGATCCGTCGGTGCGCGCGAAATTGCAATCGCTGGGCGGTAATCCGCAGGCGACCACCCCTGCGGAACTGGCTGATCTGATCCGGCGAACCACAGCCAGGATGATCAAGCTGATTCAGGACGCGAAGATCACGATCGATTGACTATCATTGACAATCATCGCCTGGCGGATACTCACGTTGAAAGGAATGCGAACATGAAATTCCTGCTCATAGTGGCCGTATTGCTATCATGCCCCGGCGGATCTTTTGCCCAGGCGTACCCGGCCAAACCGGTGCGCTATATCGTTCCATTCCCCGCCGGCGCGTCACCCGACATCGTGGGCCGTTTAATGGCCGACCGCCTCAGCCGCATATGGGGACAGCAGGTGGTGGTGGACAACCGCTCCGGCGCGGGCGGCACGGTGGGCGCGGCCATCGCAGCGCGCGCGGCACCCGACGGCTATACGCTGTTCCAATGCAATATCGCCTCAAACGCAATTGCCGCGTCCCTGTATGCGAAGCTGGCGTACGATCCGCCGCGCGATTTCGCGCCGATCACTCGCATCGGAACCACTGCCAGCGTGCTCATCGTGCATCCTTCCTTGCCGGTGGCAACTGTCGCGGAATTCATTGCCAATGCCAAAGCGAATCCCGGCAAACTGAGCTACGGCTCGTCGGGCGCGGGTACTTCGCCGCATCTGGGGATGGAGCTCTTCAAAGCCATGGCCAGGATCGATGTGGTGCACATCGCGTACAAGGGCGCTCCGCAAGCGATATCCGATCTGATCGGCGGGCAGGTGCCGGCCGCCATCTCCAACATTCCCGCGTTGCTGCCGCCAATACATACCGGCCGTGCGCGCGCGATTGCGGTAACGAGCCTGAAGCGCGCATCGCAATTGCCTTCGACGCCGACCATGGACGAATCAGGACTGAAGGGATACGAGGTAACTTCGTGGTACGGCGTATGCGCGCCCGCCGGCACACCGGCGCCGATGCTCAGCAAACTGCACTCGGACCTGAGCAAAGTATTGCTGGCGCCCGACGTGCAGCAGCGGCTGACCGAAATGGTGATCGAGCCTGCGCCGACAAGCCGCGAGGACTTCGCGGCCTTCATGCGCACGGAGACCCAACGCTGGGCGCAAGTCGCGCAAGGCGCGGGACTCAAGCCGCAGTAATTCACAGGGTCACATGGCGGGCTATTGCTTTTCGGCGTGGCGTCGCCGGTGTAAGCTGCCTCACTGAAATCAAGGGAGAACAACATGACGGGCACGAGCCGTGCGGGATCGCTTGCGGGCGTCCGCGTTATCGAACTCGCTGACGAACAGGCCGAGTACTGCGGGCTGACGCTGGCGGGGCTGGGCGCCGATGTGATCAAGGTGGAGCCGCCCGGCGGCAGCTCCACGCGCCGCATCGGGCCTTTCTATCAGGACAAAGAAGACACCGAGGGCTCGTTGTTCTTCTGGCAGTACAACCGCGGCAAGCGCTCCGTCGTACTCGATCTGAAACAGCAGAAAGACCGTGAGCGTTTTCGTACACTCGTCGCCGACGCCGACATCCTGCTGGAATCCACACCCAGGGGCGAGCTCGATGCTTTTGGCTTGAGTGCGGATACGCTGGAGAAAGAATTTCCCGCACTGATACACGCGCGCGTGACGCCCTTTGGCGACAGCGGGCCCTGGTCCGATTTCAAGGCGTCGGACCTGATCCACCTGGCACTCGGCGGCGTGATGATGAACTGCGGCTACGATCCCGCACCGGACGGCAAATATGATTTGCCGCCGATTGCGCCGCAGATGTGGCATGCGTATCACATCGCCGGCGAGCAACTCACCATGGCGATACTTGCCGCGCTGCTTTATCGGTTTCGCACCGGGCACGGACAGCAGGTATCGTGCGCAATACACGAGGCCGTGGCAAAATCCACCGAGGTTGATCTCATGACGTGGGTGATGCGGCGCGCGCTGGTGCTGCGCCAGACCTGCCGCCATGCGCGTGAAGGCATTTCGCCGGCGCCCACCATTGCACACACCAAGGATGGGCGCTGGGTTATGGCGGGCCTCGGCAACCGTCCGGATGACGGGCAGAAGCTTATTGCACTGCTCGAGAAATATGGCATGGCGGCCGGGTACTCCGCCGACAGCACGGCGAAACCCAAGAGCGGGCGCTTCGTGCCTGGCACCGGGCCGGTGAAACAGAGCCGCGACGATGGCATGGAAGCCGTGCAACGGTTCGTGCGTTCGTTCACGTATGAAAACATTCCGTGGCGCGAAGCACAGGAGGCCGGTCTGCTGGTCGCGCCGCTGCGCAAGCCGCACGAAAACGCCATCGATCCGCACTGGATCAAGCGCAAGAGCGTGACCGACGTGGCACACCCCGAACTGGGCAAGTCGTTCCGTTACGCCACCAGCAAGTGGATCAGCACCGCCAACGACTGGACGGTGGGCCGCCGCGCGCCTTTGCTGAACGAAGATGCGGCATCGGCGATGACGCCAATGAAACGCGAGCATCCGGTGATTGGCGCCAGCGCGAAGGTGAACGCGAGCGAGCCGCCGTCGCGCCGCGGCAAACCGTTTCCGCTGCACGGCATACGCATACTGGATTTCACCTGGTTCCTCGCCTCCGCCGGCGGCACGCGCTTCCTCTCCGCGTTCGGCGCGGAGAGCATCAAGGTTGAACTGAAAAGCCATCCGGACACACGCCTCGCTGCGATGGCGCCGGTCGGCGGCCGCGAGGCACGCGACAGGGCGACCGCCCCGCTGCCCGGCGTAACCGACATCAATATGGGCGGGCAATTCAACAACAAAAATCCGGGCAAGCGTGGCATTTCGTTGAACGTGCGGCATCCAAAAGGTCTGGAAATCGCCAGGCGCCTGGTCGCCATGTCAGACATTGTTGCGGAAGGTTTCTCACCTGGCGTGCTCGATAACTGGGGGCTGGGCTACGACGCATTGCGCAAGATCAAGCCCGACATCATTTATGTGCAGCAGTCGGGTATGGGCGCGCAGGGCACCTACGGCCGCTTTCGTACCGTAGGGCCGATCGCGAATGCGTTCGCCGGCTTATCCGAGATGTCGGGACTTCCCGAACCGGCGATGCCGGCGGGCTGGGGTTATTCTTATCTTGACTGGATGGGTGCCTACAGCTTTGCGCTCGCCATGTTGAGCGCGCTGTTCCATCGCAACCGCACCGGCGAAGGACAGTGGATCGACGCCTCGCAGACCGAGGTCGGGCTGTTCATCAACGGCCCCGCCATCCTCGACTGGTCGGCAAACGGGCGCGTGTGGACGCGCACCGGCAACCGCTCGCCGTACAAACCAGCGGCGCCGCATAACGTGTATGCGTGCGCGGGCGAAGACCGCTGGATTGCCATCGCCTGTTTCACCGATGCGGAATGGCGCGCACTGACACAAGTGGCGGGACATCCCGAATGGGCGAGCGACGACAGATTCAAATCCCTCGCGGCGCGCATGGCCAATATCGATGCGCTCGACGCGCTCGTCGCCGGCTGGACGAAATCGCGCGATGAATACGAAGTGATGCACGCCCTGCAACACGCAGGCGTTCCAGCCGGCGTGTGCCAGACGGCGGGAGACCGCTGCGATAAAGACCCGCAACTACTGGCGCTCGAATGGCTGACCGAAGTAACTGGAACCAAGATCGGCCGCTGGCCGATTGCCGAGGTGCCAATCAAGCTGAGCGAAAGCCCCGCCTATATCGGCGGCCGCATCGACCGTGGTGCGCCCTGTTACGGTGAGGACAACGAGTACGTGTATGGCGAGTTGCTGGGAATGTCGAAGAACGAGATCGAGACGCTGGCGGCGGATGGGGTGTTTTGAGCGGTAATCTTAAATTACTTGCAGCGTCACGATTGTGGTATGAATATAATGTGTTGTTTTATAATGATTTTTAATATTTTCCTGTGAAGTTAAGAAGTTCGCACCAGACTCATCTGCACGCCTCATAGACTCAAAAGGAAACAACAAATGGACATCGCCCCAGACAAGTACCTGTATTTCACTCAGCCGGGATGAAGTAGCTGTCTTAGAACGAAAGAGTTTCTTTCGAAAAACGGTGTGGATATGGTGGTCATCGACATTCTCAACGACGCCGGTGGCCGCGAGCTGCTGCTCAGCAAGTACGGTCTGCGCAAAGTGCCCGTGCTGGCGAAGGGCGACCAATACGCAATGGGTCAGATGCTTGATCCGTTTGCGAAGCTGGCCGGCCTTCCGATGCCGGGTGTTGGCGGACTGACACCGGAGCAGCTCTATAAGAAATATGAAATGGTGTTTGCCGCGGGGCAGCGTTACGCGCGGCAATTTCCTGCCGCGCGCTTTCGTGAGCGCGTGATCCCGCATCGCGAGCGTGAGATCAGAACACTGTGCTACCACGTGTTCCGCATCGGTGAAGCTTTTCTGGAAACCTGGAATGGCGCCGAATATACAGCCAAGATCGCCGACAACGAGCCGCCGGATTCGATGCTGACCGGCGAGGATGTCGCGCATTATGGCGCCAACATCTGGCAACAGTACGAAGCGTGGTGGCGCGGACTTGACGACCCTGCACTC
>JAKFYK010000053.1 GCA_021730905.1 Betaproteobacteria bacterium | reverse complement strand
GGCGTTGCTGGTCACACGCAGCGAAGAAGGCATGACGCTTTATCGCCGTGCGAGCCGCGTCCACGTGCCGGCACAGGCGCGCGAGGTATACGATGTGTCGGGGGCAGGCGACACCGTGATTGCGACGCTGGGTGTGGCGATGGCGAGCGGACTGAGGATGGACGAAGCGGTGCGCATGGCTAATCGTGCTGCCGGCATCGTGGTGGCAAAATTTGGCACGGCGGTGGTAGAGCCGCATGAATTACTTGCAATTGATGATATTAAAAATAGTAATTAAAAACAATGACTTATATCGTAACAGGCGCAGCCGGTTTCATCGGCGCCAATCTGGTCAAGGCGCTCAACGCGCGCGGCATCAAGAACATAATCGCGGTGGATGATCTTACGCAGGGTGATCGCTTCGCGAACCTTGTGGATTGCGAAATCGATGATTACCTCGACAAGGATGAATTCGTCGTCGCATTGAGCAAGGGCGCGTTTAATGGCGCTGTTACCGCAATATTGCATCAAGGAGCTTGTTCAGACACCACCGAATCGAACGGCCGCTACATGATGCAAAACAATTATCGCTATTCGCGGCTGCTGCTGGATTTTTGCACCGCGCAGAAAGTGCCGTTCATTTACGCGTCGTCGGCAGCAGTTTACGGCGACCGCACTGACTTTCGCGAATCGCCCGAATGCGAGAAGCCACTTAATGTCTATGGCTACTCCAAGTACTTGTTTGACCAATACGTACGACAGCACAAGTATGCTACGCAGGTTGTGGGCCTGCGCTATTTCAATGTGTATGGACCACGCGAGCAGCATAAGGGCCGCATGGCGTCGGTCGCTTATCACTTTTTTAATCAGTATCGAAGCGCCGGTAAGGTGCGGTTGTTTGAAGGCAGTGGCGGCTACGCCAACGGCGAACAGCGTCGCGATTTCGTGTCGGTGGAAGATGCGGTGAAGGTCAATTTGTTTTTTTTAAATAATCCTTTAAAAACAGGTATTTACAATTGCGGTACAGGTGCGGCGCAAAGTTTTAACGAGGTTGCGGCCGCCTCGATTAATGCGTGTCGCAAAGCGCGGGGCGAGGGGCCATTGACGCTTGCGGCGATGCAGTCACAGGACTTGATTGAATACATTCCGTTTCCGCAAGACCTCATGGGTAAGTACCAAAGCTACACGCAAGCCGATCTGACCGCGCTGCGTGCCGCGGGTTATGCAGAGAAATTTCTCACGGTAGAGCAAGGGGTTGCGCGCTATTGCGAGACACTTGCCGGGCTGCCGTCGTAAGCCGGCTGTACTCTGTCAACTCAATGATGGCTGGGGCGTTTTTATGCATGTTCGCAGGGTTGCCATTACACATTCAAAGCGGCCTCGATGCGGGCTTTAAATTTTACGGGGAGGAAACCATGAAGAAATTGTTATTGGTACTGACAATGTGGCTGGTGATGATCGGCGCTGCGTTCGCGCAAGTGAATATCAACACGGCGACCAAAGAACAACTTGACGGCCTTAAAGGCGTAGGCCCAGCCAAGGCACAGGCAATTATCGACTATCGCACCAAGAACGGCCCGTTCAAAACGGTGGACGATCTTGAAAAGGTCAACGGCATTGGCCCAGCGACCATGAAAGAGATTCGTGGCAATCTTACGGTGTCTGGTGCGACGGTCGACAAAGGCGCGAAAGGCGATAAGAAAGCGGATGCCAAGAAAGATGATAAAGCCGCTGAAAAAGGCGCCAAAGGCGACAAGAAGGCGGATACCAAGAAAGACGATAAAGCCGCTGAAAAAGGCGCAAAGAGCGATAAAAAAGCGGATGCCAAGAAAGACGACAAAGCTGCAGACAAAGGCGCAAAGGGCGACATGAAGGCGGACGCTAAGAAGGATGATAAAGCTGCTGAGAAAGGTGCCAAAGGCGACAAGAAGGCGGATGTCAAAAAAGACGACAAAGCTGCTGACAAAGGCGCAAAAGGTGACGCGAAAACGGATGCCAAGAAAGATGCGAAAGCTGACGCTAAGGCCGACAAGAAGTAATCCGGCAGTTACTGGCAAGATGGAATAACCCCGCTTCGGCGGGGTTTTTTTGCGGTCAGCAAACCACGGTTTCGGCTATGATTGCACTTGTTAAAGCAAATTCCACTTTGAAATTACCTTGAATCAAACGCTCGAACATTTTGTAGGCAACACGCCGCTGGTGCGTTTACAGCGCATTCCGGGCGACACTACGAACATCATTCTCGCCAAGCTTGAAGGTAACAACCCGGCCGGTTCTGTCAAGGATCGCCCGGCGTTGTCGATGATCAAGCGTGCGCAGGCGCGTGGCCAGATCAAGCCTGGCGACACGCTGATCGAGCCTACCAGCGGTAACACCGGTATCGCGCTCGCCATGTGCGCAGCGATGATGGGTTATCGCATGATTCTGGTGATGCCCGAAAATCAGTCCATGGAACGCCGCCAGAGCATGGCGGCCTACGGCGCACAACTGGTGCTGACCCCTAGAGAGGGCGGGATGGAGGCTGCGCGCGACGTGGCCGAGCGTCTGGTGAAAGAGGGCAAGGGCATTATGCTTGATCAGTTCTCGAACGCCGACAACCCGCTCGCGCACTATGAGACGACGGGCCCCGAGATCTGGCGCGATACCGAAGGCAAGGTCACGCACTTCGTGTCGAGCATGGGTACCACCGGTACTATCATGGGCGTGTCGCGTTATCTCAAAGAAAAAAATCCTGCCATCAGGATCGTCGGTTGCCAGCCAAGTGATGGTTCGCAGATTCCGGGCATCCGCAAATGGCCGGCGGCATACCTGCCCAAAATCTGTGACTGGAGTCGCGTCGATCGGGTGATTGAAATTGCGCAGCGTGATGCCGAGGATATATCGCGGCGTTTGGCGGCCGAAGAAGGCATATTTGGTGGCATATCGTCGGGCGGCGCGCTGTGGGCGGCACTGCAAGTGTCGCGGGAAGTGCGTAACGCGGTGATCGTCGCCATTATCTGTGATCGTGGTGACCGCTATCTTTCGACGGGCGTTTTCCCTGCTTGACGTGGGTGTGATGCGTGCAGCGGGCGCGGTACGCCCGGGGCGCAGGTACGTTGCAGTTGTGGTTTTTCTGCTGACGGTGTTCGGGGTGGTCGCTATCGGCCGCACCCAGCAGATCACGCTCACGATAGACGATCTCACCGGCGGCGGATTTAGCGCGCAACGCATAGGGATTGCCCTAGTGGGCGGTGGTGTTACCACCATCACTATCGGCGTGATGACCATCGGCACGCAAGCCTGGAAGAACGTCAAACTGGATTGCAAGATGTTGCGGCTGGAGCGCACGCGCGTTGCTTGCGACGAGGGCATGCTCGTGTTGGGTGACAGGATTCCGCTGTCGTTCAGCTATCTCACCGACAAGCATGTGCTGGATGTTGTATTGAAGCCTGCACCGGATGAGACATGGCAATTGAACATGCGTCCCGGCAAGCGCGGCAACGATCTCGGCGTGCGTATCGACGGTGGGCGTGTGCAGCGTTTTGCTGCATGGTTGCCGCCGGATCTGCCCAAGCTCAATGCAGGTGTGGTCAATGGTGTCATCGATTACGGCGGAGAAGGGCGCATTGCCGTCAAGCTCGCGGGGATTGGTCTGGGTTTCGCGGATGCAGCGGGCCTGCGCGCGGGCGAGAAAATCGGCATCACGCTGGATGCACAGGCTGAGCCGGTTGCTAACGATCTGCGATGGAACGCAACACTTGCGTGGAATGCCGGTGAGGCGTTCTGGCAGCCGATTTATCTCAAGGCGGCGAATCAGCAGCTGTCTGCCGAGGGCAGACTAGATGCGAAGCGGCTGCATGTCGAGCGCGGCACGCTGCGTTACCCGGGCGTCGGGGATGCGGCATTTTCAGGCGTATACGATTTTGCTGCGAAAAAAACCACCGGGGGCCGCGTCAGCGCAAAAGCGATTGAGGTTTCAGCGTTGTACGAGTCGGTATTGAAACCATTTCTGCAAAGCACATCGTTCTCGGATTTGCGCGCCGACGGTCGTGTTTCTGCCGAATTGCAGTTGAGTGAGCAGGGCGTGCAGGGCGTCGATCTGCAGCTTGACAAAGTATCTTTTGAAGACAAAACGCAGCACCGCTTCGCGTTGTTTGAAGTCAGCGGCACGGTGCCGTGGCGGGCCGACGCTCCCACACAGGCGGCGGTGACCGTCAAAGGCGGCGAACTGCTGAAGATGCCGGTGGGCACGTTCGCTTTGCCGCTGGGCATGAACGGCATGCGATTCGACCTTAAGCAATTGCGCGTGCCACTGCTCGACGGCCATATCGACGTACGGGACTTTGTCGCGCGCGCAGGCACTGCCAGCTGGTACTGGCAGTTTACGGGCGAAGCAAGCGGCATCTCCATGGACAAATTTACCGCGGCTTTGGGCCTGCCGGTGATGCACGGCACGCTGGACGTAAAGTTGCCGATGGTGCGTCACGTCAAGTCAACGCTGCGTGTGGACGGCGCGTTGTTTTTAAAAGTATTTGACGGCACGATTGAGGCGAAAAATCTGGTGCTGCTGGATGTATTCAGCAAGGCACCGCGCGTGCAGGCCGACGTGGCCATGCGCAATCTTGATCTGGGACTGGTGACGCGCACGTATTCGTTCGGCAGCATCACGGGGCGCGTGGATGCATCTATTGCCGGGCTGGAACTGGTGAACTGGCAGCCGGTCAAATTCGATGTGCATTTAGCGAGCAGCGCCGGCGACTATCCGCGCAAGATCAGTCAGGCGGCAGTGCAGAACATCACCGCGCTGGGGGGGGCCGGAGCGGCGGCGGCAATTCAGCGCAGTTTTCTGCGCTTTTTCGAGCAGTTTGGTTACGACAAGCTCGGTTGGGGTTGCAAGTTGCAAAACGGCGTATGTGAAATGAGCGGCATAACAGGCGAAGACAGGCCGCAAGGCTATGTGATTGTCAAGGGTGGCGGCATCCCGGCGATCACGGTGATGGGCTACAATCGCCAGGTCAGTTGGCAGGAACTGCTGGATCGCTTGAAGCGCGTTACGCAGGACAACGTAAAGCCGATCGTGCAGTAACCATGAGTGACAGGACAACCATGAATTCGAGCATGAATAGACGCATCGCTTTGGGCAGTCTGCTAGGGGGCACATTGCTTGCGGGCTGCGTGACCATCAATATTTATTTTCCGGCGGCTGCTGCGGAAAAAGCCGCCGACCGCATCATCGACGAAGTATGGCAATTGAAGCGCGGCGATGCTTCCACTCCGGCGCCCGCACCCGCGACGGGCACAAAGCCCGAAGCGAAATAAGGAGCATTACATGAAAAATCTGATTCTTAAATCACTGCTGTTGTTTGCCGCGCTGCTGGGCGCTGGACAGGCAGCGGCACAAGCTAATCTTGAGATCAATACGCCGGGCATCGCCGCGATTCAGTCAAGCATGCAGCGACGCCACGGCGAACTCGCGCCGCTTTATACCAGCGGTGCGGTCGGCCTTACGCGCGATGGCAACGTGGCGCTGCGTGATCCTGCCGCCGTGCCGCTGGCCCAGCGCGCGGCGGTCAACGGCGTGATCGCTGCCGAGAATCAGGATCGTGCATCGCTCTACCGCGAAATTGCGCGCGCGAATAACCATCCCGAGTGGGAAGGCGACATTCGCAATACCTTTGGTCAGCGCTGGATTGATCGCGCGCAAGGCGGCTGGTATTACCAGAATGCTTCTGGTGCCTGGACGCGCAAGTAGTTATTTAACTATTTTTATAAGTATCTGTTTTCAATAGGTATTTTGTGAACTCTGTCTTGGTGTTCGACATCGAGACGGTCCCCGATGTAGCGGGCCTGCGCGTGCTGCACGATTTGGGCAATGAACTGTCCGATGCGGCTGTGGCGACGATGGCGTTTCAGTTGCGCCGTCAGGCTACTGGCAATGATTTTCTTCAGCTGCATTTGCATCGCGTACTGGTGATCTCGTGCGCGTTGCGTGATCGTGACAGCTTCAAGGTGTGGTCGCTCGGTGCCAACAGGGAGTCTGAGGGTGAAGTAATCCAGCGTTTCTTTGACGGCATCGAGAAATACACGCCGCAAATCGTGTCGTGGAACGGCGGTGGCTTCGATTTGCCGGTGCTGCATTACCGCGGCTTGATGCATGGCGTGCGTGCGCCGCGCTACTGGGACATGGGCGAAGGTGATCACAAGGACAGCCGCGACTTCAAGTGGAACAATTACATCAGCCGCTACCATTCACGACATCTCGATCTGATGGATCTGCTGGCGATGTATCAGCCGCGTGCCAATGCGCCGCTGGATGATCTGGCGCAATTAATGGGGCTGCCGGGCAAGCTCGGCATGTCGGGTGCGCACGTGTGGGATGCGTTTCAGGCGGGCAAACTAGCTGACATCAGCCATTACTGTCAGACCGATGTGGTCAACACCTACTTGGTGTTTCTGCGTTTCCAGTTGATGCGCGGCATGCTGACGGTCGATCAACACCGCGCGCAATGTGATTTCGTGCGCGAGACACTCGGCAAATCTGCCGAGCCTCACTGGAAGGAATTTCTGGGCCGCTGGAAGCACTGATTATCGACTTTTTCGCGCTCGCGGCGTATTTCATACTCCGCCACGACGCCATGTCTCATGCAAACTTACACTATTGAATCCCTCGATAACGAAGGGCGCGGCATCGCGCGCCGCGACGGCAAAACGATCTTCATCGATGGCGCGTTGACGGGCGAGACGGTAACCGCCTCGGTCTATCGCAAAAAGCCCAGCTACGAAAATGCCAATGTGCAGAATATCCTGCATGAAAGCTCGCAGCGCGTCATGCCGCAGTGCGTGAATTTCGGCCGTTGCGGCGGATGCAGCATGCAGCACCTCGATGCGCGTGCGCAGGTCGCGGCCAAGCAGCGCGTGCTTGAAGACAACCTGTGGCATATCGGCAAAGTGGCCGCCGAGCAAATGCTGTCGCCGATACACGGGCCGACGTGGGGATACCGCCGCCGCGCGCGCATGACTGCACGCTATGTTCTAAAAAAAGGCGGTTCGCTGATCGGTTTTCACGAAAAGAAGTCGAGTTTCGTCACCGACATGAGCAGTTGCGAAGTATTGCTGCCGCGCATTTCGAGGCTGTTGCCGCTGCTGCGCGAACTGGTCGGAAAGCTCAGCATACGCGAGCGCTTGCCGCAGGTCGAAGTCGCCTGCGGCGATACCGTCGATGTACTGGTGCTGCGTGTGCTGGAACCACCGTCGGAGGCCGACAAGGATCTGCTCAAAGTGTTTGCGGACGCACATGGCGTGCATTTGTACTTGCAGCCCAAGGGGCCGGAAACCGCGCATCCGTTCTGGCCGCCGCAGTCGGCGGATCTGTTTTACACGCTGCCGGAATTCAATGTGAAGATGCCGTTTTTCCCGACCGAGTTTACCCAAGTCAATCATGACATCAATCGTGTACTGGTGCATCGCGCGCTGGCATTGCTCGCGCCGCAGGCGGGAGAGAGGATCGCCGACATGTTTTGCGGCATCGGCAACTTTTCGCTACCGATTGCGCGCAGCGGTGCTCACGTCACTGGCATCGAAGGCAGCACATCGTTGGTGAAGCGGGCTGCCGAGAATGCCGCGTACAACGGTTTGTCCGATGAAGTGCAGTATCGCATGATGAATCTGTTCGAGATCGACGCCGATGCGTTTGCAACCCTGTGCACATCGGGCTGCTTTGACCGCATGCTGATCGATCCGCCGCGTGATGGTGCGGCAGAACTCGTCAAGGCGCTGAAGATAGCGCCGCCGCGACGCATTGTTTATGTGTCGTGCAATTCAGCCACGCTGGCGCGCGATGCATCTATGCTGGTACATGAACAGGGCTATGTATTGAGTGCCGCGGGTGTGGTCAACATGTTTCCACACACGGCACACGTGGAATCGATCGCGGTTTTTGATAGGCCGGATACCACGTAATAAAAAGGGCGGCCTCAGTTTCCTGGGCCGCCCTTTTTGATGCTAAATACCGCGCAATCAGTCGCGGTCACCGCCGATAATGCCCAGCAGTTGCAGCAGGCTGGTAAAGATGTTGTAGACCGAGACGTACAGCGTCAGCGTTGCCGAGATGTAGTTGGTTTCGCCGCCGCGCACGATGTCGTTGATCTGCCACAGGATAATCGCCGACGACAGAATGATGAACACTCCGCACAGTGCCATGCTCAGCGCGGGCATCTGCAGGAAGATATTCGCCACCACCGCCAGCATGGCTACAATGACGCCAACCACGATAAACTTGTTCAGGAAACTGAAATCGCGTTTGACGTTGGCCGCAATGCCCGACAGGATGAAAAATACGCCCGCCGTGCCGCCTGCCGCCATCATCACCAGTTGCCCGCCGTTGCGGAAGCCGAGTACTTTTTGCAGTAGCGGGCCCAGCAGCAACCCCATGAAAAAGGTGAATCCCAGCAGTAGATACAGGCCGAGGCTGGTATTCTTGTTGCGTTCAATCATGTAAATCCAGCCGTAGAAAACGGCCAGAATGCCGAAGGATGCAAGAATCGGGCTCGCGCGCAGGAAGCTGAAGTCGAACAGGCTGGTGCCGACCGCCGCGCCGATGATGGTGGGGATCAGCGAAACCGCGAGCAGCAGGTAGGTGTTGCGCAACACCTTGTTCTGCCCGACGGCGACATCCGTGTTCCCGGTAAAGACCGGTTGCTGGTTTTGCATTTCAGGTTGCATGGAGTTCCTCCGTTATTGTATGCGTCAAATCACGCTGAATTACTGGGGATTAGACTACCCAAATCCAGCTTAAGTTGCAATGCGTTTAATGCCTGTTTTAGACAGGCAATCACAGGCAAGCATTTGATAATACATGGTATTATTAAATGACGTCGGTGCGACAGACGCAACACAAGCGTTGTGTGCTATGGAGAGTTGGCAGAGCGGTTGAATGCACCGGTCTTGAAAACCGGCAGGGTCGCAAGATCCTCGTGAGTTCGAATCTCACACTCTCCGCCAATAGCCGTTCCGGTAAAATCCAACAAAATCCAAAGATGTTCAGTAAACGTTTTATTTTGTTTAATAAAAAATAAACTATCGGCCAATAATATCCGGCTCCGTTTCTTGACAGCTAAAAATAACTGACGGTAACTTTGGCGGTAACTTTTTTCGCCTCAACAGAGTTACCGTCATGCCGCTGACCATTGTCGCCATTCGTGGTGCGAAGCCAAAAAGTAAGCCGGTACGACTCTACGATAGCGGCGGTCTTTACCTGGAAATCACGTCTGCTGGTGGTCGCTGGTGGCGTTTTGCTTATCGCTTTGCGGGCAAACGCAGACTCATGTCGCTCGGCGTTTATCCAACTATCACCTTGGCTGAAGCCCGCGAGCGGCGCGATGCCGCCAGAAAAATGCTCGCCTGTGGCGACGACCCCAGCGCCAAACGCAAAGCCGACAAGCGTGACGCCCTGGCCCGGATTGCAAACAGCTTCGAAGCCGTCGCCCGCGAGTGGTACAAAAAACAGGCGCACATCTGGGTAGCGCACCACGCCTCCCGCCAATTTTTGTGCTCAGTACGCCCACTACTTTCAGGAAGGTGTCGTAATCTGTTGATTTTAAACTGTTAATACTAAATCAGCAGTTTAGGGTGTGCCCGGATATTCTCGTGGGGCCCGACAATGAATGGCGCCAACTTTCATTCACACTAGCGACTTTCTCAGATAGATGACTGAGAAATTTATTATCTCGCACCCTTGCCCCACAAGACGACTTCTACGGTGGCGATCAGGATCATGAGATCAAGGAAAAGGGTGTGATTTTTTAAATAATAAAGGTCGTACTGCAATTTTTCGGTAGTGTCATCAAGCGATGCGCCGTAGCTGTAGCATACCTGCGCCCAACCCGTGATGCCCGGCTTGACGGTATGGCGCAAAGCGTAATAAGGAATCTGATTCACCAGCTTGTCCACGAAATACGGCCGCTCCGGGCGAGGGCCAACAAAGCTCATCTCCCCCTTCAAAACATTGATGATCTGAGGTAATTCATCAATGCGCAGCTTGCGTATGATGCGGCCGACCCGCGTTGTACGATCGTCGTTTGCAATGGCCCAACGTGGCGTTCCGTCCCTCTCGGCACTATTATTCATGCTGCGAAACTTATATATCGAAAAAACACGCCCACCTTGCCCCACTCGCTCCTGCCGGTAGAGCACTGGAAACCCGCTTTCCACGACAATACAAACTGCTGCAATGAGCATTATTGGCAGCGCGAGCAGCAGTAGCGCCGTGCTCACAACCAGGTCGAACAGCCGCTTCATGCCGCGCCTGAACAATCCTTGACGGAAGCCCTCCCCGAGCATCATCCAGCTCGGGCTGATCGATTCCAGTGACACCTGTCTATATTCGCGCTCGAAGAAAGTGGCCAACTCCATCACACTTACCCCCTGCATTCTGCATTCCATCAAATCCCGCACCGGCAGCGCGCCCCGTCGATCCCTCACTGCAATTACAATTTGGTTTACCCTGTGTTTTTTTACAATGGAAGGCAATGATTCATCCGGTGCCATGGACATTATCTGTAACGCTGGAACCTGGTGACTGGCAGAGGACGGGAACGGGACATAACCGACCATAAAATGCTTGTAACTGCGCTGCGCAATATCCGCGAGCCTTACGACCCTAGATCCAGTGCCCAGAACCAGCACGCGCGGCTTGAAATCGACTACTTTGTCCCATTTGTAAAACAGTAAACGGACGAGGGCAATACCGCCAAAAGCCGCGCTCACCGTGATTACCAGTCCGTTCGGTCCAAAATGAAGTGACGGTACCGCATACACAATCAGAAAGATCAGTGCGAGACAGCACGGTAAAGCAAAGGCCAGGCGCATTTGAACAAGCCGCAAGTTCCTCCAAATGCCTGTGTCGTACAGCCCCAAACCTTTCATGACAATCATCATGCCGAGTACAAATGCAGTGGCGGTAACCGCCGATGCTCCGGGGCCTGCAAGCACTGAAGCTCCGGAATCGGCAAATGCCGACCCAGACATGTTAAATGCAAGACCCGCGTAGAAAGAACCCGTCAAAACCAACGCTTCCAATGCAGCAAGAAGCATGAATTTTTGATGAACATAGTGACTAAAGATACGAATCATGACATGTCACTCTTGCTCAAAGAAACATGTGGCTGAAGGCGGCGCGAAAGCGCATGGCGCAGCACCTGCGGCTTCAACAACTGTTGACAGGCCGGCAGCGGCATCTACTTGCACCTGACACGCGGCGCCGCTAACGCTCCTGCCACACCCATTGCGGCTTTGACGGTGCGCGCCACAGCGTTTTCGCCCGATGATCGATGCTATTGCCATGATATTTTTATTCAACTGTATTGAACCAATTCAAAAACCGGCCTATTTCGGAAGTTTACGAACCTACCACTGTGTTATGGCAATCTGATGAATCGATGCTGCGCTTAATAGGGCCAGCGCGCTAGGTACTAAGGTATCGATACCAAGGTATCGAATGTGCATTTGTTCACAGTTCGCCGCAGCGCCTCTTGCTTTGGCCAGGGCGTTTGTCAATTCGGGCTTGCACCCTCTATGTCTTTCGAGCCTCATGGATGGTGTTCCACAAGCCGCGCGCCCCCAGACTATCGCACAGACTGAAGCAAATCCACGATACAGTCTTTACCGATTTTCCGGACAATATGCTGGGGCTGGTACGCAATTAAAGTCAGTTAGTTACATTCTGGTTTTTTTAACGAGAAGCAGAAACGATGCCCAGAAAGCTGCTGCGAAACGACATCATGCCACTGGCGCAAAAGCGGCGATCCCGCCACGCAGCACTCACATAGACCTTGCTACTGCGGGGCGGTTATTGTGCGCACAATATTGGCTATCCGCAAGTTGTAGCTAGGATGCGGGTAAGAATGTGTGAAAATACAAGAGTTTCATAATTTACTATTTATAATCAGCAGGTTAATGTATTAGTGACGTGATATCCTCTCCAACCATTTTTTAATAAAAACAAATACTTACTTCTATTGTAGAGGGTGGGTGCTACGCCTATGATAACGTGGGCCAGACTCAATTACCGATCCTTGGCGACGAGTTTGCGCAACTCGCGGTACAAATCCGGCTTTTGCTTTTTCAGTTGTGCCGCGACGCACAGATCGATGCCGTTGGCCATCTCCAGCGCCACGCCGCGCAAGTACACCAATCGCACCAGTTCACGCACCGGTTTGGGCAGTGCGCGACCGCTTTCGTAACGCGAACCTCCGCTTTGAGTAACGCCGATGCGAGACCAAAACTCTTGCTGATTCATGTGCAAATGCTTGCGTATGTCGCGTGGATTGGGAATTTGGGAAAAAGGCTTCATGCTGCGTTCCTCGTGATTTTGGGTGTATAGGCAATGCTATGACAGGCAGATAACGCCCGAGTTCGCCTATCGCGGGTTCGTGTCTCCTGCCTGAAGGGGTAGCGTAAGACACCGGGTTGAAGTGTCGATTTTTTCAATGAAATCAATTACAATTTAAGGCTTTTGGTACTCGCGATTATCTACTTTAACTCGCTTGAAACAACGGGCGGCAAAGCATGGCCTTGATTGTGCAAAAATACGGCGGCACCTCGGTAGGTAGCCCCGAACGCATCGAAAACGTCGCCAGGCGCGTGGCGCGCTGGCATGCGCGCGGGCATCAACTCGTGGTGGTGGTATCCGCCATGTCCGGCGAAACCAACCGGCTGATTGCGCTGGCGAAAGAAATTCAGGAACAACCCGATCCGCGCGAGCTGGATGTGATGGTTTCCACCGGCGAACAGGTCACCATCGGCCTGCTGGCGATGGCGTTGAAGAAAGTCGGGTTGAAAGCGCGCAGCTATACCGGCGCGCAGGTAAAAATTATCACCGACAGCGCGTTTACCAAGGCGCGCATCCTCAAGATCGACGAAGAACGCCTGCGCGCAGATCTCGATGACGGTTGCGTGGTGGTTGTCGCCGGGTTTCAGGGCGTGGATGAACACGGCAACATCACAACGCTTGGACGCGGCGGATCGGACACTACCGGCGTGGCATTGGCCGCAGCACTGAAAGCCGAGGAGTGCCAGATTTATACCGATGTCGACGGCGTGTACACCACGGATCCGCGCATCGTGCCTGAAGCACGGCGGCTGAAGACGATCACCTTCGAGGAAATGCTGGAGATGGCGAGCCTCGGCTCCAGGGTGCTGCAGATACGCTCGGTGGAATTTGCGGGCAAATACAAAGTGCGGTTGCGCGTGCTGTCGAGCTTTGAGGATGAAGGCGACGGCACGCTGATCACGTTTGAGGAAGACGAGAACATGGAACAGGCGATAATTTCAGGCATAGCGTTCAACCGTGATGAAGCCAAGATCACCATACTGGGCGTGCCCGACCGGCCCGGCATTGCGTACCAGATACTGGGGCCGATCGGCGATGCGAATGTCGATGTGGACATGATCGTGCAAAATGTGGGCTACGACGGACTTACCGATTTTTCGTTCACGGTGCATCGCAACGATTACCAGAAAACGCTGAAAACGCTGGAGCCGGTGGTGAAGCACATCCAGGCACGCGGCATTATCAGCGGCGATAAGATCGCCAAAGTGTCGGTGGTCGGCGTCGGCATGCGCTCGCACGCCGGCATCGCCAGCACCGCGTTCCGCACGCTTGCCGAAGAGGGCATCAACATCGAAATGATTTCCACGTCGGAAATCAAGATTTCAGTCGTCATCGACGAGAAATACACTGAACTGGCAGTGCGGGTGCTGCACAAGGCGTTTAATCTGGATCAGGCAAGTTAATAACTTAGCCTCGCAGTTACGGTATTATTGTTGCGGGACAAGCAATGAGGCAAAACCAAGGCCGAATGGTCACGGCGAAGCCGTCGTATAATCCGGCGCTGGCGAAGCCAAGCGCCTTCGACCACCTGCAACCAGGCAAGGTGATCGAGAAATACCGCAGTACCACGGTAGAGAAATACCGGAGAGATGGCCGAGTGGTCGAAGGCGCTCCCCTGCTAAGGGAGTATAGGCTCAAAAGGCTTATCGAGGGTTCGAATCCCTCTCTCTCCGCCATTGTAAGTGATTGATTATTATATGTATTTTAACTATTTGCTATCCCCTTCAACGGTAAATTATCGGCAAATTCCATTGCCTGCCGCGATGGCAGCAATGTCTTTTTCGTTCGATCCCTTCAGCCGTTTCGCGTAGACCTTCAACATCACGGCGGCACTATGCTGCGCTTGATAGCGCTCACGCACGATATTGCATGGCGAGTCGTTTACACGCTACGGTGGATCGCGCGTTCCCAGCGCGACTTTTAAGCCGTAATATTGCTTACCACATTCAATACGCCGGCATATCAGGCATGCAACGTTTACTTTCGATCATCGGCCCACTGCCGTTTATGGCGCTGGCCATTCTGGCGGCCGGCAGTGCATTGGGCGTCGCGATAAGTGTATTTCAGTGTCTGGCTGCGCAAATCGCCGGCATCACTTCGTGGCTGCGTTTTCCGCTGCTGGGCGTAGTGGTGGCGACGAGTTATTTCGCGTACGGGCTGTCGCTGTTGCTGATTGCACCTGCGATCAATTTTTTGCTGGGCGGGCGCTTGCAGCCTTATCGCGGATCGGCGGTGTCGCTGGCGGCGATGCGCTGGTATGTGCATTGCACGATGACGCTGGTGGTACGGTACTCGTTTCTTGAGTTTGTCACGCCGTCGGCGTTTTCCACGCTTTATTACCGGCTGATGGGCATGAAAATCGGCAGGAACGTCGCGATCAACTCCACGGCGATTGCCGATCCGTCGCTGATCGAGATGGAAGATAATGTAACGATAGGCGGATCGGCGAGCGTGCTGGCGCACTATGCGCAAGGCGGTTATCTGGTGATTGCGCCAGTCAAGATTTGCAAAGGCGCAACCATAGGGCTGCGGGCGGTGGTGATGGGCGGCGTCGAGGTGGGTGAGAAAGCCAAGGTGCTGGCGAGTTCGTTTGTGTTGCCCAATACGAAAATTCCCGCAGGCGAGACATGGGCGGGAATTCCGGCGCAGCGCATCGAACTGGACCGCTCAAAGCCCGTGCGTGATGATGCGGACGTGACCTAGTTTCTCGCCGAAGGCGCTCCCGGTGTTTGATATTCCTGATTTTCAGACGATAGCGCTGCGCGTGTTGTTGATAGCGGGCAGCCTGTTTCTGTGGTTTCTCACGCAAAAGATGATAGGCGCGCGGCGTCTCGAGGATGGCGCGATTTACGACCATCTGCACGTGATGACCGCACACTGGAATCGTTGGCTGAATCAGCATCCCAAACCGGCTAATGCGATGCTGATCGCGAGTTCGTTCTGCGTGGATGCGGTCACGTTGTTCGTGTTGTTTTACGCGGTGCTGGGACCGTCGTTCATGCCTTTCTGGGGGTTATTCGGATTGTTTGCGTTGCGGCAACTGAGTCAGGCGTCGGTGGCATTGCCTGTGCCACAGGGGATTATCTGGCGCGATCCGGGTGCGCCTTCACTGTTCGTGACTTACGGTGTGGGCAATGATTTCTTTTTTTCAGGCCATACTGCGTTGGCAGTGTACGGCGCGATGCAGCTCTCGGCGCTGCACATACCCGCGTTGACTGTCGCCGGTGCTGTGATTGCTGTTTTACAAGTGATTGCAGTGATTGTGCTGCGAGCACATTGGACGATGGACGTGCTGGCGGGGCTGTTCGCGGCGCTTACCGTGGGGCTGATCGTTCTGTGATTACTGGCGGAACGACGGATCGATGACATCCAGCTTGTGCAACAGCGCAGGCCATTCCAGCAAACCCTGTTTCTGTTGTTTGTGACGGGTGCCGCCGGGCTGATAAGCACCCCAGGTTTTTTCGATGACCTCATCGGACAACCGGATCATCTGCTGGTTGCACGACAAAAACATCACCTGCAAATCGCAGGCGCGTTTCAGCCAGAACATGCGGTTGAAACATTCCGGAATATTCCTGCCGCAGGTAAGCAACCCGTGGTTGCGCAGGATCATCACGTTGCTATCGCCCAGATCACGCACCATGCGTTCGCGCTCGTCCATGTTCACGATGCTTTCGTAATCGTGATAGGACACGCCCTTGACCCAGCGCATGGACATCTGCGCGATAGGCAGCAGTCCGCATTGCATCGAGGCCACGGTCATGCCGGTCAGCGTATGGGTATGGATGATGCAATCCACGTCGTGACGCACCGCATGTATCGCGCCATGAATGATGTAGCCGGAGCGGTTGACTTCATAGCCTTCGGATGGGTTGAAAAGAATATTGCCTTCGATGTCGATCCGGATCATGCACGACGCCGTCATCTGATCGTAAAGTACGCCATAGGGATTGATCAGGAACTCGTTCTGCGTGCCTGGCACGCGCACGGTGACGTGGTTGGAGATGTGGTCGCTCATACCATACAGATCAATCAATCGGTAACAGGCGGCGAGATGGACGCGGGCTTCCCACTCTTGCGGACTGACATGATCTCGCACGGAGATTTTGGGTTTGATGAAAGATGTGTTCATGTCGGCTTATCCTGCGTAGGGCGTTTTGACCACGCGTCCGCTGGATTCGACGAACCAGCGCTCGGATGCGAACGGTTTGCTGTTGAGTCGAGCGTTCATCCAATCCGCCACCAGCGTTTGTGGGTGCGGCCCAAGGTGCGTGGACGGCACGTTGCCCACGGAATGGCGTGAGTCCTGGTACACCACGAGTTGCTTCGGGCATTGGAGTGTGTTCAGCAGGCGTTCGGTGTGCTCCATCGGGCTCAATTCGTCGGCTTCGCCCGCGACACACAGATACGGCAAGCGGATTTTTCCGGCATGGTCTTCCCACGTTAATGTTTTACAGAATGCATTGAATTCTTGTTCGTCGGTGTAGCCAGACATGTACATGAAGCGGCGTTTGAACGTGGGTGATGCTTCTTCAAATATGGTGTGGCAAGTCGGTTCGAGGCAGGTGGACGTCACTGCGCAGGCGCGAAAGCGCGGCTCATGCGCAGCCACCAGCGTACCGAAGAATGAACCGAAGCTGCTGCCGCCAACGGCGATGCGTTGCGGATCCAGTTCCGGGCGTGCCGCCATCCAGTCCATTACCGCTTTGGCGGCGGCTGCCCAGTTGGGCACGCTGACGTGGATGTTGTTGACTGCGCTTTCGTATTGGCCGGGCCCTTCGAGCGTCAGTACCGCGATGCCGCGCGACAGCCAGCGATCGCCGTACAGCGCGACGCTGGCTTCCTTGAAGCCGTCCATGCCGGGTATCCACCAGATTGCGGGCAGTTTTCCGCCAGCGTATCCCGGCGGCAAATGCAGCCAGCCGGGCAGCGCTTTGCCCTGAAACGGCACCCACACGGCGTCGACGTGATGGTCGGCGAGCTTGGCGTAGCGCGAATAACATTCACGCTTCGATGCGTTGAGCGCGATGTTCTTGGCGCTGTTCTCGTCGTGCGGCCATTGCGAGGCTGCATAGTGAATCGCGGCGTAAAAATAATTGTTGCGCGCGGTGACGAGTTCGCCGGCGTCTTCAGCGGCACGCGCCTGCGCTTCGCGGCGGTGCGCGGCGGTTTCAAAGGCCGGCGAAATATCGGCGAATTTTTTTACGCGCTCGCGGATGCCGGCGAAATCCGCGTTGGCCTCCGGGCCGCAGGGCGTGTTGTACGTGATGGTGCGTGGCTGATCCCAATCCACGCCGACAGAGCGGATGACGTTATCGAGCAACCAGCGTTGCTCGGTCCAGCGGCGCATGATGATGCCGGCGTGTGTGTCAGCCATAGCTTTTTATATAAGTACTTGTTTTAAAAGAATATTTTTATGACTCATGAAAGCCGGATCCCGATGTTTCGCACTCGGCATCGAACCTTGCATACGCAACGGGGAACACCCACTGGGACGATCATCGATAATGTAGCCGATTTCAAAGCGTTCGCCATTCGACAATCAAGGGAGACTCATTGATGGATTTGCAGTTGCAGGGACGATGCGCGCTGGTGACCGGCGCGAGTCGGGGCATAGGACGGGCGATTGCGCTCGGACTGGCGCGCGAGGGCGTCAGGGTCGCGGCGGTGGCGCGACGCAAGCAGCTGCTCGAAGACCTCGCGGCGGAAATCGCCGGCGCGGGTGGCGTGCCGCCGGTGTTGATCGAGGCGGATTTTTATCCGGAGAATGCATCGGAAGCAGTGGCTGAGCGCGCGCTGTCCGCATTGGGGCGCGTGGACATCCTGATCAATGCGGCGGGCGGCAGCCGTCCCATCGACTTTGATGCCACCAAGGCGCAATGGCAGGAAGGCATGACGCTCAATTTCTGGCGCATTCGCGAACTGACGCACGCGATTGT
>JAKFYK010000174.1 GCA_021730905.1 Betaproteobacteria bacterium | reverse complement strand
CCAATATTCCAGTCTCATATCGCAGAACCCGTGTCGAGCAAATATTGTAACAGGGAACAGCCCGCCTGCGTCTTGCCCGATTGTTGTTTAGTTACAAAGTGTTACAAACCGCTTCGGTGACTATGGCGGTGGTGGCTTCTCCGCCCAGGTCGGGCGTGAGTATCTTCTGCGCGGTAACCTTTTCGACTGCCGCCATCAGGCGCGCCGACGCTTCTTTCTCGCCTAGATGTTCGAGCATCATCGACGCAGTCCAGAACGTTGCCACCGGATTGGCGATACCCTTGCCCGTGATATCAAAGGCCGAACCGTGTATCGGTTCGAACATTGAAGGGTAGCGGCGTTCAGGGTTGAGGTTGGCGGTAGGCGCAATACCCAGGCTGCCGGTCAGTGCCGCGGCAAGATCCGACAGAATATCAGCGTGCAGGTTGGTTGCGACGATGGTATCCAGCGACCACGTTTTGAGCACCATATTGGTGGTCACGGCATCGACCAGGATGCGCTGGGTTTCGACGTCGGGATAATCCCGGGCAACTTCGTAGAATATTTCATCCCACATCACCATGCCGTGACGCTGTGCGTTGGACTTGGTGACCAGCGTCAAATGCTTGCGCGGACGCTTGCGCGCCAGTTCAAATGCAAATTTGTGGATACGTGTAACGCCGGTGCGCGTGAAGATCGATGTTTCGGTGGCCACTTCTTCCGGCAGACCACGATGCGCGCGGCCGCCGCTGCCGGAATATTCGCCTTCGGTGTTTTCGCGGATTACCACCCAGTCGATGTTTTGGCCTTCACGCAACGGGCTGGTAATGCCGGGCAGCACGCGCGCCGGGCGCACATTGGCGTATTGATCAAAGCCCTGGCATATTGGCAGCCGTAGTCCCCACAGCGACACATGATCGGGCACGTCCGGCGCACCGACGGCGCCAAAAAATATCGCGTCGCACTTGCGTATCTGATCCAGTCCGCCATCGGGAATGTAGTAGCCGTGTTTCTGGTAGTAAGCGCTGCTCCACGGAAAATGCTCGACGTGAAGTTTGAAGCCGCGGTCGCGGCTGGCAAGCACTTCCAGCACTTGCAGTCCGGCGGCAATGACTTCCATGCCTATGCCATCGCCGGGGATGGCGGCTATTTTATATTCGCGCATGATGGTGGTTCTGGAGAAAGCTGCATGGTAGCGGAAAGCGTGAGTCCGTGTCATTGCTTGGCGGCAAATCGGCTAAAATTGTCGCGGCGACAAATGGCTTCCCATCGGGCTTTGCATCAGGCTGGGCATTTTGAATATTCTGGCAGTCGAAACTTCCGGTGATTATTGCTCCGTGGCGCTGTGGCGCGACGGTAAAATCGACGACCGCGAAATGCCGGCGGAGCAGCGGCAATCGGGGATGCTGATAGACATGGTGCATGCGCTGCTGAGTGAGTGCGGCGTCGCACTGCGGCAGTTGGACGGGATCGCCTATGGTGCGGGCCCCGGCTCGTTCACCGGTCTCAGAGTTGCCTGCGGCGTGGTGCAGGGTCTGGCGACGGGCATGGACCGGCCGGTGGTGGGCGTTGGAACCCTGATGGCGCTGGCGCAATCGACCAGCGCCACGCGCGTGGTGTGCTGTATCGATGCACGCATGAGCGAGGTCTATCACGCGGCCTACGAAAAACATGTCGAAGGATGGCGTGCGATACATGATCCCGGTGTGTATGCGCCGGATGAAGTGCCGCCGTTGCCGGGCGTGGATTGGCAGGCGTGCGGCAACGGTTTTGCGGTTTATGGCGACATGTTGCGCGGGTGCTATGCACGGCAGCTTGCGGGCATCGATGATACGGCGCATCCGCGCGCGCGCGAAGTCGCGATGCTTGGCGTACCGATTTTCGCGGCGGGGGGCGGGCTGTCCGCCGAACATGCCGCGCCCATCTATGTGCGCGATAAAGTGGCCTTAAAGACGCATGAACGGTAACTTACGATGAGTGCTCAACTGGATATAACACCGCGCTTTCGACACATGACGGAAAGTGATCTTGGCGCCGTGATGGCCATTGAGGAAGTGATCTATACCCATCCGTGGACGCGTGGCAATTTCGCGGATTCGCTCGCGGCGCGAAGCCACTGCACTATCCTGGAGTGGCACGGCGTTACGGCCGGCTACGCGGTGATGATGACCGGCGCGGGCGAGGCGCATCTGCTGAATCTGAGCATTGCAGCCGCATGGCAACGGCGGGGGCTGGGGCGGGCGTTGCTGAATCACGTGGTCGATGTTGCACGCGAATTGAAAGTGCAAAAAATTTTTCTGGAGGTTCGTGTGTCCAATGAGGCGGCACGCGCGCTGTATGTAAATGCGCGCTTTCACGAAATTGGCGTGCGCCGGGACTATTACCCCGCGCATGGGGGGCGTGAAGATGCGGTTGTTCTGGAGTACGTGCTGTGACTGATCGCCGGGCATTGATGTTGCGCGAAATGGGCCTTGTCCCGATATGGCGTTTGCGCCGCGCATCGGCACCGGTTGAATCAACGCAAGCAGTTGACAAACCGATGCCTGCCACTGTGCCGGCGGCTGCTTCCGCGCAACCCGCCGCACTGGATGATCGGCGTGGCGCCATCATGCGCATGGATTGGACGCAGATCAAAGCCAGTGTGGCGTCCTGCACCAGTTGTGCGTTGCATGCGCGCCGCAACAAGACGGTATTGGGTGTTGGCGACGAAAACGCCGATTGGCTGTTTGTCGGCGAAGGCCCTGGTGCCGATGAAGATGCGCAAGGCGAACCCTTCGTTGGGCAAGCCGGCAAACTGCTCGACAGCATGCTGATGGCGATCCAATTGAAGCGTGGCAACAACGTGTATATCGCCAACGTGGTGAAATGCCGTCCGCCCGGCAACCGCAACCCGGAGCCTGGTGAAGCGCTGGCATGCGAGCCGTACCTGCACCGGCAAATCGATCTGATCAAGCCTAAACTCATCGTGGCGCTGGGTAAGGTTGCGGCGGTGAATCTGCTGGCACGTGAGGCGACGGTTGCCAGCATGCGTAACAAGGTGCATCAATATCGCGGCATTCCGTTGATTGTGACCTATCACCCGGCGTATTTACTGCGCAATTTGCCAGATAAGGCGCGGGCGTGGGAGGACCTGTGTTTCGCGGTGGATACCATGAAAGGCTTGCAAAACGCCAAGGGCGAAACCATATAGAATGGGCCTGTCACTATCGAGGAGAACACTATGCCTGTGCCTTTGTTCAAGCGCTTGACTACATTGATGATTCTGGCCGCTGCGACGCTGCTCGGCGGCTGCGGCTACAACACCTTGCAAACCACCGACGAGCAGGTCAATGCCGCCTGGGCGGAGGTGCTTAACCAGTACAAACGTCGCGCCGACCTGATCCCCAATTTGGTGAAGGTGGTTGAGGGCTTCGCTGCGCAGGAAAAAGAAGTCCTGCTGGGTGTGACCAAGGCGCGAGCGTCGGTGGGCTCCATACAGGCGACGCCGGAACTGATCAACGATCCGGCCGCGTTTGCCAAGTTCCAGGCGGCGCAGGCGCAGATGTCGGGCGCGTTATCGCGCCTGTTGCTGGTGGCTGAAAATTATCCGCAACTGAAATCGGACGGGAATTTTCGCGACCTGCAAGCGCAACTCGAAGGCACTGAGAACCGCATTACCGTGGCGCGTAACCGCTATATCAAGGCGGTGCAGGGATTCAATGTCACCGTGCGCCAGTTTCCGAGCAATCTGACGGCGATGCTGTTTGGTTTCAAGGTGAAGCCGCAGTTCACGGTGGAGAACGAGAAAGCGATCGCCGAGCCGCCGAAGATTGACTTCGGGGCGAAGCCCGCTGCTGCGCCAGCGCCAGTGCCGCCCAGCCCGCCGAACGAGTACTCGGTACCGGCCGCGAAGTAAGCGTATTCATGCGTGGTGTTTTGACGCTGCCGCGAGTACTCCTCGCGGCAGTTTTGTTTTACGCGCTATTCGTTACGCAATGGGCGTTGGCGGATGTAGAGATTCCGCCGCTGAAGGCGCGCGTTACCGATCTCACGGCGACACTCACCGTCGAACAACGTGCCGCGCTGGAAAGCAAGCTCGCTGCGTTCGAGCAGAAGAAGGGCAGCCAGCTAGCCGTGTTGCTGGTGCCGTCGACGCAGCCGGAAACGGTTGAACAATATTCGATACGCGTCGCCGAACAATGGAAGCTCGGCCGCAAGGGCGTGGATGATGGCGTGCTGCTGCTGATCGCCAAGAACGATCGCAAGCTGCGCATTGAAGTGGGCCACGGCCTTGAAGGCGCGCTGCCCGACGCGATTACCAAGCGCATCATCGATGAATACATTTTTCCGCCGTTCAAGCAGGGCGATTTCAACGGTGGCGTCAATGCGGGCGTGGATCGCATGATAAAAGTCATTGATGGCGAGCCGTTGCCGCCGCCCGAAAAGTGGCGTGCGCCATCGGGAAAGAACTTTACCGCGCGGCTCGACGACTACATGGGATGGGGCGTGGTGCTGCTAGTATTTTTCGGCGGACTGCTGCGCTGGTTGTTTGGCGCGTTCCTTGGCGCGCTGATCGTCGGCGCGGTGGGCGGCGTGATCGCGGCAGCGCTGGGCGCGGGTGTGGCGATATCCATTGTTGTGGCCATTGTGGCGTTCGTGCTGACGCTGTTTGGGGTATCGGCAATCAGTTCGGGCGGAGGTGGCTCATCCAGTGGAAGCTGGGGCGGTGGCGGCGGCACTTTTGGCGGTGGCGGGGCGTCTGGCAATTGGTGACTATATTGTAAGTATATGTTTATATTACGTATTTTAAAACACATGCTGACGCCGGATTGGCTGGCACGCCGCGCATTTTCCGCTGCTGTGTGCGATCGGATCGAGCGCGTGATCAAGGAATCCGAGGCCACGCATCGTGGCGAAATCCGCTTCGCGGTCGAAGGCGGCTTCCCGCTGATGCGGTTGCTCAAAGGCGTTACGCCGCGCAACCGCGCTGTTGCGGTGTTTTCCGATTTGCGCGTATGGGACACGGCAGAAAATACCGGTGTGCTGGTGTATCTGCAGCTGCTCGACCGTGACATTGAAATCGTTGCCGATCGGGGCATCAACGCCTGCGTGACACGGGAGGAATGGGATGCTATTTGCCTGCGCATGGAAGCAGCGTTTCGCGAAAGCCGCTTTGAGGAGGGTGTGACCGCTGGCTTGCGCGACATCACTGCGTTGCTGGCGCGACATTTTCCCGCACGGACAACTAATCCGGACGAGCTGTCGAACAAGCCTGTGCTGCTGTAGCCGCGAAACGGGTGTAACTGCTATCGCGAATGCTACGGCATGCGCACAAACTTCTGCACGCGTCTCCCCGTCCGCACTTCCGCCGTATACAGAGTGGCGCGTGTATCGACCGCGAGGTTGTGCAGCCCATAGAACTCGCCCGCCATGCGCCCCAGTCGGCCGAAGGACGCGACACGCTCGCCGGTGTCGCGGCGCACAATGTAGATTTCGCCGTTGGAGCCGTCGCCCACGAACAGGTAAGTTTGCAGCGGATCGGGCGAGAGGATCATGTCGTGCACGGTGCCGTTGATCATGGTTTTGGGTTCGATCACAAACTGGCTTACGAATTTGCCGGTTTTTTCGAATACCTGAATGCGGTTGTTGCTGCGGTCGCAAACATAGAGCAGGTTGTCACGGCCCAAGCGCACGCAATGCACCGGGTTGGCGAATTGTGGTGACTCTGGATTGAATTGACGCATCTTGGTGTCGTCGGGCTTGTTGCCGTACGCGCCCCAGTGGCGTTTATATTTGCCCGTGGCAGCGTCGAACACGATCACGCGTTTGTTGCCGTAGCCGTCGGCGACATAGAGCTCATTCGCGATAGGGTCGAGTTCCATGGATGCCGGGCGGCCAAGCTGCGTAGTGCTGTTGCTGCCTTCGGATTTGCCCGGCTTGCCGATTTGCAGGATGAATTTTCCGTCGCGCGTGAACTTGATGATGTGATGGTCTTTCGGATCGTTGCCGCCGATCCAAACGTCGCCTTTGGGATCGACATAAATGCCATGTTCGTTGGTGGGCCAGTCGTAACCTGCGCCGGGGCCGCCCCACGCCTGCACCACATTGCCCGTCTGATCGAACTCGATCACCGGCGGCGCGGGACGGCAGCAGTTGGCGGTAGCCGGATTTTCTGCTGCGCCTGTTTCGAGCCGTTCAATCGTGCGCGGGCGGTGAATGATCCACACGTGGTCTTTGCCATCAACATGCAGGCCGGCGACCTGGCCGAGCGCCCATTGATTGGGCAATGGCTTGGGCCAGAACGGATCGACCTGGTAGCGTGGCGGAGTGCTTGTTGCTTGCCTGCTGCCAGTGCTGGTGGTTGAGGTGCAACTTCCGAGCGCAAAAGCGAGTGTGACCAGTGCAGCGGCAACGACGATTTTCATTCAAGTCTCCCGTCAAATTGGGTTCGTGCAGCTTGGTGCGCATCAAATATCAATGCCGTTGCTCCTGCCGTGCGCGGCGCAGGCTATCCCTAACCACAAATAAATATGTTTAAAAACATATACTTATATAATTTATGCCAGTGGCCGGCATGGATAAATTTCCCTTGCGAAGCATTCTATGCCCGCGCCGTTAGAGTGAACAGCAGCGAGACGCACATGTTGTTCATTCCAGATTGCGGCGCGTTTTCCGACGCGAGCATGCTGCAACTGCGTGCCGTGCCGGCGTGGATGTTAAGATTCGTACTAGACCCATTTCAATCGCACAATCGCAATCCGGGGAATCAATGAAGACAGCAACAGCGCGCCTGCGTGGCGTGGAGCACGATATCGTTCAAATGCCGCAAACCGGCGAGACCGCGCCGTATTACGAACCACAAGGCAATGAAATCGCGGTGTTCGAGGCCGCTTACAAGCGCCGTTTGCCGGTGATGCTGAAAGGTCCCACCGGCTGCGGCAAGACGCGTTTTCTGGAGCATATGGCGTTTCAGTTGAAGCGTCCGCTGGTCACGGTGTCGTGCCATGAAGATTTGACCAGTTCCGATCTGGTTGGACGCTTTCTGCTGGAAGGCGCGGAGACCGTATGGCAGGACGGGCCGCTCACGCGCGCGGTGAAAGCCGGCGCGATCTGCTACCTTGACGAAATCGTCGAGGCGCGCACCGATTCCACCGTGGTCATTCACTCGCTCACCGACCACCGGCGCAAACTGACGGTCGAGAAAAAGGGCCAGGAGATCGATGCGCATGAAGATTTCATGCTGGTGATTTCGTATAACCCCGGTTATCAAACCGTATTGAAAGATCTCAAGCCCTCGACCAAGCAACGCTTCATCGGCCTCAATTTTGATTTCCCCACTGAGGAAATCGAGCGCAAGATTCTGGTGAACGAAGTTCCGGGACTGTCGCACGAAACCGCGCAGCAACTGGTCGCGGCCGGTCGCAAAGCGCGGCTGTTGAAGGATCACGGTCTTGAAGAAGCGACCTCCACGCGCGCGCTGGTTTACGCGGCGGCGATGATTGGCGCGGGACTCGACGCGGTGGCCGCCTGTCAGGTGGCGATGGTCAATCCGATTACCGATGATCCTGAACTGGCTGAGGCGCTGATGGAGATCGTCAACGCGCATTTCGCGGCGTAGCCGGCGCTATCCCCGGGCGCCCGTAGTCTGCCGGATTGAAGTGTAGTGTCTTCTCCTGAAATTCGTACCTTGCTCGACGCCATTCGCGAGGCGAATGGCGATTTGCTTGCGGAAATCGAAGCGGTGCTGCCGGTAATCCGTCCGCATGGCGAAGCGGTAACGCTCGACTGGATACACGCCTGCCGCACACTGTTTGATTTCGATCACGAAGCCGGCAAGGCGTTTGCGCGCGGCAGCCGCGAGGCCGAAAAGGTTTCCGAAGTCGTGCTGCCGTGGACGCGACAGGCGCTGCAAATCATGCGCTGGCGTCATTCGTGGCCTGCCATCGAAGGCTTCATGAAAAATCTGCCGCGCGCGTTCGGCTCGCTGGGCCATGCGGGCGAGGAACGCTGGGCCGGCATCGGTTTGTCGTGGTGCGCGCGTTCCATCGATAGCGGTTGCGCCTTTTTCACCACACCTGTGCTGGAACTCTCGGGGCGAGGCGGCGGCATTGCCGCGATCGAGCAGCTCAATTGTCCGGCGGAAGAACTGTTTGAATCGCGCAAACTGCAACTGGCGACATTTCTGCCGGGCGCGATACGGGTGCGCAATCTGCTCGGCGCGCAGGCGGTGCTGCCGTGGGCCATGCGCGGCGCGGACATCATGCAGTCGGGGCGCACGCGTGGCGAAGCGTATTTCCGGCTGGAGTCGGAGGAGAGCCTCGCGCTGTTGCTGGAAAACATGCAGGGCTACAAGCTCGCAGATCGCAACCGCCTGCTCGGCATTCTCGTGGAAGTATGGTTCGGCGAAAACATGGAATTGAAGGAGAGCGCCTGGTCGCCCGAGAAGGGGCGTCCGTTTATGGAGATGGACGGGCAAACGTTGTATTTCCCGGCGGTGATGGGCAATCGCGAGGAAGCGATATTATCCGTGCTGCACGCGGCGGGACACATGCGTCACGGCACGTTTGACCGCGCCGCGATGCAGCGGATGTTCGCTGATGCGAAGATCGAGTTTCCGGAATCCGGCCCGGTGTCGTGGGCGCCGCTCTTTATGCGTTTTGGCGAGGACGCGATGCGCTTTCAGCTGATCTTCGATCTGTGCGAGGACCTGCGCATTGAATCGCGACTGCAAAAGCAGATACCGAATTATTTTCAGCGCCTGATCGCGAATGCGCGTGCGGTGCATGCCCGGCATCCTGAAACGTCGGCCTATTACGATTTAAGTATCAGCACCGCCGAAGATGCGTTGCATGCCGCGCGCGGTGAGCCGGTGCGCGATGCGCGGTTTGCGCTGTTGTATGAACGCAGCGCAACACTGGCCGATGCGCACCGCATCGCCGGCGAGATTTTCGCGGAGCATGCGCTGCCGCGTGTGACCGACGCCGAAGCCTTTGCGGCGGCATATCTGCCGGGGCGCGGGCCGAATGCTACGCGTGTCGCGCATCCGCAGGACAATCCGGACGAAAACCAGCAAAGCCAGCCGGGCGCCGAGCAGGAGAACCAGCCCGACGAGCAGGGCGAAGACGAAAGCGAAACGCCGCAGGAATCGGAAACGGGCGAACAGCAGGATGGCGGCGAGAAGCAGGAAACTGCGGGTTATGGTGAAACCAGCGGCTCGGCCAAGCGCTCGGAAAATCGTCCCGACGGTCAGCAGACCGGGCGCGGCCCCGCCGATAAGGGCGTGCCGTATCCAGAGTGGGATTACCGCGAATCGCGCTACAAGAAAAACTGGAGTTGGGTGCAGGAAAAGCGCCTCGGTGAATCGAATACCACCGAGACCAATCGCCTGATGAAGCAATACTCCAACGCGTTGAAACGCCTGAAAAAAGCGATCCAGTCGCAGAAGCCCACGCGCATGTCTCCCAAGGTCAAGCAACTGGACGGCGACGAAATCGATCTGAATGCCGTGGTCGAATATGTATCGGAAAAAATCGCGGGTCGCTCGCCGATTCCGGCGATTTACCGGCGGCGTGAAATGCGCCAGCGCGAAATCTCGGTGATTTTGCTGGCCGACATGTCTACGTCGATCATGCAGCACCTGCCTGAGGGCGGCGGAAGGCTGGTGGATCGCATCCGTGCGGGTGTGCTGTTGTTCGCCGAGAGCATGGAAGAAGTCGGCGACAATTATGCGATTGCCGGCTTTTGTTCCAAGTATCGCGACAATGTGAGCTATTACAACATTAAGGATTTTGACGAGAGCTATTCCGACGACGTGCGCAGCCAGATCGGCGGCATGTCGGGCAGGCTTGCCACGCGCATGGGCGCCGCGATACGCCATGCAACGAAATGCTTTGAGCGTGTAGACAGCCGGCGCAGACTGCTGCTGCTGCTGTCCGATGGACGCCCCGAGGATTACGACGACGGCGGCGACCGGCGCTATCTGCACGAAGACACGCGCATGGCGGTGAAGGAAGCAGTGGCCAAGGGAGTGCACCCCTTCTGCATTACGGTGGACACCATGGCCAACCAATATCTGCCGCAGATATTCGGCGCGGGTCATTACCTGGTGCTGGATCACATCAACAGTTTGCCGAACAAATTGCCGGAAATTTATTTGCGCTTGCGACGCTAGTCCGCAACAGGTCCGTCACCCGTTGATGCCCGGGATATGCAGCAAAGCAGGTAATATAAGTATTTGTTTTTAAATAATTTTTATTGGAGTCATCATGCGTCTCTGGCATAACCCCGCATCACCCTTCGCGCGCAAGGTGCGCATCGTCGCGCGCGAGGCTGAATTGTTACCGCGCATCGAAGAAATCGCTGTCATGGTGTCGCCGGTCAATCCCAACACCGATCTGGCCGCGCGCAATCCGCTGGTGAAAATTCCCGCGCTGCAAACGGACGATGGCAAGGTGCTCTACGATTCGTCGGTCATTTGTGAATACCTCGATAGCCTGCATAACGGCGTGCACGTGATTCCATCGGATGCTACGCGCTGGGATGCGCTCAGAGTGCAATCGCTGTGCGATGGCATACTCGACGCGGCGGTGTTGTGCCGCTACGAAACCGCTGTGCGTCCCGAGCCATACCGCTGGAATGATTGGGTAAAAGGGCAGTTCACCAAGATACGCAATGGGCTCGATGCCTTGGCCAGCGAGGCGCCGGCATGGGGTGAGCGCTTCGGCATCGGCCAGATTGGCGCAGCCTGTGTGCTGGGCTATCTGGATTTTCGTTTTGCCGATGAGAACTGGCGTGCGCCGCGTACGCCGTTGGCGAAATGGTACGAGGTGACGAGGGGGCGGCCTTCATTTGTTTCAACGATGCCAACCTGAGCGCCAGGGCGGTAGACATCAAGCACAATAAAATCTGCCCGTTTGCGTCGCCTGCCGTGGTCGGCGCGCAGATTGCGAACGTGCTATGTCATTTTTATAAGCTATAAAAAATATAATAAAAACAAATACTTATAAAATATTCTATAGTGAATTTCAGTACGTCATGCACGCCGCATTAAGAATGCCGGTTGCCAGCGACAGCATGCCGAGATAGGTACCTTGCGCAATCTTGCCATCTGGGATGTCTTTATTGATGTTGGGGATCATCAATCTTGCCACGGCATAAGCCAGCAACTGGATCAGCAGCGCGATGCCGCCCCACATCAACATGTCCAGCAAATTGCTGCTTTGTGCAACCGACTTTGCGAGTGGAATGATGAAACCGATCATCGCCCCCGACAGGCTGATAGCAGCGGCGACATTGCCTTCACGTATCAACTGGAATTCTCGATAAGGCGTGATCATGGCATAAATGAAAAGAAACACCGCGAGCATGCCCAGCGCAGCCGCCAGATGAATGATGAATGCGGGGAATCCGGTGATCGATTGTTGCAGGATGTCCATGTTTTCCTCTCAGGTGAAATAATGCGGAACAAAACGGCTGGTGTTGGTGGTGATCTGCTGGGTGTTCTCGCGGATGCCCATGCCGGCGGCTTCGTCGCCGACGATCCAGCTTCCGAGCACCGGATAATTACCGTTGAAATCCGGCAGCGCGGAATAGGCCTGATACACAAACCCTTCGGCGCCATAGGTGCCGGGTTGCGCGATGGTGCCGCGCGACGTGTGCAGTTCGACGTTGGCGCCTTCGCGCGAGTAAATCGGTTTGCGTACATACTGCTGCGACGGCAATTTGTCCTGGTCATAGTAGCAGGGCAGCAGGTTGGGATGATTGGGATTCAGTTCCCATAGCACCGGCAATATCGCCTTACTGCTCATCAATACCTTCCACGCCGGCTCGATAACCGGGATGGCGGATGCCGGCAGGTGCGGGCCGAAGTCCTCGCCGGCGAGCCATTCCCACGGGTAGAGCTTGAACAGCGCAGGCACGCCGTTGTTGTCGAGATCGACGAATTGTTCGCTGCCGGCGTGCCAGCCCATGTCCTCGATGAACATCTGTCGTGTATTGACGCCGGCCTGCATGGCGGTGTCGCGCAGGTATTCAACGTTGCCGAAGTCTTCGACGTTGTCCTTGACGCAGGCGAAGTACACCACCGGATTTTCATAGTGGTCGCGAATTTCCTTCCAGCGCTCGATCAAACGTTCGTGCAGCGAATTGAACTGGTCATGGCGCGGCTTGACTTCCTGCTGCCAGTTCCATTGGGCGACTGCGCACTCGATCAGTGATGTGGGTGTGTCGGCGTTGTATTCGAGGAGCTTGGGCGCGTTGATGCCGTCATAGCGAAAATCAAAGCGCCCGAACAGCGTGGGGTCGTCGGCATTCCAGGAATCGACCGCGTATTCAAGAAACCAGTCCGGCAGCGCGAACGGTTTGAACGCGCGTTTGGTAATGACGTGATCAACGGCGGCGATGCACAACTCGTGCAGTTTCCACGTCGCTTCTTCGATCATGTCAATTTCGCTGGTGGAAAAGCGATAGCACGCCGATTCGTCCCAATACACGTCGTCAAGGCTGTGAAAATGAAAGCCGAGATCCTCGAACTTGCGTTGCCAGCTGGCGCGCGGCTTGAGCGTTTCGCGTTCCATTAACTGCCGCTGCTCGCGTGGCTGCTGCTACTGCTGCTGCCGTGAGAGGATGAACTGGAGCCAAAGCCGCTGCGCGATACGTGCGAGGTGCCGATAGCGCGGCTGCCGGGACGCGCGTCGGAGGTCGTGCCATCGGCGTGCGTGCTGCTACTGCTGCCATAGGCGCCTCGCGAATAGGCAGGGCCCCAGTAGGTGCCGGTACGCGTGCTGGAAGTGCCCTTGGCGGGCTCGCACTTGGCGGGGTCGGCGCCCCAGTCCTGCACGCAATCGGCGCGTGACTTGTACATGTCCCGCCGCATGGTGTCCGTGCTCTGTGGACTCTGGCCGCACGCAGAAAGGGCCGATGCGCCGACAAGCACGAGTGTGACCGAAGACGATGAGCGCCGACGTTTCATGTGGTGTGTCTCCCCTGAACTGATGGTGCAATCATAGCGCGATGCGTTCAAAATGGGGAGTGGCGTTGTTAACCTGATTCCGATAAAATTACCTTTTTTCAGGCGCGTAGCTCAGCTGGTTAGAGCACCACCTTGACATGGTGGGGGTCGTTGGTTCGAGTCCAATCGCGCCTACCATATATTCACGAAACAAACCACACCGCAGCACAGGAAGTGAGCGTTATGACACCGCGAACTTGCCGCAACCACTCATCGAATGCCTAGTCGCGTCTGTGCTCCTTGATGTTTTCTGAAAAAGTGCGGCTGGTCCGCACTTTTTTTATGGATGTCGTGAATTGGGGATAAGCAAATGGTCAATGTGAAGCTTCCGGATGGTTCGATCAGGTCGTACGAGAAGGCGCTGACGGTCGGCGACGTTGCGGCGTCGATAGGACCGGGCTTGGCCAAAGCCGCGCTGGCAGGACGGGTTAACGGCAAGCTGGTGGATACCTCATTTTGCATCGATGCCGATGCGGAGTTGGCAATCATTACCGACAAAGATCCCGCGGGACTGGAGGTTTTGCGCCATTCGTCGGCGCACTTGCTGGCGCATGCGGTGAAGGAGCTTTTCCCCGATGCGCAGGTGACGATCGGACCGGTGATTGATGACGGATTTTTCTACGATTTTTCGTATAAGCGGCCGTTTACCCCGGAGGATTTGGCGGCGATCGAAAAGCGCATGATTGAAATTGCAAAACGCGATATCAAGGTAGAACGCCAAATAATGCCGCGTGACGAAGCCGTCAAATTCTTCCGCGGCATGGGCGAGGAGTATAAAGCCGAAATCATTGCTTCGATTCCGTCGAGTGAGGATATCTCGTTGTATCGACAGTCGAATTTTATTGATCTTTGCCGTGGTCCGCATGTGCCCTCCACAGGTAAATTGAAGGTTTTCAAGCTGATGAAAGTTGCCGGCGCGTACTGGCGCGGAGACTCAAAGAACGAAATGCTCACGCGCGTGTACGGCACGGCGTGGGCGAAAAAAGAAGATCAGGACGCCTATTTGCATCGTCTTGAAGAGGCGGAGAAGCGCGATCATCGCAAACTCGGCCGCCAGCTCGATTTGTTTCATTTGCAGGATGAAGCGCCGGGCATGGTGTTCTGGCATCCACACGGCTGGACGGTGTGGCAGATCATCGAGCAGTATCTGCGCCGGTTGCTCAACGATGCCGGCTATCGCGAAGTGCGCACGCCGATGGTGATGGATCGCGTGTTGTGGGAAAAGTCCGGGCATTGGGAAAATTATCGCGAGTACATGTTCACTACCGAATCGGAAAAACGCGACTACGCGGTGAAGCCGATGAATTGTCCCGGCCACGTGCAGATTTTCAATCAGGGCGTGAAAAGTTACCGCGAATTGCCGCTGCGCATTGCGGAATTCGGCTCATGCCACCGCAACGAGCCTTCGGGTGCGCTGCACGGACTGATGCGCGTGCGCGGTTTCGTGCAGGACGATGCGCATATTTTCTGCACCGAAGCGCAGATTCAGGACGAAGCGGGGCGATTCATTGATTTGCTGCGCGGTGTGTATGCCGACTTCGGTTTCAACGACATCGAAATCAAGCTCTCGACGCGTCCGCCCAAGCGCATTGGCGCGGATGAGGTGTGGGATCGTGCCGAAACCGCTCTGAAAGCGTCGCTGGACGCCAAGCAGTTGAAATGGGATCTCAATCCCGGCGAGGGCGCTTTTTACGGACCCAAGATCGAGTTTTCATTGAGGGATTCACTGGCACGCGTCTGGCAATGCGGCACGCTGCAACTGGATTTCGCTCTGCCGGGACGGCTGGGCGCGGAGTACGTGGCCGAAGACAATACACGCCGCACGCCGGTGATGCTGCATCGTGCCATCCTCGGCTCGCTGGAACGTTTTATCGGCATCCTGATCGAGCACTACGCCGGGGCGATGCCGGTGTGGCTGGCGCCCATCCAAACGGCTGTATCGAGCATCACGGAGCATCAGGCGGACTACGCGCGGGAGGTCGAAGTGGCCCTTAAAGCAGCCGGTATCCGGGCTGTTTCCGACTTGAGAAACGAGAAGATTTCCTATAAAATACGAGAACATAGTCTCCAAAAGCTGCCTTATCAGTTGGTCGTCGGAGATAAGGAAGTAGCAGCCCGTCAGGTTGCCGTCAGAACCCGTAAAGGTGAGGACTTGGGCCAAATGGCTCTTGCGGATTTCATTACGCGTTTACAGCGGGATGAAAGCCAACGGGGAAGGTAAGATTAATTGAATCAAGGAGTTATCGCATAGCACAGGAAAAAGAAGCGCGCATCAATGCGGAGATCACGGCGCCGGAAGTGCGGCTTATCGGCGCCGGTGGCGAGCAGGTCGGTGTGGTCAGCATCGCGGCTGCCAACAAGCTTGCCGAAGAGGCCGAGCTGGATCTGGTGGAAATTGCACCGACAGCGAACCCGCCCGTTTGTCGCATCATGGATTTTGGCAAGTTCAAATACCGTGAGAGCAAGCGGCTGCATGAAGCAAAGCTCAAGCAGAAGCAGATCGTAGTCAAGGAAGTGAAATTCCGCCCCGGCACCGACGAGGGCGATTACAAGATCAAGATCAGGAACCTGTTGCGGTTTCTGGAAGAAGGCGACAAGGTCAAGATCACCCTGCGTTATCGTGGTCGTGAAATGGCGCATCAGGAATTCGGAGTACGGCTGCTTGAACGCATCAGGGGTGAATTGGAGCCCCACGCTGTGGTCGAGCAATTTCCGAAAATGGAAGGACGTCAGTTGGTGATGGTGATGTCCCCCAAAAAAGGCGGTAAGGTAACTCAGAAAAGCGCCGTAAAAGCGGCGCCGGGTCCCGCGAAGTCAGCAGCGGTCGCTAAGGTGGTGGTTGCGGCAGCGGTTCCGGCTGAGGTTGATAAGAAGTAGTTGTCCGGGTTTTAGAAGTCCCTCCCGATACACGGCGGGCACCCGGCGCTAAGCTAAAACAGAGGTAGTCATGCCGAAACTCAAGACCAAGAGCGGCGCGGCCAAGCGTTTCCGCAAGCAGGGCAAGGGCGGAATCAAACGCGGATCGGCCAATATGCGCCATATACTCACCAAGAAAAGCACTAAACGCAAGCGTCATCTGCGCGGCGGTACTGCGGTGCATGCATCCAATGTGCGCGCGGTGCGCGCCATGATGCCGTACTAAGGAGATCAGCCATGCCAAGAGTAAAACGTGGAGTGATCGCCCGCGCGGCGCACAAGAAGGTTCTCGAAAAAGCCAAGGGCTTCCGTGGCCGCCGCAATAACGTATTCCGGGTTGCCAATGAAGCGGTGATGCGCGCCGGGCAGTATGCCTACCGTGATCGCCGCAACAAGAAACGCGTGTTTCGCGCGTTGTGGATTGCCCGTATCAACGCTGCGGTGCGCGAACACGGTATGTCTTACAGCCGCTTCATGAATGGCCTGAAGAAAGCCGCGATCGAAGTGGACCGCAAGGTGCTCGCCGACATTGCCGTGCTCGACAAACCGGCGTTTGCCAAGTTCGTGGAAACCGCCAAAGCGAGCCTCGGCGCGTAAGCGTTACAACAGGGAAACTGCGGTAAACGCAACTCCCGGGAAAAAGAGGCTTACGGGCCTCTTTTTTTTGCGATACGATTTGTGCAAACCGATTAACCGCAGCGGTAAACTACCTGAATTCTTCACATGCAAGACCTTGATGCGATTGTAAACGGCGCGCTCGCCGAATTTGCCGGCATTGACGATGCCGACGAACTGGAGCAGACCAAGGCACGCTACCTTGGCAAGAGCGGCGCGCTGACGGAACAACTCAAAGGGCTGGGAAAACTACCGTCGGCCGAGCGGCCTGCGATGGGCGCGCGTATCAATGCGGCGAAAGAGATTCTGGAGCAAGCGCTCAGCGCAAGGCGCGAACACATTCAGAACGCCAGGCTCGAATTCAAACTCAAGGAAGAATCACTGGACGTCACGCTGCCGGGTCGTGGATCGGGATGCGGCGGGCTGCATCCGGTGTCGCGCACGCTGGAGCGTGTCGAGCAGATTTTTCATTCCCTAGGGTTTGAGGTGGCCGACGGCCCGGAAATCGAGACGGATTTCTACAACTTCACGGCGCTGAATCAGCCGGAGAATCATCCGGCGCGCTCCATGCACGACACTTTTTATCTGGCGGATGGCAAGTATCTGCTGCGCACGCACACTTCGCCAATACAGGTGCGCTACATGGAATCGCACCAGCCGCCAATACGTATCATTGCACCGGGCCGGGTATATCGCGTTGATTCCGATGCAACGCATTCGCCGATGTTTCATCAAGTCGAGGGGCTATGGATTGATGAACATATTTCTTTTGCGAATTTGAAGGGTGTGGTCACCGATTTCTTCAGACGGTTTTTCGAGCGTAGCGATCTACAGGTGCGATTCAGACCTTCCTTCTTTCCGTTTACAGAACCGTCAGCCGAAATCGATATGAGCTTTGGCGAAGGATGGCTGGAAATCGGCGGGTGCGGCATGGTGCATCCCGGTGTTTTGAAGAACGTCAATATCGACAGCGAGCAGTTTCAGGGCTTTGCGTTTGGCATGGGACTGGATCGGCTGACCATGTTGCGCTACGGTGTAAACGACTTGCGCTTGTTCTTCGAAAATGATCTGCGGTTCTTGCGCCAGTTCAGGTAATGCGCCATGAAATTTTCCGAGCACTGGTTGCGTACGTTTGTAGACTTGCCGCTCTCGACGAACCAGCTCGCCGATCTGCTGACGTTCGGCGGCATTGAAATAGAGGCCGTGGCGCCCGTCGCACCGCCTTTTGACCATGTGGTGGTGGGCGAAGTATTGTCGGTGGATAAGCATCCCAATGCCGACCGGCTCAACGTGTGTCAGGTCAGCGTAGCAGAGAATGCAAATGCGGTGCCGTTGACCATCGTGTGCGGTGCGCCCAACGTGCGGCCTGGCATGCGTGTGCCGGCGGCGCTGGTCGGTGCAAAGCTGCCCGGTATTGACATCAAGGCTGCCAGGGTGCGGGGCGTGGAATCGCACGGCATGTTGTGTTCGGCCATGGAACTCGGCTTAAGCGAAGCTGCCGATGGATTGCTGGCATTGCCTTCCAATGCCGCCATAGGTGCAAGCGTGCGCGACGTGTTGGGATTGGACGATCAGGTGTTCGACAGCAAACCTACGCCCAATCGCGGTGACTGTCTGAGCCTGCGAGGGCTGGCGCGCGAAGTGGCGGCTTTGGGAGATGGTGTGATAAGGCTGGCGGCCGTAGATGCAGTGCCTGCGGCGCATGGGGGAAAGCCCGTGATAACGCTTGATGCGCCGCAGGCGTGTCCGCGTTATTGCGGGCGACTGATCCGGGGGGTAAACGCAAAAGCGCTGGTTCCGGAATGGATGGCGCAGCGTCTCGCGCGTAGCGGCATCCGTTCCATTAGCGCCGTAGTGGATGTGACCAACTATGTGATGCTGGAATTGGGGCAGCCGATGCACGCGTTTGATGCCGCAAAGATCGATGGCGGTATTCGGGTACGGTTTGCGAGGCATCAGGAAAAACTTACGCTGCTTAACGGTGAGATGCGCGAACTGTCGGAAGCGTTCCTGGTAATCGCGGACGATCATAAAGCGTTAGCGCTGGCGGGCATCATGGGGGGCGCTGACAGCGCAGTGAGCGATAGCACGCGCGATATCGTATTGGAGAGCGCATTTTTCGATCCCGACACGCTGGCCGGGAAGTCACGAGTGCTTGGATTCGGTTCCGACTCTTCGTACCGTTTTGAACGCGGTGTCGATTTCGGTGCGGCGCGCGAGGCGATGGAACGCGCAACGCGATTGATACTGGATATTTGCGGCGGTAGCGCGGGGCCGGTAGCGGAGGCGGTGGCGACGTTGCCGAAACGCGATCCGATTCCGTTGCGACTGTCGCGCATAGAGCGCGTGCTTGGAATTACCGCAAATCGTGCTGAGGTAACCGCAATATTCAGGCGCTTGGGTTTTGCTCATATCGATACGAATGACGGTTTGCGCGTAACACCACCCAGTTACCGCTTTGATATCGCCATTGAAGAAGACCTGATTGAGGAAGTGGCCCGTATTTACGGCTACAACCACATTCCTGCGATGCGTCCGGTGGTGACGTCGGCTGCGCTGCCGGTCCCTGAGAAAACACGCAGTGCTTCTGTAATACGACGCCTGATGGCGGCGCGTGATTATCAGGAAGTCGTCACATACAGTTTCGTCGATCGTGCCTGGGAACAGGATTTCTGCGCAATTCAATCGGCGATTGAGTTGGCCAACCCCATTGCTAGCCAGATGGCAGTGATGCGCTCCAGCTTGATCGGCGGCCTGGTGAATACGGTCGCCTACAACTTGAATCACAGGCAATCTCGGGTACGCGTGTTCGAAACCGGCCGCTGCTTTTTGCCGGATCATG
>JAKFYK010000150.1 GCA_021730905.1 Betaproteobacteria bacterium | reverse complement strand
AAGCTTCCGTGTCCCAAGTTGCATTCGGGGCAGTTCATCAGGGACATGCGATTTTTTTCATCGCCAAACTGCACCCGCGGCATGAGTTCCCCTTCGACAACAAAGTGAGTCACCGCTTGAGATTTTTCATACTCCAGGCGTATGGCGTCAAAAAGGCTCATGGAGGTAACCGCGTGGCTTTTTCTTTGAGCGGTATCAGATCATGCCGCGTTCCTCTTCGGCGCTGCGCCGCGTTTCGCCCAGTAGTCAGGCGAGGCCTTGAGTTTCGCCAGCGCTTCGGCCGTTTCGGTGCCCGGCGCCATCGAAGCCGAGGTGCCGGCCATTACCTGGTGATGGTCGATGTTGAGCAGGCGCAAAAAGCTCTGCTGGCCGTGGGTGAGACCGACCGCGCAGCCAAGTTCGACGATTTCGGCTTCGCTGAAATGCTGGTAGAGGCGCTCCCAGAATTTATCGTCGGTATCTAGACGCCACACGATGGCTTCGGCCAGTGACAGCGCGGCTTTCTGGCGTTCGTCGTATTGCGTGGATTTTTCGAATTCGACCAGATCGTCGTAGTGTGTTTCTCTCAGGCCTTCGTTGGCGCCCTTGATCGAACGCTGGTTGCCGCAGAATTCGCAGATTACCGAGCGCGAGACGTAAACACGGCACAGTTCCTTGATCGCGTGATCGAGCACGCCGTTCCTGAAAATGTCGTTCCACGAGTTCGCGAAAAACCAGAAACAGCCGGGCACATGTGCGCGCACCGCCGAGCTTTCCGGGCGCGGCGTGCCCATGGCCGCGCAACGCTCCATTTCCTTGACCATTTCCGGTGTCATTTTTTCCAGCGGCACGTAGCTGATGCGTTGCTTTGGCATGGCGGACTCCTCTAGTCTTTGAAACAGTATTGTGACGGTTGCGCGATAATTCAGTAAGACCGCGTGCCGTGTCAAGCAGGGGCAGGGCGGGCAATCGCCGCGCGCAGCACTAGCGCCAGCGGCAGCGTGAGCAGTACCACGCCGCCGGCGATGGCGATGGTTTTTTCAATGCCGATGGCGTCGCCCAGCACGCCGTAGCCGAGGGGCGCGATGATGCCGCACACCGCGCCTACAGTGTAGACCACCGCGAACGCGCGCGGCAGTTTGTCGGATTCGACCAGATCACCGATGGTGCCGTAGATCACCGACGAAGTGCCCTGCAATACCACGCCCACCAGCGGCAGCAGAATAAACGTCGCCATGCCCGGTAGCGCGAGTGTCGCGAGTATGCCTATGCCGGTGGCGAGTTCGGTGATGACGATGGTGCGGATGACACCGAGTTTTTCCGCGAGCACGCCGCAGAAGTATTTGCCTGCCATGCCGCCGATCAGCACCAGCGGCACCGCCAGCGCCGCCCAGCCTTCGGGCACGCCTTTGGCGATCAGCAAAAATGCGATGAAGGTGAGAAAACCGGTGCGCGTGGTGCTGTCCACGATGTCCACCATGCATAGCGCCGCGAACGCGGGTTTGTTGCGGATACCCCAGCCCTGAATCCTGGGTTTCGACGCCGAGGCGGAATGCGTATGGGTATTGGCGATCCATAAAAAAATCACGATGGCCGTGATCACCGCAGCGATGCCGAATCCCACCACCGGCGCCTGCCATGAAATGCCCGCGAGCACGCACAGGCTGACGATGCCGCCGAACACGAACTTGCCGACGTCGCCGGCGAAGTTATAGGTGCCCAGCGCGGTGCGGCGGCCCTCGCCCGGAAACGCGTGAGAGATGATGGTCGAGGACAACGGGTGTTGCACCGCTCCACCCATGCCGGCGAAGAACAGCGCGAGGACGATCATCCAGAAGCCATTGGCAAAACCCAGTGCTATGAACGCCAGCCCGGCGAGCAGCGTGCCCAGCGCCAGCAGATTGCGTTCGCCAAAGCGCTCCGCAATGAATCCGGCGGGCAGTTGAAATGCCGCCATTGCCACGCGGTGTGCGGTGCGGATCATGCCGACCTGCGCCAGATTCAGTCCAAAGGTCTGTGCCAGCAGCGGCAGCAGCACGTAGCTTACGTCGGACAGGCCGTCGTGAACGATGTGCACACCGCAGCAGGTTTTCAGTGTGCGTTTTGCGGAGTGTTGGTGGGCGGCAGTCATGGACGCGTTATATCACGGGCGCCCGGCAGTGTAGAATCATGCTTTAATTTTGGGCGGAAAGTCTTATGAAGTGGATTGTTGGCGGGCTGTTGCTGGCCGTGGTGGCTGCCGTGGTGTCGGGGCGCGTGCCTGCGGCATGGGTGGTGTACTGCTTTGCGGCGCTGTTTGTATCGATGGGGCTGGCGCTATTTTTTGCGTTCTACCGCAGCAAGCATTACGGGCTGTTGTTGCTGGGCTGCACTTATGTATCGGCTGCATTACTGGCAGTGATACTCACCGAATGGTGGCCGCTGGTGGTGGGATTCGCCATCGCGTGGGTATTGCGCGCCATGGGTATGGATCCGGTGTCAGAAGCAGCGCCGGATGAACAAGCGCCGGCGCGGGGGCAAACGTCGACGCCCGACGGCGACAAGAAAGCCTGAGGTGCTGCTGGTGGCGCTCAGACCAACGCTGCGCGTATGCGATGTTTGTAGGCGTGGATGGAGCGCCGGATCACTTTGAGTTTCTCGTGATCATTCGCCGCTAGCGCTTCAACCCGTTGTTTCTTTAATTCCCTGATTTTTGCCTTGAAGGCCGCCTTGTCGATGCCGCGTGCTTCATGATGCGCGTGCATCGGGATTTTGAGCGCCTGGCACAACGAGGTGATCAGATGATCCTTGTTGAGCTGCGTGTAGCCTTTGAGCGATTCGTGCACAGCCTCGTTTTCCTTGGCGATTTCGCGCAGCTGCACGACTGTCTTGTGTTTCAATTCGTCGAAAGTGTGGCTCATGCGGGTGATCCTCCTTGACTAAAATAATTGTAGCGCGGCGTCACACCCATTTTAGATGACGATGCAGGGTGTTTATATATGTATTTGTTTATAAACAATATTTTATGCAAGCAAATGAGCGGAAATACCGCGCACCAGGTCTTTGAAATCGTCGAGCGCGTTAAAGCGCGGCATCGCGGCCACATGCGGCGTGAGTATCACGTTTTCAAAACGCAGCAGCTCATCGTCCGCGCGGCCCGGTTCTTCGTAAAGCGGATCGAGCGCGAAGCCGCCGAGTTTGCCAGAGCGCAGTGCGAGGAGCAGGGCGTCGCGGTTCACCACCTGTGCGCGCGAAACGTTGATGAGTTTCGCGCCGGGTTTCATGCACGCGAATTGCGCGTGATCGAGATAGTGATGCGTGCCTGCGTTTGCTGGAAGCTGTATGCACAGCCAATCGCTTTCGGCCAGCAAGGCATCGCGCTCCCGGTATTTCACGTTCCATTCTTGCTGCTCGGCTGGCGTCATCGGCGAGCGCTGGGTGCATAACACGCGCATGCCGAAGGCGTGGGCGCGCAGCGCGATTTCGCGGCCAATTTCGCCGAAGCCGATGATGCCCAGCGTCGTGCCGTAAAGAATGCTGAGTCCGGGCACGCGCGGCCAGCCGGAGTTGGGCGTGTATCCGCTGTCGAATATTTTTGGCGCGTAGCCGGCAGATTGCAGTTGCTCAATGCTGATGCGTCCGTGCAAGCGGTGCAGTTTTTTCGACAGCGCCAGCATCAGCATCAGCGCGTGTTCGGCGCATGAAATATTGGCGCGGCGGCGCAGCGTCAATATCTTGATGCTGCGCGCCTCGCAGGCGGCCACGTCGATGCCGCGCAGCACCGTACCGTATTTCTGCACCACTTTGAGTCTGGGTGCGCGCTTGATTTCATCTGCACCGATGTTAAACGATTCGGTGACGATAATATCGGCTGCCGGCAATTGTGCCGCGAGCGCCTCCTGATCCACGACGAGGCGCACATCGGCGGGAGAGAGTGGCCCGGCCACGGCGCGCAGTTCAGCCAGCCAGCCCGCGAAATCGGGCAGATCATGCGCAAAAAAGTCCGCCAGCGCAGCCAGCTGTTGCGGCTCTGCGGCGGGATCGAGGAACGCCTTCAGCATGCGCGGAAACGGATCGTCTTCGACGACGATGACGGGGCGTGCGCTCATCGCGGTTACGACGCTTCAGGATCGATGCGCAGCGCGCGCCCCACCCGCGTATGCATGTTGTAGGCGCCGATCAGCACCGTGAGTTCGACGATTTGCGTGTCGTTGTAATGCTGCCGCAGTTTGTCGAATATGGCATCGGGCACTTCGATGTTCGTCGTCATTGCGTCGGCGTAAGCGAGCAGCGCGCGATGCGCCGGCTTAAACAGGCTGGAATTTTCATTGCCGTCGAGTGCCGCGATCTGCTCGGGCGTAAGTCCGGCTTCGGGCGCGTATTGGGTGGCGTGTAGCTGGAATTGGTAATCCGCGCCGTTCAGCTTCGATACGCGCATGATCGCCAGCTCGCGCGCCTGCTCGTCGAGCGTGGTGTCAAAACGTATCGCCGAGTTGAATGCCTGCCACGCTTCGGCTAGCGACGGACTGTTCAGGAGCACGCGGTAAAGATTAAGCAGTTTGCCGCGCCGGGCGCCTTTGAGCTTTGCGATTAGCGCCGCAAGCGGAGCACTGTTTTCGTCGATCAGCGGAACGCGCGCCATGAGTAATTCTATAAGTATTTGTTTTAAAATATATTTTTACTGATCAAATTTAACGCCTGCGGCTTTCGCTACCGCGGCCCACATCTCGATGTCTTTGCGGATGAACGCGGTGAATTCTTCCGGACTCATAACCAGCGGATCGGCGCCGACATTGATGAATTTCTCGCGCACGTCGGGCGTGGCCATGGTTTTCGCCACCGCATCATGCAGTTTCATCACGATATCGCGCGGGGTTTTCGCCGGCAGCAGCAGCGAATAAACGTTGCTCACCAGAACACCGGGAAAACCACTCTCGGCGGTAGAGGGCACGTCCGGCAGATACACCGAGCGTTTTGGGCTCGCAATGGCGATCGCGCGCGCCTTGCCAGATTTGACGTACGGCAGAATCACCGGCAGGTCGACGAACATGCCGTTGATCTGTCCGGCGATCACGTCGATCACCGCCGGTCCCGCGCCCTTGTACGGCACGTGGATGATTTTTGTCCTGGCCTGATTGTTCAGTTGTTCGAGCGCGAGATGCAGAATGCCGCCGTTGCCCGCCGACGCCATCGCCAGATCGGGCCGCGACTTGGCGAGCGCGACCAGATCCTTCAGATTGCGCGACGGCAGCGACGGGTGGACGACGAGCAGCGTTGAGGTAGACATCAGCGGCGTGAGCGGCTGTAAGTCGCGCAGCGTGTCATACGGTCGCTTGGGATAAACCACCATATTGATCGAGGTGATGCTCGCGGTGCCGCCGAGCAGCGTGTAGCCGTCGGGCGGCGCTTTGGCGACGATCTCCGAGCCGATCATGCCATTGGCGCCGCCACGATTGTCGACCACGATGCTGACACCCAGCAGTTCGGTCATGCGCGGCGCGATGTTGCGCGCAGTGATGTCCGAGGGTCCGCCCGCCGCGAACGGCACCACGATGCGAATCGCCTTGCTGGGGAAAGTTTGTGCATGCAGATGGGTGCTTGCAGCGAGTGAGATCATCGCGCAGCTTACAGATGTGAGTCGATGCATGGCGTGCTTTCGAATAAATGACGGGATGGGGAATTATAGGCGATTGCCGGTGATTCACGGCGCACCGAACCCGCCACCCCCCGGTGTTTCAATCACGAAGACGTCGCCGGCTTGCATGTCGATCTGCGCGCAGCCGCCAAGTTCGAGTATGTCGCCATTGGCGCATTCGACGGTGTTGCGTCCGACCGCGCCGGGGTGACCACCGGCTATGCCGTAGGGCGCGACACGGCGGTGGCTTGACAAAATTGCTGCCGTCATGGGTTCGAGAAACCTCACGCGGCGTATGGCACCGTTGCCGCCAGTCGACCGGCCTGCACCGCCGCTACCGTTGCGTATTGCAAAACTTTCGAGCAGCACGGGGAAGCGCCATTCCAGCACTTCAGGGTCGGTGAGCCGCGAATTGGTCATGTGCGTCTGTACCACGCTTGCGCCGTCAAAGCCCGGCCCCGCGCCGGAACCGCCGGAAATCGTCTCATAGTATTGATGGCGCGCGTTGCCGAAGGTGAAGTTGTTCATGGTGCCTTGCGATGCCCCCATCGCACCCAGCGCGCCGTACAGCGCATCGGTCACGCACTGCGACGTTTCGACGTTGCCGGCGACGACAGCCGCAGGGTGGCGCGGATTGAGCATGCAGCCTTCGGGAATGATGACCTGCAGCGGCTTGAGGCAACCGGCGTTGAGCGGAATATCGTCATCGACCAGCGTGCGGAACACGTACAGCACCGCAGCCATGGCCACGGCAGATGGCGCGTTGAAGTTGGTGTCGCGCTGGGGCGAGGTGCCGGTGAAATCAATGACGGCGCTGCGTGCTGCGTGGTTGATGCTGATTTTTACCTTGATTACCGCGCCATCGTCCATGTCATAGCTGAATTCGCCATCCTTCAGTGCGCCGATCACGCGCCGCACGGATTCCTCGGCGTTGTCTTGCACGTGGTGCATGTAGCCGTGCACCGCCTCAAGGCCGAATTCACCGACAATGCGCGCGAGTTCGGTGACGCCCTTTTGATTGGCTGCGATCATGGCGCGCAGATCGGCAAGATTCTGATCGATGTTGCGCGACGGGTAGCGCGCGCCGGCGAGCAATGCGCGTGTTTCGTCCTCGCGCAGGCGTCCGTTTTCCACCAGCAGAAAATTGGTGATCAGCACGCCTTCTTCATCGATATGGCGACTGTCCGGCGGCATGGAGCCGGGGGTGATGCCGCCGATATCGGCATGGTGGCCGCGCGAGCCGACATAGAACAGCAAGTCCTTGCCTGTTGCATCGAACACCGGCGTGATCACGGTAATGTCGGGCAGATGCGTGCCGCCGCGATACGGATCATTCAGCATGTACACGTCGCCTGCGCGCATGCGTCCCGCATTGTCGCTTATCACCGAGCGCACGCTTTCCCCCATCGAACCCAGGTGCACCGGCATGTGCGGCGCATTGGCGATGAGGCTGCCCTGCGCGTCGAACAACGCGCACGAAAAATCGAGCCGCTCCTTGATGTTGACCGAGTACGCAGTGTTGGCCAGCGTCACGCCCATCTGCTCGGCAATCGCCATGAACAGGTTGTTGAAGATTTCCAGCAGCACCGGGTCCACCGTAGTGCCGATAGCAGTGCGGGCGGAGCGTGGTGCGCTGCGGGTGAGCAGCAGATGGCCTTGCGCAGTGACTTCCGCTTGCCATTGCGGTTCGACGACCGTGGTGGCGTTGGCATCGGTGAGGACCGCGGGGCCGGCAATGACGTTGCCAGCGGCGAGTTGCTCAACGCGATACAGGGGCACGTCATCACGATAGGCGCTGTCACTGAACATGCGCACCTGCGTTTCGGGTTGCGGAGCGCAAGCGGGCTTTGTCTGCAGAACAGGCGTTTCCGCGAATACGGCTACGGTGGCGCCGATCGCTTCCACTGAAATGGCTTCCACTATCAAGGCGCGATCCGGCATTAAAAAGCTGTAGCGGCCACGGTAAGCGAGTTCAAACGCTTGCACGATTTCACTGAGCGCGGCGAATGCTACGACCAGCGTGGTATCCGTGCCTTCGTACTTGACATGCAGTCTGCGCTTCAAGGTGATGCTATCGGGTGAAATATCCTGTGCCGCTACTTCTGCGCTTGCCGCGTCGGACAACGCGACAAACGTCGGCACGAGACGCTGCAGCAGCTCGCTATTTAGCTGCGCTTCAACCGCCTGTTCACGCATCGCGGTGATATCGGCGAGCCCCATGCCGTAAGCCGACAGCACGCCGGCGTAGGGGTGGATGTAGACGCGCGGCATCGCCAGCGCATCGGCCACGCGGCAGGCATGTTGTCCCGCCGCACCGCCGAAGCAGGCGAGCGTGTAGCGTGTCACGTCGTAACCGCGCGCCACGGAAATTTTCTTGATGGCGTTCGCCATGTTATCGACGGCGATGCGCAGAAAGCCTTCGGCGATACTCTCGATTGATTGTAAGTATTTGTTTTTATTGTTTATTTTACCAGTCAACTCAGCGAACCTCTGACGTGCTGCCGCGCTATCTAGCGGTGAATTTCCCGACGTGCCAAACACCGCCGGAAAATAATCCGGCTGGATGCGCCCCAGCAGCACATTGCAATCGGTCACGGTGAGTGGCCCGCCGCGTCCGTAACACGCGGGGCCCGGTTGCGCGCCGGCGGAATCGGGGCCGACGCGCATGCGCGCGCCGTCGAAATGCAAAATCGAACCGCCGCCCGCCGCAACCGTGTGTATGCTCATCATCGGCGCACGCATGCGCACGCCCGCTACCAGCGTATCGAACGCGCGTTCGTATTCGCCGGCGAAATGCGACACGTCGGTGGAGGTGCCACCCATATCGAAGCCGATGACGCGATTGAAGCCTGCCGTCTGCGCGGTGCGCACCATGCCCACCACGCCGCCCGCCGGACCGGAGAGCACGCTGTCCTTGCCGTGAAAGCGCCGCGCGTCGGCGAGGCCGCCGCTGGATTGCATGAACATGACTTTCACGCCGGCAAATTCACGCGTGATGCGATCCACGTAGCGCCGCAGCACCGGCGAGAGATACGCATCCGCCACCGTGGTGTCGCCGCGCGACACCAGTTTCATCAGCGGACTGACTTCGTGCGATACCGATACCTGCGTATAGCCGCGGTCGCGCGCCATGGCGGCGAGTTGCTGCTCGTGTTCGGGATAGCGGTAGCCGTGCATCAGCACGATGGCGCAGGCACGCAGGCCGCGGGCAAAAGCAGAGTCGATTTCATGCCGGGCCTGCCGCAGGTCGAGCGGCGTCAGCACCTCGCCGCGCGCACCTATGCGCTCGTTGATTTCGTGAACAGCGCCATAGAGCATTTCCGGCAGCACAATGTGGCGGTCGAAGATGTGCGGGCGGTTCTGGTAGCCGATGCGCAGGGCATCCCGAAAGCCGCGCGTGATGAACAATGCCGTGGGCTCGCCCTTGCGTTCAAGCAGGGCGTTGGTGGCGATGGTAGTGCCCATTTTCACTGCGGCGATGCGTTCGGCCGGTATGGCCGCATCGCGGGCCACGCCCAGCAGGTCGCGGATGCCCGCAAGCGCCGCATCCTCGTAGCGGCCGGGGTTCTCCGAGAGCAGCTTGTGCGTGGCCAGCGTGCCGTCAGGCCGGCGCGCGACGATATCGGTGAAGGTGCCACCGCGGTCGATCCAGAACTGCCAGCGGCCTGTGTGTGCTTGCGTACTCATGCGCGAGGGAGATGCTATCACGCAGAGAAGATTTGTCGTTGGCGAGAAAGCGCACTGCGCCGTGGTGTGCTGCGTGCCGAGACAGTCAATGGTTGACGGTTATCGCGAGCGTGACTTTGCCCAGCGCGCGATGAAGTTCGGCGACCAGCAATGCTTGTTCGGCCGCGCCAAAGGGTTTGCACGTGAGCAGTTCCACGATGGCGTAGTTGTTTTCAGGCCAGCTATGCACAGCGATGTGCGATTCAGCGAGCAGCAGTACGCCGGTGATGCCGCCTGGATCGAACGGGTGGAACGCTTCATCCAGCACCTTCAGGTTCAGCGCCGCCGAAATCCTGCGCAGCAACTCGCGCAACAGGGCGAGGTTGGCGGCCTCGCCGGCGTGTATCCCGCTGATCTTGATGAATACGTTGCTGACGGACGGCAGGCTCATCTCAGTTTCTCTCCAGCAGGCGCTTCTCGCTCAAATAAGTGCGCAGTACCACGGGATTATGAATAGTGCTGACCGGATAGTTGCGGCTTTCGGGTTGCAGCCTTTCATCGAATGCGAAAAGCCCCTGAACGATTTCCGCGTTCAGGTAACGCGTCGGCACGCTGACAGCGAGGCGCGATACATTCAGCGGATGCTTGGCCGCCACCACAAATCCCCAATTACCGAACGACGGCACCTTCGCATGGTAGGGTATTGGCGCCAGCCCCGCGTTTTTGATCGTGGCATGAATGATCCAGAAGCTTTGATGAAAAAAGTAAGGCGATGTGGCCTGCATGGCCATCACGCCATCCCTGGCCATGCGGCGTTCGACCAGACGGTAAAATTCGCGGGAATACAATTTCGCCAGCGCTTCGCTCGAGGGGTCGGGCAGGTCGATAATAATCACGTCGAATAGCCGGCTGCCGTTGCTCAGATACTGCATCGCGTCCTGATTGACAACCTGCACTTTGGGATCTTTCAGACTTTGCAGGTTCAGCGCCGTCAACCATCGCACGCTGGATGCCGCGTCCGTCATTTCGCGGTCGATGTCTACCACGATAATCGATTTAACCTGACGATACTTCAGCAGTTCGCGCACGCTCAGACCGTCGCCGCCGCCCAGCACCAGCACCGTTTCGGGATCGCGGCTCATGCCCAGCGGTACATGCACCAGCGCCTCGTGATAGCGGTGTTCATCCACGCCGCTGAACTGGAGATGGTTGTTGAGATAGAGCCGGGTGTCGTCGCCGGAATGGGTGACGACGATTTTCTGATAGGCGCTCTGGCGGCTGAACACGACCGGATCATCGTACATGCGATTTTCCAGCGCATTCGCCAGTGTTTTCGCGCCAAACAGGCCTGCCGCCATGACGGCAGTCCCGATAATCAGTATCGGCACCAGCAACAGATGGCGCAACGGAATGTGCCTGCGGAACAGCAAATACAACATCAGAGCTACGGCCATGTTGGACAGGCCGACAAGATAGGCCGTCGGCATGACTCCGAGCAGCGGCAGCAACAGCAGCGGGAACAACAAAGAAGCCAGCAGCGCGCCCAGGTAGTCCAGCGACAGAATGCGTGACACCAGCAAAACCGTTTGCTGGTTGTGCCTGAACATGCGCAGTAGCAGCGGGATCTCGGCGCCCACCAGCGCGCCGATTGCCAATACCAGCAGGACGAAAATCGGATAAACAAAAGGCGTAAATACGTAAGCCGCGTAGAGCGCCAACACGCTGTTGCCGCCCAGCAACGCCAGCACACTCTCGACAAGGATGAATTTTTCTTCGGGGGGATCGTCCATGTACGGGGCGGCCAACGAACCGATCCCCATACCGAACAGAAACAAACCGATCGTGAGCGAGAACTGCAATACGCTGTCACCGAGCAGATAGGAGGAAATGGCGCCGAGCAATAACTCGTAGATGATCCCGCCGAGCGCCACCACGGTTACCGCGAGAAAAATACCGCTCCGTCGAACCGTGTCGGGCTGCATTGTTATCGGCACTACGCCTGCGGAGTAAGGGCGCTGACGCAACAGCGCCGGCATGACTGACCGCTGCGGAGGGATTGCGTGTTCATGGGCGGGAAATGCTAACACGCCATGATCCGGGCGGTGTTTATCAAAGTGGGTGAAGAAGCGCAATGAGCGCTAGATGAGACCCAAATCAGGTGCAATTTAAACGACAGCGATTCCGGCGGTCAGGTTGACGCTGGCGCACCGTATGCGGTTTAATGCGCGGTGTCAGCGCAGGACATCGGGCTACGTATCCGTAGCCTGAATTCTCGTCAGAAATGAAATCATGTCGCAGGAAAACTCGATCCAGTCGAGCAAATCCCTAACCCGGGTAGGCAAGTATGACGTCGTTCGCACGCTGGGCGAAGGCGCCACCAGTACCGTGTATCTATGCCGCGATACGTTCGCGAATCGCGATGTGGCGGTCAAAGTGGTTGCGCAAAGCGCTCTGCAGGATCTTGGCAGCGGCAAATTGATGCAGCGGCTGTTTACCACCGAAGCTTCGCTGGCAGGCAAGCTCGACCATCCGCATATCGTGCAGATCTTCGATGCGGCGGCCGACGACGATCACGCTTACATCGTCATGGAATTCGTCGAGGGCGGCACCTTGCAGCGTTTTACCCGGCCCGACAATTTGCTGGGCATCGGGGATGTGATCGAAGTGGTGTACAAATGCGCGCGGGCACTGGACTATGCATCGCAGCAGGGTGTCATCCATCGCGATATCAAGCCGGCCAACATCATGCTGAAGGAAAACAACGACGTCAAAATCACGGACTTCGGCTCGGCGGCCATTGCCAAGGCCGAAGCCACCATGATTGACGGCATCGGCACGCCGGCGTACATGTCGCCTGAGCAGCATATGAACAAGCCGCTCAATCACCAGACCGACATCTATGCGCTGGGCATAGTGATGTTTCAGTTGCTGACCGGCCGCGCGCCGTTCAAGGCCGACAATATCGCGGGACTCGCCTATCAGGTGTTAAACAGCAATCCGCCACTGCCTTCCGAGTTTCGCCGCGAGGTGCCGCTGGAGCTCGACATGATCGTGATTCGCGCGCTGCAGCGCGACACCGACAAGCGCTACCTGACGTGGGCGCAGTTGATCGACGAACTCGCCGGTATGATGCGCGGCTCCACCGCGCTGCCAAAGCAGGGCGTGTTCGAGACCGAGCGTTTCAACAGTCTGCGCAAGCTGTCGTTTTTCGAGGGTTTCGCCGACGTTGATCTGTGGGAGGTGCTGCGCTTTTCGGAGTGGCTGGCGGTTGCCAAAGATCAGGTCATTTTGAAAGAAGGCGATCCGGGGGACTTCTTCTGTATTCTGGTGTCGGGAGAAGCGCGTGTCACACGCAAGCGCCGGCTGATTACCACTTTGAAATCCGGCGAGTGTCTGGGTGAAATGGCCTGCCTCGGCAGCCCGGACAATTTGCGCACGGCGGATGTGATCGCCGCACAGGCGGTGCGCATGATCAAAATTCCGGTGTCGGCCTACCGAAAAGCCACGGATTCCTGCCGCGTGCGCTTCGAGCACGCGTTCCTGCGCGTGCTGGTTGAGCGATTGATGCAGGCCAACACCAGGCTCTCGATGGTTTAATAGCGCCGCGCGTGCTGACCGCGTCACCGCAACTGCGGGGCAAGGTCCAACGGCGAACGAGCTACCGTCTCCGGTAGTCGCCGAGCAAGGTGCGTGATGACGATGCGCCCGCGGACAGCGCGTGTGGCACAGGCGTGGGTTCGGCCTCAACCGGGGTCACCTTCACGATGCCGCTGTCGCCTGCGGATGTTGCATCATTACGCATCACGCCATCGCCGCCAATTTTGAATACGGAAACCGCGGCGAGCAATTGTTCTGCCTGTTCGCTCAACAGATCGGCTGTTGCCGCGACCTGTTCAACCATGGCTGCGCTTTGCTGAGTGCCTTGATTCATCTGCTCCACCGCGCGGCTGACCTGTGTGATGCCCTGACGCTGGTCCTGGCTGGAGGTGCGAATCTGCGCCATGGTTTCCTCGACCTTCCTTGCTGCCGCGAGGATTTCGTCCATGGCTTTGCCCGAATCCATCGCTTCACGGGTGCCGGCCTGCACTTTTTTCACCGATTCGCCGATGAGCGTGCGGATTTCCTTTGCCGCCTGACCCGAGCGTTGCGCCAGCGCGCGCACTTCGGTGGCTACCACCGCAAACCCACGGCCCTGTTCGCCGGCGCGCGCGGCTTCGACCGCGGCATTGAGCGCCAGGATATTGGTCTGAAATGCAATGCCGTCGATGACGCCGATGATCTCTGCGATCTTCTTGGAGGAAATATCGATCTCCTGCATGGTGCGTGTCACTTTGTTCACCACCAGTCCGCCGCGCTCGGCGGCATCCGCGGCGCCCGCGGCAAGGTCATTGGCGCGCTGGCTGCTCTCGTCGTTCTGCTGCACCGTGGAATTCATCTCTTCCATGCTCGCGGCGGTCTGTTCCAGGCTGGAGGCCTGTTCCTCGGTGCGCGCGCTCATGTCGCGCGTGCTGGACGCGATCTCGCGTGACGCCGTGGCGACCGAATCGCTGATTTCACGTATGCCGGCGACCATGCGCGCGAGGTTCGACTGCATGCGGTGCATGGCGCGGTGCAATTGCCCGACCTCATCGCTGCCCGCATATTGCAGGCGCGAATCGAGGCGGCCGGAGGCTATGGTTTCGGCATCCTTCACCGCCGCATCGAGCGGATGGATGATCGAGCGCGCCATCCAGTACATCGCGGTAGTGCCTACGATCAGCAGCGCCGCAATGAGTCCGAGCAGTCCTGCCATGACCCAGCGCTTCGATGCGACGCGCCCGGCCAATATTCGTTCGATTTCGCCGCGCGCCGTGTCGATCAGGTTGAATTGGGCGTCCATCGCCGTGGTAGCGAGTTTGAGGTAGTCGGCCGCGCTGTAGCGCAGCACTTCGATGCGCATGAATTCGAGGTCGGTCACCGCGATCAATTTTTGCGTTTCATTCAACGCAGCCATCGATGCGGCTTCGAGTTTATCCATGGAACCGCCGTTAGCCTCGATGGCTTTCTTGATCAGGGCACGGCTGTGCTCCAGATCCTGGCGCGTACGCTCAAGCATGGTGGCGATGGTGACGCGTTCCTCGGTGGTGGCTTGTTTAATGCCGAGTATTGCCGTGCCGGTGGCACGCAGGCGTCCCATGGACTCCGTCAGTTTCGGCAAATCATTGAATGCGGCAATGATCAGGTGGTGTGAATTCGCTTCAGGGTCCTGCGTGAGACCAAAATAGTCGAGCGTGATTTCCAGCAAATTCAACAGCGAGGCAACCAGCTTGGTATGACGGTTATAGGCATCCTCAACCGGAAAACTCTTGTCTTTGAGCGCGTTGGCGAGTGCTTTCCATTCTGCTTCGACTTTATCCATCGCCGTGAGTACCGGTGCGGCGGACGGCGGTATGGCCGCGCGTGCCTTGGCAAAGGCAGCGGTGACTTCCTTTTCCCTGGCCAGGCGCTGATTCGCGAGCGCCTGATCGCCACTCAGGGTGGCCGCCGCCAGGCCGCGATGGTCTTGCAACGGCTGCGTCACACGCACGATTTCAGCGGCAGGTGCAAGCCCTCCGATCTCCGTCAGGGCCTCGCGTATTTCCTGAGTGGCGCCACGGATGTAAAAATAAGTAGGCACGGCGCACAGTACCAGCGCGATCAAGCCCAGGATCAGCAGCTTGTGCCAGACACGGATCGCTGAAAATTTCATCAACGCCCTCGCAGACTCGAAATTTGAGTTGACCGCATTTAGGCGTTTTTTCCAGCAACTGTCAACAAATTTTTAACATAAAATCTCAGGAAGTAAGCCCGTCTTATTTCGTGTCTGGATATCTGCCCAATTTGTGAGATTTTTTCCGGCTTGGGCGGGTGTCGTTTTATTGAAGAACAGCGTGTTGCACAAACTACTTAATGGCAGGCCCCGTCCTGGTCATTTGCGCGTGCATGATCCACTGATCCGCTACCGGGTGATGCAATGTGGTGTCTGTGCAAGTCTGCTTCATAGTATATTTCAGGGCGGCAGCAACCGGCTGTCTTTCGCGTGCGTCGAGGAGGCGTGTGCCGATGAAAATGCTGCTGTGCCGATTCGGGTGTGTATGCGTCGTCGCGGGACTGCTGGCAGCCGGGCGGGCGCATGCGCAAGGCGCTGCCGTCTATCCCACGAAGCCGGTGCGGTTCGTATGTGTGACGGCGCCGGGCGGCGGACTCGACGTGGTGGGGCGCATCGTGGCCGACCGCTTGTCGCGCAGTTTTGGACAGACCGTGATTGTGGAAAATCGTCCCGGCGCAGGCGGCAACATCGCCAGCGAGTATGTTGCCAGAGGCAATAACGACGGCTACACGCTGCTCGAAACCACGGTCAACCATCACATCAATTCATTTATTTACCGCAATCCCGGTTACAACCCGCGCAAGGATTTTGTCGCGGTGGTGCAGCTTACCGAAGCGCCGTCCGTGGTGGTGGTGAACGCGCAGAGCCCACACCGCACGTTCAAGGATCTGCTGGCAGCGGCGCGCGCGCAGCCCGGCAAAATCGTTTATGGCAGCGGCGGCAACGGACAGCCGACGCACGTGGCGATGGAAATGTTCAAGAGAATGGCAAACGTCGATTTTACGCACGTGCCGTACAAAGGCGGCGGGCCGGCCACCCAGGATTTGATTGCCGGACAGATACCGATGGCGATGTCCGCGCTGCCCGGGATGTCGCAGCATTTGCAGTCGGGCACGCTGCGTGCACTCGCCGTGACTTCGGAGAAGCGCTGGCCGACGGTGCCGGACGTGCCGAGCATTGCCGAATCCGGTTATCCAGGCTTCAGCCACATGACGTGGATCGGGTTGCTCGCGCCCACCGGCACGCCGCGCGATATCATTCTGCGGATCAACAAGGAAGTCGCGGCCGTCCTGACGAATTCCGAAGTCCGGCAACGCATCATGACCATTGGCGCGCAGCCAGTCGGCAGGAGTCCGGCGGAATTCGAAGTGATGCTCAAAGCCGATTACGAGACGACGGCGAAGCTGGTGGCGCAGATTGGGTTGAGGGTGGACTGATTGCGGCAGGGCAGCTTTCGACGAGACTTCGTCGAAGCGGACTGTTCTCTCGCGGTTGACCGTACATACGCTACCGGAATCTGCGGGGTAGAGCCCGATGAGATGCGTTTAGTTATTCATGGGTAACCAGGATACATCGTCGCAATCACGGACGCGTGTGACGACATCGCTTCCCTCGTTGCATTGCTGCGTACACGAAATTCTCATTTGCGTATCCGCAGTGGATTTGCATTTTAAATCGCACCCCTGCGTCCACTCGCTGAAGCGGGCCGCATCTACTTTCCCGCGTGTTTGCGCGGCAATTAAACCGGCAGAATCCACAACATTAATTCTGGGCAGTATATAAAGTTCCAGTCTGCGGCTTCTGGTGATGGCGGCGGCATGTTGTTCGGTAGCCGCATTGCGCAGGTTCGCTGGCATGTTTTCGTCGGACAAGGATTGCGCGAGCATGCCTATGGTGTTTGCAACGACCGGTCTGCAATATGCTGCTCTCAAGTCAATTTGAGTGGGTTGACGCGCGGTGCTAGTCGTGTCTGGAGGCGGCTTTATTTGAGCGTGAGTGCTCAGGGCAATGCCAAGATACGCGAGAGCACCAGATAGATAAACCGCGAGGCGTGTGGTCTTCGTTCCCATGGCGTTTTACAGCCTCCCGCATATTCATTGGGTAGTGCAAGACTACCTCAGGTCGGTGGAAAAACGTACGATGCCTGATTTGGGCGAGTTCGGGGAAGGCTGATCGCGGCAGCGTGCGGCGCGATCTACTTGCCGAGACGCGCGCCGCTGTCGCGCAGCACCCTGGTCCAGTGGTCGGTATCTTTTTTAAGAAATGCAGCGAATTCCGCCGGCGTGGAGCCTACGGCCTCGGCACCCACCGTGAACATGCGCTCTTGCAACTCCGGGTTCTTGAGGGCCTTGACGAGCTCGGCATTGATGCGCGAAATAATCTCCGGCGGCGTGCGCAACGCCACGTTCATCCCGTACCAGCCCAGCAGCTCGAACCCGGGCAGTGTGTCGGAAACCGGCGACAATCCCGGCGCGAGCTTGGTCGGTTTCTGATAAGTGACGCCGAGAGGGCGCACTCTGCCGCTGGCCATGAACGCCGGCAACGAGGGCACTGCCGGGCAGTAGACATGGATATTGCCGCCAACGAGATCGGCAAGGGTGGTCGCAGTATTGGCGTAAGGTACGTGGGTGAGCTTGAGGCCGGCCATTGCATTGAGTTTTTCTATGCACAAATGCGATGATCCCCACTGGCCGCCGGAGCCAAACAGCAGTTGCCCCGGACGTGCTTTGGCATAGGCGATCCACTCCGATATCGTTTTGACCGGCAGCGACGAACTGACCACGATCGCAAACGGTGTAGTGCCGACCAGCGTCACCGGCGCAAGGTCGCTACCCAGCAGGTAGCGTTGGTACATCAGCGTGGAGATCAATTGCGTCATCGTGCTCAGGAACATGGTGTGACCGTCGGGTGCCGACCTGGCAAGTAACTCCACAGCGATCAGGCCGGTCGCGCCGGGGCGGTTGTCGATGACAACATTCTGGCCCCACGATTCGGCAAGCTTGGCGCCAAGCAGTCGCGCGATGACATCGGGCGCGGAGCCGGGACCATTGGCAACGATCATCCGTACCGGGCGCGCGGGATAGGTTTGAGCAGTACTCGCTGTGACGAATAACGCGAGCATTGCGCCCGCACAGATGGCGATTTTATGCATGTTGACTCCCCCGCAATTGCGTGACCATATCCGACAGTCGATTCGCGTTATTCAAAACAGGGTACTTTGAAGACGAATCGAACGTCCAGCTTGCCCCTCAGGGCGGGGCTGCGCTATCCACTAAGCTCGTGGGACGTGAGTAGGCTCTGATATTAATTTTATATTAATTATCAAATACTTATATGACATCTAGTACTGCCTGGATTGATGAATCGTAATGGCGCAGGCGCACATTTACAAGCTGTTTTTGCGTTTCAGTTGTGACTAGCGTGCAGCGGATTTGGTGATGATGATTACGTCGTAAGGGGGGTGGCATCGGTCCGTTGAAAAACCTGATGTATCACGTCGAGTTGGGTTTCCATGCTTGAGGATGCGTCGGCGGCCTCCGTTAGGTGCTTGCCCTCGCAGGCCAGCTTTCTGAGGATTTCCGCGATGCTACCAGGCGCTACAGGCCTCCAGTCGGAAGGCGTGCCATTGCGATAAATGGGCTCTCCTGCACCCATATTTTCGGAATTCAATGACATGTAAAGCGTTCGCCGCCGCTTGTTCTTGTAGTCGTATTCGACCCAATTTTTTACGGATAAATAGGTTTTGTCGGCCAGCATCTGCTTGGTCTTGAAGTCGTGCAAGTGCCACATCCTGACCATCTCGCCCTCTCCGCGTATCGTGGCAGGATCGAAGTAGGTCTGGAAACCATCTTGCGGTTGTGACCTGCAAGCCTGCACCCATTCAAGCCCCGCGCCGCTGGTAACACCGGACACAAATAGCATCTCGATTGTGTTGTGCATTTCACCATCCTACCGCGTCAAGCGTTTTACTGCCATAGGCCTTGCACTGACGATGATCTACTTATTGGCTGGGAGAAAGCACGGCGGGTTATGTGCGACGGGTGGCAGCGGTGGCGCTACTCTCACAAGTCAAGCGCAACAAGAAACTCTGCCGCAGCAGCGGGCGGGGGACTTGCTCAGAGTCGCGATCTGCCGGTCAGGGCATCATCCGGCGGCAAATGTGACACGGTATGAGTAGTCGGATTCTGGCGCTCAAAGTAGCCAGTCCGAAAACCCTTGCAGTAATCATCAAGTCCTACCGCGCAATACATGGGGATACCGGCGCCGCTCCTGCGCGAGTATTCGCCTTGGAAAACGCCGTCTGCGAAGTCAGGCGACCAGCCGTTTTTTCCGGCAAGCGCCTTGGATATTTTTTGAGTCGAGCTTTTCATACGCTTTTCCGTTAATTTTGATGAGATAAGCAAGTGCAGTTTCCGGAACGGTCTAATTACCTACTGTGAATCCCGCAACAGGGCGAGCAGGCTACGCTTATTGGGCTGGAATAGATACGGCCCGTTTGAACGTTTACGCGTTATCCTTGATAATGTTCAAACGA
>JAKFYK010000093.1:18164-20069 GCA_021730905.1 Betaproteobacteria bacterium | reverse complement strand
GTCGCAGTTCGGATAAGGAAAAGTCTATAAAAATCATGTGTTAAGGACGATTTCTTCGGCCGGAATTGCTACTATTCGGCATCCGGATTTTTGAGAAGAAAAGCGTCTTGAGTAAAAAGAAATGCGGAAGCCAAACCGCAAACAATAGCGCGGGCTGGTACTTCTCTCCACAACCTGTCGCATGTGCGGTCGCCCTCGCGTTGCTAGCGGGTGTTGCACCGTTGTGGGCCGGGCCGACCGGCGAACAAGTAGTGGCAGGGCAGGCCACGGTCAGTCGTTCTGGCAGCGGCACGCTCATCCATCAGACTACCGACCGCGCTGCTATCAACTGGCAAAGCTTCAACATTGGTGTCAACGAGTCGGTACGCTTTGCGCAGCCATCTGCATCGTCTATCGCGCTCAATCGCGTGCTGGGCCAGAACTCCACTGAAATCCTCGGATCGCTTTCCGCCAATGGGCAGATATTCCTGCTGAACCCCAATGGCGTGCTGTTCGGACGGGGCGCGCAGGTCAATGTGGGCGGGTTAGTGGCTTCCACGCTGAGCCTGAGCAATAGCGACTTTCTGGCGGGGCGCTATCGCTTCGTGAAAGATGGCGCGGCGGGTGAAGTGCGCAATGTTGGAGAGATCATTGCCAATGGCGGTTACGTTGCGCTGATTGGCCCGCAAGTCAAAAACGAAGGTTCGATCATCGCCGCCAGCGGCAACGTAGCGCTTGGCGCGGGCGATGCGGTCACGCTCAACCTGAACGGCAACAAACTGATTGGCCTTACTGTCGATCAGGGCGCGCTCAATGCACTGGCCGACAACAAGGGATTGATCCGCGCCGATGGCGGACAGGTGCTGCTTACCGCGAAAGCCGCGGACCAGCTCATCAAATCGGTGGTCAACAACGACGGTATCATCGAAGCTGCAACGCTCAGCAACGTTAACGGCATGATCCGTCTTGAAGGCGACGTCATCGCCAGCGGCGGCGTACTGCGCGCCGACGGCAGCGCGGGCCAGAATAACGGAAACGGCGGCAGCATTACGCTCGCCGCAGCCCATGACATCACGCTTGGTTCAAATTCGATTATTTCCGTCAACGGTGCGCGTGGCGGCGACATCACCGCTCAGGCGCAAGGGGGTACGCTGCTCGTCGACGGTCGTATCGAAGCTGTCGGCGGCGATGGTACCGGCGGCACGGTCAAATTGCTGGGAGAGCGTGTCGGACTCGTCAACATGGCGACCGTGGATGCGTCCGGGAAAACCGGTGGCGGCGCGGTGCTGGTGGGCGGCGATTTTCAGGGCAACAATCCGGATATCCAGAATGCAAGCCGTACTTATATCGGAACGGACGCCACGATCAGAGCTGATGCGATGCTTGCGGGCGATGGCGGCAGAACCATCGTGTGGGGCAACGAGCTGACGCAGTTTTACGGCACGATTTCCGCGCGTGGCGGCGCACAAAGTGGTCGTGGCGGATTTGTCGAAGTTTCCGGCAAGGACAATCTAAGTTTCTGGGGCAAAGTGGATGTCGGTGCATCTGCAGGCGCGGCGGGCACGCTGCTGCTTGATCCGCTGAATATCACGATTCAGGCCGCAGCAGGCGCGGACAATGCACAGGTTGCGGATCGCAACGTGTTGTTCGGCGAAGGCGTCGGGTTGTCGTGGACGCTGGGGGAAGTCGCGGTGGAGGCTGCTGCAGCCGGCGGAGGTCTCACCCTGCAGGCAACGAACAACATTACCGTGAATGCCGGCATTGCCAGTCTGGCGCTGGGCGCTTTTACCCACACGCTGCAAGCGGGAGGCAGCCTAACGATAGGCTCACCGGTGGTGGTGGGAGCCGGTGGCAAGCTGATACTGAGCGCAGGGGACAGCGGGGGGACGGTGAACCCTGCGGCGGCGCTGTCGATTAACGCACCGG
>JAKFYK010000093.1:0-18064 GCA_021730905.1 Betaproteobacteria bacterium | reverse complement strand
CAAGCGGGAGGCAGCCTAACGATAGGCTCACCGGTGGTGGTGGGAGCCGGTGGCAAGCTGATACTGAGCGCAGGGGACAGCGGGGGGACGGTGAACCCTGCGGCGGCGCTGTCGATTAACGCACCGGTCACCTTCAGCGCGAACAATGCGGCGAACGCGTTGACGTTCGTAAACAGCGGCACGGGCGGCATCAACATTGGAGCCAACGTTTCTACTGGCACTACCGGCGCCAACACCATCCGGCTGAACGCCTCCAACGGCGCCATCACCCAGAGCGCGGGCGTCATTACCGCCACCAACCTGGGCTTGCGCGCCGCGGGCGACATCACCCTGTCCGGTGCGAACATCGTGACCACCGTCGCCGGCAACATCAGTGGCGGCGTGGGCAACGACTTCACCTACAACGACAGCAACGGCATTACACTGGGCAGCGTGGCCGCCGATGGCGCATTATTTGCCGCCACCAACGGCATCACTACCCAGGGCGGCAACATCAGCGTGACGGCGGGCGGCGGCTACAACATCAGCCAGAGTGTGGCCTCGAACGGCGGCAACATCTCCCTCACGGTTGGTGCTGTCGCTGGCGGTATGGCGCTGGTGGCGGGCCAGTCGATCAACGCCGGCAGCGGCAGCGTCACCCTGCAGGGCGGCACTGGTGGCGGTGCTGCCAATGCGATCAACCTGGTAGGTGCCGCATCCAACGTGAGCGGGACGGGTGGTGTGAGTTTCACCGCCAACAACATCGCGATCAACGCGGCGGCTAACGTCAACGCAGGTGCTGCGACCGTCACCCTGAGGCCGCGAACCGCGACCACCCAGACGCTGCTGGGCGGTGCGGACTCAGCCACTGCCATGGGCCTGCTGGATACGGAACTGGACCGCATCACCGCGGGTGCCGTGGTGGTCGGAGGCGTGGGCTACACCGGCAACATCAACGTGAGCGGCGCGGTGAGCGCGACCACCTACCCCTCGCTGACGTTGCAGACCACCGGCGCCGGGACGATCACGGACACGGCCGGATCGATTACCGTACCGACACTGAACCTGCTGGCCACCTCGGGCATCACGCTGGACGCGGCGCCGCTGGTGGTTTCGGGTACGACCACCATCACTGCTGGCGCGGGCAACGCAACCCTGAGCACGGCGACCAACAACTTCGGCACCGTGGTGGTTGCCAGCGGCAACAATGTGGTGCTGCGTGACGCCAATGCGTTGGTGCTGGGCGCCTCAACTGTTGGCGGCACGCTGGGCGTGACTACTGCGGGTGCTCTGACACAGTCGGGGGCCTTGACGGTGACGGGCACGACGACGCTGGCGGCGGGGGCGGGCAACGACATCACGCTGAATCTTGCGAACAACTTCGGCACGGTGGCAGTCACCAACGGCAACAACGTGACACTCAACGACACCAATGCCCTGGTTTTGGGGGCATCCACGATCAGCGGTAATCTTGCGGTAACCACAAACGGCGCAATCACCGACAGCGGCAACGTCACGGTCAATGGCACGACCAGCCTGAATGCCGGGGCAGGCAACGACATCGTACTTAACAATGCCAACAACTTCGTCGGCACGGTATCGGTGACTAATGGCAATAATGTAACGCTGGTCGATGCCAACGCGATTCAACTGGGCGCCATCAACACCGCGAACAATCTGACGGTGACCGGTGTGGGCATTACCCAGAACGCCAGCGGTCTGACGGTGGGGGGTACCTCGGCGTTTAACGGCGGCGCGGGTGCCATCACGCTCAACACGGCAAGCAACGACTTTACCGGCGCGGTGAGTCTGAACAACAGTGGTGCCAACGCTGTCGCGATTACGGACGCGAACGCGATCACTCTGGGCACTTCCAGCGCGGGCACGGGTACGCTGACAGTCAATGCGGCCGGTGTCACACAGGCCGGGGCGATTACGCAGGCTGCGGGCGCAGGAGCGGCGACGTTCAATGCGGGAGCTAACGCCATCACGCTAGGCGCGGCCAACAACTTCACAGGTGCGGTGAGTCTGAATAACAGCGGCGCAAACAATGTCGCGGTAACAGATGTGAACGCAATCATTCTCGGTACCTCCAGCGTGGGCACGGGCACGCTGAGCGTCAATGGGATTGGAATTACGCAGACTGGCGCGATCACACAGGCGGCTACCGCAGGGGCGGCAACATTCAATGCGGGTGCTGGCGTGATCACGCTAACCAATGCCGCCAACAACTTTACCGGCGCGGTAGCGTTGAACAATACTGGCGCCAACAATGTTGCGGTTACTGATGTGAATGGGATTGTGCTGGGCGCGTCCAACGTGGGCACGGGCACGCTGACTGTCAATGCAGTGGGAATTACGCAGACCGGCACGATCACGCAGGCGGTTACCGCAGGGGCGGCGACGTTCAATGCGGGTGCTGGCGTGATCACGCTAACCAATGCTGCCAACAACTTCACCGGCGCAGTATCGCTGAACAACAGCGGCGCGAATAGTGTCGCGGTTACCGATGCGAATGCGTTGACGCTGGGCACTTCGGCCATCGGCGGCAATCTTGCGATAATCGCAAACGGCGCGATCACCGATAGCGGCAACGTTACCGTTACTGGCACGACCACTCTGGCGGCCGGAGCCGCCAACGACATCACGCTTAACAATGCGAACAACTTCGTCGGTGCGGTTTCGGTGACCAGCGGCAACAACGTGACGCTGGTGGACGCTAACGCGATACAGCTGGGCGCGATCACCACCACCAACAACCTGACAGTGACTGGCGTGGGCATCACGCAGAACGCCAGTGGTCTGAGCGTGGGCGGGACTTCGGTATTCAACGGCGGCGCGGGCGCAATTACGCTCAACACGGCGAGCAACGATTTCATCGGCGCGGTGAGTCTGAACAACAGTGGCGCAAATAACGTCTCCGTGCTGGATAACAATGCGCTTACGCTGGGTGCTTCCACTTTGGGTACGGGTACCAACCATACTATTCAAGCGGGAGGCAGCCTAACGATAGGCTCACCGGTGGTGGTGGGAGCCGGTGGCAAGCTGATACTGAGCGCAGGGGACAGCGGGGGGACGGTGAACCCTGCGGCGGCGCTGTCGATTAACGCACCGGTCACCTTCAGCGCGAACAATGCGGCGAACGCGTTGACGTTCGTAAACAGCGGCACGGGCGGCATCAACATTGGAGCCAACGTTTCTACTGGCACTACCGGCGCCAACACCATCCGGCTGAACGCCTCCAACGGCGCCATCACCCAGAGCGCGGGCGTCATTACCGCCACCAACCTGGGCTTGCGCGCCGCGGGCGACATCACCCTGTCCGGTGCGAACATCGTGACCACCGTCGCCGGCAACATCAGTGGCGGCGTGGGCAACGACTTCACCTACAACGACAGCAACGGCATTACACTGGGCAGCGTGGCCGCCGATGGCGCATTATTTGCCGCCACCAACGGCATCACTACCCAGGGCGGCAACATCAGCGTGACGGCGGGCGGCGGCTACAACATCAGCCAGAGTGTGGCCTCGAACGGCGGCAACATCTCCCTCACGGTTGGTGCTGTCGCTGGCGGTATGGCGCTGGTGGCGGGCCAGTCGATCAACGCCGGCAGCGGCAGCGTCACCCTGCAGGGCGGCACTGGTGGCGGTGCTGCCAATGCGATCAACCTGGTAGGTGCCGCATCCAACGTGAGCGGGACGGGTGGTGTGAGTTTCACCGCCAACAACATCGCGATCAACGCGGCGGCTAACGTCAACGCAGGTGCTGCGACCGTCACCCTGAGGCCGCGAACCGCGACCACCCAGACGCTGCTGGGCGGTGCGGACTCAGCCACTGCCATGGGCCTGCTGGATACGGAACTGGACCGCATCACCGCGGGTGCCGTGGTGGTCGGAGGCGTGGGCTACACCGGCAACATCAACGTGAGCGGCGCGGTGAGCGCGACCACCTACCCCTCGCTGACGTTGCAGACCACCGGCGCCGGGACGATCACGGACACGGCCGGATCGATTACCGTACCGACACTGAACCTGCTGGCCACCTCGGGCATCACGCTGGACGCGGCGCCGCTGGTGGTTTCGGGTACGACCACCATCACTGCTGGCGCGGGCAACGCAACCCTGAGCACGGCGACCAACAACTTCGGCACCGTGGTGGTTGCCAGCGGCAACAATGTGGTGCTGCGTGACGCCAATGCGTTGGTGCTGGGCGCCTCAACTGTTGGCGGCACGCTGGGCGTGACTACTGCGGGTGCTCTGACACAGTCGGGGGCCTTGACGGTGACGGGCACGACGACGCTGGCGGCGGGGGCGGGCAACGACATCACGCTGAATCTTGCGAACAACTTCGGCACGGTGGCAGTCACCAACGGCAATAATGTCACGATCAATGATGTCAATGCCATTAGCTTGGGAGCGTCAACGGTGTCGGGTGCGCTGGGGGTGACGACCGCGGGTGCGATTACGCAGTCCGGCGCGTTAGCGGTTGCCGGTGTCACCACCTTGGCTGCCGGCGTGGGGAACGACATCACCCTGGCCAATCCCGCCAACAATTTTGGTACGGTGCAGATCACCAGCGCGGGCAATGTGTCGTTGGTGGATGCGAATGCGCTGACCGTGGGCACGGCGGTAGCATCTAGCTTCACGACGCTGAGTGCACGCACGCTCACCGGCAATTTGACGCTGGGTGGCAACCTCATCGCGACGGGCGGTGGCGATTCCATTGTACTTGCGGCGGCGGCTCGATTTTTGAATAGCGGAGGGAATACCCTCAATCCCGGTAGCGGGCGTTTCCTGGTGTGGTCGGCAAATCCCAATCCGTTTGGCGGGGGCACGCCTGACAACCGTGGCGGATTGGCCTACAACTTCAAGCAATACAACGCGGCGTTTGGCGCCCCGGTATTGGGCGCGGGCAATGGCTTTCTCTACACGTTCGCGCCGTCGATCACTCCCGGCCTGACCGGCGCGGTGGCCAGGGTTTACGACGGCAGTACAGCGGCCACACTCGCGGCTGGCAACTTCACCGCGACGGGCGCAGTTGATGGTGACACGATCACGTTGAGCGGGACCGGCACCTATGACAACAGGAATGCAGGGACTTTAAAAACCGTGACGGCGAGCGGTATTGCTGCAAGCGCCACCAACGGCGCGGCAACGGTATACGGTTACACGGTCTTGCCGACCACGGCTAACGCAGCGATCGGAGAAATCACGGCGGCGCCGCTGACGGTGACGGCGCAGACGGACAGCCGAGGCTACAACGGCACCACGAATTCAGCGGGGGCGCCGGTGGTGACGGGTACGCTGTATGACGCGGTGGGCACGGCGGCGGCGCAAAGCTATGACACCAGGCATGTCGGCAACAACAAAACGCTGACGGCGAGCGGGCTGGTGGTGAACGACGGCAATGGCGGCAACAACTATGCGGTCACTTATGTCAACGACAACACGGGCGTGATCACAGCAGCGCCGCTGACAGTAACGGCGCAGACCGACAACCGGGTGTACGACGGCACCACCAGTTCAGCAGTGGCACCGGTGGTGGGGGCATTGTTTGCCGGAGACACGGTTGGCACTGCACCCACACAGATGTACGACAATCAGAACGCAGGCATCAACAAGACCCTCAACGCGAGCGGCCTTGCGATAAACGACGGCAATGGCGGCAACAACTATGCAATTGTCTACGTCCCGAATGCCACAGGCGTGATCACGGCACGCGGTATCACCGTAACCGCCAACAATGCTGCCAAAATTTACGGCGATGCCGATCCAGCGTTTGCCTTCAACGTCGGCGGCGCGGGCTTGGCCGGCGGCGATACCATCGCCAGCGTGTTCGCGGGTGCGCTGGCGCGTGCGCCGGGCGAGAATGTCGCTGGCAATCCGTATGCAATCAATCAGGGCACGCTGGCGAGCAATGCCAACTACAGCATTACCACTTATACGCCAGGGTTGTTCACGATTACGCCGCGCGCGCTGACGATCACCGCGGACAATGCCAGTAAGTCCACCGGTGCTCTGCTGCCGCCGTTTACCGCGACGTACACCGGTTTCGCGTTTGCGGACAATCCGGCAAGCCTTGCGGGTGTGCTGGTCTTTGCAACACCGGCGACGGCAGGTTCACCTGCTGGTGCTTACGTCATCACACCGTCGGGGCAAACGTCGACGAACTATACGATCAGTTATGTGATCGGGACGTTGACGGTGAACGCCAGTGCGAGTGCCGGGGCAGGAGGAATACCCGCCGATGTACTGGCGTCGATCAACTCAGGCGGCGACCAGTTGCCGCCACCCCACGTCAGCGGTCCGCCGACTGTGGCGACAACCTTTGCGGGGGTGCAGCCCACGCAGGTGTCCGAGGGCGGTACTGCTGCGGGCAATAACCAGCAAGTGGTATCCGGCGTGGTGAACAATCTTGTGGATATCATCAATGGCGGCGTGAATCTGCCTGCCGGTTTGGCCCCGTAGTAAGCGGGATGATCATTCGATCAGCATGAACCTAAAAATAGCAATAAAAACAAATACTTATGTAATGCTGGCAGCGTGCGCATCGGGTGCGGGTTTTTACCCGGCCGCGCGAGCGCAAATCGCTCCTGATGCAGGTTCGATACTGCGCGAGCAGCAAAAGCCTGCGCTGGAATTACCCGCGCGTCCGGCCCCGGCAATCAAACTGGATGAGCCTGCGCGTCCGGCGCTGAAGCCGTCTACGTCGGTGCGTTTCATGCTCAAGGGATTTCGGGTGACTGGCGCTACCGCATTTGCCGAGGCGGAATTGGTCGCCTTAGTACAGGACGCCACGGGGAGAGAAGTGAGTTTTTCTGATCTCGATCAGGCGGCAGCGCGTATTTCGCGCTACTACCGCGAGCGTGGATATATGGTGGCGCGCGCCTATTTGCCGGCGCAGGACATCAAGGATGGTGTAGTCGAGATCGCGGTGATAGAAGGCCGCTTGGGCAAGGTGAATCTCAACAACCCGTCACGCGTGCGCGACAGCGTAGCGCGCAGTTATATCAACGTGCTCCCTGGCGCCGTGGTGACGGAATCAAGCATCGAACGCAGGATGCTGTTGCTCAATGATTTACCGGGCGTTGGCGACGCGCGTGCTACTTTGAGTCCCGGCGCGAATGTCGGCGAATCCGATCTGTCGGTGGAGTTGGCACCGGCACCTTTTGCTTCCGGCAGCGTCGAGCTTGATAATTTCGGCAACCGCTTCACTGGCGAAAACCGGCTCACCGGGAAAATAAATCTGCTAAGCCCATTGGGATTTGGCGACCTTCTAAGCGCACAACTGACCAGGGGTTTCAACGGGCTGGAATTCGGGCGACTGGCATATCAGGTTCCGGTGGGTGGCGACGGACTCAAAATGGGCGGAGCCTATAGCAGTTCGGATTATCGACTGGGCAAGAGTTTTTCGGCGCTCAATGCCAGCGGCGAAGCCGGCACCTATACGCTCAACGCAAGCTATCCGTTCATACGCACGCGCAATTTCAATCTTTACGCACAGGCGGCGTACGACTGGCGTGATTTTCAGGACCGTGTCTCCTCGGCGGCAACCGTAACCGACAAGTCGACACGAGCCGCGTCGCTGACGCTCAGTGGCGATGCGCGCGACGCGCTGCTGGGTGGCGGCATTACGGTATTTTCTCTCGGCTATGGCAGCGGCCGCGTGAATATCGAAACACCGGCCGCGCGCGCAGTCGATGACGTGACCGCACGCACGCACGGGCATTTCGACAAATGGAATATCAACGTGCTGCGCCTGCAAAGTCTGGGCGAGCGGCTGTCGGTTTATTTTGTGTTTTCGGGGCAGAAGGCGAACAAGAATCTCGATTCCTCGGAAAAATTCCTGCTGGGCGGCCCCAACGGCGTGCGCGCGTATCCGCAGGGTGAGGCGTCGGGAGATTCAGGTTACGTGGCGACTGCCGAGTTGCGCTATACGTTCACGTTGGCCGCCGTGCCGGGTGTGTTGCAGCCTTTTGTATTTCTCGACGCCGGCAGCGTTACCATCAACGAAAATCCGTTCATCGCTGGCGCCAACAACCGCCATTTATCGGGCGGTGGCGTTGGACTGCAATGGTCCAGCGTGAATGGCTTCCAGGTGAAACTGACGATTGCCACACGCCTTGGCAATCAACCGTCCGTTTCTTCTGATACGGATCGCCATACGCGCGGCTGGGTGCAGGCAATCAAGTATTTCTGATCGCTACAACGTTACCTAGAACATTTCTGCGATGGCTTTACCGAGATCATCGGTATTGGCCTTGCCGCCAAGGTCCGGCGTTTTTGGACCTTCCTGCAACACGTTTTCAATTGCCTTGACGATGGCCGCGCCCGCTTCGCGGCAGCCCAAATGATCAAGCATCATTGCGCCGGCCCAGATCATGCCGACCGGGTTGGCGATCTTGCGACCGTAGATGTCGGGTGCCGAGCCATGCACCGGCTCGAACAGTGACGGGAACACTTTCTCGGGATTCATATTGGCCGATGGCGCGATGCCGATGGTGCCGGTGGCTGCCGGGCCGAGGTCGGACAGAATGTCGCCGAACAGATTGGAGCCGACCACCACGTCAAACCAGTCCGGGTGCATCACGAAATGCGCGCACAGGATGTCAATGTGAAATTGGTCAACCCTGATGCCGGGATACTTTTCCGACATGGCTTTCACGCGCTCGTCCCAATACGGCATCGAGATGGAGATGCCGTTGGATTTGGTGGCGGAGGTCAGATGTTTTTTCGGGCGCGTCGCGGCCAGATCGAATGCGTATTTCAAAATGCGATCGGTGCCCTGACGCGAGAACACGGCGTTCTGCGTGACGAATTCGCGTTCAGTGCCGGCAAACATGCGTCCACCTACCGAGGAATATTCGCCTTCGCTGTTTTCGCGCACCACCCAGAAATCGATATCGCCGGGCTTGCGGTCGGCAAGCGGGCATTTCATGCCGGGCATCAGGCGCACCGGGCGCAGATTAACGTATTGATCGTAGCCGCGACGGAACGGGATCAGCAGTCCCCACAGCGAAACATGATCGGGCACAGCGGCTGGCCATCCCGCCGCACCGAAGTACACGGCGTCATGTTTCTTGAGTTGTTCAAGGCCGTCGTCGGGCATCATGCGGCCGTGCTTCGCGTAGTAGTCACAGCTCCAGTCGAGTTCATCGAATTGCCACTCGATGCCGAATTTGCGGCCCACGGCTTCGAGTACGCGCAGACCCTCAGGCATCACTTCCTTGCCGATGCCGTCACCGGGGATGACCGCGATGCGAAATTTTTTCATGTCGAATAGTCCAGTGGTTGAGGGTGGCGGGTCACGAGCACATCGTGCAAATGCAAAGGGCAGCACGAGGCTGCCCTTCTAGACCGGATAAATAAGGGTTTACGCAGCGGCCTTGGTAGCCGGCGTGCGCTTGCCGTATTTCTGGTTGAATTTCTCAACACGGCCAGCGGTATCGACGATCTTTTGCTTGCCAGTGTAGAACGGGTGGCACGAGGAACAGACCTCCACATGCAGATCCTTGCCCAGCGTTGAACCCATTTTCCATGTCGCACCGCAACTGCAGGTGACAGCTATCTCATTGTATTCAGGGTGTATTTCTACTTTCATGGCATCATCCTACCGGTTTGTTCCGAGGCGAAAAAGGGCTGAATTATCAACGATTTCGGCTAGCGAAGCAAGGGCCTTTGGCCAGGCGCCCAGTTTTCCATCAGCGCACAGCAGCGGTTGACGGCTTGCCGGCCGATCTCCGGTGGAACCGCCCAGAACAGGGAATTGCCGGCGACAACCGTCAGCGAGACAAAATAGATCTCGCCGGGCCGCGTCTCAATCATCAGCTTGCCATTGTCGTAGCCCATTCCGGCCAGCATGTGTTTTCCGGGTTCGACATTAACGCGAAAAAAAGTCCTTGGCAGTGTGGCGCCTATCAATTTGCCGTCGAGCCACAACACAGTGTCCGATTCCGAAGCACCCAAATCCGGGCGATACACGTAAATGGTCGAACTGCCGGGATGGCTGGCATATTGCTTGGCTTCGGCATCGCGCTCCGACGAGGCTTGCGGCGTCGAAGCGCAGCCTGCCAGCGCCAGCAGGATGAAAGTCAATATGCAAGTGCTTGCCCAAACCTGGAGCGCCGAGCCTGCCACAATGCCAACGTCGCTGTTCAGCTCTGCCGGCGATGAATGCCGGCGCCAGCCGTTGTCAGCGATCATTGCGGCAAATCATCACGCTACGGTGAGATTGTCCATTGCGCGCAAGCACTCGTGGCGTGAGTACTGGGTGTAAGGGGGCGTTACAGCGATTGTGCGTCGCTTACCAGTCTGCGTCCTTGCACATCGCTGACCTGTTGCAGCGACATGGATTGCGCACCGTCGCGCCGGTTGCCATTAACGGTCTGTTGCACAAAATAAATTCTCCCGGGTTCGGCCTGAAGGGTGACCGAAGCGGTAAACACGCCATATCCGCGAATCACTTGCGTGCCCGGCGGCACTTCCCAGCGATAGTACGTGCCCTCATAAGTGGTGATGACCCCGTCGTTGCCGATCACGATCGAGCCCCCATTGGGGGCATCGACGCGCGGTCTCGCGATATAGATCACCGCCTTACCCGGGACGGATTCGAATCTCTTTGCCTGGATATCCTGTGTGGTCGGGGGCAGTTGTACGCATCCCGCCATCGAAATCATTGCTATTGCCATTGTCGTTGCGCGCCACATGAGAAACCTCCTTGGAATCCGATAGTGAACGGAAGTCATGTTACTACTCGTGTTTCTGCAAGACAACGCTACAGGGGAATGGGCAAATTTATTCCAATCGAGGCGAGCGCTGGCATGAAATATAAATAAGTATTTGTTTTTAAATGGAAAATTATAAATATCGCAAAGAAGATTGAAGAAGAGCAAATGTTGCAAAAGCAAGCCAAGGCCGTGGCCGCCGGTGGTGGGGCAGGATTTTTTGCCGCGGGCGTATGAGGTGGGTAGTACGGTGGTTGTGCCGTTTAGCCGCGTCGCATGGAATCGAACGAGCAACGAGCCGGAGGGCGGAGCAGGAACCCGCTTGCGGGATGCCTGCAGGCGGACAAGAGTTTTTTCCGCCGCAGTTTGAAAATACGAGAGCCGCTATAAACTGCGTTAACCGCGTCGCATGGAGTCAAAAAAATCGCTGTTGGTCTTGGTCGCGCGCACTTTGTCGAGCAGGAATTCGGTGGCTTCGAGTTCGTCCATCGGATACAGCAGTTTGCGCAGCACCCAGATTTTTTGCAGCACGTCTTTTGCCAGCAGCAGTTCTTCACGGCGCGTGCCGGAGCGATTGACGTTGATGGCGGGGAAAATGCGTTTTTCGTACATGCGCCGGTCAAGATGAATCTCCATGTTGCCGGTGCCCTTGAATTCTTCGTAGATCACATCGTCCATGCGCGAGCCGGTATCGATGAGCGCGGTGGCGAGTATGGTCAGCGAGCCGCCTTCTTCGACGTTGCGCGCGGCGCCGAAAAAGCGCTTCGGGCGCTGCAGTGCGTTGGCATCCACGCCGCCGGTGAGCACTTTGCCGGAAGCCGGCACCACGGTGTTGTAGGCGCGCGCGAGGCGCGTGATCGAGTCGAGCAGGATCACCACGTCCTTTTTGTGTTCGATCAGGCGCTTGGCTTTCTCGATCACCATTTCCGCAACCTGCACATGGCGCGAGGCCGGTTCGTCGAAGGTGGACGACAGCACCTCGCCTTTGACCGAACGCTGCATCTCCGTCACTTCCTCGGGGCGTTCGTCGATCAGCAGCACGATCAGTACCACTTCGGGGTGATTCGCAGTGATCGCGTGCGCGATGTGCTGCATGAGTACCGTCTTGCCGGCCTTTGGCGGCGACACGATCAAGCCGCGCTGGCCTTTGCCGATGGGCGCGATGATGTCGATGATGCGCCCGGTGATGTTTTCTTCGGCCTTGATGTCGCGCTCAAGCTTCAGATGCTCGGTCGGATGATAGGGCGTGAGGTTTTCAAACAGGATCTTGTGTTTGGAGTTTTCGGGCGGTTCGCCGTTGACCTTGTCCACCTTGACCAGCGCGAAGTAACGCTCGCCGTCCTTGGGCGTGCGGATCTCGCCTTCGATGGTGTCGCCGGTGTGCAGATTGAAGCGGCGGATTTGCGAGGGCGAGACATAAATATCGTCGGTGCCCGCCAGATACGACGTGTCGGGGGAACGCAGAAAGCCGAAACCGTCAGGCAGCACTTCGAGCGTGCCGCCGCCGAAAATTGCATCGCCCTTCTTGGCCTGATTTTTCAGCAGCGCAAATATGAGCTCTTGTTTTCTCAGACGGTTTGCGCCTTCCACTTCGTTCGTGACGGCCATCTCGACCAATTCACCGATGGGGAGGTTTTTCAGATCGGATAAATGCATAAATTTTGGGTACGGCTATTGGTTGTTACGAGGCAGAGCTAAGGGTGGGAACAGAGAGGCGGGCGGGAAGGAATCCGCGCCCGCGCCAGAACCGCATGGATTAGTACTTTGAATTACTGCTTTGATATTGCTGAAGTTGTATTACAACGCGGAACGCGGTTCGAGCGCTGGCAAGCAGGGTATAGCGATCAGCTATTGCTGTCAAATATGGCTGTCGATAAAGGCTTTCAATTGGGATTTGGACAGAGCGCCGACCTTGGTGGCCTCAACTGCGCCGTTCTTGAAAATCATCAGCGTCGGAATGCCGCGCACGCCGAATTTCGTGGGCGTAGCCTGATTGTCATCGATGTTGATCTTGGCCACTTTCAGTTTGCCGGCGTAATCCTTCGCCACTTCGTCGAGAATCGGCGCGATCATCTTGCACGGGCCGCACCACTCGGCCCAGTAGTCCAGCAGCACCGGGGTAGTGGACTTAAGTACATCGGCTTCAAACGTATCGTCCTTAACGTGCTGAATATGCTCGCTCATTGCTGCAAAACCTCTCTAGGAATAATGGCAAAAAACCGAAATGACCGCACGGACTGCGCGGCAACAGGAGTTGTGGAATCCATGCTAACCAAAAAAATCGTATTTGGAAAGCAAATGCCCTGTTCCCGCAACTGCCAGTAAGCCGCCTACAAACCGTAAGCGCTTGTTTCTGTTAAAATATGGTCTCTTTTGCAGATTTCAAGATCGCCCGGCGGCGAGGACTCCCATGACTTACGTAGTGACTGAAACTTGCATCAAGTGCAAGTATACCGATTGCGTTGATGTATGCCCCGTGGATTGCTTCCGCGAAGGCCCCAACATGCTGGTGATCGATCCCGATGAGTGCATCGACTGTACCTTGTGCGTTGCCGAATGCCCGGTCGAAGCCATCTTCGCCGAAGACGATGTGCCCGATGACCAGAAAGCGTTCACCGCCCTGAATGCCGAACTGGCCAAAGTATGGAAGCCCATTATCGAGAAAATTGACGCGCCGGCGGATGCCGACGAGTGGGCGAAGACCAAAGAGAAAAAGCATCTGCTCGAAAAATAAAATCCGCACTGCCTGTTTCTGAGTAGCGGCGTCAGCCTGTCATCGTGTAGATTCCCGAATGACCCCGGACCTGTCCCAAGCGATTGCGTCCGGTGCTACGGTAGTCACCCCTAACCGCCGTCTCGCGCTGGCGCTTAAAGGCGCATTTGACGATGCGCAGGTTGCGTCGGGCCACATAGCCTGGAACAGCGCCGATATCCTGCCGCTTTCCGCTTTTGTCGGGCGCGCTTACGAAGACGCGTTGCACTCCGATCTCGCGCGTCCCCTCGATTTGCCGCTGTTGCTGGCGCCTGCGCAGGAACTTGCGCTGTGGGAGCAGATCATCCGCGGTTCAGACGCAGGAAACCGGTTGCTTGCGTTGCCTGAAACCGCGCGTCTGGCATGCGACGCATGGCAAACGGCGCAGGCATGGCGCCTGGCGTCGCGGATCAAAGATTATCCACTGAATGAGGATAGCCGGGCGTTCCTTGAATGGATGCGGCGCTACGAACGCGCGTCGAAAAGCGACGGCAATACCGACGCCGCACGATTGCCCGATGTTGTCGCCCCGTTGTTCGGGCGAGGGCATTTCAGGACGCCCCCAACCCTTGTTTATTACGGTTTTGACGTCATTACGCCGCAGCACATCGCGTTATTTGAGGCGCTAAAATTGGCAGGCTGTAATGTTGTGTCGGCCGGTCCGCCACCGCGGCGGGGCGACGCGCGTCGTACGGCGTGCAAGGACAATCGCGACGAAATTCGCTGCGCTGCCGCTTGGGCCCGGATGCAACTCGAACGGGGCGTGTCGAGTATCGGAATCGTGGTACCTGATCTGGCGCGGCATCGCGCGGCCATCGTGCGCGCATTCGGCGCCACAATGGCACCGGGCAATCTGCTGCCAGGTGCGCTGAAGCAGGCGTTGCCGTTCAATGTTTCGCTTGGATTGCCGCTGACGTCCTATCCACTGGTGCACGCGGCGCTCAATGTGCTTGTGCTCGCAGGTCGTGAAATCGATTTTGAACAGGCAAGCCGTTTGATTCGGTCACCGTTTCTGGCCGGCGGCGATGCAGAGATGGCGTTGCGCGCCCGGCTCGACGCAGCGTTGCGCGAACGCATGGAGCCGGTGATTCGTCTGGAACGGCTGCTGGCGCTCATCACACGCAGCGCAGCAGGTTGCCCGGTACTCGCGCAACGTCTCGGTGCGCTTGCGGAGTATCGCAAAGCGAATTTGTTTGGAGCGCAAATGCCATCGGTGTGGGCGCGGCGCATTTCCGAAGCGCTGGCGACGGCGGGCTTTCCTGGCGAGCGCAGTCTTGATTCCGAAGAGTATCAAACGCTGAAAAAGTGGCATGAAACCATTGCAGCATTTGCAGCGCTTGATCGTGTTGTCGCGCGCATGGGCTATGGCGAAGCGATATCGCGCTTGCGGCGCATGGCGACGGGCGAGTTGTTTCAGCCGGAGACGCCCGTAGTGCCGATCCAGATACTCGGTGTGTTTGAGGCTGCGGGCATGACGTTCGACCGGCTGTGGGTGATGGGCTTGAGCGACGAGGCGTGGCCGGCTGCGCCGCGTCCCAATCCGTTTCTGCCGCTGGAATTGCAGCGTGCCGCCGGCGTGCCGCAAGGCTCGGCAGCCGAAGCGATCGAACTGGCACGCCAGCTGACACGCCATTGGCTGACCGCGGCGGATGAAGTCGTGCTGAGCTATCCGCAAATCGAAAATGATCGCGAATTCAAGGCGAGTCCGCTAATTGAAGCGATTCCGGAGCAACCGGTCACGCCGAAGAAGTATGCCGGCCTGCGCGATGTAATCCATGCTGCGCGCAGCATCGAATGGATGCTGGACCCTATCGCCCCTGCCTTGGAGAAGGGCGCTGACGTCAGCGCCGGAACGGCGGCGATAAAGGACTACGCGGCGTGCCCGTTCCGCGCGTTTGCGCGGCACAGGGTGGGAGCGGAAGGTCTCGCGGTGCCGCATACCGGACTCGATGCGCTTGAACGCGGCACGTTGGTGCATCACCTGCTGGCACAAGTGTGGGCGCGGTTGAAAAACAAGACTGCCCTGGACGCCATCAGTGCCGCTGACCTTGATCTCCTGCTTGAGCATGCTGCGGAGGAAGCCCTTGCGCGCGCGCGGCGTGACCGTCCCGAAAAACTTTCCGGAAGGTTCGCGCACATCGAGAAGCATCGTCTCGTTTGTTTGGCACGCGATTGGCTGGAAAGTGAAAGGGGGCGCAGCGATTTCACCGTCGTTGCAACCGAAGACAAGCGCCGCGTGGAAATAGGCGGGCTTGCATTCAACTCGCGCCTGGATCGCGTCGATGCGTTGCCGGATGGCCGGCATATCGTGATTGATTACAAAACCAATGCCCCATCGCCGGGTGCTTTGCTGGGCGAACGCCCGGATGAACCGCAACTGCCCGTGTATCTGACGACCGCCGAGCCGGACGCCGCAGCGGTGGCGTTTGCACAGGTGAAAACCGGCGACATGAAATTTGTCGCGCTGGCGCGCGATGCCGATCTGTTGCCGGGCGCCAAGGCATTCTCCGGGTCCCCGTACAATAAGCAGCATGTCTCATGGCAGGATCTGGTCGCGGCATGGCGCGCCGATCTCGGCCGGCTTGCCGCCGGCTTTGCCACCGGAGGCGCGGCTGTAGACCCCAAAAATTACCCGCATACCTGCCGCTACTGCGATGTACAGCCGTTTTGCCGTATTTATGAGCGCCTGGAAAATACCCTGATCGACGACGAGGATGCAGTATGACGATGATGCCGGTTTCCGATCTGGTTGCGCGTCGTCGCGCGCTTGATCCCGCGCGTTCGTTTATCGTGCAGGCGCCGGCCGGCTCGGGCAAGACTGAGCTGTTGATTCAGCGTTATCTGTGTCTGCTCGCGTATGTCGAGCATCCTGAAGAAATTATTGCCGTCACGTTTACCAGGAAAGCGGCCGGCGAAATGCGTGAACGCGTACTGGAGGCGCTGGATCAGGCGCGTACCGGCAAAGCGCCTGCGACGGAACATGAAAAACTGACGCTCGATCTAGCCGTGGCGGCGCTGGCGCGCGATGCCGCGTGCGGCTGGCAAATCGCCGGTAATCCGTCGCGTCTGCGCATCCAGACCATTGATTCGCTGTGCGCGGCGCTGACGCGGCAGATGCCGCTGCTGTCGCGCTTTGGGGCGCAGCCGGAAAGCGTGGAAGACGCGTCCGCGCTGTACCTTGAGGCGGCGCGTGCCACGATCGAACTCGTTGAAAGCAATGATGCGGTCGCGCACGATGTCGGTTTGCTGCTGGCGCATCTGGACAACGACGTGGCGCGCGTCGAGACCTTGCTCGTCGGCATGCTGGCGCGCCGCGATCAATGGCTGCGCCGCGTCTATGGCGAGGAACGTGTCAGTCTCGAAGCCGCGCTCAAACGCTTGTGCCGGGAGGTGTTGCAGCATGCTCGCGGGTTGTTCCCTTCGGGTTTGCATGAAGAGCTGCTGGCTTTGGCGGAGTATGCAACGGCCAATCTTGCCGCCGTGGAGGGAAATACATATCTATTTGTTTTTAAAGAATTATTTTTAATCCTTGAATATGACGAAGAAAACGCCGCAGCGTGGCGACGCATCGCCGAACTGGTGCTGACAAAAGACGGCGCATGGCGCAAACAGGTCAACGTCAACAATGGGTTCCCGGCGGGAAAAACAAAACCCGAAAAAGAACTCGCAAAACACTGGAAGGATCGCGCACTGGCGTTGATCGCAACGATGGAACCCAACAATGAATTGCGCGCCGCGCTGCACGATCTGCGCGCGTTGCCGCCGCCAGCGTACAGCGATGCGCAATGGGAAGCGCTCGGTGCCATCATGCGCCTGCTGCCGCGCGCGGTTGCGCAACTTAAAGTAGTATTTCAGTCGCACGGGCAGGTTGATTTCGCCGAAGTCGCGCACGGCGCGCTGCTGGCGCTGGGCGAGCCGGATGCGCCGACCGACCTTGCGCTGGCGCTCGACTACCGCATCCGGCACCTGCTGATCGATGAGTTTCAGGACACCTCGATCAGCCAGTACGAACTCGCCGCCAAGCTTACCGCCGGATGGATGCCCGACGACGGCCGCACGTTGTTCGCTGTGGGCGACCCCATGCAATCGATATACCGGTTCCGCGAAGCCGAAGTCGGGCAGTTCCTGCGCGCACGCAGGGCCGGCATCGGCAGCGTGCGCATGGAGCCGATCAGTCTCAGTGCCAATTTTCGCTCCCAGGCCGGCATCGTCGACTGGGTGAACGCTACGTTCGCGCATGTGATGCCGGCACGCGAGAGCATTGCGACCGGCGCCGTCACCTATACGGCCTCAACGGCGACTCGCCCGGCGCTTGCAAGCCTCGCGGTGAATGTTCATCCGTTTTTCGACGGCGATCAAGCAGCCGAGGCTGCGGCTGTGGTCAAAATAGTAACGGATGCGCGCCGCGATGATCCCGCAGGCCGCATTGCGATTCTGGTACGCACGCGCGGGCATCTGAGCGACATCGTGCCGCGGCTCAGGGAAGCAGGCCTTAATTTTCGCGCCATCGATATTGAACCGTTGGGCCATCGCCCGGTGGTGCAGGATTTGCTCGCGCTTACGCGCGCGCTGTCGCACCCCGCCGACCGTCTGGCGTGGCTGGCGCTGC
>JAKFYK010000108.1 GCA_021730905.1 Betaproteobacteria bacterium | reverse complement strand
AAATCAAGACTGGCCGCGACGTGGTGATCGGCGCCCTGCTCGGTGCCGATGAATTCGGTTTCGCCACCGCGCCGCTGGTAGTGCAAGGCTGCATCATGATGCGCAAGTGCCATCTCAACACCTGCCCTGTCGGGGTGGCGACACAAGACCCGGTGCTGCGCAAGAAATTCGCCGGCAAGCCTGAGTACGTCATCAACTTTTTCTTCTTTATTGCCGAAGAAATCCGCGAATTGATGGCGCAACTGGGTGTGCGAAAGTTCAACGATCTCATTGGTCGCTCCGATCTGCTCGATATGCGCAAAGGCATCGCGCACTGGAAAGCGCTGAGTCTTGATTTTTCGCGTATTTTTACGCAGCCTAAAATCGGCCCGGAAGTTTCGCGTTTTCAATGCGAAGCGCAGGATCACGGCCTCGACAAGGCGCTCGACAAGCGCTTGATCGAACTGGCGCAGCCCGCGCTCGAGCGCCGCGAGAAAGTCACGATCGACATGCCGATCCGCAATATCCATCGCACGGTGGGTACGATGTTGTCGCACGAGATTGCAAAACGTTATCAGCACGACGGTTTGCCTGACGATACCATTCACTTGCGATTCGCCGGCACCGCCGGGCAGAGTTTTGGCGCGTTCCTTGCGCGCGGCATCACAATGGAAATGATAGGCGACACCAACGATTACTGCGGCAAGGGGTTGTCGGGCGGGCGCATCAGCGTGCAGCCTTCGCCCAAATTCAAGGGCGATCCGTCGGAGAACATCATCACCGGTAACGTCGTGCTTTACGGCGCGATCGAAGGCGAGGCATATTTCCGTGGTGTCGCGGGCGAACGTTTCGCCGTGCGTAACTCCGGAGCGCACGCGGTGGTCGAAGGCGTAGGCGATCACGGTTGCGAGTACATGACTGGCGGCACCGTGGTCGTGCTCGGCACCACCGGGCGCAATTTTGCCGCTGGCATGTCAGGCGGCATTGCTTATGTTTATGATCAGGATGGCACCTTCGAGACGCGTTGTAATGCGACGATGGTCAAGCTGGAGCCTGTGCTAGCCGACAAAGAGCAAGAGGCAAAAGTTGCACGCGAGTTGTGGCATCGCGGCCTCTCCGACGAATCCGTGCTCAAGCAGATGATCGAAGCGCACGCGCGCAACACCGGCAGCGCACGTGCCAAAACGATACTCGACAACTGGGCAAGCGAGCGCACGCGTTTCGTCAAAGTGTTCCCCAACGAATACCGGCGCGCACTCGGCGAGATGGCTGCAAGCAGAAAAATCGCCGCATAATCAAATACTTATATAAAGCAACAATGGGAAAAGTTACCGGATTCCTCGAATACGAGCGGCTAACGGAAGCGGCCGAAGACAAAAACGCTCGCATAAGGCATTACCGCGAGTTCGTCGGCCATTTGACCGACGAGCAGGCAGGCGTGCAGGGCGCGCGCTGCATGGATTGCGGCACTCCGTTTTGCATGAGCGGTTGCCCGATCAACAACATCATTCCCGATTGGAACGATCTCGTTTACAGGCAGAACTGGCGCGCCGCGCTTGACACGCTGCACTCCACCAATAATTTCCCGGAGTTCACCGGGCGTATTTGTCCCGCACCGTGCGAAGAAGCGTGCACCCTGCGCATCAACGCCGATCCGGTGGGCATCAAATCGATCGAGCACGCGATCATCGACAAGGGCTGGGAAAACGGATGGGTTGTGCCGCAGCCGCCAAAACAGAAAACCGGCAAGCGCGTTGCGGTGATCGGCTCGGGTCCTGCGGGTATGGCATGCGCGCAGCAGCTCGCGCGTGTCGGGCATGATGTGGTGCTGTTCGAGAAGAATGATCGCATCGGCGGCCTGCTGCGTTACGGCATTCCCGACTTCAAGATGGAAAAACATTTCATCGACCGCCGTGTCGAGCAGATGAAGGCCGAAGGCGTGGCGTTTCATGTCAATCAGGAAATTGGTGGCAATGTCCCGGCAAAAAAACTGCTAGCCGAGTTTGACGCGGTAGTGCTGTCGGGCGGCGCCGAACACCCGCGAGACCTGCCGGTACCCGGTCGCGAGCTGGAAGGCGTGCATTTCGCAATGGAGTTTCTGCCGCAGCAAAACAAGGTCGTCGCCGGCGACAAGGTCGCCAATCAAATCATGGCAACCGGCAAACACGTGGTGGTAATTGGCGGCGGCGACACCGGCTCCGATTGCGTGGGGACATCCAATCGCCACGGCGCGAAATCGATTGCGCAGTTCGAATTGCTCGGCAAGCCGGATGATCCTTTGCGCAATCCCGTGTGGCCCTATTGGCCGACGCGGCTGCGCACCTCGTCCTCACATGAAGAGGGCGCCAATCGCGACTGGTCGGTGGCGACCAAATCGTTTGTCGGTGAAAATGGCAAAGTTAAAGCCTTGAAAGCCGTGCGCCTGCAATGGCAGGGCGGCAAGATGAGCGAAGTGCCCGGCTCGGAATTCGAAATGCCCGCCGATCTGGTGTTGCTTGCCATGGGTTTTCTCGGCCCCGTGCAGACGGGTCTGCTCGAAGAGCTTCGCATCGATAGAGACGCGCGCAGCAACGTCAAGGCCGATACCGAAAGTTATCAGACATCCGTCGCCAAAGTATTCGCTGCTGGCGACATGCGCCGGGGGCAGTCGCTGGTGGTGTGGGCGATTCGCGAAGGGCGGCAGTGCGCGCGCGCGGTGGACGAATTCCTGATGGGATCTACGGATTTGCCGCGCTAATGCGCGACAAATCCGGATCCCAAGGGGTAGGGTACGAACAGGGGGCGTTCCGCCGCCCCCCGTTACCCCCTTGCGGAGCGGGCTTGTTGCCCGCAAAAAACCGATCGTGGCGCTTCAAATGTCACCGTTGAAAAACGATACTTTCCTGCGCGCATTGCTGCGCCAGCCCACGCCGTACACGCCGGTGTGGATCATGCGGCAGGCCGGGCGCTATCTCCCCGAGTACAACGAAACCCGCCGTCGCGCCGGCAGTTTTCTCGACCTCGCGAAGAATCCCGACTACGCCACCGAAGTCACCCTGCAGCCGCTGGCGCGATTCCCACTGGATGCCGCAATCCTTTTCTCGGATATTCTGACTATTCCCGATGCCATGGGTTTGGGCTTGTATTTCGCCGAGGGTGAAGGGCCCAAGTTTGAGCGGCCACTGCGCGAAGAATGGGAGATCCGCAATCTCTCCGCGCCTGATCCTGGCGAGCATTTGCGCTACGTACTCGACGCGGTTACACAAATACGGCATGCGCTGGACAGTGATGTGCCATTAATCGGCTTCTCGGGAAGCCCCTATACGCTGGCGTGTTACATGGTCGAAGGCGGCGCCAGTAGCGACTTTCGCACCATCAAGACCATGCTCTATAACCGGCCCGATCTGCTGCACCACATCCTCGACGTCAACGCACGCGCGGTAACGGCGTACCTCAATGCACAAATCGAGGCTGGCGCGCAAGCAGTAATGATATTTGATACCTGGGGCGGTTCTTTGAGCGCGGCGGCATATCATGAGTTTTCGCTCAATTACATGCAGCGCATCATCACGGGCCTTGTGCGTGAGCGCGACGGCGCGCGCGTGCCGAGTATCGTGTTCACCAAAGGCGGCGGTTTGTGGCTGGAGAATATTGCCGCCATCGGTTGCGATGCCGTGGGCCTGGATTGGACTTGCGATATCGGCCAGGCGCGCGCCCGGGTGGGCACCAGCGTGGCGCTGCAGGGTAATCTGGATCCGATGACCTTGTTCGCGCAACCGGAGCACATTCGCGCGGAGGTGGCGCGGGTATTGGCGTCGTACGGGCAAGGCAATGGGCATGTGTTTAATCTCGGCCACGGAGTGTCGCAGTTCACTCGCCCGGAGCACGTGAGTACGCTGGTCGAGGCTGTTCACGACTTGAGTCGCGCCTATCACCTACCGCCCTGACAAGAAACATATACACAGCAAGGGCTTAGCTTAAGCGTTCCCAAGCACCAATCTCATGCCCGCAAGATACTGTTTGTAAGTATCTGTTTTTAAAGTATTTTGTTTTATATTCATCTAACGTTGCGTAAGTGCTTGAATCCTATGATTCTGCCCGCCGCAAGCGCGGTGAGTAGTCATTAACAGAGTTATCCACAGACAATTTGCGGCGATCAGGATTCTCTTGCCGGACAACGCGTTGCGTCATATTCTCAAGCCCGCCCTCAACAAACTGGGTTAACTTCCGGCCGTTTCGCTCTGCATAAGTAATGAAAATCGTCCGTGTCGGTTTCGACGTGCCCCTGGACACGCTGTTCGATTATCGTTGCGACGATGCAAATGTTGCCGACGTCGGCGCAAGAGTGCTGGCCCCCTTCGGCAAGCGCAGCGCCATCGGCGTCATTCTGGAAATCGTTGCTTCAAGCACGATCGCAGCACCGAGATTGCGGTCGATCACGCGCATTCTGCGTGATGCACCAGGATTTTCCGCTCACGATATCAAACTGATTCGTTTCGCTGCCGAGTACTACCACCATCCGCTCGGCGCGGTAGTGATGAGTGCCCTGCCTGCCGGACTGCGCCGAGTAAGGCGCCAACCCGCAAAATCGCTCACGCACTATGCGCTAACCGCGCTCGGCGCAACCAGAACCGTCGATAGCCTGCCCGCCCGTGCGCTGGCCAAGCGGCGCCTGTTGGCGCTGTTTCAGGCACAGCGGGTTCTTGACAGCACTGCCATCAACGCCTGCACGCCTGCAGCGGGAGTCGCCTTAAAACAACTTGTTGAGGCGGGATACGTAGCACAATGCGAAGGCATGCTCTCACGCGTGCCGCAGGCGTCCGCGCCGACACCTTCGGCAGTCTCCGGGCCACAACTCACGCCAGACCAAGCTGGGGCTGTAGCATCACTGTGCGCTGACCTGTCCGCGTTCAAGCCGCATCTGCTGCTCGGCGTCACCGGCAGCGGCAAAACCGAAGTCTATCTGCGCATAGTCGAAGCGGTACTTCAGCGGGGCCGCCAAGCCCTGCTGCTGGTGCCGGAAATTTCGCTGACACCACAACTGGAAGCGACGGTGCGTGGCCGCTTTCCGCACACCCGCGTGGTCAGCCTGCACAGCGGACTCAACGAAACCGAACGGCTGAATCACTGGATCGCCGCGCAGCGCGGCGACGCCGGCATCGTTCTGGGCACACGGCTCGCGGTATTCGCGCCGCTGCCGGAACTCGGCCTCATTGTAGTCGACGAGGAACACGACATGTCGTTCAAACAGAGCGATGGCTTTCGTTACTCCGCGCGTGACCTCGCGGTGGCACGTGCACGACAACGCAACGTGCCCATAGTGCTCGGCTCGGCTACCCCGGCGCTGGAGACCTGGCATAACGCGGCCAGCGGGCGTTACGCGTTGATACGCCTGCCGAATCGCATCAACAACGCCCCGCCGCGCATCACTTGCATGAACACCCGCGACGTCAAGCTCGACAATGGTCTCGCCCCCGCACTGCTGGCTGCGATCGGTGAGCGGCTGGTACGCCGCGAGCAAAGCCTGGTGTTCATCAACCGGCGTGGCTATGCGCCGGTACTGATGTGCCACGAGTGCGGCTGGCTTTCGGGGTGCCACCGCTGCTCGGCCAAACTGGTTCTGCATGCGCATGATCGGCGCCTGCATTGCCACCATTGTGGCTATCAATCGATGGTGCCATTGTCCTGCCCCGACTGCGGCAACGCCGATCTGTCACCGGTGGGACAGGGCACGCAACGCGTCGAATCCACGTTAGCTGAAAGATTTCCGCAAGCGCGCATTCTGCGCATCGACCGTGACAGCACACGCGCGCGCGGTGCCTGGCGCGGCATGCGCGACCGCATTGAAGCGCGCGAAGTGGATATTCTCATCGGCACCCAGATACTCGCCAAGGGACATGACTTCACCAACCTGTCGCTGGTAGGCGTTGTCAACGCCGACAACCTGCTCTACAGCACCGACTTTCGCGCGCCGGAACGTTTGTATGCCCTGCTCACGCAGGTAGCCGGACGGGCGGGACGCGGTACGACGCAGGGTGATGTACTGATTCAAACCGACTTTCCGACACATCCGCTGTACACCGCGCTGCGCGATCAGGACTACGCGCGATTTGCCGATGAACTGCTGAAAGAGCGCCGCAGCGCCGGGTTCCCGCCATTTCAATATCAGGCGTTGCTGCGCGCCGAAGCACCCAAACTTGAAACTGCCATTCACTGGCTCACGCGCGCCGCCGTGCGCGCGCGCGAAATCGACGATGCCATTACCGTATACGACCCGGTCCCCGCGGGCATGGTGCGCCTCGCGGGACGCGAACGCGCGCAACTGCTGGTGCAATCCGCCAGTCGCAACCGTTTGCAACGGTTTCTCGCTGGGTGGCGCCTACGCTTGGCAGAGAAGAAAACCAGTGCGGCACGCTGGTCTATCGATGTTGATCCGCTTGATCTTTAGCGCACGGGTGCATGTTAAAATGTTGTTTTTGAACAACTTAGCCTGCAGGTCTGTGAAAGTTTTAGCGCGATGTTGACACTCGAACAGTACGAAAAATTGAATCCGGTATGCGAGCTCTCCGCGAACGGCGCCAGCGTCAAGTACTTTACGCCCAACACGATGACCAAGTGGCGTGTGGATTCATTGTTTGAGAAAGAGCCCGTCACAATGGAATGGATTGCGGGGTTTCGGGATACCGACATATTGGTGGATGTCGGCGCCAACGTCGGCATGTATTCGGTATGGGCGGCAGCCACTCGCGGCGCCAGGGTTTATGCGTTTGAGCCCGAATCTCAAAATTACGCGACGCTCAATCGCAACATTGTGCTGAACCGCCTGGATGGAAAAGTTACCGCCTATTGCCTCGCCTTGTCGGATCAATTTGAGTACAACGAACTGCATCTGTCTGCGTTCGAAATCGGCGGATCCTGTCATTCGTTTGCGGAACGGGTTGACTTCAAGCACGAGCCCCTCACGCCGGCCTATTCCCAGGGCTGTGTGTCTGCACGCCTAGATGACCTTGTCGCGGGGGGCGTTCTTCCCGTGCCGGACCACATAAAAATTGATGTTGACGGAATTGAACCCAAAGTTGTCGCCGGCGCGCTGCAAACGGTCAAGCAACTGCGTGTACGTTCATTGCTGATCGAAATCAACCAGAATCTACGGGATCATCGCGACCTGGTCTCTGAGTTGCAATCGCTGGGTTTTTCCTACAGTTCTGCGCAGGTGGCCGCGGCGGAACGTCGCGACGGGCCTTTCAAGGGAGTGGCAGAATATGTTTTCCAGCGCTGAACACCAGGTTGTTTACCGAATCGCCAATGCGCCGATCCAGTATTATCCCTTTCCGCACATCTATGTCCGCGATGTGTTCCCCGAGGCGTTTTACCGCCAAATCCGCCAGCACTTGCCGCCGCGAAGCGCACTCAAGTCGTTGAAAGCGCTGGGACGCGTGACGGGTGATTACCCGGAAACTCGACAGGTACTGCCGCTCACGCCAGCTGATGTGGAACAGCTGGACGAGCCTTACCGCACGTTTTGGAATGAAACCGCCCCCTGGCTACTGCGAGGCCGGCTTGTACATTTCATTATGACAAAATTCGCCGCGTTTATCGAACAGCGATTTGCCGACGCCCATACCCGCAACTTTGATGTGGATGCGCTGTTGGTGCAGGACGAGACCAACTATGTTCTCGATCCGCACACAGACTCGCCGCGCAAAGTGCTGTCATTTCTGTTTTACCTGCCGCAGGATGATGCTAAACCACACTTGGGCACGTCAATATATGTACCCAAAGACCCTTCGTTCGAATGCCCCGGCAGCACACACTGGAAACCCGAAGGATTCGAGCATGTAACCACCATGCCCTACCTGCCCAACACGTTGTTTGCTTTTCTCAAGACCTCTCAATCCTTTCACGGGGTAGAGCGTGTACAGGATGCGGGCGTACGCCGCGACCTTCTGTTATTGGACATTCAAACCGATGTATCACCACTCGCGTCGCCGCAGCAGGCAAAGCCGGCAGTGAATTTCTCTTTTTAGCACGCGCCGTGACCGACGACTTTCCCGACGCAAAACGTGCGTTGACCACGCTGCTGTCCGACGCGCTGCGCGAGATCACACCTGATGCGGGCAGTGCCGTCATCCTCCTCGAACGTCCCAAGCAAACCCGGCATGGTGATTTTTCATGCAACATTGCACTGCAGCTTGCCAAGGCGTTGCGCGCGAAGCCGCGGGACGTTGCACAGAAACTGATTGAGAATCTGCCAACATCACCGCTGCTCGACAGGGCAGAAATTGCCGGGGCAGGCTTCATCAATCTGTTTCTGACACGCGTTTACAAACAAGGCATCGTCAATCTCATCCTTGCCGCCGGTGCGAATTTCGGTAATAGCAACGCCGGCGCCAAGCAAAAAGTGCAGGTCGAGTTTGTGTCGGCTAATCCGACGGGGCCATTGCATGTGGGGCATGGGCGCGGTGCGGCGTATGGTGCGAGTTTAGCCAATGTACTCGCGGCCGCCGGCTATGACGTGTCGCGCGAGTATTATGTTAACGACGCGGGCCGGCAGATGGACATACTCGCCCTCTCAACGTGGTTGCGCTATCTTGAACTGCATGAGGTAACCATTGCGTTCCCGCCCAACGCCTATCAAGGCGATTATGTGAGGGAGATGGCGCGGCACGTGCGCGCATTGCATGGTGCCAAATTTTTGCATGGCGCCGCGGAAGTGCTGCGAGCGGTGCCGCCGCTACCGTCGCCCGATCGCGTGGACGCGGACGCCAGGGCCGCGCGGGAAATCCACCTTGACACTTTGATTACCCGCGCCAAAACATTGCTCGGCGCCGACTACGATACGGTTCATCAACATGCCCTGAGCGAACAGCTTGAAGATTGCCGCGACGATTTGACTGAATTTGGCGTCACCTTTGACCAGTGGTTCTCCGAACGTTCGCTCTTCAACGCCGGATTGGTGGAACGCGCCGTTGGCACGCTGGAAAAAAATGGCCACATTTACGCGCAAGACGGTGCGAAATGGTTTCGTTCGTCTGCCTTTGGCGATGAGAAAGACCGCGTCGTGCAACGCGAAAACGGCCAATATACCTATTTCGCCTCTGATATTGCCTATCATCTAAATAAGATGGAGCGGTGCTTCGACCGTGTCATTGATGTATGGGGTGCAGATCATCATGGCTACATTCCGCGCGTCAAGGGTGCACTGCAGGCACTGGGGTTGGACGCGGACAAGCTGACTGTCGCGTTGGTGCAGTTCGCGGTGCTCTACCGCAACGGTGAAAAGGTTTCGATGTCCACCCGCTCAGGGCAGTTCGTCACCTTGCGCGAACTGCGCCGCGAAGTAGGCAATGACGCAGCGCGTTTTTTTTACGTGCTGCGCAAGAGCGACCAGCATCTTGATTTCGACCTTGATTTGGCAAAGTCCCGCACCAATGAAAACCCAGTCTATTACATTCAGTATGCCCATGCGCGGGTGTGCAGCGTCTATGCGCAGTGCGAATTTGATGTGACGGGTGTCGCCCATACCGATCCATCGCCGCTGGAAACCGAGGCCGAACTGGAACTGCTGCGAATGCTCGCGGATTATCCGGAAATCGTGCTGAGCGCAGCGCGCGAACTGTCGCCGCATCTGATTGCTTTTTATCTTAAGGAGCTTGCTGGACTGTTCCATAGTTACTATAACGGCACGCGTTTTCTGGTGGACGATTTGGCCACACGTAACGCCCGCCTTGTGTTGGCCGGCGCGGTACGGCAGGTACTAGCGAATGGCCTTGCGTTGCTGGGTGTGTCGGCACCGGAAAAAATGTAAGATACCGCCATGTCCAAGGACTACAGTAAGCATCAGAAAAAACGCAGTAGTGGACGCGGCGGCTCCATGTTCGTCGGGATTCTGATCGGCTTAGTTTTGGGCTTGTCCATCGCGCTTGGCGTGGCGTGGTACATCAACAAGATACCCAATCCGTTTACCACCAAGCCGCCTGCGGCCAAGATCGAGCCCCAAAAAACGGTTGCTCCGCCGGCCAAGGCTGCGGATTCAGGCGTACCCGCCGCGGAGAAAGGGCCGCGCTTCACCTTCCCTGAGATACTGAAGGGCGAAAGTGGATCTGAGAAGCAGGTGCGCGAACCGGAAAAGAAGTCAACGGGTACGTCCAAGGAAGCGTTTTATCTGCAGGCAGGATCGTTTCAGAATGCGCCCGATGCCGATAACCTGAAAGCGCGGTTGGCACTGGTCGGTATCGAGGCATCGATCCAAACCACGAATCTGCCCGATAAAGGGGTGTGGCACCGCGTAAGAGTAGGCCCCTATTCGGATGTCGAGGAACTCAATCGCGTCCGCGGCGTTCTTAAGCAGAACGGCGTGGAATCTGCTTTGGTCAAAGTGCGCGAAACAGAAAAGTAGCGCGCTGCACCCGCTTCATGGAGTCGAGATGCGTATCGTGAATCGCTTGTTGGGATGGGTTTCCGTTGTCGTTCTTGCCATTTTCTCTATTGCCAGCACCACGGTGTCGGCACAACTCGTCGCCGGCAAGGACTATCAGGTTATCAAGCCGCCGCAGCCCACGGCAAGCGGGAAGAATGTCGAAGTACTCGAGTTTTTTTGGTACGGATGCCCGCACTGCTCCCACCTGCAGCCTTCGCTGCACGAGTGGCTAAAGCGCAAATCAGCGGACGTCGCTTTTCAGCGGCAGCCTGCCGCCTTTCAGGATTCCTGGGTGCAACTTGCGCGCACTTTTTACACCATCGAGGCCATCGGCGCGGTAGACAAGCTGCACGGCGAGCTGTTCGACGCTATTCACAAGACTAAAGTGCTGAACCCGGGCACCTTGGTAAAAGACCAGAAGCCTCTGTTCGACTGGGTCGCTACCAAGGGCATGAACCGGCAGAAGTTCGTGGAGACCTACAACTCTTTCGGAGTAGCCAGTAGGGCTCAACGCACCATAGACACCACCTCGGCGTATGGCATTTCCGGTACGCCATCTATCGTGATCGATGGCCGTTTCGTGATTGCGCCGTCGATGGTGCCGCTTAAGGCGAACAATGCCATTGACTACGAGTTATTTTTCAAGCGGGTTGATCAGTTGATTGATATCGCGCGCAAAAACCGCGGAGGCAAGTAAGCCATGAACAAGGTGACAAGCATGATTCGGCTACTGATGTTAAGCGCCCTGGCGGTGGCGTCTTTCTGCACGCAGGCGCAACAGTCTTTGGACCGGCCGCTGGAACAAACCTATCGCGTCATCCTGCCGCAAAAAGTGGAAACCGGTGAGCGCATAGAGATCATCGATTTTTTCTGGTACGGATGCCCGTTCTGCTATGAATTGCTGCCCGTGTTCACGGATTGGGAAAAAAGCAAGCCAGCAGATGTCGCGGTACGGCGTATTCCCGCGGTATTGCGCGAAGCATGGCTGCCTGACGCTCACCTGTACTACACGCTCGAAATTTTAGGTGAAGCCGACCGGCTGCATACGCGTGTTTTCGACAGCGTACACAAGGAACGTTTGCGCACCAATGATCCGCAAGCGGTCGCGGTGTGGGCGGTACAGAACGGCATCGACCAGCAGAAATGGCTGAGCGCCTACACCTCTGATGAAGTCCGCAAGCGCGTTCTTAACTCAGTAGAGTTAGCGAGAAACTACGATATTCGCGGCACACCTGCGGTCGTGGTGGATGGCCGCTATCAAACCGGCGGCGGGCTCGCGGGCGGGCTGAAAAATGTTCCCGCCGTACTTGATGCGCTGGTCAATCTTGCGCGCGAACAACGCAAGAAACCGTAGTTGTTTTACTGTGGATTGCGCGGGTCGTTGCGTGCCACTTATAAAATAAATCGTTTAAAAACAAATAGTTACATCATTCTATAGACGTGTCATGCAGCGCAGCGGCCGAGCCCCTGCACCTTCGCAATTCTATTACTCGACGGTTACCGATTTAGCGAGGTTGCGCGGCTTATCCACATCGGTACCTCGCAATAACGCAACATGATAGGCCAGCAGTTGCAGCGGAATCACATGCAGAATCGGTGAGAGCGGCCCTGCGTGGTCCACCAGTGTAATCGTGTGCTGACTGGTGCGCCGGGACTGGCGACCGGGTTTGGCGATGCGCGCATCGCGATCGGCAAACACGTACAGCTCGCCGCCGCGCGCCTGTACTTCCTGCATATTCGATTTGAGTTTTTCCAGCAGTTGATCGTTGGGCGCGACCGTGATCACCGGCATGTCGGCATCCACCAGCGCCAGCGGGCCGTGCTTGAGTTCGCCGGCTGCGTAAGCTTCGGCGTGGATATAGGATATTTCCTTGAGCTTTAACGCGCCTTCCATCGCTATCGGAAAATGCACACCGCGACCAAGGAACAGCGCATGATGTTTGTTCTTGAAGCGTTTGGCCCAAGCTGCTACCTGCGGTTCGACCGACAATACGGATTCCATGGCACGCGGCAAATGACGCAAGGCGGTCAATAACTCACGTTCACGCGTCACGCTCAGAAGACGCCTTACCTTGGCCAATACCAATACCAACACAAACAAGGCCGCAAGCTGCGTGGTAAATGCTTTGGTGGAAGCAACGCCAATTTCCGGTCCCGCGCGCGTAAGAAACCGCAGTTTTGATTGCCGTATCAGCGCCGATTCCGGCACATTGCAAATAGTCAGCGTATCCTTCAGCCCCAGCGATTGCGCGTGCTTGAGCGCGGCCAGCGTATCAGCCGTTTCGCCTGACTGCGAAACGGTGATGACCAGAGTACCCTTGGTAGCCACAGGATCGCGATAGCGGTACTCGCTGGCGATTTCCACGGTCGTCGGAATGCCCGCAATCGCTTCCAGCCAGTAACGTGCTACCAGCCCCGCGTGATAGCTCGTGCCGCAAGCTACGATAAGTATATTATTGATTTTATGGAATATTTTCTCTGCCGCTGCACCGAAGAGGTTGGGATGAAGCGAGCGGGCACTCATCACCATTTCCAGCGTGTTGGCGATGGCGCCGGGTTGCTCGAAGATTTCCTTTTGCATGTAATGCCGGTAGCGCCCCAGGTCAGCGGCATCGGCACTCAGGCTGCTGCGCGTAATCGAGCGGCGGGCCGCGCGGCCGTTTGCGTCGCAGATCAAAACGCCGTCAGGACGAATTTCTACCACGTCGCCTTCTTCAAGGTACACCATGTCGCGAGTACGCTCGAGCAGCGCACTCGCATCAGAGGCGAGAAAATTTTCGTTCTTGCCGCGACCGACCAGTAACGGCGAGCCCTTGCGCGCACCCACCACGACCTGCGGCTCACGGTTTGAAACAAAGCCGACGGCATACGCGCCTTCCCACGCGTGGCTTGCTTTCTGCACCGCTTTGAACAGCGACAAGCCGCTCGCTACCAGAGAATGCACATGGTGCACCATTACCTCGGTATCGGTTTCCGAGGTGAAACGGTAGCCCTTGGCTTTCATGCGCGTGCGCAACGCATCGTGATTCTCGACGATGCCGTTGTGCACGATGCCGATTTCAAGGCCGTTGCGCAGTGAAAAATGCGGATGCGCGTTTGCCTCGGAGGGCACGCCGTGCGTCGCCCAGCGCGTATGGGCAAGCCCGGTATCAGCCTTAAGGTGCTTTTTACGCGCGAGCGCCTCCAGATGCGCCACACGCCCGGTAGAACGCAAACGGCCGAGATGGCTGCCGGTAACGAAGGCTATTCCCGTAGAGTCGTAACCGCGATATTCGAGCTTGCGTATGCCGCCGATGAGCACATCAACAATATTTCCGGTGGATGCCGCGCCAACGATGCCGCACATGTCATTTCTTCATGTTTTTTGTGGGACGTTTCCAGCCGGGGATGGAAATCTGCTTCGCGCGCGATATCGCCAGCTCGCCGGCAGCCACGTCCCTGGTAATCGTGGCGCCCGCGCCGACAGTCGCTCCGCGATGCACCGTCACAGGCGCCACGAGTTGCGTATCAGAACCGATGAATGCATCATCTTCGATCACGGTGCGATGCTTGTTCGCGCCGTCATAATTGCAGGTGATGGCACCGGCGCCCACATTGACATTGCGCCCGACGCTGCTGTCGCCGATGTACGCCAGATGACTCGCCTTGGATCCGACGCCGATGTCGCTCGCCTTGATCTCGACAAAGTTGCCGATATGCACATCATCCGCCAGTTTCGTGCCGGGGCGTATACGTGCATAAGGACCGATGCGGCAGTTGGCGCCTATAGTTGCTTCGACGACATGCGAATACGGCTCGATGCGTGTGCCAGACTGAACATCAACATTCTTCAGCACGCAGTGCGCGCCCACACTAACATCGTCGGCAAGAACGACCTTGCCCTCGAAAATGCAACCAATATCGATGCTGACATCGCGCCCGCAGACAAGCTCCCCTCGCACATCCACGCGCGCGGGATCGGCGAGAGTAACCCCCTGTTCCAGCAATTGGTTGGCCGTTTGTTGCTGCACCTGTCGTTCCAGTTGTGCGAGCTGCACCTTGCTGTTCACGCCCAGCGTCTCCCACACATCCGTTGCCGGGACTCCACTCACCGCAACATGATCAACCAGCGCAAGCGGGACGATATCGGTGAGGTAATACTCCCTCTGGGCGTTTTGCGGTTTTAACTTTGTCAGCCAGCGCGCGAGACGCGCTGTCGGCAGCGCCATGATGCCGGTGTTTATTTCGCGGATTTTCTTTTGCGCGGCGTTGGCATCCTTATCTTCGACAATAGCACACACTTTTTTGTTTTTTCGCACAATGCGGCCATAACCCTTGGGATCATCCAGCATCGCCGTCAATATGCGCACCTCTTTTGCCGCCAGCAAACCGCGCAGCGTATCGGCGCGTATCAGTGGCACATCTCCATACAGCACCAGTGTGGTTTCGGCTGGCGTGAGATGGGGCAGCGCCTGCTGCAGTGCGTGTCCCGTGCCCTTTTGCTCTGCCTGCAAGGCAAATTCGATGTCCGGCGCGGCTACGGCGTTGCGCACGGTCTCGCCGCCGTATCCAAAAACCACCACAATTTTTGCAGGCGACAGCGCGCGCGCGGTTCCGATCACATGGGCAAGTAGTGGCTTGCCTGCAAGCGAATGCAGCACCTTGGGCTGGCGCGAATTCATGCGTTTGCCCTGTCCGGCAGCGAGGATTACAACATTCAGCGACATCGCAAAATTATCTCACAGCTTGCACACCGCCGCGCGCCATATACGACGCAAGAGCTTGCTTTTCCATGGCATTGCCATTCAGCCCTGCTTTGGTTCTGCGCCACAATACATCGTCGGCGCAGCGCGCCCATTCATGTTCCATAAAATAATCAATTTCACGCGCGTACAAATGGTCGCCAAAGATGTCGCCCAAATCTGCCGTTGTGTTGGCATCGCGCAGAACGACGCGCGCGGCGTGGCCGTGTCTGTGTACAAGCGCCTGAATCAGTTCGTGGGGCAGCGCCGGATAGTCATTTTTTAACTGCGCGATATACCCTTCCATCGTTAACCCGCCGAAATCGCCACCAGGCAACAGCGCGCGTTCCGTCCAGGGTTCTTTCATCTGCGGAAACCAATCCGCCAGTTTTTCCAGCGCATGCTCGGCAAGTTTGCGATAGGTCGTGATCTTGCCGCCGAAAACGGACAGCACAGGAGCGGTATTGGCATCACCATCGACGCGCAGCGTGTAGTCACGCGTAATCTTCGAGACATTTTCGGCGCCGTCATCGAATAGCGGACGGATACCGCTGTAGCTCCACACTACATCCGCGGCAGCAAGTGTTCGCGCAAAATAGCGATTGGCGGCACGGCAAAGGTAGTCGATCTCGTCGGTGCTGGCCGTGCATTCCCCCGGTTGGCCGGTATATTCAACATCGGTGGTACCGATGAGGGTGTAGCGCTTTTCATACGGATACACAAACACCACGCGCTGGTCATCGTTCTGCAAAATAAACGCGTGGTCGCCATGGTAGAGGAGCGGCACGACAATATGGCTGCCTTTCACCAGCTTCAATCCAAATGTGGTTTTCAAGTATATGTTTTTATTAATAAATTGTTTTGCCCATGGGCCCGTCACATTGACCAGCACGCGGCAGGTAACTTCAACGGGCGCGGCATTTTCAGGCTGCAGCATCACGCGCCACCGCCCGCCTTCACGACGCGCTGAAACGCAGGCCGTGCGTGTAAGAATCGTCGCGTTTAGATCGGCCGCGGCACGCGCGTTGGCAATCACCAGCCGCGCGTCGTCCACCCAACAATCGGAATAGATGAAGCCTTTGGTCAACCCCGGCTTGAGGCCATTGTTATAAGGTGCGGCGCGCAGGTCGATACCCTGCGAGCCGGGCAAGGTTTGCCGGCGCGCAAGATAGTCATAGAGAAACAATCCCGTTCGTATCATCCACGCCGGCCGCAGTTCCGGCACATGCGGCATCACAAAGCGCATCGGATGCACGATATGCGGGGCAGCGTGCAACAACACTTCTCGCTCACCCAGGGATTCAGAAACCAAACGAAATTCGAATTGCTCGAGGTAACGCAGGCCGCCATGCACCAGCTTGCTGCTGGCGGACGAGGTGTGCTGCGCAAGATCGTGCTGCTCGCATAGCAACACTTTAAGCCCGCGCCCGGCGGCGTCGCGTGCGATGCCGACGCCGTTGATACCGCCGCCAACGACCAGCAGATCATACCCGGCTGTAGTCATACGGCAATTATAGCCAGCGCTTCGCGGTCATGGGCTTGGCGAAAGGCTATGCCATGACTTTGCCATGATTGGTCAGTGCTTTTCCACAACACCGTCGTGAGGCTGCCACGCACAAGGGCTTAAATAGCGCTTGGGGCCAGATGGCTTCGACAACCCGAAGGAGGTCTCGTTATGTTTTGCCCATTTCCTGTACGGTACATCGCCATTGCAACTGCCCTGCTCGCCGGCGCCGCCAATGCCTACGACCCGCCCAACTGTGATCACCGTTATGGGGCTGTCGATATCATCGACCACTGCCCACAACTGCTGCGGCACATTGAACTCGCCGCACTGCGTGGCAGCCTCGACTGTCATGGCATGCCCTATAGCACGCCGTGCGTGCGTACTCATCTGCTTCAAGTTGAACAGGCTATGCGTGTAAGCGCCAAAACACTCGAAAGCGCCTTGAATCGGGAGACAAGCATAGCGACGCTGCGTAATGCGCAGACGGCCTGGACACAGTATCGCGACCTGCAATGTAAGGTTTCAGGTGTCGCCGCCAGCGAGGATCATCAAATGCAGCAAGCGTTGTCGGATATGTGCCGTATCGAACTTACGCAGGATCGCTTGCGCGAACTAACGAGGCTCGTCGCGGAACTTGGCGCGGCCATGCCGCAAGCCGACCGACGTTGACAACGGCAGTCGCCCATAAAAAAGGGCGGTCATCGCCGCCCTTTTTCAATTAGCTATTGAAACTCAACGCGTCTTGCGCAGCTTCTGGATTGCAGCAAGCTGCGCAGCAAGCATCGCGAACTCGGCCTCGATAGTGGCGATTTCCTGTTTGCTTTGCGCGTTCTTGCGCGCTTCCTCAGCTTGCTTCAATGCCTCGGTTGCCTTCGCCTCATCAAGGTCTTTGCCGCGGATCGCGGTATCCGCCAGCACCGTTACTACTTTGGGCTGAACTTCGAGTACGCCGCCGGCGACGAAGACAAATTCTTCTTCTGCCTGACCCGGTACTTTGATGCGCACCGCACCCGCCTTGATACGCGTGATCAGCGGTGTGTGGCGCGGATAAATGCCGAGCTCGCCTGCTTCGCCGGGCAGCACGACAAACTCCGCTTCGCCGGAGTAGATTTGCTCTTCGGCGCTGACGACGTCTACGTGCAGGGTGTGTACGGCTTCGGCCATGAGATTGTTCGTGGTTGTTAGTTCAGCGCTTAGTTGAGGGTCTTCGCTTTTTCGATTGCTTCGTCGATGCCGCCGACCATGTAGAAAGCCTGTTCGGGCAGGGCATCGCATTCGCCGTTGACAATCATCTTGAAGCCTTTGATGGTGTCTTTAAGCGAAACATATTTGCCCGGCGAACCGGTGAACACTTCGGCCACGCTGAACGGCTGCGACAGGAACCGCTGGATTTTCCGCGCGCGCGACACCGCAAGTTTATCTTCCGGCGAGAGTTCGTCCATGCCCAGAATCGCGATAATGTCGCGCAGTTCTTTATAGCGTTGCAGCGTCGCCTGCACACCGCGCGCGGTGTTGTAGTGTTCTTCGCCCACCACGTGCGGATCTAGTTGACGGCTACTGGAGTCCAGCGGATCTACCGCGGGATAAATCCCGAGTGAGGCGATATCACGCGACAACACCACGGTCGAATCCAGGTGCCCGAAGGTAGTCGCAGGCGATGGGTCGGTCAAGTCGTCGGCAGGCACGTACACCGCCTGAATCGAGGTAATCGATCCGACTTTGGTCGACGTAATGCGTTCTTGCAGACGGCCCATTTCTTCGGCCAGCGTCGGCTGATAGCCCACCGCCGACGGCATACGGCCGAGCAGCGCCGACACTTCAGTACCGGCCAGCGTGTAACGGTAAATGTTATCCACGAAGAACAGCACATCGCGGCCTTCGTCGCGGAACGCTTCGGCCATGGTCAGTCCGGTCAGCGCCACGCGCAGACGGTTGCCCGGCGGCTCATTCATCTGGCCGTACACCATCGCCACTTTTGATTTGGAAAGATCTTTGGCATCTACCACGCCGGCTTCCATCATCTCGTGATAAAAATCGTTGCCCTCGCGCGTGCGCTCACCCACGCCAGCAAACACCGACAAACCAGAGTGCGCTTTGGCGATGTTGTTGATGAGCTCCATCATGTTCACGGTTTTGCCCACGCCAGCGCCGCCGAACAATCCGACCTTGCCGCCTTTGGCGAACGGGCAAACCAGATCGATCACTTTGATGCCGGTTTCAAGCAAGTCGGTTGAAGGCGACAGGTCTTCGAATGACGGTGCTTTGCGGTGGATCGACATGGTTTTTTTTGCGTTTACTGGGCCGACTTCATCGATCGGGCGGCCCAGCACGTCCATGATGCGTCCCAGCGTTTCGGGGCCGACGGGAACCATGATCGGGCCGCCGCTGTTGGTGACCATCATGCCGCGGCGCAGGCCGTCGGATGAACCGAGCGCGATGGTGCGCACGATGCCGTCGCCCAGTTGCTGCTGCACTTCGAGCGTGAGCTCAGTGCCATCCATCTTGAGCGCGTCATAAATATGCGGCATTTCGTTACGCGCGAATTCCACGTCGATCACCGCGCCGATACATTGAACGATTTTTCCCTGGGCCATGATAATTTCCTAAATCAGTTCTAAGTTGGTTCTAATTTTGGTTAGACAGCCGCTGCTGTTGCGATTGGGTCTCGCCGTAACGTGCGCACAGCGCACATGAGTCTCGCCCAATCGCAATGCCGCGTCAGCGTCATACCGCTGCCGCTCCGGCAACGATTTCGGACAATTCCTTGGTAATACCTGCCTGACGTGTCTTGTTGTAAATCAGCGTCAGTTCGTCAATCACCGTAGCCGCGTTGTCCGAAGCCGCTTTCATCGCGACCATGCGCGCCGATTGCTCGGACGCCATGTTCTCGGTTACCGCCTGATAGATCAGTGCTTCAATGTAGCGTGTAAGCACTTGTTCGAGCACTGCTTTCGCGTCCGGCTCGTAGATATAATCCCATGTGCCTTCCGGGGTGCCGAGAGTGTCGCCCGACAACGGCAACAACTGCTCCATCACCGGTTCCTGCTTCATGGTGTTGACAAAGCGCGTGTTAAAAATCATCAAGCGATCGAAACGATCCTGCGTATAGCCATCGAGCATGATTTTCACCGCGCCGATCAGCTTTTCCATCTGCGGACGATCACCCAAACCAGTTACCTGGGACATGATTTTCGCGCCCAGCCGCTGCATGAAACCCAAGCCTTTATTTCCGATAGTGCAGACTTCAATTTCTTCGCCCTCGGCTTCCCATTCCTTCATCTTGTTCATCGCCAGACGCAGGATGTTTGTGTTCAATCCGCCGCACAAACCTTTGTCGGTAGTGATGACGATGATACCGATGCGCTTGACCGAATTACGATCCACCAGATAGGGATGGCGATACTCCGGATTCGCCTGGCTGATATGCGCGGCGACGTTTCGAATTTTCTCTGCGTACGGACGCGCGGTACGCATGCGATCCTGTGCTTTGCGCATCTTGGAGGCCGCGACCATTTCCATGGCCTTGGTGATCTTGCGCGTGTTTTGCACGCTCTTGATCTTGGTGCGTATTTCCTTGGAGCCGGCCATGATATAAGTATTTGTTTTTAAACGATATTATTTAATAATTAGAAAGAGCCGTTCTGTTTCCAGTCTTTAACAGCTTCGTTCAGCTTGGCTTCGTCGTCCTTGGTCAAATCCTTGGTGTCTTCAATGCGCTGCACCAGATCGCCGAATTTGCTCTTGATGTAATCGCGCATGGATTTTTCAGCCGCCAGCGCTTTTTTCACATCGATGTCGTCGAAGTAGCCGCCGCTGACCGCGAACAAGGTCAGCGACATTTCCCACACTTGCAGCGGCTC
>JAKFYK010000092.1 GCA_021730905.1 Betaproteobacteria bacterium | reverse complement strand
AGTGGTGGCGGGAGGGCCGGGAACGCATTCGGTTTATGTGGCGTCTTTTGGGGATACTCGGGCAGTCACGAAGGAAGTAACGTTTACCTGAGCCATATCGCCTGACCGTTTTCAGCTATGGCTAAATTTGCGAATGGTGTTGCTATTGTTCTTCTCGTAATTCTCCCGGTTTCGGGGTGCGTGGCACCAATGCCTTATTCTTACGAGACTAAATACGCGGGTAACGGAGTAGGCAAAATCGAGAAGCGGGTCGAATTTCCTTCGGCCCCAATTGCCTATCGTCAGGACGGTAGCCCCGCCACCGTTCCAGTGCTGATCGGCAAGCAATTTGTTGAGTTTCCCGGGCCACGTTACCCCGGCCGAATTCGATATGAGATTCGCGGCAATGATGGAACCCTACATATATTATCCAGCGACTTCCCAGTTGAAGTGGGGGCTTGTGTTGCTTTCGCTGGCTTCGCAGACGGACCGAGCAGAACTCATTGGTCATTCGGCCGGGTAAGGCTTGAGCGGAGTAAGAACTGCGACTGAAAGCAGAGAAGTAAAACGCGTAATCCCGTTGCGCCACATTAGACGGATCAGCGTCAACTTCGTTGGGGGGCAGCCCGGCGGCTGGTTCGCTGCGCTGCTCGGCGGCTTGTATGTTGCATCTCTCAGGGGAATGCTTGTCGCGGTTCCCCGATAACTGATGCCACTAACTTCGAGTGGTGTGCGCATCGCGCCCTGTTCACTGACGTTCCCGCGTGTGCGATGCGCGCCCTACAGCAGGGCTGTGTACGGTAAAATATTGTTTTGATTGACGCTTTCCCGCCGGACGTGCTTACGTGATTACCATTGCGCTCTCCAAGGGCCGCATCTTTGATGAAACGCTGCCGCTGCTTAACGCGGCAGGCATACGCGCGTCTGAAGATCCGGATAAATCGCGCAAGCTGATCCTCGGCACCAACAAGCGTGATGTGCGGGTGATCATCGTGCGCGCGTCGGATGTGCCAACTTATGTGCAGTACGGCGGTGCAGACATGGGTGTGGCGGGCAAAGATGTGCTGGACGAGCAGGGCGGACAGGGGTTGTATCAGCCGCTTGATCTGGGCATTGCGCGCTGCCGCATGGTGGTGGCGGTGCGCAAGGGTTTTGATTATGCCCGCGCGGTGAAGCAGGGTGCGCGGCTGAAAGTCGCTACCAAGTATGTGCAGACGGCGCGTGAGCATTTCGCGGCAAAGGGCGTGCATGTCGATCTGATCAAGCTCTACGGTTCGATGGAACTCGCGCCGCTGGTGGGCCTCGCTGATGCGATCGTCGATCTGGTTTCCACCGGCGGTACACTGAAGGCGAACGACCTTGTTGCGGTGGAAGAAATCGCGGCCATCAGTTCGCGGCTGATCGTCAATCCCGCGGCGCTGAAGCTGAAGCGCAAGGCGATGCAACCGATACTCGACGCGTTTGCCAAAGCCGTTGCCTGACCATGCGCAGATTTTCTTCCAGCGATGCCGATTTCGACGCGCGGCTTGCCGCACTGCTGGCGTTCGAATCGGCGCAGGATCCGAAGGTGGACGCCGCGGTGGCGGAGATACTTGCGGACGTCAAAGCGCGTGGCGACGCGGCGGTGCTGGAGTACACGCAGCGCTTTGATCGCGTCTCGGCAAAGAAACTTTCCGAGCTTGAAATTTCGAAAGCGCAATTCGATGCGGCGCTGACATCGTTGCCGGCAGCGCAACGTGACGCGCTCACCGCAGCCGCCCAACGCGTGCGCGAGTTTCATAAAAAACAATCAATAAAAACAAATACTTATATAGATTCCGACGGTAACGAGCTGGGCCAGCAGATAACGCCGCTGGATCGTGTGGGCATATACGTGCCGGGCGGCAAGGCGGCGTATCCGTCAACGGTGATCATGAACGCAACGCCGGCGAAAGTGGCGGGCGTCGCCGAAATCATCATGGTGGTGCCGACGCCGGACGGCGAGAAAAATCAGCTGGTGCTGGCGGCGGCAGCGTTGACGGGTGTGGATCGCGTATTTGCGATCGGCGGTGCGCAGGCGGTGGGCGCGCTCGCGTACGGCACGCAAACGATTGCGCAGGTGGACAAGATCACCGGTCCCGGCAATGCTTATGTCGCAGCGGCGAAGCGGCGCGTTTTCGGCGTGGTGGGCATCGACATGGTGGCGGGGCCGTCGGAAATACTGGTGGTGTGCGACGGCAAGACCGATCCCGACTGGATCGCGATGGATTTGTTTTCGCAGGCCGAGCACGATGAAATGGCGCAGTCGATTTTGCTGTGCCCGGATGCGGCCTATATCGACAAGGTTGCTGCGAGCATCGAACGCCAGATCAAAGACATGCCGCGCAAGGACATCATTCGTGCGTCGCTCAATGGGCGCGGCGCACTGATTCAGGTACGCGATCTGGATGAGGCGTGCGCCATCGTCAATCGCATCGCGCCGGAACACCTGGAACTGTCGGTGGACAATGAATGCGCGCAGGCGCTACTGTCAAAAATCCGTCACGCCGGCGCGATATTCATGGGCAAGTATTCCTCCGAAGCACTGGGCGATTATTGCGCCGGGCCGAATCACGTGCTGCCGACGTCGCGCACCGCGCGGTTTTCATCGCCGTTGGGCGTGTACGATTTTCAGAAGCGGTCGAGCATTATCAATGTGTCGCAGGCCGGCGCGCAAAAGCTCGGCAAAATCGCGGCGGAGCTTGCGTATGGTGAAGGTTTGCCCGCGCACGCGCGCTCCGCGGAATACCGGATGAAGTGATGAGCGGCTACTGGAGCAAGGTGGTGCACGGCCTCACGCCCTATGTGCCGGGCGAACAGCCGAAGCTGCCCAACCTTGTGAAACTCAATACCAACGAAAGCCCCTACGGCCCCAGCCGCAAGGTGCTGGAGGCGTTGCGCGCCGAAGTCGGCGACACGCTGCGCTTGTATCCCGATCCCGGCAGCGACAAGCTGCGTGCGGCGATTGCAAAACGTCACGGGTTGAAGCCGGAGCAGGTGTTCGTCGGCAATGGCTCAGACGAAGTGCTGGCGCACGTTTTTCTGGGGTTGCTAAAACACGACGCGCCGGTGCTGTTTCCCGATATCACTTATAGTTTTTACCCGGTGTATTGCGGGCTGTACGATATTCATTATCAACAGGTGCCGCTCAATCCTGCGTTTGAAATTGATGTGGCTGACTATCTGCGCCCGAACGGGGGCATTATTTTTCCCAACCCGAACGCACCCACGGGCCGGTTGCTGGCGTTGCAGGAGATCGAGCGGTTGCTGAAAGCGAACACGTCGTCGGTGGTGGTGATCGACGAAGCGTATGTCGATTTCGGCGGCGTGTCGTGCGTGCCGCTCATCAAGCAGCATCCGCAACTGTTGGTGACGCACACGCTGTCGAAGTCGCATGCGCTGGCGGGCTTGCGTGTGGGCTACGCGACTGGACATCCCGGACTCATCGAGGCGCTGAATCGTGTGAAGGACAGCTTTAATTCTTATCCGTTGGATCGCTTCGCACAGGCAGGCGCGGCTGCGGCGATGGAGGATGACGCTTATTTCGACGCGATGTGCCGCAAGGTGATCGATTCCAAAGCGCGGCTGGTTGCTGATATGCAAGGGCTGGGTTTCGAGGTGTTGCCATCGGCGGCGAATTTCATCTTTGTGCGCTTCCCGGGACGCGATGGCGCGGACATCGCGGCAAAGCTGCGCGAACGCAGCATCATCGTGCGGCATTTTCGCCATCCGCCGCGCATTTCACCTTTCATGCGCATCACCATCGGTACCGATGAGCAGTGCGCGGGGCTGGTGGAGGCGTTGCGCGACATTGTTGCCGCGAAATGATGCTGTCAACGCATCGCATGGCAATTTCGTTTATACTAATTAAAACAAATAGTTACTGAAGGCCAGCGGAAATCATGGCACGGCAGGCGCAAGTCACCCGAAATACCAACGAAACGCAGATCAGCGTCTCGCTCAATCTCGACGGCAGCGGCAAGTCAAAACTGGCCACCGGCGTGGGTTTTCTCGACCACATGCTTGATCAGATTGCGCGTCACGGCGTGTTTGATCTGGAGGTCAGCGCCAAGGGCGATCTGCATATCGATGCGCATCACACGGTTGAAGACATCGGCATCACGCTGGGGCAGGCGTTCGCCAAGGCCATCGGCGACAAGGCCGGCGTGCGCCGTTATGGGCACGCTTATGTGCCGCTGGATGAAGCACTGTCGCGCGTGGTGGTGGATTTGTCCGGCCGCCCGGGTCTCGACATGAAAATCGATTTCGTGCGCGCGCGCATCGGCGAGTTCGATGTCGACCTGGTGCGCGAGTTTTTCCATGGCTTTGTGAACCACGCGCTGGTGACGCTGCACATCGATAATCTCAAGGGGGATAACGCGCATCACCAGGCCGAGACCGCGTTCAAGGCGTTCGGGCGCGCGCTGCGCATGGCGGTGGAACTCGATCCGCGCGTGCAGGGCGTGCCTTCGACCAAGGGATCGCTGTAACCTTCTACTGCCAGCAGCAGCAAAAACATGAGTTCCATCGCAGTCATCGATTACGGCATGGGCAATTTGCGCTCGGTGTCCAAGGCGATTGAGCACGTCGCGCCCGGCGCGCAGGTGCGCGTGACCGACGATCCGGCGGTAGTGCGCGACGCCGACCGCGTGGTGTTTCCGGGGCAGGGTGCGATGCCCGATTGCATGCGAGAGTTGCGCGGGCGCGGGCTGTACGAAGCAGTGATCGACGCGGCGCGCGACAAACCGTTTCTGGGTATTTGCATCGGCTTGCAAATGTTGTTTGAACGCAGCGAGGAAGGCGACACGCCCGGCTTGAACATTTTGCCGGGACGCGTGCGTCGCTTCGCGCACCAGCTTGTGGGCGGCAACGGGCAAAAGCTCAAAGTGCCGCACATGGGCTGGAACGAAGTCGAGCAGCGCGTGGAACACCCGTTGTGGAGTGGCATCGCGCAGAACTCGCGCTTCTATTTTGTGCACAGCTATTACCCGGAACCGGGCATTCCTGGTCTCACGGCCGGTATCAGCCGCTATCCGGCTGAATTTGCCTGCGCGGCGGCACGCGAGAATCTGTTTGCGGTGCAATTCCATCCGGAAAAAAGTGCTGCCGCCGGACTGCGGCTATTGGCGAATTTCGCAACATGGGTGCCGGTGGAACGCAATTTACGCAACGCCGCTTGACCGCAACAGATAATTTGCGGCTATAGTATGATTCGTTTAACGGACAACTGACGCTGCTGAATCGGTAATCGCCCCGCCATACTGTCGCCCGCGCGCCACTCGCGCCATTCCGTTTCGCCTCCGCTCACTGAAGCGTTCTCACAATCGTTCACATCCATGCTGATTATTCCGGCCATTGATCTCAAAGATGGGCAATGCGTGCGTTTGAAGCAAGGCGACATGTCTAGCGCCACGATATTTTCTGACGATCCCGGCGCCACCGCAAAACGCTGGCTTGATCTGGGGGCGCGCCGGTTACACGTGGTTGACCTGAATGGCGCTTCGGTAGGCAAGCCGAAAAACGGCGCGGCGATCAAAGCCATTGTCGCCGCGGTGGGCGACAAACTGCCGATACAATTGGGCGGCGGCATCCGTGATCTCGATACTATTGAACATTATCTCGATGCCGGTATCAGCTATGTCATCATCGGCACGGCGGCGGTCAAGACGCCGGGATTTTTGCACGATGCCTGCACCGCGTTTGCCGGGCATGTGATGGTGGGACTGGATGCGAAAGACGGCAAAGTCGCAGTGGATGGCTGGTCTAAAATGACCGGCCACGATGTGGTTGATCTCGCGAAAAAATTCGAAGACTACGGTGCCGAAGCGGTCATCTACACCGACATCGGCCGCGATGGCATGTTGAACGGCGTGAATATCGAGGCCACGGTAAAACTTGCGAAAGCGCTGACGGTGCCGGTGATCGCCAGCGGCGGCATTGCCAATCTCGACGACGTCAAGGCGTTGTGCGCGGTGCAGGGCGAAGGCATACAGGGCGCCATTACCGGCCGCGCGGTGTATCAGGGCACGCTGGATTTCGCGGCGGCGCAGAAGCTGGCGGATGAGCTCTCCAAAAAGTGAAATGTGAAACGTAGCCGCAGTTCCGTTGGCGTAAGTTTATTGCGTTTCACGGTTCACGGATCAATATGGGTTTAGCCAAGCGCATCATCCCCTGCCTCGACGTCACTGCCGGGCGCGTGGTCAAAGGCGTGAATTTCGTCGGCCTCAGGGATGCGGGTGATCCGGTTGAAATCGCGCGCCGCTATGATGATCAGGGTGCGGATGAGCTGACGTTTCTCGATATCACCGCAAGCAGCGACGATCGTGATCTGATTCTGCATATTATTGAAAACGTCGCGGCGCAAGTATTTATTCCGTTTACCGTAGGCGGCGGCGTACGTTCGGTGAACGATGTGCGACGCCTGCTGAATGCGGGCGCGGACAAGGTGAGCATCAATACCGCCGCGGTGCAGAATCCGCAACTGGTGGCCGATGCATCGGGGCGCTATGGCGCGCAGTGTATTGTGGTGGCTATCGATGCGAAACGCGTGCCGGGCACTGATGAACTAGGTTGGGAGGTCTACACGCACGGCGGCCGCAAAGCGACCGGACTCGATGCGCTGGAGTGGGGCAGCAGAATGCAGGGACTGGGCGCAGGCGAAATCCTGCTGACGAGCATGGATCGCGACGGCACCCGTGCAGGATTTGATATTGAACTGACACGGGCTTTTTCCGATATGCTGGAGATTCCGGTGATCGCCAGCGGCGGCGTGGGCAATCTGGAACACCTTGCCGAGGGCGTGTTGCAGGGGCGCGCGGACGCGGTATTGGCGGCGAGTATTTTTCACTACGGCGAATACACTGTGAGGCAGGCGAAGGAGCATATGGCAGGTAAAGGCATCGAGGTTCGGTTGTGATGCGCAGGCGATAGAAGGCGATGAACCGATGAGTGATAGCTGGCTCAACAAAGTGAATTGGGCGCAAGACGGCCTGGTGCCCGCGGTGACACAGGATGCGGCGAGCGGGCGCGTGCTCACGGTTGCATGGATGAATCGTGAAGCGCTCAGGCAAACCGCCGCGACAGGCGAAGTGCATTACTGGTCGCGTTCGCGCAAGAAGCTGTGGCACAAAGGTGAAGAATCCGGACACGTGCAGAAAGTCAAATCGATCCGCCTGGATTGCGATGAGGACGTGATATTGATCGAGGTTGAACAAGTCGGCGGTATCGCCTGTCATACCGGACGTGAGAGTTGTTTTTTCAACCGCTTTGAGGGCGACGCCCGGGGCGGTGGCGGCAAATGGGTGGCGGTGGATCCGGTGCTCAAAGACCCGAAGGAAATATATGGTAAACGAGACCGCAAATGATTGACGCGAGCGTATTGCAAAGGCTGGGCGAGACGCTGGCGGCGCGCAAAGGGGCCGATCCGTCGGGTTCGTATGTGGCCGGGCTGTTGGCCAAGGGCGAAGACGCCATTCTGCGTAAAGTTGCCGAGGAATCCGCGGAAACCCTGCTGGCGTCCAAGGAGGGTGATAAACTGCACCTGGTACGCGAGGTCGCCGACCTCTGGTTTCACAGCATGGTGCTGCTGGCGTGGCACGGCCTGACGCCGGATGATGTGCTCGCCGAGTTGCACCGGCGCGAGGGCATTTCCGGAATCGATGAAAAGGCTTCCCGGAAATGACGATTTCCGGGAAGCCTTTCGGCGTAGACTCACATTCGCAAAGCGAGTGTTATGTCGAAGCCAAAAGTAAACCGGCAAGTAGGCGCGGCCTTTCGGCGTAGACTTGCGTTCGGTTGTGTCGAACGCCAAAAGCCATCCTCGATTTCCGGGAAGCCAATAGAAATCCCGCAAACCGTAACCGAAATTGAACGCAAACGCGGCGCAAACTGCATAGATAGGAGAACATCATGGGTTCATTCAGCATCTGGCACTGGCTAATCGTTCTGGCGATTATCGTGCTGATTTTCGGCACCAAGAAGCTGCGCAACCTTGGCGGTGATCTGGGCGGTGCAGTCAAGGGCTTCAAGGACGGCATGAAATCCGAGAACGAAAAATCAGCGGAAGCTGCCGTCGGCAAGGGCGAAATTCCGCCTGCCACCGGACAGACCTATGAGGCCGAGGTCAAGAAAGAAACCACGAAAACGTGATGTCGTGAACCGTGGCGCGTAACGCACGGTTTACTTTTCATGCTTTACCCCCATGTTTGATATCGGCTTTTCCGAGATGATCGTGATCGCGGTCATAGCGCTCATCGTGCTTGGACCGGAGAAATTGCCGCGCGTGGCGCGCACGGCGGGGCATTTGCTCGGACGCATGCAGCGCTACGTCAATGACGTCAAGGCGGATATAAATCGTGAGATCGAGCTCGACGAGTTGCGCAAGTTGCAAAAGGAGATGCAGAACACCGCGCAATCGATCGAACAAACGGTGAAGGGTGAAATCAACGCTGTCGAATCCGAATTCAAGCAAATCGGCGACAGCACGCAAAAAGCGCTGTCCGATCCGGTGGCTGACGCCTTTGCCGATCCGCTGCCGGTGCAGCCGCCTGCGGACACGCCGCAAACCGCCGCGGTTTCGCTCCCACCTACGGCACCGGCCACCAATGCAACGTCCGAGCTTTCCTGGTCGTCAGCTCAGCTTGAATTGGGACTGGATGCCGCGCCATTGGCGAACGCGCCGCCGCCGGCGCTTGTATCCGTGCCGCCGCCGGCTGCAGCACCCGCGACCACGAAAGCATAGCTGCGCTGTGGCATTGACCGAAGACACGTTTATCTCGCATCTGGTCGAATTGCGCGACCGCATGATGCGCGCGCTGATTGCGATCGCAGTGGCGTTTGCCGTCATCGGATTCTGGCCAACCTATAGTGTGATCTATGATTTTCTTGCGCTGCCGCTGATTCAAACCCTTCCGGCGGGATCGAAGATGATCGCGACCGGCGTGATTACGCCGTTCCTGATTCCGTTGAAGGTAGGGCTGATGGCTGCGTTCCTGCTGGTACTGCCGTATGTGCTTTACCAGGCATGGGCGTTCGTTGCGCCAGGGCTTTATGCGCACGAAAAGAAGCTGGTTTTACCTCTGGTGGTGAGCAGCACAGTGTTGTTTTTTGCGGGTGTGGCCTTCTGTTATTACTTCGTGTTCGGACAGGTATTTCGCTTCATCGCGAGCTTCGCACCTGCCAGCATCACACCCGCGCCGGACATCGAACAATATCTGTCGTTCGTGCTCACCATGTTTCTGGCGTTTGGCGTCGCGTTTGAAGTGCCGGTGGCGATCATCGTGTTGGTGCGCATGGGTGTGGTGACCATCCAGCAGTTGCGCGATTTTCGTGGTTACTTCGTGGTGTGCGCGTCGATCGCAGCAGCAGTGGTGACGCCGCCGGACGTGGTGTCGATGCTGGCGCTGCTGATTCCGATGTGCCTGCTGTACGAAGCGGGCATCATCGCCGCAAGTTTGATGGGCAAGGTGAAAGCGCCTGAAGAAAAACCTGATAGCGCCCCGATGAGCGCCCCGCTTACGCCGGAACAAGTGGCGCAGGAGTTTGCTGCCGTCGAAAAAGAACAAAACAGCGCTAATCGTTGATCGTGCTGTTCGGCTATAATGAATTGTTTTTAAAAACTATTTCTTTCGAGTAACCTTGGGCCGCTTGCCCACGGTGACTTTCAGTTCCACCTCTTTCTGCGTGCGGATCACCTTTAGCGCAGCGCTCGATCCGGGCGTGATGGCCGATATCAATGTCAGCATGCCCGCTGAATCGGTAACGGGTTTGCCGTCCACCGCCACCAGCACATCGCCTGATTTCATGCCGGCCTGATCGGCGGGCGTGCCGCTGAATACTTCGGTGATCAGCGTGCCGCGCGCTTCCGATAATTTGAGCGACTCGGCGAGTTCGCCGGTTAAATCCTGCACCGCTACGCCGATCCAGCCCCGTGTCACCGTGCCGGTTTGCACCAGTTGATCGAGCACCTGTTTCGCGGTGGATACGGGAATGGCGAAGCCGATGCCCAGCGACGCGCCGCCTGGCGTGCGCGAATAGATCGCGGTGTTGATGCCGATCATGTTGCCGTTGATATCGACCAGCGCACCGCCGGAATTGCCGGGATTGATGGCGGCGTCGGTCTGGATGAAATTCTCGAAAGTGTTGATGCCCAGATGACTGCGCGACAGCGCGCTGATGATGCCAAAGGTTACAGTTTGTCCGACGCCGAACGGATTGCCGATCGCCAGCACCATGTCGCCGACTTGCGCCTGATCGGACTGGCCGAAGGTAATCGCCGGCAGCTTCGGCAGATCGATCTTGATTACCGCGAGGTCGGTTTCCGGATCGGTGCCGATGACTTTTGCTTTGGCGCGGCGGTTATCGGCGAGCGCGACTTCAATTTCATCCGCGGCCTCAACGACATGCGCGTTGGTGAGAATGTAACCCTGCTCGCTGACGATCACACCGGAGCCGAGGTTGTTGCTCTTTTGCGCCGGACTATCCGTTTCGCCGCCGAAAAAATAACGGAATACCGGGTCGTCCATGAACGGCGGGCGCTGCGCCTTGACTTCCTTGCTGGTGTAAATGTTAACCACCGTGGGCATGGCGCGCTTGGCGGCGTCGCTGAACGATATCAATCTGCCTGCCGGCGATGCCGTGGACGTCGCGGCAGGCGCCGCAACCTTGGCGACCGGCGCGGCGGGGCGGGTGTTCCACGCCAATAGATCAGGCCGCAGGGTAGAGACGACGAACAATACCGCGATGCACACGGTGACTGCCTGCGCGAAGAATAACCAGAATTTACGAAGCATTATGCGTCCGTGGACAAGGAGGGATGGCGTTCACAGCGCAGGCTGATCAGACTGATCTTCGAGGCGGTGAAATTCCCGGGCTGCGGCGTAATAAGTCCCGGCACGTGCAGATAGTTGTTTGCTTTGAGCGCCGGGTTCATGAGCAGGGCCGTAGGTGAGTGATGATCTGTCGCAATCGTCGCAATCAGGGATCGCAGTACATTTTAAGCAAATCCCCCTTCGGCCGCCACACGTTCGCAGCTCCCGCCGGCCATCCGCGTCTTATCAAGCGGCAGGTTTCTTCATGCTGCCGGTGACGGCTTTTGCGAGCAGGCCGGCGAGCTTGGGCGGCGCCGGAACCAGCTTTTCACCTGTGGATCTGAGCGAGCGCGCCTCGGTAGCGCTGAGCAGCAGGTGCTTCAGCACTTCGTGATCTTCGGTGCGCTCGGTGGCTTTGCCGCTTTCCACTCTCCGGCGGAACTGCAGCACGCGCAGCGCGTGCGTTGCATTTTCGCAGGTGGTGAGGTCCGCGCGGTACCAGGCAAGTGCATCTGCAGGCACTGCGCCGAGTTTCTCCAGATAACTGAAATTCTTGGTTTCCAGATGTTGTTTGAGATGGGCGGCATGCTGCCGCAGTGCAGTTGCACAGGCGCGCAGCGCTCAACAAACCGCCCGCGCAAAACCTGCCTGAGTGCCGGTAGCAGGAACCGGCGGAAAATGACCCCGCGTCCATGGCTGCCTTCCCGATGACCCGTCGAAAGCAGGGTTGGGGCAAGTCACTGTCAAGTGTGGCGCGGGTCGTCCGATGAATTGTGTAAGTATTTGTTTTTAAAGTATTATTTTATGATTTATTTCACTTTTTCATGCAAGTACGTGTAAAATAAGGTGTTTTCACGGTGTCGTGCTTACTCAATCTCTTTTCAGGAAACTTCCCCGTATGGCTGAACAACAACCCGACAAAGGCCGGCGCTGCATGCTGGTGGCTGCGAGTACGGTGGCTGGTGGTGTGGCGACCGTTGCGGCTGGCGTGCCGTTTGTGGCGAGCATGTTGCCGTCCGAGCGTGCCAAGGCGGCAGGTGCGCCCGTCGAAGCCGACATCAGCAAACTCGCGCCCGGTGAACGCATGACGGTCGAATGGCAAGGCAAGCCGGTATGGATTGTGCGCCGCACGCCGGAAATGCTCGATACGGTGAAGAAAAACGGCGACAGGGTTGCCGATCCGGACTCAAAAAAGGTGATGCAACCCAAGTATGCGACCAACGAGTTGCGTTCGATCAAGCCGGAATATCTGGTGCTGGTGGGCATTTGCACGCATCTGGGCTGTTCGCCGGTGGAGAAATTCCAGGCGCAGGCCGAGGCGTTTGCGGCGGACTGGAAAGGCGGATTTTATTGCCCGTGCCACGGTTCGCTGTTTGATCTGGCAGGCCGCGTTTACAAGAACAGACCCGCGCCGGACAATCTGCTGGTACCGAAGCATAAGTATCTTTCCGACGGCAAGATCCTGATCGGCGAAGACCAAAGCGAAAAGGGAGCCTGACACGCACATGGCCGCTACCAAAAAAGAACCCGTGGTCGTCAGTGGCGCCGGTCCGTTCAGTGCGCCGATCGGCGGTTTGCTGACCTGGGTGGACCAGCGCTTTCCATTGGTGTCGCAATGGAAAGAGCATATGTCCGAGTACTATGCGCCGAAAAATTTCAATTTCTGGTATTACTTCGGCTCGCTGGCGCTGGTGATTCTGGTGCTGCAAATTGTCACCGGGATTTTCCTCACCATGCACTACAAGCCGTCGGCGGCCGAAGCCTTTGCCTCGGTCGAGTACATCATGCGCGACGTACCCGGCGGCTGGCTGATCCGCTACCTGCATTCCACCGGTGCGTCGGCGTTTTTCATCGTTATTTATCTGCACATGTTCCGCGGGCTGCTGTATGGCTCGTATCGCGCGCCGCGCGAACTGATCTGGATTTTCGGCATGGTGATTTACCTCGCGCTGATGGCCGAGGCGTTCTTCGGCTACCTGCTGCCGTGGGGGCAGATGTCGTATTGGGGCGCGCAGGTGATCGTGAATCTGTTCGATGCGCTGCCGCTGATCGGACCGGACCTTTCGACCTGGATCCGTGGCGATTTCGTGGTGTCGGATGCGACGCTGAACCGCTTCTTTGCGTTCCATGTGATCGCGATTCCGCTGGCGCTGCTGGGGCTGGTAGCGGCGCACATCATGGCGCTGCACGAAGTGGGATCGAACAATCCGGATGGCGTGGAGATCAAGGAAACCAAGGATGCCAATGGCAAGCCGCTGGACGGCATTGCGATGCATCCCTATTACACCATCAAGGACGCCTTCGGCGTCACCGTGTTCGCCGCGATGTTCTGCCTGATCCTGTTTTTTGCACCGGAGATGGGCGGTTACTTCCTCGAATACAACAACTTCATTCCCGCCGATCCGCTGAAGACGCCGCCGCACATCGCGCCGGTGTGGTACTTCACGCCGTATTACTCGATTCTGCGCGCGGTGACGGAAGACTTCATGAAGTGGCTTGCCCTTGGCGTTGCGGTCTATGCCACGCTCATCGTGTTTACGTCGCGCGATTGTCTGAGCAAAATCTTCGCGATTTTGGCAGCCCCGGCCATTATCTTTTTGATGAAAGGCCCGTCGTTTACGCTGTTCGGCGTGATCTTTCCGATCGAAGCCAAGGTGTGGGGCGTGGTGTTGATGGGCGTCGCGTCAATGATTTTCTTCCTGATGCCGTGGCTGGACAAAAGCCCGGTGAAATCGATCCGTTACAAAGGCAGCCTGTCGCGCTGGGCGCTGACCATTTTTGTCGTGGTGTTCCTGGTGTTGGGCTATCTCGGTACGCTGACCGTGACTGACGGGCGGACGCTTGTTTCGCAGATTTGCACCGTGATTTATTTCTCGTACTTCCTGCTGATGCCGTGGTACACGCAAATGGAACAGACGCATCCGGTGCCCGATCGGGTGACGATGTGAGAGGCGCCGCCATGACCATCAGAAATCGTTTTCGTGCCCTCATTGCGATGTTCCTGTTAGTACCCGCGCTCGCCTTTGCCGCGGGCGATCACGTCAAACTGGATCGCGCGCCGATTAACCCGGGCGACAATGCGTCTTTGCAGCGTGGCGCGGCACTGTTCGTGAACTATTGCCTGAACTGCCACAGCGCCAATTACATGCGCTACAACCGTTTACAGGACATTGGCCTGAACGACAAGGAGATTCTTGAGAATTTGGTGTTCAGCGGCGGCAAAGTCGGCGATCTGATGAAAACGGCCATGGATGCCAATGACGCCAAGGTATGGTTCGGTGCGGCACCGCCCGATCTCACAGTGATCGCACGTTCGCGTGCTTCGGGTGACGGTTCGGGCGCAGACTGGCTCTATACCTATCTGCGCACGTTTTACCGCGATCCGTCGCGTCCGACCGGCTGGAACAATGCCACCTTCCCCAATGTCGGCATGCCGCACGTGCTGTGGGAGTTGCAGGGCGAGCAGGAGATGAAAGCAGGCAAGGTTCGCGCCGAAGGTTATATGGCAAGCGTGGAAAAACCCGAGCTCGTCAAGCCCGGCAAACTGTCCGCGCTCGACTACGACCGCGCCATCGCCGACCTGGTGAATTACATGGCGTACATGGGCGAGCCGGCGGCAAAAAGCCGCAAGACCATCGGCATTATTGTGCTGGGGTTTTTGTTTTTGCTGATTCCGCTTTTCTATGCGTTGAAGAAAGAGTTCTGGAAGGACGTTCACTGATTTCAGTGAGCCATTGATTGGATTAGCGGTGAACGGCGAATGCTAAAACCAGCCTCGCCGATTTCTTATACGGGTATTTCCCATGATGACTTTATATTCGGGCACCACGTGCCCTTTCAGCCAGCGTTGCCGCATCGTTCTTTACGAGAAGGGTATGGATTTCCAGATCGTCGACGTCGATCTTTTCAACAAGCCTGAAGACCTCGCGGTGATGAATCCGTACAACCAGGTGCCGGTGCTGGTCGAGCGTGATCTCATTTTGTATGAATCGAACATCATCAACGAATACATCGACGACCGCTTCCCGCATCCGCAACTGATGCCGGCCGATCCGGTGATGCGCGCGCGGGCGCGGCTGTTCCTCTATCGCTTCGAGAATGAAATGTTTTCGCATATCCATGCCATCGAAAAAGGCACGCAGAAACAGTCGGAAAAGGGCCGCCAGGTGATACGCGATTCGCTGACGCAGATTTCACCGGTGTTCGCCAAGCAGAAATTCATGCTGGGCGAGGAATTCACCATGCTCGATGTAGCGATCGCGCCGCTGCTATGGCGGCTCGACCACTACGACATCCAGTTGCCCAAACAGGCGGCACCCTTGATGAAATACGCCGAGCGCCTGTTCAGCCGTCCCGCTTATATCGACGCGCTCACTGCGTCGGAAAAAGTGATGCGCAAATGATAAGGCCGTTCAGAGCTGAGCGTTCGGAGCCTGGAGTAACCCCTCCATTGGCCTGCTTCCAACGCTGAACTCCCAACGCGCACAGTGCCACAATGGCTGAACGGTCCACCAAACCCTACCTGATCCGCGCGATACATGAGTGGTGCGCGGATAGCGGCTTCACGCCGTACCTGTCGGTCAAGGTGGACGGCAATACCCGCGTGCCGGTGGAGTTTGTGCAGAACGGCGAGATCGTGCTCAATCTGAGCTACGACGCCACCCACAAACTTACGATCACCAACGATCTGGTGCAATTCTCCGCGCGCTTCGGTGGCGTGTCGCGCGAGTGTTCGATACCGATGTCGGCGGTGGCCGGTATTTTTGCGCGCGAAAACGGCCAGGGGCTTTTCTTTACCGCTGAAACGGAGGTGGGCGCCAGCGGTGCGGCGTCTCAGTCGGCGCCTGCCGCCGGTGAGCCGGAAGGGCCGCCACCCACGTCTCCGACGCGGCCAAAATTGCAGATTGTCAAATAAGCGTCAAATAATCATCCTACTGTTTCTTCAGCGGCACACAGATGCCGTGAGTTCAAGCGAGGAGGTTGCCATGCCGGACACCCAAGTTTTCCGCGCGGTCTGCACTGCCCTGTTGTTGTTGACCGTGGCCGCAGGCCATGCCGCCGATGCGCCTTACCCGACAAAACCCGTGCGCTTCATTCTGGGCTATCCGCCCGGCGGCGCCAGTGACGCGGTGGCACGTTTGCTGGTGGCGCCGCTGACCACGCGTCTGGGGCAGCAAATCGTTATCGACAACCGGCCAGGCGCGGGCGGCAATATCGCGGCGGAAATTTCCGCGCGATCGGCGCCCGACGGCCATACCTGGTTTCTCGGAAACAACGGCATCCTCGCCACCAATCAGGCGCTGTATGCAAAGCTGCCGTTCGACGCACTGCGCGACTTTGCCACGGTGGTATTGATCGCGACGCAGCCCAGCGTGCTGGTTACGCATCCTTCACTGCCGGTGAAGAACGTGAAAGACCTGGTTGCGCTCGCCCGCGCGCAGCCGGGCCAGTTGAACTACGCGTCGTCCGGTAACGGCACGGCGGGCCATCTCGCGAGTGAATTGTTCAAGGGAATGGCCAAGGTGAGTTATCAGCATATTCCGTACAAAGGCGGTGGACCGGCGGTGATTGATCTTGTCAGCGGGCAAGTGCATTTCATGTTCGCGACCGCGGCGTCGGTGATTCCGCACGCGCGTTCGGGGCGGTTGCGCGCGCTCGCCGTGACCTCGGTGCAACGTTCGGCCTCCGTGCCCGAATTGCCGACTGTCGCCGAATCGGGTCTCACCGGTTTTGAGGCGCTTACCTGGCACGGCGTTGTGGTGCCTGCCGCGACGCCGGCGCCGGTGATCGCGAAAATCAATGCCGAGATCAATGCAGTGCTCGCCACGCCCGACACGAAAGAGCGCCTCGCAACGCAAGGCGTGGAGGCGCGCGGCGGCAAACCGGAAGAGTTCGCGGCGTTCCTGCGCAGCGAAATCCCCAAGTGGACGAAGGTGGTGCGCGAGTCCGGCGCCAAGGTGGATTGATCTGTATTTAGGATCAAAAAAACATAATAAAAACATATGCTTGCATATCCCCTGTGCCTTGCGGTGTGCTTGTCCTAGAATAGGCGCACACCATCGCATCAATAACAACAACCGCGTCGCCCGCGGTGCCGCAGATACGATGAGTACCGTCCCGAATTTCACCAGAAAAGGAGACCTACACATGATGTCACCTGAAGAAATCGCAAAACTGATTCCGGCGGAGACCGCCAAATTCCGCTCGCCGATTCCGACGCAGCCGGTGTCGAGCGACGAGTTCGTGCCCGGTCCGCAATCCGAAAAGCAGCGCGAGTTCGAGGCGCGCGTGAAGCAGATCGGCAGCGAGCTGGCGAAGAAACAAGGCGTGTCGCGCCGCACGTTTTTCCAGGGCGCCGCCGGCATGGCGGCCGCGTTCGTGGCGATGAACGAGACCTTCGGGCCGTTCTACGACGTGAGCAAAGCCGAGGCGGCAACGCCGGAGATGGCGAATGAGCGCGCGAACGCGCTAAAGGGCCAGTTCATCATGGACATGCACACGCACTATTTGCGCGATGACACACGCATTCAGGGCTTCATACGCCAGCGCGAGGCAGTCGGCAAGGCGGGCTGGAACCCGGCGCTCGCAGGCAAGCCGCAAACCATCGAAGATTTGAAGTTCGCCAACTATTTCAAGGAAATCTATCTCGACAGCGACACCAAGGTGGCGTTGATTTCCGGCTCCGGCTCGGAAGACCCGCGCGACTGGTTCCTCACCAATGAAATGAAAGCGCAGACACGCGCCGACGTCAATAAGAAAGCCGGCGCCAAGCGCATGTTCTCGCACGCCATCTTCATGCCGGGCACGCCGGGCTGGATGGAGAAGGTGGACAGTGATTACGAAAAACTCAAGCCCGATGCGTACAAGGGTTATACGGTCGGCGACAACACCAACAAACAACTGTCCAAGCATCCGTGGCGCCTCGACGACGAGAAACTGCTGTATCCGTTCTACGAGAAACTCGTGAAGTGGAGCAAGACGTCGCCAGGTCTCGCCAACGTGTGTATCCACAAAGGGCTGTATCCGCCCGCGACCACCAAGCAATTCCCCGAACTGGTGGACTACGCCGATGTGCGCGACGTGGCCAAGGCAGCCAAGGACTGGCCGCAACTGAATTTCGTCATCTATCACTCGGCGTTCCGCTATGTCGGCGGTTCGTGGCCCGCGGGCTGGGAGCAATTCGAGAAAACCGGCCGCATCGATTGGGTCACTGATCTTGCCGAAATTCCCGCGAAGTACGGCGTGAAAAACGTTTATGGCGATTTGGGCCAGATTTTTGCGCAAAGCACGATTGCCGAACCGCGGCTGTGCGCGGCGATGATGGGCCAGCTCGTCAAAGGACTCGGTGCCGACCACGTGGTATGGGGCAGCGACGCGGTATGGACCGGCGCGCCGCAGTGGCAGATTGAAGCCCTGCGCCGTCTGGAAATTCCCGAAGAGATGCAGAAAAAGTACGGTTTTGCGCCGATGGGCGCCGCCGACGGCCCTGTCAAGAAGGCGATCTTCGGCGAGAACTCTGCGCGGCTCTATCGCTTCACCGCCGCGCAGCGCGCAGCGCTGGACAACGACGTCGTCGCGGTGGCGAAAGCCAACTACGACAAGTATGGCGATGGCCGCACCAACCTGCGCTACGGCTACATGCAAAAGCCGGCGGCGTAACCGCTTAGGTTGATTGTAAAATGGCGTCGCCCACGGGCGACGCCATTTTTTTGCCTGCTGTTTGTTTCTTCGAGGAGATTTCGCATGACACGCCGCTACGACGCCAAAAAATTCAACATGGCGCATTTGCGCGCTACCGCCGAGAAGTTAAAGAGCTGGGGCCGCTGGGGTCCGGACGACGAAATCGGCACGCTCAACCATGTCACGCCGCAGGACGTAATCGACGCCGCCCGCCTGGTGCGCAAAGGCAAGGTGATTTCGCTGGGGCTTAACTTCGACCGCACCGGCCCGCAGAAAGGCCTGTGGGGCAACCGCTTCAATCCCATCCACACCATGCTTGCTACCGGCACCGATGCGGTGGCCGGCAATCAGGACAAAGGCGGGCTGCGATACGCTGATGACATGGTGTCGCTGCCGCTGCAATGCGGCACGCAGTGGGACGCGCTCGGCCATATTTTTTACGACGATAAGATGTGGAACGGCTACGACGCGCGGCTGGTCGATACCAATGGCGCGCAGAAAAACGGCATCCACAAAACCCGCAACAAAATGGCTGGCCGCGGCGTGCTGCTCGATGTGGCGCGGCATCTGGGCAAGGAATGCCTTGCCGATGGCGAGGCGATCACCAACGACGATCTCGATGCCTGCGCCAAGGCGCAAGGGGTTGCCATCAAGCGCGGCGATTTTGTGATCGTGCGCACCGGCCAGATGGAGCAGCGACTCAAAGCCGGCGACTGGGGCGGCTATGCGGGCGGGGATGCGCCGGGCCTCGCGTTCGAGACCTGCGAGTGGATTCATAAAAAAGAAATTGCCGCGATCTGCACCGACACCTGGGGCTGTGAAGTCAGGCCCAACGAAACCGACGATGCATCACAGCCGTGGCACTGGATCGTGATTCCGATGATGGGACTGACGATGGGGGAAATTTTTTATCTGAAGGATCTGGCCGACGATTGCGCGGCGGACAAGGTGTACGAGTTCTTTTTCTGCGGGCCGCCGCTGCCAATTACACGCGCGGTGGGGTCGCCTATTAATCCGCAGGCGATTAAGTAGTACATGAAAGTCGCCGGGGGCAGCCTGGTGGCTAGTGAGTTGGGGGTGTAGGGCGCAATCCAATTGCGCCGTATGTAATTTGCGTTCGGCGCAATAGGATTGCGCCCTACGAACTATGCTGGTTTCCTGCGCCGTATCTCTTCAATCACCGCCGAATTGTCGAGATTGCCTTCGCCCGCCGCAACGCAACCATCAACGATGCTGACGTAAGTTTCCGCCAGCGGCAATCCCTGCCCGCGTTCTTTCGCCTGTTCCAGCATTAACAGAAAATCCTTGCGCGTCTGGGTGATGAAGCCCTGCGGGGTGTAATCGCCGCTGACCATTTTCGGGCCTTTGATGTCCATTACTTGCGATTGTGCAGCGGATTCTCTGGCGACTTTCAAAAACGCGCTGGGGTCCAGGCCGAGCTTGTGCGCGAACACCAAACCCTCTGCCAGTGCCGCGCGGTTCACGCCCAGAATCAGGTTGATGGCGAGTTTGGCGCGGCCGCCGTTGCCTGCTGCGCCCAAGTGATGACGGCGTGGGCAGATGGCGTCGAGCACGTCTTTGGCTTCTTCGGCCGCTGCCGGATCGCCGCCGATCATGCCCAGCGCGTCGCCTTGTTCGGTCTGGCCGCTGGTGCCGGATACTGGGGATTCTACGTAGCGCACTTTGTCCTCTGGGATGCGCGCGACCAGTTGTGAGATTCTGTCCGGGTCGCAAGTGCTGACGCACAGCGCGATGAGCGGCGGCTTGCCGGCGGGTAGCGCAGCTACCAGCGCATCCACTGTTTCTTCAACCTGATCGGTGTTGAATACCGCCAGCACGACCTTGCGGCACTTGCTGGCGATCTCCGCTACTGACGAAGCCGCCTTGCCGCCGAGATTGACGAATGCATCGAGCTTTTTGGCATCGACATCGTAGCCCAGAAGTTCAAGGCCCGCCGCGCGCATGCGCCTGGCGCAGGCCATGCCCATCAATCCGATGCCGATGACGCCGATGGGCGTTGCCTGACTCATGGTTCTCCTCCAATGCGAATTTGAACGCGGATTATAGAGGCGCCTGCGCCGCCTGCTTCGGCGGGCACGCAGGTATAATGCGCGCCTGCGCCGGTATAGCTCAGTGGTAGAGCAATCGCCTTGTAAGCGATAGGTCGTCTGTTCAATCCAGACTACCGGCACCAGCCCGCTGGGCGACCTGTAAATAAATATAATAAAAACAAATAGTTACGTTAAAATGATGGCACGGAGTTGGAGTGGCCGCTGGCAACACCGGCCTTGAAATGGTGTGTGCTGCCCCGATATAACCGGGTGAACCAAAAACCGTGGTGAAGGTCTTCACCGCAGGCAAGAAGAATAGTGTTCTGAGGAGAAATCGAAGTGATCAAGGTTGAAAACCTGTGCAAGAACTTCGGCGCCAAGATCGCGGTTAACGACGTGTCGTTCAGCGTCGAACGCGGCGAGGTGCTCGGATTTCTCGGGCCTAACGGCGC
>JAKFYK010000070.1 GCA_021730905.1 Betaproteobacteria bacterium | reverse complement strand
CCGCGCCAATGCGAGCAACTCCTGCACCGACTTTGCGGGCACCGACGGATGCACCACCATCACGTTGCCGCCGGATACCGCGAGCGTGACCGGCGCGAGTTCCTGCAACGGATCATAGGTCATGTTTTTGATAAAAAAAGTGTTAACACCCAGATTACCCATCGCGCCGAGCATCAGGGTGTAGCCGTCCGCAGGCGATTTGGCGGTAAGTTCTCCAGCGAGACTGCCGTTCGCACCGGCGCGATTGTCGACAATCACGGTTTGGCCGACGGCATCGCTCAACCTCGATGACACGATGCGTGCAACCGCATCGATGCCGCCGCCGGGGGCCTGAGACGCTATCAGGCGCATGGTCTTTGCGGGATAACCCTGTCCCGAGCCGGTCGAAGCGGCGGGCTGTTGCGCTGCCGCAAGTTGTGTAGCAGCCATGAGCATGCCGGTGACTACGGCGTGTTTAAATCCACTTTGTGCCGCCATTCTGATTTCTCCTTCACTAAGCGATAATACAATGCATCGCTGGCCAGCAGACAAAGGGAAAAACCATGGATCTGGAACTTCGCGGCAAGAAAGTATTGTTCACCGGCGGATCCAAGGGCATCGGCCTTGTCTGCGCACAGGGCTTTGCCGCCGAAGGTGCGCGCGTGCGTTTCTCAACGATAGCGTTGGCCGCTCTCATCGCGGCCTTACCTGCGTGGAATCACGCGTGGGGGCAATCCGCCTGGCGTCCGGAAAAACAGGTCGAGATCATCCTGCCCACCGCGCCGGGTGGCGGCAACGATACCGTGGCGCGTCTCATGCAAAAAGCGCTGCAAGACCAGAAACAGGTGACAGCGCCTATTCTCGTACTCAACAAGGCCGGCGGCAACCAGACGGTATCGGTGGCCTATCATGCTCAGCATCGCGCCGATCCGCACTATCTGCTGTTTGCGACGTCTACGTTCTTCACCAACCACATTCAGGGATTGACACAACACGGCTACCGCGATTTTCCGCCACTCGCGCTGGCCTTCGTCGATTACAGCGCCTTCATGGTGCCCGCGAATTCGCCGTTCAAAACTTTCGGCGACCTTATCGAGCGGCTCAAAGCCGACCCCGAGTCGGTCTCGTTCAGCGTGGTGGCGCGCGGCGGCACCTCGCACGCCGTGGCAGCGATGGCGGCAAAAGCCGCAGGCGTAGACGTCAAGCGCCTGAAGATCGTGGTATACAAGACCAGCGCCGAAGCCACCACCGCCATGATGGGCGGGCACATACAAGCAGCCATATCCTCCGCCGCGGGTTCCACGCCGCCGGTAGTCGCGGGCCAACTGCGCATGCTTGCGCTGGCCGCACCGCAGCGCAGACCCGGCGCGCTCGCCGCCGTGCCGACACTGAGCGAGTTGGGACTCAACGCTCCAAATTTGGCTACCTGGCGCTGCGTTTTCGGTGCGAGCGGCATCACCCCCGCACAAATCGCGTTCTGGGAAGAAGCCCTCGCACGCAGCTTCCAAAGCGAAGAGTGGAAAGCATGGATGACCAAGAACGATGTGACGGCACCACCATTGCGTGGCGCGGAGCTCGCAAAGTATCTCGATAACCAGTTCAACAACACTCGCGGCGTGCTGGTTGAGCTCGGCCTCGCGAAGTAGGCCACAACGCGCGCGCGTGGGTCATTGAGCGGCGCGACTTCCCGATCCGGGAGAGTAGAATCCCAGTCACTCAGAAACATTCCAGATAATTCTGACACGAACAACAAGGGAGAACCGACATGCGCTATCTGCTCGGAGTACTGGGGACTTGGGCAACGCTGGGGTTCACGGTGCCATTCGCAGTTGCACAACAGAAGTTTCCGCTCGCGGCGCCCGCCGGTCAGGACAGCAACGCGCGGCAGGTCGCACCCTCCGGCGCACTGAATCAGGGACCCTTCGACATGTCCACCTGGAAATATGGCAATCGCTTCGACGCGCCTGCCGGCTCAAAAATCTGGAACCCCGCCAAGATCAAACTTATGCAAGGCGGCAAAGTGGTCGGCGGCACAGTACGCGGCGTGCGCGATCCAAGCACCTACTGCACGATGGCAAACGCCGGCTATGACTTCATCTGGACCGAAATGCAGCACGAGCCTTCGTCGTGGCGCGATGTCGTAAACGCGTGGAGAACCTGCCCCCGCGCCAAGGCTGTTCCCGGCGTGCGCATCGCCTATACCGACGAGCGCGAAATTGCGCGTGCGCTCGACGGCGGCGCGCTGGTGCTGGTAGTACCGACGGTCGATACCGCTGAGGAAGCGAGGGAAGTGGTGAAGTGGGCTTACTTTCCGCCGCTGGGCGGCCGCAGTCAGGGCGGTGGCCCGGCATTTGAACCGGACATGTGGGGCAACGTTCCCGGCGGTTACCGCAACACTATCAACGACAATTTGGTGCTGATCGTGATGATAGAGACGCTCGAAGGTCTCAAGAACGCGGATGAAATAGCCAAGGTACCGGGTATACATGCCGTGTTTGCAGCAAGCGGTGACCTCAGCAACTTCTCGGGTTACCGGCAGGGCGATCCGGATTACGAACGCGCTATCAATATCGTGCACGACGCCGCAATCAAGGCTGGCAAAAAACTGTGCGGCCCCTTTGCGTGGAAAGACCGCCCCGACTTCACCTGCTTTCAGGCAGGGCACGAAATGGCGCAGATCACGCGCGGCGCGCGGGCCGAACTCGGCGATCTCGCCAACACGCAGGGCAAACCCGAGGTAGGGCCGTTCGCTCCAAAGTAACCGGCTTCTTCCGTTACGCCGTTTGCGAAACGCGCATAGGGGCGCCCGGCATCGCTTTCAGAAAATCTGGATCGAATACTTTGTCGGCGAGCACCTGGCAGCGTTTCATCAGCCGGTATTCCTCGGGCGTGTAGTCGGCAATCGCGCAATGCCACGTGCCGAGATGATCCCAAATAAGCGCATCGCCAACGGTCCAGTGATGCGCGTAGCGATACTTCGGTTGCAAAACATGCGCGAATAGGTAGTCGAGCATCTTGCGGCTTTCATCCGGCTCCAGTTCGTTGATACGCACTGCGAAGCCGGGATTCACATAAATCACCTTGCGTCCGCTGATGGGATGGGTGAGAAAGACCGGATGCGACACAGGGGGCCGCTGACGGCGCTCGGCCTCGCTCAACGGCGGACGCTTGCTACCCTTGTGCCGCATGATCTCGTGGAAATTGTTCCAGTCATGTAAGGCAGTCGCGTTCGCAAGCGTTGTCTTGATGTCAGCTGGAAGATCTTCGTAGGCTGCCTGCGTGTTGGTAAATTCCGTCGCGCCCAGCGGCTTACCGTTGCGGGTGGGAACTTTATGCGCTACCAGCACATTGACGAAACCCACAATCCGGTTGTACGTCATGTCGGTATGCCAGTCCTGCCCCGCGTCCGGGGTGCCGATATAGCGGCCATTCTCGACGACGTTGGAAAGGATGGAAACTTCGGGCATGCCCGGCTCGGCGTTTCTTGACAGCACCTGCAAATCGCCGAAGCGCGCCGAGAACGATCGCAATGCCGCGGCGTCTATCGGCTGCTTGGGAAAACACAGTACGCCGTATTGCCCGAGTGCGCGCACCACACGCGAAAAATCCGTTTCGGAGAGCGGATGGGCAAGATCCACGCCAGTGACCGTGGCGCCCAATATTGCATTGCCAGGTTCTATCGTGAGCATAAACTTTGTCCTTTCCGGTTGTGCGTCCGCATCGGCAGAGGCCGGTCCGATCAGCTAATATTAGCAGACGCCGATAGTCCGGCTCTGTGGAGGCAATGGTTCATGGCTGTGCACCCTCGCATTTCAGCGCTCGCGTTGCTGATAGCATCAGCGTTTCCCATGGCGCTGCATGCGCAGGCTTATCCCGCGAAGCCGGTACGCATCCTTGTTGGCTTTACGCCGGGCGCGGGCGTGGACATCGCCATGCGGCTGATCGCGCCGAAAATGAGCGATGCACTGGGCCAGTCCATCGTCATCGATAACCGTGCCGGCGCCGGCGGCAACATCGCTGCGGAATTGACCGCGCGCGCGCCGGCCGACGGTTACACACTGCTGGGCAACGGCGCCCCTGCTGCGATCAGCCAGACGCTTTATTCGAAGCTGGGCTACGATTTGCTGAGGGACCTCGAAGCCATTGCGCTGGTCGCCAGCGTTTCTCAACTGCTGGTGGTTCATCCGTCGCTACCGGCGAAAACCACGAAGGATTTTGTGGCGATGGCAAAAGTTCGCAAAGGCGAACTGTCTTACGCCACCACGGGCAGCGGCAGCACGCCGCACCTGACCGCAGAAATGCTCAAGATGCAAACGGGCATACAAATTCTGCACGTGCCGTACCGCGGCACGCCGCCCGCGCTCACCGATCTCATCGCGGGAAACGTGTCGTTCATGTTCGCGAATATTCTTTCCGTGCTGCCGCAAGTGCAGAACGGCCGCCTGCGCGCGCTGGCCATCACCAGCGCCAAGCGCAGCGCCATCGCGCCCAACGTGCCCACCGTCGCGGAGACCTATCCGGGTTTCGAGTCTGGAACCTGGTACGGGCTGTTTGCACCCAGCGGCACACCCAAAGACGCCGTGATGCGCATCAACGATGCAGTGAGCCGCGCCATGCAATCGCCAGAAGTACGCGACAAGTTCATCGCACAAGGCGCAGAACTGTTGTCGGGGACGCCGCAGGACGCTGCCGCCTATACGCGCGCCGAAGTCGCCAAGTGGAGCAAAGTGGTGAAAGCTTCAGGCGCGCGAGCCGATTGAACGGTGGAAGTCGTAACTTGCAGTTTCGCGCTCACTCCAATTTCCGCAGATTTGGAACCAGCAGTACGATAGCCAGCATGATGACCATGGCACCCGCAGCGTAAGCACTCTGCGCTATCGGGGCGCCGAAGCGCTCCGCCACCGCCCCTGCGAGGAAATTGCCTATCGGCAAGGCAATCACCACGCCGGTGCGCAGTCCCATCACGCGGCCGCGCATGGGCTGTGCGGTATGGCTCAATATCAGAGTGGCGATCACCGTCCAGCAGATCGCCTGCCCAAGCCCGGCCACGAACACCAGCGCTGCCGAAACCGTATACCATGTGGAGAGCGCAAACAGCAGCAGGGCTGCGGGCCAGACGTAACAGCTCCAGATCAGCAGCCTGCCTTTGCGCTTGACGTTGCCCAGCGACACCACCCAGATGCCGGCTGCGAGCGCACCGACGCCCGCCATGGCGGTAAGTATGCCGTAGCCCGCCGGACCGGTGTCGAGGATATAACGCGCGAACAACGGCAGAAACGAGTAGCGGTAGGGCGCGGCGAGCAGGTTCATCAAAAAGGCAATCACCAGCAGCACGAGGACGGTCTGGTTGCTCCACACATACTTGAGCCCGCCGATCAGGCTGCTCACTGGAGATTCGTGAATCGTGGGTGTCGACTGTTTCACGCTCTTCATCATGAACAGCACTGCCAGGTCGAGCACATAGATGCCAGCGATCAACCCATAAGCGCCACCCATGCCCAATGTCGGAATCAATATGCCCCCAAGCGCCGGGCCGATGACCACCGTGATCTCCATGGCCACTGCATTGAGCGCGACCGCGTTGGTGAGGTGTTCCTTTTCCACCAAATCCGGCACCAGCGCATTGCGGGCGGGATTGTCTATCGCCCAGGTGACGCTGCTCGCCAGCGCCAGCGCGATGATGTGCCACAGCTCAAGCCAGCCCGCAACAAACAGAATCAGCATCATGGCCGACACTGCCAGGTTCACGAGTGCGGCGATGATCAGGAGGAGCCGCTTGTCCATGCGGTCTGCGACTACCCCCATGAACGGCGCTGCGATATAGCCGGCCATCTTGCTCGCGGCCACGACGCCCACCATCAGCGGAGAATCCGTCAGCTCCAGCGTGAGCCAGCCGATCACCACCATATCGGCCCACCGCGCCGTGGAGGAGAGCACGCTGGCCATCCACAGCATGCGGAAGCCGCGATGGCGCAGGGCGGCAAACTGGTGCATCCGGCCCAGCCGGATCAAGGTTTCTCGAATCATTCCAGGCTCAGATCTCTAAGTGTTTTTTTGCTGAGCATTGATGACGGGACGTTGCGATACTGTAGCGAGACTGCCGCGTTTCAAACGAGCACCACCGCGCGCTGTCCATGCGGCCCATCAAAAGTTCGCTTAAGCGGACGGACTAGCTGTATTTCTCCAACAAATCGCGGTTGATCTCGATACCCAGCCCCGGGCCCTGAGGCACGGCCACTATCCCGTCGGTATGGCTGATCGGTTCCCGTGCCAGCATGGTGCGCAACGCGTTCTCGCTCATATCGTACTCCAGCAACGCCGGGAAAGGTTCGAGCGCCCGCGGAGCATCAGGCAACGCCGCGAGCAAATGCAGTGTCGCGGCGAGCCGGATCGCCGTTCCGAACATGTGGGGGATCACCCTGACGTGGTTAGCACTGGCCATCGCGGCAATTTTCCTGAACTCGGTGAACCCACCGCAAACACACACGTCGGGCTGAATAATGTCCAGTGCGCCTTCCTGAATCATGCGGCGGAAGGCCCAGCGCCCACGCAGTTGCTCCGCGCCGGAGATCCGCATATTCAGGGCACGCCGAATCTGAACGTAGCCTTCGACGTCGTCGGCGCTGATCGGCTCCTCGAACCACAGCAGGTTGTTTTCCGCGAGCTTTTGACCCACTGCTATTGCAGAACCGCGGTCGTAACCGCAATTGGCATCGACCGCGAACAGAATATCGTCACCGATGGCACGGCGCACTGCTGCAACGTTCTTGATGTCGTAGTCCGGGCCAAAGCCGACTTTCATTTTCATCGCCTTGAAGCCCGCATCGGCGTAACCGCGTGCTTCCGCTACCAGGGCGGCGGTATGGTCCGCGCAGTCGCGCCGGAAAAGGCCCGTGGCGTAGGCCTGGACGCGATCGCGAAAAGCGCCGCCCAGCAAGTGGTGAATCGGCTGATCGAGGGCTTTACCCATGATGTCCCACAGGGCGATGTCGATGGCGCTGATCGCTGCGGTATCAGTGCCTTGTTTATGCAAGCCCTCCCAGATCACTTCGTTGTGAAAAGGATTGCGGCCGATGACCTGCGCCTCGATCGCGCGGCGCGCAGGCACGGTGGCGCCCTCGCCCCATCCGGTAATCCCGCTGTCGGTGATTACTTCGACGACACCGAACGCCCGCTCGCGGGTCCAGCGCATCGCGTTGGCGAAGGGTTCCTGTACCGGATAAACCAGCGAGTAGGTCTTTACATCAACGATCTTCATTTCTTATTCCTCATTTTTTCTGATGCCAAGGTCTGTCAACAACTACCCGCTCGCCACTTCCTTGAACCGGCGCAGGGTTTCAATCTGATCCTCGAACTTCGGCATGCGATACATCGGATAGAGCATCACAAAATCAGCGCCGAGTTGACGCCAGCCATCCGCCGCCGCTGCCCACCGTTGCGGATCTGCGTCATGCATGCGCAGCCAGCCCTCGATGCCGAACTTCGCCGGATCGCGGCCCTGCTTGCTGATTTCCTCGCGCAACATCGCGAGCTTTTGTTCGGCCTGCTCATCCGGCGCGATGATCGGCATCCAGCCATCGCCGAGCCGGGCCGCCCGCTTCACAACGGCATCCGATGAGCCGCCGAACCAAACCGGAATGGACTGCTGCACTGGCGGTGGCACGATGTTGACGCCCCGCAGATGGTGAAAGCGACCTTTATAATCAACCAACTCGCCGGACCACAGCCGGCGCAACACTTCGACCTGCTCCGCCTGCCGTGCGCCGCGCGTTTTCCAGTCGGCGCCGAGTGCCTCGTATTCGACGTGGTTCCAGCCGACGCCGATGCCCAGCCTGAGGCGGCCGCCACTCAGAAGATCAACTTCGGCCGCCTGCTTGGCGATAAGCCCGGTTTGCCGCTGCGGTGCGATGAGAATACCGCTCGACAAGCGGATCTTCTTCGTGACCGCGGCAAGGAAGCCGAGCGTGACGAAGGTTTCGTGGAAAGGATCACTTTCGTTGTAATTCGGCGTCCAGCCATCCCTCGCGCTTGCCCCGAACACATGGTCGGGCACCTCGATATAGGCATAGCCGAGATCTTCTGCCGCCTGCGCCCAGTCACGGATTTTGTCCGGGTCATTGCCGACATCCCGCGTCGGAAACATTGCGTTGAGTTGCATGATGTCCCCTTGTACGATTGACGAAATCTCTCTACGGAAAATATCGCATGGATTGCCCGCCCGCTGTTGTAGGGCGCAATCCCCATTGCGCCGTATGATTTAGTACATTCGGCGCAATGGGGATTGCGCCCTACGGATGTTCGCTGCTCACTTCCCGCAATTTCTCAGGCAACCCCGCCGGCCGCTCGACGTTCACCGTCTCGATCTTGCCCGGCACCGATACTTCCAGCGCCTCCTTGTCCTCGGACACGTAGATCTCGTTGTGGCGCACGCCGCCGGGTACGAAGAAGGCGTCGCCGGCAGCGAAGGTCGCCACCGTGCCGTCCTCGAATTCGATGGTCAGCTTTCCCTTCAGCACATACACGAACTGCATCTCGCAGATGTGGTAATGCCAGCCGGTCGGCTCCGTCATGCCGGCGATGGAACTGTTCTGGTACGCGCGCATGCGCCCGCCGGTGGCGCCTTCGAGCCCCAGGTCACGGTACTTGAAGAAGGGACGCCGGCCCGGCGAGAAAGGCGTAGTGCTGACAAAGGATTTCAGCAGATGCATCCCGTGATGCGTGGCATTCTGTTTTGTCTGTTCAGCAGTATCCATGGCTTGCTCCTCCTCCTGAGTGTGGCAAATCTACAGCACCACTTTCTGCCGTTGCCCCGTCTGCGACGCACGCACAATGGCATCCAGCATACGGTGGCGGCGCACCGCGTGATCGAAGTCGGGCTCGATGGCAGCGCCCGAACGAATGGAATTCGCGAAGTTCACCCACATCTGACCTACGTCGTATGACGGACCCAGGCCGCGCACTTCTTCCGGCACGGTTTTCAGGCGATCCGGCACGGGTAATTCCTGCAGCGCCTTGTCGTCTTTTTTGCCGCCCATGATTTTGCGTCTGACTTCCTGCCCCGCCTCGCCGCCGCCAATCATCATCAGGGTGCCTTCCGTGCCGTAAATCTCGAAGCGATAGCCGCTGCCGTGATAAGGATGCACGCCGAGGTTGGCGCTGACCACCGCGCCGCTTTCAAGCCGGCCCGAGAGCATGATGTTGTCGGGTGACGTCACGTCCACGTATTTTTTGGTGTCGGTCTCGAACCATTGCGGCACTTGTGTGCTGACCACGGCTGCCACTTCAGTCAGTTCACCCGCCACCATGCACAGCGCATCCATCGAGTGCCCGAACGTGATCGTCAGCGTGTTTGCGCCCAACGTCACATCGCGCTGCCAGGTACGATCCGAGGTGCGTGTCAGCACACCGCTGCCCATGTGCGTCATGTTCACCGACAGCACTTTGCCGACGTAGCCATCCTTGATGAGTTCGCGCATATACAGGTACGCGGGCGAAGCGCGACGCTGCAAGCCCACCATCGTGCGCACATTTTTCTTGCGCGCCAGCGCCGCCATCTCTTCGGCTTCCTTGGTATTCGCGCCCAGAGGCCACTCGCAGTAAACATGTTTGCCTGCTTCGACCGCGGCATTCGCGATTTTGTAGTGCGCGGGCACGCGCACGGCGACGAGTGCTGCTTCAACCTGCAGATCGGCGCCCATCGTTTTGAGATCGCTGTAGGCTTTCTTTACGCCGTATTTATCGGCAGCCGCCTGCGCGGTATCCGCATGCGCGGTGCAAACCGCATGCAGATTTATTTCCGGCAATTTTTGTAATGCCGGGCCGTGTGCGCTCGGGCCCCAGCGCCCGCCTGCGCCGATAAAGGCCACGCGTAAAGGATCATGGGTTGTCATACTTATCTCCATAAAATAACGTTTAAAAACAAATGTTTATGCTATTTTTTTATTTCCAGAAACTCAAGCTGCACGCCATCCGGTCCTTCGAAGAAACACACGCGGCGGTTACCGGTAACTACGGTCTCTTCAAGGATGCCGATACCCTGCGCCTTGAGTTTTGCTACAACGCTGTCAAGTTCGTCGGTGTCGATGGCGATATGTTCCATGCCGTATTTTTGCTCGCGCCTTTGCGTGGGGTGAAGGTCAGTGATGTTCAGCGACAGCCCGTCCAGGTCCACACGGTAACCGCCTGTCGGTGATTGGCTGGTGATTTTTGCACCGAAGGTATCCACGTAAAATTTCGCGGTCTTCTCCGGATCTTTCGTTTTCAGATGCAGATGATTGAGTTTAATCACAGTGGTACCTCCTTTTCAGTTGGCAAATTACAGGGTCAATATAAGGATTTGCGCGCTCCTGATTTGCCGGCGCGCCGCTCAACAGCAGCTCGACTCGCTTATTCCGGCTTGATACCCCCCACCCGAATGATCGACTGAAAGCGCAGGTACTCCTCTTGCATGTGGCGCATGAAACCGTCCGGCGTGCTGTCGGGCGTTGACTCAGCACCCTGATGCACGAAGCGCGCGCGCAATGCGGCCTTGCGCAATGCGCGCGCGATGTCACCATGCAGTTGCTCGACGATGCGCCGTGGCGTGCCAAGGGGCGCGACGATGCCGCACCAACTGTCGAACTGCGCTTCGGGCAGCCCCACTTCGGCGATTGCCGGCACGTTGGGCAGTGTGGGGCTGCGCTGCGGCGTCATTACCGCGAGCGCGCGCAGCCGCCCTTCGCGTACCGGTCCCAGTGCGGCAGGCAGCGTGTAAATGGCGTAATGCACGCGGCCCAGCGCCATCTCGACAAAAGAATCCGTCGCCACCCTGAACGGCACATGCACAGCGTCGATGCCGAGCGCGCGCGAGAACACTTCTGCCGCGAGATGCGACGCCGAGCCGATGCCAAGCGATGCATAGTTCATCTCGCCGGGACGCACCCGCGCGTAGGTGACGAACTGGCGCGCCGTGGTAACCGGCAGCGTGCGTGTCGCCGCCAGCACATTGGTAATCGACGCTACGTGCGCTACGCCGACAATATCCCCCAGCGCGCTGTACGGCGGCTGCTCGCGCATCAATTCCGTGATCAACCGCGTGACCCCGATCATGCCCAGTGTGTAGCCATCAGCACGCGCTTGCGACATGCGCTTGTTGCCGATCAAGCCGCCCGCGCCCGGACGGTTCTCGATCAGCACGCGCCGCTGGTAAAACGTTTCCAGTTCGTCGGCCAGCAAGCGCGCAAAAAAATCATCGGCCGCGCCCACGGAGGAGGCCACGATGATGCGGATAGGCTTGACCGGATAGTCGGCGTTCGCTTGCGTGTTCGCGAAACACGTACCCGCGCTTGCCCCTGCAGCGGACGCGCAGAGAACGAAGCGCCATGCGCAGGCGGACAAAAATCGAAGGATACGGGCTGCAAACATGATGGTGCGGAGCGGGGTTTTCATCGGGAGCGCGGCAGAAGGCATTAAGCACCAAATGCGGAGTCACCGCAACCCGCACCAGCCTCCGCCAATATCGCCGGCACACCGTGTATCGTCAACCCGTTTCCACATCGTCAATAAACCCCATAAAGCACTGCGCCGGTGTATTGCCTTGCAAGCTTTTCGAAGGAATGATCATAAGATGGAATACTTAACGGGTGTCCTGGCGCATAGCCGGGGAGCAGGCTCTGGATCACCGCTTCAATCCGCTCTGGCACCGGATAGCTTTACGACCTTCGCCCACTTCTCGATTTCGCTCTTGATATGCGCCGCAAACGCCTCCGGCGTGATACCGCCTGGCGTGGAGCCTTCGGCGGCCAGCCACTCCAGCACGTCCGGTGTTCGCAGCGCCTTTACGATTTCCCCATACAGCCGGGCAATGATTGCACGCGGCGTTCCGGTGGGCGCCACCACGCCCTGCCACGAAGTAGCCTCGTAGCCCGGCAAGCCGGCTTCCGCGATCGTCGGCACCTCCCCAAGTATCGCCATGCGCTGTGCGCTGGTGACCGCGAGGGGCCTAACCCGTCCCGCTCTAATCTGCGGCATGGCGGTAGGCACCAGATTGAAGCTCGCCTGCACTTGCCCCGCGATAATCGCCGTGAGCTGATCGCCGCCGCCCTTGTACGGCACATGCACGATGTCGATCCCGGCCATGAACCTGAACATCTCCTGAGCAAGGTGGTTTCCGCCACCGCTGCCGGCCGACGCGCAATTCAGCTTGCCCGGCGATGCTTTCGCCAGTGCGATAAATTCCTTGAGCGTCGCTGCCGGCAACGACGGATTCACCATCAGCAAATAAGGACTCATCATGGTCAGTGTGACCGGTGTGAAATCGCGCACCGGATCGTACGGCAGTTTGGAGTACATGCTGACATTGGTGGCGAGGGCGCTGATGGAACCTACGAACAGCGTGTAACCATCGGGCGGCGCTTTCGCCGCGATGACTGCGCCGACCAGACCGGCACTGCCGGCACGGTTGTCCACAATCACCTGCTGGCCCATGCTGTCCGACAGCTTGCGGCTTAACACGCGAGATACCCTGTCGGTGCCGCCGCCGGCAATGAAACCAACGATAAGGCGGATCGGCTTGGTCGGATAGGCCTGTCCTGAGCCCTTCGACATGCTCAGGACAGGCTCTGTCGAAGCGGTTTGCGCCTGCGCGGGAGCTGCGAGCACGGCACAGAACAACAACAGCACTGCGCCACAACCGGCTCGCTGCATGCTCATACCCTTGAATGTTCTCAATCCGCCCTGGCTCCGGACATCTTTACGACCTTCGCCCACTTTGCGATCTCACTCTGGATATGCGCCGCAAACGCCTGCGGCGTAATGCCGCCCGGCGTGGAGCCTTCGGCGGCCAGCCGCTCCGTTACTTCCGGCGATTGCAGCGCCCTGGCGATTTCAGTGTGTAGTAGGTTGACGATGGCACGCGGCGTTCCGGCAGGCACCACTACACCCTGCCACGACGTGGCCTCGTAACCCGGCACGCCGGCTTCCGCGATGGTCGGCACTTCCGGCGCAACCGTCAGGCGCTGCGCACTGGTGATCGCCAGCGCCCGCAGGCGGCCGCCTCGCACCTGCGGCAACGCTACTTGCACCTGTATGCAGCTCATTTGCACTTCGCCGGCGATCAGCGCGGTGACCTGCTCCGCGGCCCCCTTGTACGGCACATGCACCATATCGATCCCGGCCATGAACTTGAACATCTCCTGCGACAGATGATTTCCGCTGCCACTGCCCGCCGACGCATAGTTGATCCTGCCGGGGGAGGTTTTCGCCAGCGCGATAAATTCCTTGAGCGTCGCGGCGGGAACGGTTGGATTCAACGAGAACAAATAGGGACTCATCGTGGTCACGGTGACCGGCGCGAAATCGCGCACCGGATCGTACGGCAGCTTGCTATGCATGCTGACATTGGTGGCAAGAGTGCTGATGCTGCCGGCGAACAGCGTATAGCCGTCAGGAGGCGCTTTCGCCGCGATGACCGCAGCCACCATGCCCGCGCCACCGGCGCGGTTTTCCACGATCACCTGCTGTCCCATGCTTTCCGTCAGCTTCCGGCCCAGTGTGCGCGCGATCATGTCGTTGCCGCCGCCCGCACCAAACCCGACGATATAACGGATGGGCTTGTTCGGATAAGCCTGTCCTGCGCCCGTCGAAGCGGGTTGCGCTGACACCGCGTCGGCAAGTACGCTGCAGAACAACAACGTCAGCGCAGCGACGTAGCTGGATCGCTCCCCTACTACCTGTCTTTCTTGCTTTGGCATTCTTCTCATACCCATTTTCGCTCGCAGTAGCACCGCTTTAAACTTAAGGGGTCTAAGCTGCCGCTTCGAGGATCTCCAGCACCTGCTCGGGGCTGCTTATCTTGCGCGGATTGGTGTGTATCCAGCTCTCGTGCATCGCGTGGTCGGCGATCATTGCAAACTGTGCGCGTTTTACGCCTACGTCGGCAAGCCGGCCGGGCAGTCCCAGCTCGGCGACAAATGCCGCGATGACATCGGCCGCGTCCTCACCAGGATGCCCCATGGCCTCAGCAACCAGGTGCTGACGGGCGAGGTTCACCGACCGGTTGTAACGCAGCACCGGCGACAGCATCACACACGAGGTATATCCGTGCGGTACATCGCACGTCCCGCCGAGGACATGGCCGATCGCGTGACTCGCGCCCATCTGGATTCCGCCCTGCCGTCCGGTCATGGCAAGCCAAACCGCGAGCTGGCAATCAAGGCGCGCCTCGAGATCGTCCGTATGCCGCTTGATACGCGGCAGGCCCTGACTGAGCAGCCGCAGCGCGTGCAGGAAACTCGCGTCGCTCGCCGGATTGGACAATCCGGAGCAAATCGCTTCGGTGGCGTGATCGACTGCGCGAACCCCGGTCGATAGCCATGTCGCAAGCGGTGTATGCACCGTCGGCGCGGGATCGAGGATGATGACGCGCGGTATATGCAAAGGATGACGATAGCTGTGCTTCACTTTGTTACGGTTATCCGTGGCCCCGCCCTGGGGCTGGAACTCGCCACCGGAAAGCGTGGTGGGAATGGCGATCTGCCGCACCCGGGGCCCCTCAAACTCCGGGACAATGCGCGTGCCGTCCGCCTTGACGATGACGTGGTACGCGTCAAAATCGTCGTAGTCGGTGATACCGTGCCGCAGACAGAGTTGCATCATCTTTCCGGCATCGGTCACGGATCCGCCACCGAAGCTGACGATCAAGTCGGTGTCCACCGATCGTGCTTGATGCACCGCGTCCAGCACGGCGTCGCGCGGCGTATGCGAGGGTATCCGGTCGTAGAGACCCGCGCAGCGGCTGCCGAGCGCGTCGCGCACCTTCGTAACCTCATCGGTAGTGCGATTCATGGTGCCGCTGGCAATGATGAAAACGCGCTTGGCCTGCAAGCGCTCGGCCTCGGCGCGCAACGCGGCGGCGGCAGGCTGACCGAAGACGATGCGTTCTATCGCCGTAAAAATGAACATTCCGGAATGCATGCCTTTTCCCCTGTTTCTCTATTCAGACTTCAGTTGGACACTTCGAACTTGACCGTCTTCGCCAGCGTGGTCCAGCGGGTCAATTCCGACTTGAGAAAGGCGGCCAACTGGGCGGGACTGCTGCCTACCGGTTCGGCGCCCAGCATCTTCACGCGTTCGCGCAATTCCGGAATCTGCAACGCGTCAACGATAGCCGTGTTCAACCGGTTAACCGCATTTTGTGGCGTGCCCGCGGGCACCAGTGCGCCCAGCCAGGTATTCACTTCAAAGCCGGGGATGGCCGACTCGGCGATGGTAGGTATGTCAGGCAGCGTGCTGCTGCGCTTCAGACTGCTCACGCCCAATGCGCGCACCCTGCCGCTGGTGATGAAACCGTGCGCTGCGGGTATGGTGGCAAACACGAAGGTCAGGCGTCCGCTGGCCAGATCGGTCATGAACGCGCCGGCGCTCTTGTACGGCACATGCTCCAGTTGCAGGCCCGCCGCATTGGCGAATACCTCAGTCACCAGATGATTGCCCGAGCCGTTGCCCACCGAACCGTAGTTGAGCGTTCCCGGCTTTGCTTTCGCCAGCGCGATCAGGTCTTTCGCCGAGTTAATCGCAACGCCGGGATGGACCACCAGCACGGCCGGCACAATGGCGATCAGGCTGACCGGTGCGAAGTCCTTCACCGCATCGTAAGGAAGTTTTTTAAAAAGTATCGGATTCGAGGCGAAATTGGAGGCCACCAGCAGAACGGTATACCCGTCAGGCATGGCCTTCGCTACCAGCGTAATAGCGGGGAGCCCTGCGCCACCACCGCGGTTATCGATCACCAGCGACTGGCCCAGATACGCGGAGATGCGGGGCGCGATAACCCGCGCCAATACATCGGCGCTGCCGCCCACACCATAGGGAATGACCGCGCGGATGGGCCGGCTCGGAAAATCCTGCGCGTAAATCGCGGAGGCGAACATGCCGCATGCGGCAAGCAAAACATACGCCCGACAGGCCCGTTCACGACGCAATTGCAGCATGCACGTCACCGCCACGGCGAGAAGGCTGCGGGCGTCATCAAGCTGGACTCGATATCTTCCACCAGCGCGCCGTGCTGCTTGAGGAATGCTTGCCATTCCGCGGTTTGCAGGATTTGCGCAGGGGACAGCGATTCGCGGTAAGCCGACAGATGTACCACCTCGTTCACTTCTCCGCTGTTGCCGGTCCACGTAGCGACCGCGACAGCCCGCAACGGTGCAGGAAGCGCCTGTTGCAGAAGCGTGGCGAACGCGTTGGTTTTGCCGGCGCGTGTTCGAAAGATGCGCAGATGATACAAATTGCCGGGCACACCCGGCGGATTCGGGTCGGCAAGCGGCGTCAGCAGCCGCGAGACTTGCCGGCGCATCAGCGGCTGCGAATGCGGCAGGTATTCCTTGCGCCATACGTCCTGTGTTTGAAGCTTCGCACGCAGGGTCTCGCGCGTGGCCACCGATTCATGCTCCCACAGATTAAACACGCAGTTGACCGCGCCGATCTCGCACCTCCAGAAGCCCAGCAACTTGCCATAGTCGTCCCCGCGAAACGGGACTGCGACTTTGCCGGCATGGTCAATGTAGTCGTCCACCCGTCCAGCAGCAATTTCGTAGAAGCGCAACTCATGCAGCATACTGATTTGTCCCCATGGTCTTCCCCCGAGGCGGCCTTCACGCGCCGGTGCACGGTCATTTCCACAATTTTAGTCGAATGCGCTTGCCGTGCGGCCCATCGCACGGTGTTGCGTAACGTGGCAGCCATGATAATGTACGGTGCGAAGCTGTGGTGTATGGATGCAGTTACCCTTTCCAGCGCCGGCCAATATGCGGACAACCCTGTTCAGGAGACAAGCAATGAAACCAGATAAAACCATGAAGCCCGTGAAACACGATCGCCGCGGATTTCTGCAAGCTGCCGGAGCTGTCGCTGCAACCTTTGTGTTAGGCAACCTGCCGTTCACGGCACACGCCCAGACCGGCGCAGCAGCAAAAATGAAAATCGGCATCATCGGTTCGGGCCGAGTCGGCAGCGCCGTCGGCGGAGCGTGGGTAAAGGCCGGCCACGAAGTCATGTTTTCGTCGCTCGATCTTGAAGCGGACAAAAAACTCGCGGCAAGCCTCGGACCCAACGCCCGTGCCGGCACGCCGCGCGAAGCTGCCGCATTCGGCACGGTGTTGCTGGTCTCGGTACCGTACAAAGCGCTACCCAGTGTCGGCAAGGATCTGGCAGATCTTATCAAAGGCAAAATCATCATCGACACGTCAAACCCCATCGTCGCGCGCGACGGCGATATGGCGGTGGCGGCACGCGAGAAAGGCGCGGGACTCGCATCGATGGAGTTTCTGCCCGGCGCACGCATCGTCCGCGCTTTCAACGCCATCGGCGCTGCAAGGATGGCGGCAGCCGCCAGCGCAAGCGAGCGCGTGGGCATGCCGATCGCGGGCGACGACCAAGCGGCGATTGCCACCGCATCGAGCCTGATCCGCGATGTCGGCTACGAGCCGGTGCTGGTAGGCACACTCGCTGCGATGGGCAAACACCTGATACCGGGAACGCCGCTGGGCGGTGAACGGTCGCCGGAGGAAGTGCGGAAGGTTGCGGCCACGCTAAAATGAACCGAACGCGCGATGTGAGCGAGACCGATGTCAGCAATTGAACTCGCAAGGACGACAACATGATTTACACCATGAGCGGCACGGAAGCTCTGCAGAGGCGTCATGTCATCAAGTCTCCCGGAACAGGAATTGAGCACTGGGCCACCAATTTCTTTGGGCCGAGATCTTCGACCAGCGTCGCTCCCGGCCCGCAGGCGACGATGACGGAAATGACCGCGAATGAAACGATCGTTCCGCACTTTCATGGCGTTACCCAGTTTCAGTTGTTTCCTGCGGGTTCCGGAAAAATCGGCAAGGCCGGCAATCCGTTGCTGCCGCTGACAGTTCAGTTCAAGGACCGCCATACCGCTTATGGCCCTGTCGTTGCCGGACCACAAGGGCTGTCGTTTATGGCCCTTCGCATCAAGACCGGCGACTCGGCTCCGGTGTATCTGGACAAAGCGGGATACCGGGACAAGCTGAAGCCCAGCAAGCGGCGCAACTGGCTGTCGTCGCCTGTTGTGCTCTCCACGGAACCGGTGCTGGAACATCGGAAAGACGTCTCATGGGAGCCGCTGTTCGACGCAGCGAGAATCGATGATGAGATGGCGGCCCATGTGCTGAGGCTGGGCGCCAACATGACCACAATGGGACCCGATCCGAAAAACGCGGGCGGATATTATCTGTTTGTCGCCAATGGAACTCTCATCAGAGCGGGCACAGCGTTACCGCTCTGGTCGATGATTGCCGTTGAGTCCAGTGAAGATGCGGTCGAAATCGAGGCGGGCCCAAAGGGTCTGGAAGTGCTCATCCTGCAATACCCGCGCGAAGACTGATCTGCCCGCTAATCAACGCGCATCTTCGCAATCAACGCGGGATCCGGGTCTTTGCCGAGTCCGGGTTCCTGCGGTACCGTAAAAACACCGTCGCGCGGAATGATCTGCTCGCCGAACGGCGTCTCGGCAAAATCGCAATAGTACCGCTCGATCGGCACCTCGCGCGCGCTCGCTGCGCACACATGCATGGATGCGAGCAGGCCCGGACCGAAGTACGGTGAATGCGGCACCACCGTCACACCATGCGCTTCGCCCAGCGCGAATACCTTGCGCAGTTCGGTGACGCCGCCGATCTTGGTCACACTGGGTTGCGCAACGCCCACCGCGCCTATCTCAAACAACCGTTTGAATTCGAAAACATTCGAGCAGTTTTCTCCCGCCGCGACCGGAATCGGGCTGGCGGCGCGCAGCCGCGCGAGCCCGCCGTGATCGTCGGGCGGATAAATCGGTTCTTCGATCCAGGCGAGATTGAGCTCCGCCCACTCGCGCGATATGGCAATCGCCTCATCGACCGTCCACGGACACGAGCAATCCACCATCAGCGGCACTTTATCGCCGCAGGCTTTCTTGGCCGCGCGCACGATGTCGCTTTTGTTTTCATGCAGCTTGATCAGCCGGTAGCCGCGGCCAAGCGCCTCGGCAATCTTATCCACCACCATTTTGGCATCGCCGTAGCGCAGCAGGCTTGCGTACGCGGGCAGCGTGCTACGTGTGCTGCCGCCGAGCAATTGGTACAGCGGCTGCCCTGCGCGCTTGGCGGCAATATCCCACAGCGCGATATCCAGCCCGGATATCGCAAACACCACCGGCCCGCTGCGGCCCGTGTTGTAAAGCCCGCGATGCAAATCGGCCTGTATCTGCGCAATGTTGGTCGGGTCTTTGCCGACAACACGCGGTGCGATGATTGCCGACAGTGCGGTGCACGTGGCCTGCCAGCCCGCGTTGGAAAAGGCTTCGCCCCAGCCGGTGACGCCTTCATCCGTTTCCACCTTGACCAGAACAGTATGCACATCGTTCTTCGGCGCGCCGCTCGCGTGCGGCACGGCATTGTCGAGCACGAGCGGCGTGCGAATGAGTATAGGTTCCACGCGGGAAATTTTCATCGACCTTCTCCTGAACGTTTGAGTGTTGCGACGACAACTTGAAATTTTGAAGACACCCGGGATACAAATGGCTGCAATCCAATGGTGCCTGGGCTTGGCAGTGTCCGCGGCAATCCGGCGAATTATCGGTCAAATCGGCTTTTCTGTGCAGACTTGGCAACGGTTGAGCGTTTCATACTATGCTGTGCGCTTTAGGAGAACGTGACATGCGCATCCCGTTCCAAATCAACAGAAGCGCCGCGTTGCTCGCAACCAGCATTGTTGGAAGCGGTTTTATCTGCGCCGCCCATGCGCAGCGCGCCGACGATTATCCGGCGCGCGCGGTGCGTGTGGTGATTCCGTTCGCGCCCGGCGGCCCGCCGGACGTGATCGGGCGGCCGTTGCTGCAGAAACTCTCCGAAGCTTTCAACCAGCCGTTCGTGTTCGACAACCGCGCCGGCGCGAGCGGATCGCTGGGCACGGACACGGTGGCGAAAAGTCCGCGCGACGGTTACACATTGCTTTACACCACCGGCTCGCACAATACGAACAGCCTGCTGATCCGCAAGCTGCCTTACGATGGACGCCGCGATTTTGCGCCTATCTCGCAGATCACGCTGTCGTATGGTCAGGTGATGATCGTGCACTTGTCCCTGCCCGTGAAAACGGTACCCGAATTTGTCGCACTGGCACGCGCGCGTCCGGGCAGCCTGCATTTTGGATCGGCCGGCGTCGGCAATATCACGCACCTCGGTGGCGAAATGCTGATCGCGGCGGCAAAAATCAAACTCACGCACGTGCCCTACAAAGGTGCGGGCCCAGCGCTGAACGATTTGCTGGGTGGCCACATCGAATTGATGTTCCCCAGCATCTCTCAGGTTGGGCCGCACATACAGGCCGGGCGTGTGCGCGCAATTGCCGTGGGTGGTCCCGTGCGCGCGCCCGTTTTGCCGCAAGTGCCAACCTTTGCCGAGCATGGCTACCCGGCGGTGGATACGCCGGGCTGGCAGGGTATGTGGGCGCCCGCAGGCACGCCGCACGAACGCATCGCGCGCTTGCATGCCGAAATCGCGCGCATCCTCAAAACGCCGGACATGAGCGCGCGCATTACCGAATCCGGATTGCGCCCCATCGGCAGCACACCGGAAGAATTCGCCGCATTCATTGAACGCGATTTTGTTTTTTTCGAGAAAGCGATACGCGCGGCCAGAATTGAACCACAGTGAACTGAACCGCAGCGAAGTGTGACGTTGCGGTTGGTAGAATGAACAGAACGCTTACGCGGAATGGAAACTGCTTTGCAGCCTCTTAGCCTATTGCGCCGTATCGCCATCATCGCCATCGCGCTGTCAGCCTGTGCCGCGACGTCCTTCGTACTGGCGCAACCCAACGCTACGTACCCCACACGCCCGATCCGCTTGATCATTCCGCTGCCGCCGGGCGGCGGCGCTGATTTCATCGGCCGCGTTGTCGGCCTTAAGCTCTCCGACCAGCTCGGGCAGTCCGTAGTCGCGGACAACCGCGGCGGCGCCAGCGGCGCCATCGCGGGCGAACTCGCAGCACGCGCAGCACCCGATGGCTATACGCTGTTTCTCGCATACGCTGCGTCGCATGGCATCAACCCGGCGCTGGGCAAACTGCCGTACGATGCGCTCAACGACTTCACCGCCATCACGCATATGGCTTCATCACAGAACATTGTGACGGCGCATCCCTCGTTTGCCGTGGGTTCGATAAAAGAACTCATTGCCGCCGCGCGCGCCAAGCCCGGCCAGATCACCTACGCCTCGGCGGGATTCGGCAGCGCGACGCATC
>JAKFYK010000012.1 GCA_021730905.1 Betaproteobacteria bacterium | reverse complement strand
TTCGCTTGGTTGAACAAATACAAACGCGTGATCACCCGCTGGGATCGCCTGATCGATCATTTCAACGCCTTTGTTCATCTCGCCTGCTCTATGATTCTCATCCGTCGGTATTTATGAAATGACTTCTAGTTATGCCGCAATCCGATCTTCGCCGGTCCCACGTAAGGAAGGCCGAAATGTCAGTTGATTCAGGTAGCCGGCCGTGAACATGGATTCGCTGTGGGCGCTCTATGCTCGGGCTGGCTTGTTCTTTTACATTCTCACTTAGTTGGTATTTGGTGGCATTGCAGCGTTGTGGTGGGTGCCAGGCTTTATGGGTGAGCCCAAACCTATTCCGTGGCGTTTCGGTGCAATTTGCTTGGCAATGCAATGGGCATTCATCTTCAATCATTGGCCGCGTCTGGGCACACGACGCTTTTTTCGTGAGTCGAGGTTCATCAAGATTGAGATCGCTCTGCTCCTTGTCATCAGTGCCTCATTTGCGTCGGGGTTTGCACTTGTGGCATAACCCGGCAGTCGAGCGGACCTGCGCAAACAGCCGCGCAGGCCGCTCACTTCTACGTTAGCCAGCTTGAAAGTATCGTCACCTTTTGTGTATGTGTCCCTCAATAAGGTCGGGAATCTGTGCGGCATGTTGGCCCCTCCCTTGTGGGCGTCCGCCATCATCTTCTGTGGTAGTTCAAGACCGGAATACAGTCACTTCGCCCAGTACATCAGCGAGCTTGGCGAGCGCGGCAGCACTACTGAGTTCATCATGCGTTACGCCGGATTCTTGCCCACTGGACTCATGCACATGGCCTTTGCCGCGTACTTATATGTCGCATTCAGAGGTAGCCGGCTGGCAGTGATCGCCGCAACGCTGCTCGCCATAAACGGGCTGGCGCGCATCGGCGCAGGCCTGTTCCCGTGTGAGCCGGGGTGCGTCGGGCCCAATCTGTTGCTCAGCCAGCAATTGCATAGCTTGTCGGCGGGCATAGGCTTTTTTGCGCTTATCGGGGCCTCGGTCGTATGGGGCATCTTCTTGCGAAGATATCGAAGCCTCCGAGGGCTCAGCTTGTTCTCGATCGGTTGCGGTGCTGCGGGTTTGGTGTTCCTGCTGCTGATGGTGTGGAGCGCCGAGCTGAGAGCGGGCACCGGTTTGTATGAGCGTTTATCGTCCGGCGTGCTGTCTCTGTGGGTGCTGGTGTTTGCGGCCAGGCTATGGCGGCTGGATGCGGACGGCATCCCGGTCGCAAGTGCTGGCTGACAGCGCGTACCAACCGGGCCGCACGGACCGCCATGCTCATCGTTCCACTTCGTCCGCGGCCCATTGAACGCGAACATTGAGCGCTCTGATAAAAAAAACGCCGCATCGTAATCGACGCGGCGTTCTTTATCTTGCAGTCCGTGCATTAAAACAGTTACACCAGCCGTAACCCTCCCGCCAACGGCAAGCTGCGCACCGGTTTGCCGGTGGCCGCGTACACCGCGTTCAGAACCGCGGGGATCACCACGCAGATGGTCGGCTCGCCCACACCGCCCCAGAAATCGTAGGTGGGCTGAATCACCGTTTCAACCTTGGGCATGTGCACGATCTTTGGCATATGCAGCAGGTGGAAATTGGTTTCAGTGATACGCCCGTTGGCCACCGAGCTCTCACTCATCAGCGTGCTAATGCCCATGGCCACGCCGCCCTGCACCTGCGTCGCAATCTGCTCGAGGCTGACCGCATGCCCGCAATTGGTCGCCAGCACCATGCGATGTATCTTCACATCGCCTTTGGAACTGACAGACACTTCGGCTACTGCCGCCGAGTAGCTGCCGTAACCCATGAACTGCGCGATGCCGCGATGGCGTCCCGCAGGCAGCGGTTTGCCCCACCCGCCTTTTTCCGCAGCCGCATTCAGCACGCCCAGGTGCTTGGGATGCTTCTGCATGATAGCGCGGCGGAACTCCAGCGGATCCTTGCCGGCAGCTTTGGCGGCCTCGTCCATGAAGCACTCGACAAAATAGCCGTTTTGATTGGTATTCACGCCGCGCCACGGGCCCACCGGCACGTGGGTATTGCGCATGGCGTATTCGGTGCGCAGGTTCGCCGGCGCATAACCAAGCTGTGCGTCGCCCGCCGCTTTCCACATGCCTTGCAATTGGCGTACATCACGGCCGTTTTTGATTGCTGCAGGATTGGCAAACGCGTTGATCGATTGTCCCGCCACGCGTATGTGCAGACCGGCAAGATTGCCTTGCGCGTCGATGCCCGCCGTGAGCTTGCACTGCGTAATGGGCCGGTAGAAATCGTGGCCGAGGTCTTCTTCGCGCGTCCACAGCATCTTGACCGGCGTGCCGGGCGGCAATTGCATGGCAATCAAGGTTGCCTGCCGCGTAAAGTCCTGATTGCCGCCGCGCCGGCCGAATCCACCGCCCAAATCCATCTTGTGCACTTCGCACTGGCTCAGCGGAATGCCCGATGTCTGTGACAGGGTGGCCATGGATGCCTCGGCGTTTTGCGTGGCAACCCAGCACTCGGCCCTGTCCGCCGTCAGCCGGATCGTCGCATTCATCGGCTCCATGCACACATGCGGCACAAACGGCGAGTGATACACCGCCTCCACTTTCTTCGCGGCACCAGCGATGGCCTGGAGCGCGTCGCCGTCGTTAATGTCTGCAAACGCATCGTTGGAATTCAATCCCGAACTTATGTGCTTGAGGATTGCCGCCTGCGATACTTTCGCATTGGGACCTTCATCCCAAACCTTGGGCAGCGCATCGAGCGCCTTTTTCGCGCGCCACCAGGTGTCGGCCACCACGGCCACGGTGGTTTCATTGACGCGCAGCGCCTGCGGCTTGCCGGGCATGTTGGCGATTTTGCTCTGATCAAAACTGGTGAGCTTGCCGCCGAACACCGGGCAGTCCATGACTGCCGCATGCAGCATGCCGGGCAATTTAACATCGACCGCATAGAGCTTGCTGCCATCGAGTTTGTCGGCAGTGTCGAGCCGCTTGACCGGCTTGCCGGCAATTTTCCACTGACGCGGGTCGCGCAGCTTGATGGCTTTGAGATCCGGCACCGGCAGCTTGGATGCCGCTTCAGCAACCTTGCCATAGGACGTGCTGCGGCCGGAGCCTTTGTGCGTGATGACACCCTTGTCCACCGTCAACTCGCCGACGGGCACTTTCCATTCGTTCGCGGCCGCCTGCATCAGCATCATGCGCGCAGCGGCGCCGCCCCGGCGCACGTAATCGTGCGAGGTGCGTATGCCGCGGCTGCCGCCGGTGGACATATCGCCCCACGCGCGTTTGTTCGCCAGATTCTGGCCCGGGAAAATGTGCTCGGTGGTGACCTTGTTCCAGTCGCAATCGAGTTCTTCGGCCACCAGTTGCGCCAGACCCGTGAGCGTGCCCTGTCCCATTTCGGAGCGTGCGATACGCACCACCACGGTGTCGTTGGGCTTGATCGCTACCCAGGTGTTGATCTCGGTCGAAGGCAGGTTTTCGCCGCCACCCATTGTGGCGCAACCGGACAGGCCAAAACCCAGCACGAAGCCCCCGCTCGCAGCGGCAGTTTTCACCATGAAGTCGCGACGCGCGGGACTATCAACGTCGGCTATGGTTTCGATGGTCATGTCATTGATGTTTGTCATGTGTAATCTCCGCTTTCTCAGACTACGGTGTATTCGTTGGCCATCACTTCGGCTGCGGCAGCCGTATTGCCCGCCGCCGTGTGGATCGCCGCGCGGATGCGCTGATAAGTGCCGCAGCGGCAGATGTTGGTCATCGCCGCGTCGATGTCGGCATTGCTCGGCCGCGGATTCTTGGCCAGCAGCGCTGCCGCCGCCATGATTTGCCCCGATTGGCAGTAACCGCATTGCGGCACGTCGATCTGCTTCCAAGCCTGCTGCACGGGGTGAGAGGCGTTACGCGCCAGTCCCTCGATGGTGGTGATGCGGTCACTCTCCTTCACTGCAGAGAGTGGCATGGCGCATGAACGAACGACGTCGCCGTTGATATGTACCGAGCAGGAACCGCACTGCGCCACGCCGCAGCCGAATTTGGTGCCGGTCAGTCCGACGTGTTCGCGTATCACCCACAACAGCGGCGTATCCGCCTCCGCCTGCACGTCGTGCACACTGCCATTGATATTGAGTTTTGCCATGATTTTCCTCCTGCGGTTGAAATAATAGGGATGATGATCCGACGCCGCGTAGCATAGCGCATCCCGCAGCTTGTTGCCTATCGCGGTTACGCCTTGTCCTGACGATTCAGCAATTCCACGCTCACCCCGTCCGGGGCGTTGATAAAAGCCAGTTGGGTGGTCGGATTGAATTGCGTGGGCTCTACACTGAACACCACGCCCTTGGCCTTGAGACTTGCGCAAAACACTTCAAAATCGCCTTTGATGCGAACGCCGAAATGATCGACGCCCCACTCCAGGCCGGGTTTGTTGCCCGTCGTTTCGCCAGGCCGTTCGCCACGCACGATCAGCATCGTGCCGCCGCCAATCTCCACATACACCTGCGGAGCGCCTTTGACCGTTACGTTTCTGACAATGTCGCCGCCGAGCTTATCGACGTACCAGTTCGCCGCCGCCGGCGGATCTTTGCTGATCAGATGAACGTGGTCGAATGTGATGTTGGGGTTGGGCATGGTGCTATCCTTTTTGAAACGGGTGAAACCCTGTTTGAACAATCGGTGGACGCTGTAGCAATAGCTGATGCGGGCAGAAATTGTATCCGCACTCGCATGACTTTGCGCTGCGCCTGCCTATTAAATAATAACTATTTGTTTTTAAACAATATTTTATTTACGCTCCCACGAAAATCTCACCTCCACGCCTGGTCTTTCATCGGGCGCAATCCGATTGCGGCAACGCTGCACCCTGTGCTACTTTTGGGCTTCCCATCCCGCAGCAAAACTCACAATCCGGAACATGAGGTTTTCAGCATGAATCACCCCGCAGAAGCAGCCGCAACGCAGGCACTAGCCCTTCCCCTTTCACGCATCACCGTGCTCGATCTTACGCTCGCGCGCGCGGGCCCCACCTGCGTGCGCCATCTCGCCGACTGGGGCGCCAGCATCATCCGTATCGAACCACCGGATACCGGCGGCGAAGATGTGTCCGGCAAGCGCGACGGCTTCGACTTCCAGAACCTGCACCGCAACAAAAAGTTTTTGAAACTCAATCTGAAAACCCCCGAAGGCCACGCGGCGTTCATGAAGCTTGCCGAAAAAGCCGACGTGGTGATCGAGAACATGCGCGCTGAAGTGAAGCATCGTCTGAAAGTATCGTACGACGATGTGAAAAAAGTGAATCCGCGCATCGTTTACGGCAGCATCAGCGGTTTCGGCCAGAGCGGGCCTTACGGCAAGCGCGCCGGCGTTGACCAGATCGTGCAGGGTATGGGAGGTTTGATGAGCATCACCGGCCTGCCGGGACAAGGCCCCGTGCGCGTGGGTGTTGCCATCGCCGACCTGACCGCAGGCAATCTGCTGGCGCTCGGTGTGATGACCGCATTGTTCGACCGCGAAGTCACTGGCGTCGGCCGCTGGGTGCACACCAGTTTGCTGGAAGCGATCATCTTCATGCTCGACTTTCAGGCCACGCGTTATTTGATGGCCGGCGAAGTCGCCGGACAGGCGGGCAACGACCATCCGACGGGCGTGCCCACCGGCGTGTTCCCGGCGAGCGATGGACTCTTTAACATCGCCGCATCTTCAGCGCGCGTGTTTGCGCGCTTCTGTGATGCGCTGGGCAAGCCGGAGTGGAAAGACCGCCCCGAGTGGGACACGCAGCAAAAGCGCAGCAAAGACCGCAAGGCGATTAATGCAGCCATTGCCGAAGTCACGAAACACAAGCCGACTGCGCACTGGGTCGAGGTGATGGAAGCCGCCGGCGTGCCGTGCGGCCCGATCAATACCATCGACAAGACTTTCGCCGATCCGCAAGTGCAGCATGTGGGCATTGCACAGGAAGTGATGAGCGAGAAACTCGGCAAAATCAAACTGGTGAGTTCGGCCATCAATATGGTCGGCACCACCAAGAAAATACGCCGCGCCACGCAGGATCTGGGCAAGGACAGTGATGAAATTCTCGCATCGGTTGGCTACACCAAGGAACAACTCTCTGACTTGCGCGCCAAGGGCGTGATTTAACCGGAGCACGGCATGGATTCGATCAGTACGGACAAAATACTCGGCACCAAAAAAGGCGCGATTGGCACGCTGACCTTCAACTATCCGGAAAAGCACAACGCGATGTCTCCGGAGATGTCGCAGGCAGCAGCTGCGGTCATCGACGATTTCGCCAGCGATCCGGCCGTACGTGTGATCGTTCTGCGCGGCGCAGGCAGCAAAGCGTTTGTGTCGGGCGGTGATATATCCAAATACGAAAATAACCGCTCCACGCCCGAACAGCTGGCTGCCTACAACAAGATGTCGGTTGGCTTTCGCACGTCGCTGCGCGGCGTGGGCAAACCAACCATCGCGATGATTCGCGGCTGGTGCCTTGGCGGCGGCCTTGCGATTGCGCTAAACTGCGATATGCGCATCTGCTCCGAAGACGCGCAATTCGGCGTGCCGGCCGCGCGGCTGGGCATCGGTTACGGCGCCGAGTCACTGGGCCAGTTGATCGAACTTTGCGGCCCGTCAGTGGCAAAAGAAATCCTGTTTACCGCGCGCCGCTATACTGCGCACGAAGCGCATCGCATCGGTCTCGTCAATCACGTATTGCAAGCCGGCATGCTGGAAGCGTTTGTCACCCAATATGCCGAAACGATGGCAGATAACGCACCGCTGTCGATCGTCTCCGCCAAGCGCGTGATCGACGAATATGTGAAAGACCCCAGCAAACGCGATCAGGCGCTTGCCGACAAAGCCGTCGCCGATTGTTTCGCCAGCCAGGATTACGTTGAAGGCCGGCGCGCATTCATGGAGAAACGCAAGCCGGTGTGGACGGGGCGGTAGTTTCACACGCAGACCCTCGGCCTGCGGGCTTCTGCGGGGCGTCAACCGTTGCCTTCCACCAGCGGACTCAGGCGAAATCCGCGGCTATAGCCAAACGCGCGCTCCGCGTCGTCGTGGTGCAGCAGCAGTGCAAGACGCGGGCCTGCGCCAGTGTCAAACGTTCCGGACCCGCCATGTGCGCGAGCCGCTCGTTGCCTTCGCGTTAGGTCACCCGCCACACGGGCTACACGAAGCGCAGTACCGTCGTCTGCACGGGAAGCTGATAGACTTTCAACGACTTCCCTTTTTACTCCTGCATATCCTCAAGAAATACTCATGCAATCTCCCAAAAGCAGCATCCGCGTCGGCACTGGCGCAGGATTCTCCGACGACCGTATCGAGCCGGCTGTTGATCTGGCCGAGCGCGGGAAACTTGACTACCTCGTATTCGAGTGTCTCGCCGAACGCACGATTGCCCGCGAGAATCTCACGCGTCTCAAGAATCCCGAACTTGGCTACACGCCGTACCTCGTCGAGCGCTTTCAGGCCGTACTGCCTGCCTGCACGAAAAACGGCATCCGCATCGTTACCAACATGGGTGCGGCCAATCCGCTGGGCGCTGCACGCGCGGTGCGAAGTGTAGCCAAGGCACTGGGCATCGCGAATCTGCCGGTGGCCGTGGTGACCGGTGACGACGTGGCCGACATCGTGCGCAGGAATCCCCAGCTTCCGCTGATGGAAAACGGCGAACCGGTTGAATCGCTGTTGCCACGCATGGCGTCCGCCAATGCCTACCTCGGCGCGGATGTCATTAATGAAGGTCTCGCCACCGGAGCGCCGGTGGTGATGACCGGACGCGTCGCCGATCCGTCGCTGTTCCTTGGGACGATGCTGCATGGCCTCGGCTGGCGTTACGACGATTACCCTAAACTGGCCGCCGGCACACTTGCCGGGCACATGATGGAATGTGCAGCGCAATTGACCGGCGGCTGCTTCATCGACCCCGGCAAGAAAGACTGTGACGACGCCGTCAACATCGGCTTTCCCTATGGCGACATCCAGGCGAATGGCAGCCTGGTACTCGGCAAACTGGAAGATTCCGGCGGGCGACTCGATGTGATGACCTGCACCGAGCAGGTTTTATATGAAATGCATGACCCGGCCAGCTATATCACGCCGGACTGCATACTCGACATCACCGATGTCGAGTTCGCGCAGGACAGCCGGCATCGGGTGCTTGCCACGGGCGCCAAGGCCCGGCCGCGCACGCCAACCTACAAAGTGGTGGTCGGCTATCACGACGGTTACATCGGCGAAGGGGAAGTCGGTTACGCCGGACCCAATGCGCTGGCGCGCGCGAAGCTCGCCGAGAAGATCGTTCGCGAACGGCTGCGCCAGCGCGGCTTCACCTATCCCGAAATTCGCGTTGACTATATCGGCATGTCCAGTCTGCACGGCATGGGCGTTGGTGATCAGAAGCGACCCGAACCCTACGAAGTGCGCCTGCGCATTGCAGCGCGCAGCCCCGACCGCAAGGCTGCGCTGGCAGTCGGCTTCGAGGTGCGAACGCTGCATGTCAATGGGCCCTCGGGTGGCGGAGGCGGCTCAAACGCCATACGCGAAGTGCTCGCGGTCAAATCGATTCTGATTCCGCGTACTCTGGTGAAAACTGAGGTTGCGGTGGAGGGCGCGCTATGAGCCTTAAAGTCTATGACCTGGGCCACGCGCGCGCGGGCGACAAGGGCAATACGTCGAATGTATCGGTCACTGCCTACGACGAACGCGCATGGAACATCTTGCGCGAACAGTTGACTGTAGAGTGCGTAATGCACGCCTATTCGGAAATTGCGAAGGGCCCGGTCACGCGCTACGAACTGCCCAAGCTGAAGGCACTTAATTTTGTGATCGAGAATGCGCTGGGCGGCGGCGTCACCGTTTCGCTGGCACAAGACATGCACGGAAAGAGCCTGTCGTTTGTCATGCTGAACATTGATTTGTCTGCAAAAGGCTGATGCGAATCGCCGCCTCTGCCGGCGATTTTGCTTTCGTTTATGTCCACACCTCCATCGAATTACGCTGAACTTTGCCGCGTCTGGATGCGGCTTTACCATTTCAGCCACGCCGCTTCCATCCTCGGCTGGGATCGCAATACCATGATGCCTGCCAAGGGCAACGAGGCGCGCGCCGCGGCAGAGGCGGAACTGCAAGCGCTGATGCACCGCGTTCGCACTGATCCACAGCTTGCCGAAGGTTTGCGCAGGGCGGAATCCGAGTCTTTGAGCGACACCGAGCGCGCCAACCTGCGCGAGATGCGCCGTGACTGGCGCGACGCTAATGCGCTGCCCGAGTCGCTGGTGCAGGCCAAATCGCTGGCCGGCGCCAAATGCGAACATGCGTGGCGCAGCCAGCGTGCCGCTAACGACTGGCGCGGTTTTCTGGAAAACTTCCGCGAAGTGGTACGCCTGTCGCGCGAAGAAGCAAAGCTGCTCGCCGACGACAGCGGCCTTTCGCGTTACGACGCACTGATGGACCGCTACGAGCCCGGCGTACGTGCGGCCGATATCGATCGCATCTTCGGCGACGTCAAACAGTGGCTGCCGCAACTCATTACGCGCGTTCAAGCCAAGCAGCGTGACGAGCCACTGATTGCGCCTGTCGGCCCGTTTCCCGTTGTGAAGCAACGCGCGATGAACCTTGCAGTGATGAAACGGCTGGGGTTCGATTTCGACGCCGGACGGCTCGACGAAAGCGCGCATCCGTTTTCCGGCGGCGTGCCTGAAGACGTGCGCCTCACCACGCGCTACCGCGAAGACGATTTCGTGCAAAGCCTGATGGGCACCATCCATGAAACCGGTCACGCACGCTTCGAGCAAAATCTGCCGCGCGAGTGGCTGGGCCAGCCTGTCGGACACGCACGTTCGTACGGCATCCATGAAAGCCAGAGCCTGTCGTTCGAAATGCAATTAGCCCGCAGCCGCGAATTCACAGGACTGCTCGCGCCCATGCTGAACGAACATTTCGGCAGCCAGCCGGCATTCGACGCGGACAATCTTCATCGCCTGCTGACACGCGTGAAGCGCGGATTCATCCGCGTGAACGCGGATGAAGTCACCTATCCTGCGCACATCATCCTGCGCTACGAGATCGAGCGCGCGCTGATCGAAGGTGAGATCGAGCCAGACGACATTCCCGCGCTGTGGGACGAGAAAATGAAAACACTGCTGGGCCTGGACACGCGCGGCAACTATAAAGACGGCTGCCTGCAGGACGTGCACTGGAGCGATGGCTCGTTCGGCTACTTTCCGAGCTACACACTGGGTGCGATGTACGCAGCACAATGGTTCGCGGCCATGCGCAGCACGTCCCCCGATCTCGACGCGCGCATTGCTGCGGGTGACTTTACGCCGGCGTTCCAGTGGCTGAAAGCTAACGTCTGGTCACAAGCCAGCCGCTGGGATACGCCTGAGCTGGTGTGCCGGGCCAGTGGTGAGGCACTTAACCCTGCCCACTTTCGGGCACATTTAGAGACGCGCTATCTCTAGCAGCGATCATGATCCTGCGGACCGGCGCCAGGCGCACAACATCATGTTGCGAAGGACGTTCGGGAATGCATCGCCACGCCTCGGATGGTTTCCCAAGGTCAGACGACCTCCCGACTATCCAAGCGACGACACAACCAGCGACAAGCCAAGCAGTTAGCAGCAACAGCGTCATGGTAATGGCCTCCGTTCAGGTATCTGTGTCCAGCCTTTGCTTTGAACGAAGTATCGACCCGGAGCAAGTATATTGAAGCCTCGAAAAGGTCGCGAAAAGTGCCGCTTTTCCCAGAAAAGCAGCGGCATCCAAGGGGAGGATGCCCGACTGCCTGCTAAAGCAAAGGCTTCGCGCAGATTCCAGCGATGCCAAGACGAAAGTCTGGTTACAAGCCAGCCGCCGGGAGACGCCAGAGCTGGTGCACCGCGCCAGCGCCAAAACACTTAATCCTGCGTAATGTCGGACGCATCTGGAGGCGCGGTATCTCCAGCGTGTAGCATGGGCGGTGTTGTTAATACCCACGCCGCGAGTACGCCGCCACGGGCATCTGGCCCGGTCAGCCCACCGTATGGGGTCAGGGAAATTGAAAACCGTGATCGACGATCCGCGTGGGCACAAAGAGCGTGCCCGCCCGACGCACGCTTACCCAACCACCAACCTGGCATCGCCCCCCATATGCCAAAATGCAGAGCCTTGGTACGTCACATGCACAGTTGATCCAGGCTCAACCGTGACATCCACACTTCTCAACCCGTAGCGAAACCAGCGCGCCAGAACTGCAATTCCAGCGCCCCGAAACCACACCGTCACCTTGTGCGGCCCGGGCAAGACTGTCACCGTGTGGCGCGGACCTTCCTGAAATACCTGCAAAACCCCGTCCACGTCGACGCACACATCCCAGCGGCGCCCAAACCGGCGGATGTCAGGCCGCCGTGCCCAAGGAGAAAATTGCAGTGTCAGGTCGATTGTCCCGTCCATGGCGTTGAGGATACGATTTCTGAGGGAGGCTGATTACTGATGAAGGTTGCCGCTCGGATGCTGCCCGATATCCTCGGTTGCGGCATACGCATGCCTGTACCTCAGCAATGGCATCACACAACCATAACTATTTGTTTTTATTAATCATTTTAAAAAATCCAACAATAACCGATTCACCTCATCCGCCGCATCATACTGCACCCAATGTCCCGCGCCGGGTATGGCATCGATGCGTATACCGGGCATCGCCGCACGGCACTCATCCACACGCGGCTGAATGTTCGGAAAGCACAGCGCATCTTCCTCGCCCCAGATAATTTGCACCGGACAAGTCATCTGCCTGAGACATTTAGCCATCAAGCCCGGCGTCAGACTGAAATGACGGCCGTCGTAGCGCGTGCGCTGCACATTGGCGAGATGCAGATCGATGGTTTCTTCCGTAACCGGGCCGGCGCACATCATCACTTCGAGATTGTGGCGCAACACTTCGCGCATCACCTGCGCACCCTCGCTCGCTCGCGGAATCTTTTTCAGATCGAGTGCCGGGCCATGCCGCTTGAATCCGCCCGGCCCCATCAACGACAGCTTGTGTATGCGCGCGCCCATACGTGCCGCGCACAATGCGGACATGATTCCGCCGAACGAAAACCCCGCAAGCCGGAACGCGCCGGTCGGTACGGTAGCATTGAGGGCCGCGGCCACCGATGCCACGTATTCATCGTTCGGCATATCTTTCGGAACCGTCGGCGATTCGCCATAGCCGGGCATGTCGAGCGCATGCACGGTGTAGTGCTGTGCCAGTACATCAAAGTTGCGGTGCCAGTGATTGATAGAGCCCATGCCGCCATGCAGCAGCACCAGCGGCGGGCCGTTCCCTAAAGTTTTTTGTGCGAGTTGCATGAATATCCAACAAAAAGCCGCACGAAGCGGCATTCTTTTACGCGGCGCCCCCACAGGGATAAAGCCGGGCACTGGATCGAGACCCTTCCCTTGTCCTAACTGGCGCTCCTTACGGGATGAAAGCAGAAGATGATCTCAACGCAAGCGTTCAATCTAAGGCTGCTTCGCAATGCCGTCATCGCCATTCTACAGTCCCAGGCCGGTCAGAGCCAAGGAGGAGTGCGTGGGAAACTCGAACGTTCCCCGAATCTGCGTTCAATCCACTGCGTCAGGTACTGATGCACCGAGGCGATCCCGCAGATATTTGACCGCATTCGCACGCAGGAGACATAACTGGATTGAGAGTCGAAAATTGTGTGGACTATCGCACCGCAAGCGCGGCGGTTACAGCGCGTGCAAATAACGCAATCGCCGAATTTGTCACAAGGACCGGCGCCCGTTAATGAATGCGACGAGCAGCATGACGACCGCCACCACCAGAAGCACGTGGATAAAACCACCGATGGTATAGGCGCTGACGAATCCCAGGAGCCATAGGATGAGCATAACAACAGCAATGGTATAGAGCATGATGGTTTTGACGTAGTAAGGCGCTGGCCATATTGCCAGACGTCGAAATAAAACCCGCCGAAGCGGGTGTTTTGTTGGTGCAAGTCAGGGCGCAGATACAGGCGGAAGTGCGTCCGTCAATTTCAACCACTCATCACTTTTATGCAGGATTACACGATAGCTGTCATCGCGTAGGAATTGCGCGGTAAACTCCTCACGAAAGCACCAAAATCCATCCGGCCAAACAAGAATGTTATCTGGATACATGGTCTATGCCCTCGCTGGTGATCTACTGCCGGACTTTGATTTCTTGCCTCGCCGGCTTTTACCTTTGCGGCGAGGTCGTTCCGGAGATGACAATCACGCGTTCGCCGATACGCCAACCCGCCGGGCTCGCACTATTGATAACGCGGCTCGATCCGTCAGCCATGCGCACTACCATCTCATGGCGCGTTGCCGAATTCAACCTTTGCTCACCCGCGTTCTCGTCTGTTGCCCAGCTTGCTGCGCCGATACCGGCCTCATCGTCGAGCCCGGCGATCTGACCCATCGCCACAACCTGCCCGCATTCGATGCACCGCCCGTTGGCGCGAGTCTTGGCCCGCCTTTGGGCCGCCTGCGCGTTAAGCGCAGCCGCTATCGTCGATTGCCCAGCGGAATCGTGTGCAATTCCACTACCGGAACTACCGGTTAAGATTGGACGCCAGCCCAGTATGGCCGCAATGCCCGCGGTGCTAAACAAAATTACTGCGATACTCCCCATCAACAGCGGCAGAAAATTACGCCATTGGCGTTGGGTTTTCATAGGATGTTCGGGTTCGCCCCTGCCTGCATTGATGTCTTAGCGCTTGGCGGCCCAAAAGCCGATTAAGGCACTGGCGGCAACCGCAACACCAATCACAGCCCACGGATTTCCGTGAACATAATCATTGGCCACGACGGCAGTGCGCCTGGCTTTGTCGATGGTCGGTCGTGACGCATCCAGCAGTTTGTCTTTGGTGCTAGAGAATTTCTCGTCTATCTTTTCCCGCACGGCGGCAAAGCCTGCGCTCGATACATTCGCGGCAGCCTTGAGCAGGTCTTCGCCATCGGTTACAACAGTTTTGATATCGCCGGCCATCTTGCCTTTGGCCTGATTGAATTCTGCTGTTCTTAGTTCCATGATCGTTATGCCCTTAAGTTGAATGTTTCCCGGAAATACCGGATTCCTAAATCGATGCGAACACTGTCGATATACGCAGTATCCGTGCAGCACTTTGGATAGTCTGTGCGACAGCACACGTAGGAGGTGCTTTTCGGACAGGTGGCATCGGTCACACTGTTTCTGCGTCAGGCACCAGACCACCCTCGGTCTCCCACGCCTGCTCGGCACTTTGATCCGACCGCTCAAACCGGTTAGCAGCCTCTTCCCAATTGACCAGCGGCCACCAACCCTTTAAATAATCGCCGCGCCGGTTTTCGTAATTCAAATAGTAGGCATGTTCCCAGACGTCGTTCAACAGTATGGGAAAGTGCCCCTGCATCAGCGGATTGTCGTGACCGGATGTGGTGTAAATGTTGAGCTTGCCGCCGTCCTGTTGTGCCCTCGCCAGCCACACCCAGCCGGACCCGAAGTGCTTTTCGCCTGCTTCTGCGAACTGGCTTTTGAACAGTTCAAAGCTGCTGAAATCGCGATCAATTGCTTCGGCGAGCGCACCCACAGGTTTGCCGTTTGCCACGGGGGACATGGTGCGCCAGAACAGGCTGTGATTTACATGTCCACCTGCGTTGTTGCGTACGGCGGCCCGTATCGTCTGCGGCACCTTGTCCAAATTGAGCAGCAACCACAATGCACTGCGCTCGTGCAGTTCTGGAAAGTTGTCCAGCGTCGCATTCAGGTTTGCCACATACGATGCATGGTGCTTGCCGTGATGCAGTGCCATGGTCCGTTTGTCGATATGCGGCTCCAGAGACGCGTGGGAATATGGCAAAGACGGAAGTATGTGTTTCATCTGACAGACTCCTTGTGAGACGCGCTACCGCCGTACTGGCGTAACAGGTTTCATTAATAACGATTGCGTTAAAGACCGCCGGTGACCAGCAGGATAAGCACCACTGCCAGCAGCAATCCGACAATACCGCCCGGCGCGTAGCCCCATTTCTGGCTGCGGCCAACTCGGAATTCCGCCCGCCAAAACCACAACCAAGACGATCTAAGGTACTGTTCCTAATGACATTTTTCTGCCGATTGCGACGGAAAATCGCTTTTGCGCGCTATCCGTCGCTGGTGCAATTCTCTACTTATGTGTCGGTGTGTTCCGTGCGCTATCGTACAAACCGCCGAACTGAATGGGTTATGTACGCAGCCGCACAGAACCAGCATCGCTTTGCACGTAAATGCTAGTAGATGCATTGGCGGCATTTCTCACATCAACCTATCCCCATCCGCAAAGGTCAATGAACCATGAAAGCCATATATATTTCCGGAATCGCATTGATAGTCATGGGCGCAGCCGTTCTCGCCTTTGACCATTACAGCTACACCACGACTGACAAAATTCTCCAGATCGGGCCGCTTACCGCGACCGCCCAGCAGACGCATACAGTATCGTTGCCGCCGATCCTCGGCTGGCTGCTGATAGGCGGCGGCGCGTGCGTGCTCGCGTTTGGCGCACTGACCAACAAGGACTGAATCATGAATATCACCCTGGGTCTTGCTCCAATAATCTCGCTGGTCGCCGGTATTCTTATTCTTCTCGTTCCGCGGCTTCTGAATTACATCGTCGCTATTTATTTGATTATCATAGGATTGATAGGCCTGTTTGGAGCCGGTCGCTTCCATTTTTGATCGTTACAGCCGCAACGCATTGGAAATCCACCGGTGCCGACAACATTTCACAGAAAGGCATGGAGCACGCATCACCTTGTTCGAAGATATCGCGGCAACGCTATTGAAGATGATGGGGCATAGCGGCACAAGTGCCCAACGCACCGCTCGCGGCAGACGTTCCTTCAACACTTACGCGTCTGCAATAAGCACTGGGCGCTGGACGCCGCCGGCCTTCAGACACAGCAAAGCACCGGGGCACATGTCGGTGACTCGGATACGCCTGTGGCGCTACGGGGAGCCTACCCGCTTGATTCAGTTGCTATCCGAGGCTACTAGGCAGGAATGTGACGTCATGTGGGGCGACGGTTATTCCGTGGTTTAAGTATCCATGGCCTGCTGGAAAACACTGTAAGTTATTGAATTTTAAATAATAAATAACCTATGAAAAAACACCTTATTTCGGCTTGGTAACTTCGCGTCCTATAACGCCACCCACTGCCGCGCCGGCCATCGTTCCCGGAACACCGCCTCCAAGCGCGGCACCCGCAGCACCGTCTATGACGGCGCCACCAATCGTTCCCTGATCCTGCCGCGTCATGCCGGAGCAACCACCCCAAGCAATCAGGGCCGCGGCCGTAACTACGCTAACAGAATAATTTCGAGTCGTTATATTGTATTGCCGCGTTGTCGAACATCCGGTTGAAAAGTAAATTTGCAGGCGATTGGATGTGCGCGCTGTACATCGTCAACTGACTGGGCGAAAAGCGGGACGATGCGCAATCCACAATTGCACCAGGGTCATTCCAATTGCGAGCACTGGCGGGCCAATAAACAATCCGATAAAACCGAACGCAATCACGCCGCCGAACACCCCGAGCACAATTAAAAGCAGCGGCAGTTTACTGCTGCGGCTGATGAGATATGGCTTGACCAGATTGTCGATGGTACTGATTGCGAGGAAACCCCACAGTGCCATAAAAATCGCCCAGCCCATTTGTCCCTCGTAAACCAGCCACACGGCGGCGCTGCCCCATACCAGGGGCGGCCCGACTGGAACGATAGACAGAAAGAATGTCGCCACGGCAAGCAAAAAGGCAGCAGGAACACCGGCAATAAGAAAACCGGCAAGCGCCACCAGCGCCTGCGCCAGCGCCGTACCGAAAATGCCGTTTACCACTCCGGTTACGGTGTTCTCGATTGTTTCCAGCAACTCGTTACTCAGTCCGCCGGCGACCTTGTCAAGCGCCTTGCGTAGGGCAAGCACCAGCGCTTCGCCGTCGCGGTAGAAAAAGAAGCCGATGAAGCTCGCCAGTGCCAATTGCAGCAGACCCTCGCCCGCGGCTTTGCCTGCGTCAACCAGAAATTTTTGTGCAGGTCCCAGTAAGCCTTTCCACTGCGTGGCCAGGCTATCGCCGCTGGAAGAAGCCCGTTGCCAATAGTCGGAAAGTAGTTCTCCAATCAACGGAATCTGAGCCACCCATATCGGCGGATTGATGGGGCCGCCACTCAGCATCCCTTTGCCCGCCTCGATGATGGCGGCGATGGTGTCCGCGAGATTTGCAGCCAACAACACGGTGGGGCCGATCACTACCACGACCAGCAACAGCGTCATCACCAGCGCCGCAAGCGCGGGCCGGCCCCAAAGCACTTTACGCAGGCGCACATGCAGCGGCCACGTGGCGGAGCACACTACCGCAGCAAACAGGATAGCGGGAATAAACGGATGCAGCACCAGATAGCATCCGACAACGATAATCACGACGGCAGCCAATTGCGCGTATTGGCGCAGGCACTGTTCAGAAGCGCCGGGCGTCTCGTCGGGAGTCGTGTTGATGGCGTCGATCATGTTGGCAACAAAGGCAGCACGCTATTGCCGCCACAAATCCAAGCGCGTAAAGTAACGCTATCCACGAGCAACAACAGACGGTACGTCATATCCGCCCAAGATTTGGTGCGCTGACACGCATACCAGATAAACCCGGCGAGTCAGTTAAGCGAGAACGGCGCAACGTCATCGCGAGCCCATCAAATCATCTCCAGCAGCGCCAGAGATGGGTCTGTAAGCGTTACCGCCCTACTTGCCAGTAAAGATCCACGCGGTTCCACGCTGCGCGCGCTGCTGGCCTTACATCTTGCCAGCCAGCACCGAGTTCGTTTTTGGCAAGCTCGTAGGCTGCCTTCAATTCGGGCTCCGCCTGCTCAAAGGAGCGGCCGTCATGACGCACGCGGCCTTCCCAGCCGGCACGAAAGCCCGGCGCATAGTATTCGTAGGGTTTGCCTGCCACATAGTACGGTTCCCGGATATAGGTTTCTCTCCAGTAGGTTTCCTCCGCGGTAGGGTTGACCGCTTCGGCTGCGCTCTTTCCGGCCAATCCGCCCGCAACCGCACCTACCGCCGCGCCGATCATCCCGCCAACCGGCCCGCCCACTACCAGTCCTACAGCGGCTCCGGCAACGCCGCCAGATGCCGCGCCAGCACCCGTGCCCAGCGGATGAGCGCCCGTGGTGCCGGAGATGGGATCACGGTTCAGATCGTCCTCGTTCGCTACCACTTTCTTTGTGCTTACTTCCTTCATTTTGGTTCTCCTTTGCCGATTGCCGGCGTTTCAAGTTGACTTGACTCAGGGTGCGTTGACAACCGCTTGAACTTCCTCTCATGCGTGCGCGCAGCGACTGCCAGGAATCGAAAACACACACTGGGAGGCTTCACGCGGGAAACCGCCATTTGCATGGCGACGTTTACACCTTAACGCAGGTATCGATTTCACTCCGTACGATTGCGTACATTACGTATCAGTAACAATCACGATTATTGTTTCCGTGCGACGATCCGGCCTTCGTCAATGCAGTTCAACCAGTTCGCCCGTACAAACGGCGCGATCTTGCGACCGCGCCGTTTAACTGCTCGAACTGCTGCAGCTGGTTTAGTTGCTGACCAGCACCGCAACCCGGCTGTCACGCCTGAGCTGCGGGTCACCGAAAGCACCGGTCTGAATCTTGTAAGCAGGCACGCCTGCATCGATCAACGCGTCGCGAACGTTATTGACACGACGCTCTCTGGAACCGTCAATTGCGACGCGAGCGGACGGATTCTGATTCAAGTAATCCGCAATCTCCCGCGCCTTGCTGCCGTCGTCGCGCAGAATGTCGTTACTATTGACATTGAACGAATAGTCCCGGTACGAACTCCAGCGTGCGTTGCCGCCCCCGGCCATCTGTCCCTGGGCGCCCGTCGGGCCAATCGCGCCTTGCGGACCCGCGGCGCCGGTAGCACCTGCCGGGCCGCTGAATCCGGCCATTTCCGTGCTGCCTTGTGCGCCTGCAAATCCCGTAGCGCCCTGTGCGCCCGCGACTCCGGAAGGACCTGCCGGGCCGGCAGGACCAACGGTAGTTGGGCCTTGGGCACCCGTGCTACCCGCTACGCCTTGGACGCCCGCAGGTCCAGTACCGCCGCGCGGACCGGCAGGACCCGCGATGCTGTCGCCTTGAGCGCCCGTCTGTCCGGTAGCACCTTGCGCACCCGTGGGACCGGCAGGGCCGGCAGGACCGGCAGGACCCACTACCATTCTGCCTGTAACACCTGTCGCTCCAGTCGGGCCTTGCATACCTTGGGGACCGGCATAACCCGTTTCTCCGGCAGGACCCGCTATCGCTACGCCTGGCGCACCGGTATATCCAGTTGCGCCTTGCATACCCGCCGCACCGGCGGGACCAGCAGGACCGGCGGGACCAACGTAGCTTATCTGTTCTTCCGCGCGCGGCGATTGGTATTGGGCAACAGGTGCCGTGGTACCGCAGCCGGCGACGAAGGTCGCAACCACCGCCAGTAACAGCGGGGGTTTCATCTTCTCCAACAACATCGAATGTTTCATGATATTTCCTTTGATATTATTTACAGCGCTGCGCACTTGCCTATTGGGTTTTGCATCGAAATCGTGTGTACGCGGTACGATTCACTAAGCGACAAGTTACGCTGCATATCCGGACAGTTCGGTGCGCTGCCTCGCATAGTGCGATTTTTTTTCCATGGAAAACCGGCGCATGCTGTGCCTCGGCAGCGCACTGGCCCCCATTTGCATCGGCACTGTCAAACGTCGCGATTGATTTCGCTCAGGCGAAGCTGCCAGCCCGAGAGCTCGCATTCCGCTTCGTCGTCGGCAATACCAAACGTTTCACGGATGCAACTGCCAAGTTGGTCTTCGGTAAGATCATCCCATTGGTCAATGACGTTACCGTTAAATTGTTTAAAGCTATCTTCGATGCGATCCCAGTTCATTTTGATCTCCTTGTGATTGATTGGCGTCCCGCTTTCGAAGCTGCGTGTTGCAAAAATTGCAGCATCAACGGCCACCGATCGTCATGTGAAGTATGTCCCTCCACACAAAAGGCACTGTGCGTTGCCGTACCTACGCAGGAACATACGCAATGATGGGTGTCAATACCTTTTGCTGGCGGCATCAGAGGTTTGGTACCGGCTACACCGCGCGTGCCGGGTATCCGGGATACGTGCGCCATCGCACAGACTGCATTTGCAGCAGCACCTATCCTGTGCACATTGACGTGCAGAAGGAAACGCATTTTGCGTTACGTCAGACAACGATCACTCGGCAATGCGCGTTCAACGGCGCCGGGCGCTCGGTAATCCAAACCGGGTAATTCTCAGGAGAAATTCATGAATGCAACGATAAGAAACGCTTTGGTGATGGCCGGATTCGCTATGACCGCGCAAGCAGCAGCACAGGTCACCTTTTACGAAAATGAAGGCTTTCAAGGCCGCAATTTCACCGCAAATCAGCAAGTCAACAATTTTGCGCAGCATGGCTTTAACGACCGCGCCTCGTCGGCGGTAGTGGTCGGCAACCGTTGGGAAGTTTGCGAGGACGCCCGCTTCAACGGCCGCTGCGTGGTGCTGCGTGCGGGCCGCTACCCGTCGTTGGCCGCCATGGGCTTGAACGACCGTGTGTCGTCGGTGCGCAGTGTGAATGTGAATGCGCAGATTGAGGATCATCGATATGCACCGATGCCTGCACCGACGGCACCGCAAATCACTTTTTACGAAAGTGAAGGATTCCAGGGCAGGAATTTCACTACGACTCAGGAAATCCGCAATTTCCAACGCTATGGTTTTAATGATCGCGCTTCGTCGGCTGTGGTTCTCGGCGACCGCTGGGAAGTTTGTGAAGACAACCGATTCTCTGGTCGCTGTGTAGTGTTGCGTCCCGGACGTTACCCGTCGCTGGCGGCCATGGGTTTAAACGACCGCGCATCGTCAGTGCGGACCGTAGCGCGAAACACCCGCATCGAGGACAATCGCTATGCGCCCGCGCCTGTTACGGCGTACGACAACCGCCGGCGCAATAATGAGCGCGTGTATGATGCCAATGTCACTTCAGTCAGGGCTGTATTGGCCAATTCAGGCCAGCGCTGCTGGGTCGAGCGCGAGCAGGTCGTTCAAGAACGTAGCAACAACACCGTTCCGGGTGCCATTGTCGGCGCCATTATCGGCGGCGTTCTGGGGCACCAGATCGGCAGCGGAAGCGGTCAAAAAATCGCCACCGTTGGCGGCGCAGTCGGGGGTGCCCTCGTAGGCGCCAATGTCGGACGCGCAACCGGCGGCCAACAGGCAGCCGCACAGGACGTCCAGCGCTGCGAGACCGTGCCGGGCCAAGCACGGCCCGCCTACTGGGATGTCACCTACAACTTCCGCGGGCAGGATCATACCGTGCAGATGACCACGCCCCCCGGGCCCACAGTAAGGGTGAATGCTCAGGGCGAACCCCGCGCGTAACATCTTGACGGCAGAACGCAAACGGCGCATGTATTTATGCGCCGTTTGCGTATTTATATGCCGGGTATTTGAAATTTCACGCTGATTGGATGCAGGCTGCCGGGGCTGATTGGGGCAGGATGCAATGGGATAGGTTCGAACCCGGCACCATCGCGCAAGCCCAATGAAATTGCATCTCCAAGCTAAAGCGTTTAGCTGATACAGGATTGTTTCTGTCATGCGGGAACTTAGAATCGCACCAATGACGGCGCCGGGCGCTTAACCGCACCTCTGCTGTGCGAGCTATTGAAGATCACACTGGAAGATCACGCTGCCCGTGAAACAGGTATCAGGCCGGGCGCGGGGTGGTGGAAGGCGGTGCCGGTCCACCTGTATCGTCTTCCCATCTATGCAAAGCCTTCTCGTGCTGATCAGCCTCCAGAAGCCGGGTATGGCGTCGAACAGCAAGAAAGGCAGCAAC
>JAKFYK010000115.1 GCA_021730905.1 Betaproteobacteria bacterium | reverse complement strand
ACAACACGCAATTTCGCCGTACGCGCGAGACGCCGATGGCCGCGGCGGCCTTCGGGCCGGCGTTTGGTTCATCGACCTGGATGATGTGTCTCAGCGATTTTGCCGTGATGCAAAAGGGCGCGACGGTCGCAGTGTCCAGCCCGGGGCTGGTGTCGATGGCGCTGGGCGAGAAAGTCGATGCCGAGGATCTCGGCGGCTGGCGTTTGCACGCCGAGATTACCGGCTTGGTGGATCAGGTCGTCGACAAGGAAGAAGAAGTATTCGACGCGATCAGAAAATTTCTGTCCTATATGCCAAGTCACCATAACGAAGCCCCGCTGGACGCGCCGATTCCCGCGGGCTCCGGCGCGGAAATGGACAAGGTGTTCGACATCCTGCCCGAGAGCCGCACCCAGGTCTACGACATGAGGCGCGTGATCAGGTGCATCATCGACAAGGACACGATGTTTGAATTGAAACCGCGTTTCGGCAAAAGCGCGGTGACCACGCTGGCGCGGCTCGGCGGCAAAAGTGTGGGCATCATCGCCAACAATCCGCTGCATCGCGGCGGTGCGCTCGATGCCGATGCGTGTCGAAAAATCGTGGATTTTTTGGTGATGTGCGATTCGTTCAATGTGCCCGTTATCCTGCTGGTCGATACGCCGGGATTCCAGATCGGCACCGAGGCTGAAAAAGCCGGTGCGCCGGGGCGCATCATGAATTTCATGAATGCGATGACCCTGCTTACCGTGCCGCACCTGTCGGTGATTATTCGCAAGAGTTACGGCCGCGCCTACGTATGCATGGGTGGCGGGCGTCACTCTGACGACATAGCCGCGTGGCCGACCGCTGAAATCAGTTTCATGAGCCCGGAGTTCGCCACCAAGATTGTGCATGGCGTGGGTTTTGGCGAGCCGGGTTATGAAGCAGCATTGAAAGAAATCGAACAAGGCATCGATGTGTGGGGCCTCGCATCAGTTTACGCCACGCAGGCAGTGATCAGACCGCAGGATACGCGCGACTACCTGATTCGCATGCTCGATGTGTACAAACTACGCATGAGCAAGGGCGTGGGGCAGCATTTGATGCGCACCTGGCCGACATCTTATTAACAGCCGTGAAGGAGTGAAAGGGTAAAGGAGTGAAGGAGCAACCGCTTGGGGTGCCCCTTTCACATTTTCACTCCTTCATCTTTCACAAGTAACTAAAAATGTTCAACAAAGTAATAGTCTCTAACCGCGGTGCTGTCGCTGCCAGAGTCCTGCGCGCGTTGAACGAAATGGGCATCCATTCGGTCGCGCTGTACTCGGAGGCCGATGCCGGTGCGCCGTACCTGGCGATGGCCAGCGAAACCTACGCCATTGGCCCCGCGCCAGCACGCGAGAGTTATCTGAATCAGGATTTGATCATCGACATCCTGCGCAAGTCGCATGCGGATGGCCTGCATCCGGGCTACGGGTTTTTGTCGGAGAACGCGGGCTTTGCGCAGCGCGTGATCAATGCCGGTGCGCGCTTCATCGGGCCGTCGCCGAAATGGATAGACGCGATGGGGCACAAAACCAAAGCGCGTGAACTGGCGGCGCAGCACGGCATGCCGATGTCCAAAGGCTCGCCGGTGTTGCCGATGGACAATGAGGCCATTCTCAAAGCGGCGCGCGACATCGGCTACCCTGTATTGGTGAAGCCAGCGGGCGGCGGCGGTGGCATTGGCATGCTGCCGGCCAAGGACGAGACGCAATTGCTGGAAACGGTGGAGCGCTCGCGCTCGATGGCGAGCCGCGGTTTCGGCAATGCCGAGGTGTATCTGGAGCGCTTGTTTGAACGGCCACGTCATGTCGAGTTTCAGGTGCTGGGGGATCAGCACGGCAATGTTGCACACTTGTTCGAGCGCGATTGTTCGACCCAGCGCCGCAATCAAAAAGTAATCGAGGAAGCACCGGGGCCGTTGATTGCACGCGAAAAAGCCACGGAGGTTGCCGAACACATTACTGGCATCATGCGCAAAATCGGCTACGACAATATTGGCACGGTTGAAATGCTGATGGGCGCGGACGGTTCGTTCAACTTTCTGGAAATGAACACGCGCCTGCAGGTGGAGCATGGCGTCACCGAAGAAATCACCGGCGTTGATCTGGTGAAAGCGCAAATACGTTCCGCGGCCGGTGAAAAATTGTCGGATATTTTGCCGCACAAGATCGAAGTCAAAGGCCATGCCATACAGGCACGCGTCTATGCCGAAGACCCGAAGAATTTTTTCCCGTCACCCGGCAAGCTCAATGTGTTCCGCCCGCCACAGGATGCATCCGTGCGCGTGGAAACCGGTTTTGCCGAGGGCCGTGACGTGACGCCGCATTACGATCCGATGATTGCCAAGGTGATTGCGCATGCGGCTACGCGCGAGGCCGCGATCGATAAACTCCTCGGCGCGCTGGAAAGCTTCGAGATTCAGGGCTTGAAGCACAACATTCCGGCGGTGATCGCGATTCTGAAATCTGAGCCGTTCCGCGCGGGCCATGTGCATACCGGCCTGATTCCCGAAGTTCTTGCCAGGAAGAAATAGCATGTCCGGTCATTCATTGATCTCCGCCGCGCGCGCGGCGAAACGCCCTGCTCTCGACGAACAGGCGGGTAAATCCCTGCTGGCAGAATTCGGCGTGGTGGTGCCCAGGTCGGCAGCGGTAAACGATGCGGCGGGCGTGGATGCGGTGTTCGCCAGGCTCATCGCGCCCCTCGTGGTGAAAATCATGTCGCCCGATATCCTGCACAAAAGCGACGCCGGCGGCGTGAAAGTCGGCCTAAAGTCCGCAAGCGAGGTCAGAAATGCCATCAACGCGATGGCGTCGTCGCCCAAAATTAAAGGCGCGCGCATCGACGGCTATCTGATCGAAGAAATGGCGCCCGCCGGACAGGAAATCGTCATCGGCGGCCTGCACGACCCGCAGTTCGGGCAGCTGGTGATGGTCGGCCTCGGCGGCATTTTTGTCGAAGTGCTGGCCGATGTGTCGTTCCGCATTTGTCCGATCACGCGGCTGGATGCACAGGAAATGCTGGATGATCTCAAAGGCGCTGCGATTCTTGCGGGCGCGCGCGGACGCAAGGCTGTTTCGCGTGACGCGATCATTGATGTTCTGTTGAAAGTCGGCGGCGAAAACGGATTGCTGATGCAGCATGCCGACGACATTGCGGAAGCCGACATCAATCCGCTGATCGTCTCCGAAAATAGCGCGGTGGCAGTGGACGCGAGATTTATTCTGAGTAAAAACAATGAATAAAAAAAATATTTTGCAAGAATTCTCGCCCCTGTTTGAACCGGGCACCGTGGCGGTGATTGGTGCATCCACCAAAGGCGGCGCGCTGCCCAATCATTTCATCCGCCGCATCCGCGAGTTCGGTTACAGCGGCGCGATTTATCCGATACATCCGAGTGCACCGGAGATCGACGGCCTCACCGCGTACAAAACGCTGGCCGACACGCCGCTGCCGGTCGATTACGCCTACATTGCCGTTGCCGGCGCGCAGATTCCCGCCATGCTCGAAGCCGTTGGGCACAAAAAACCGGGCCACGTGCGATTCGCGCAGGTGATTTCGAGTGGCTTTGGCGAAGTGGATGAGGGCAAGGATTTGCAGGAACAACTGGTCAGCGCCGCGCGCGCGGGCGGCATGCGGCTGCTCGGGCCGAATTGTCTCGGCATCTATACGCCGCGCGGGCGTGTCACGTTTGCCGAGGTGGGGCCGCAGCAAGTCGGCAGCGTCGGCATCGTTTCGCAAAGCGGCGGATTGGGCACCGACATCATTCGTCGCGGGCTGGCGCGAGGCATCCAGTTTTCCGGACTGATCACCGTCGGCAACTGTGCCGATGTCGCGCCAACGGAACTGATCGAGTATTACTTTGCCGATGCGCAGACCAAAGTGGTTGGCATGTACATCGAGACGGCCAAAGATGGCCGGCGCATGTTCGAGATGCTACGCGCAGCGAAAGCAGCCAAACCGGTGGTCATCCTGAAAGGCGGGCGCACCAAACAAGGACTCGCGGCGGCAGCCTCGCACACCGGTTCACTCGCGGGCGATGATCGTGTGTGGGTGGCGCTGTCGCGTCAAACCGGCTGCGTGCTGGTGGACACGCTGGATCAGTTCATTGACACGCTGCTGCTGTTTCAGTCGCTCGCACCGCGGGCGCAGCATCCGACGCAGCGCGTTACGCTGTTCGGCAACGGTGGCGGCGCGAGCGTGCTGGCGACGGACTACTTTGCCAAACTTGGCTTGGACGTGACGCCATTTGGCGCGGAAACCATAGCCGCGCTCGCCGCACTCCAACTTCCGCCCGGCACCAGCATTACCAATCCGGTCGATTGTCCGGTGGGCACCCTGCAGCAGGAAGAGGGCGGGGTTGCCGAGAAGATACTCGACATCATTTACGCCAGCGGCAGGCCCGATGCGCTGGTGATGCATCTCAACATGTCGGCGTTTGTCGGCCGCACCAAACCGGAAGTGCTCGACAATCTGGTGGCCGCGGCGCTGCGCGTGCAGCAAAAATACCCGGGGCAGGCGCACTTCCTGCTGGTGCTGCGCTCGGACGGCGAGCCTGCGCTGGAAGCGCGCAAACGCGCATTTCGCGAGAAGGCAGTTGCGCTGGGTGTGCCGGTGTACGATGAAATGTCGAATGCCGGCCATGCGCTGGCGGCGCTGCGGCAGCACGAGCGCTTTGTGTATACGCGGCAATGAGCGCGCGCTGTCCCCCACCGTGAAGGATACGTCATGAGCATCGCACCTGTTTACATCAACGATTTTCGCGCGGTGAGTTATCCCGTGCGGCTCTACAGCGGCAAGGACGCGCTCGAAAATTTGCCTGCCGAACTCAAACGCAACAACGCCAGGCACGCGTTCATCCTGTGCGGACGCACCGTATCGCGCAAAACAGATTTGATCGTCCACATGCGACGCATACTTGGCGACAACTGCGCTGGCGTGTTTGATGAGATGGACAAGGACACGTCCATATCGGCCGTGACACGTGCCGCTGAAGCGGCGAAGGCCGCCAACGCCGACATGCTGATCAGCGTTGGATCCGGCAGCGTCACGCAGGGAACGCGCGTGGTGGCGATCCTGATAGCCGAGAAGCGCCCGGTCGATCAGTTGATCACACAGTATCCGGAAAATGCGCCCGCGATCAGCCCAAAGTTAATGGAACCCAAGGTGCCGATTGTCAACGTGCTGACGGCAGGTACATCGGCACAGAATCGTGCCGGCTCTGCGGTGAAAGACCCGAACCGCGATCATCGCATGGAGTTTTTTGATCCCAAGACGCGGCCCGTTGCGGTGTTCTGGGACGCAGAAGCGCTGATGACGGCGCCATTGTCACTGGTGCGCACCACGACGGTGTCGTCGGTCTGGCGCACAACCATGAATCTGGGTGCGTTGCGCGTGGGTCCGCTGTCGGAAGGTGATCGCCTGCAGGCATTTCGGCTGGCGCGATATGCACTGGAGCACTTGGGCGACGGCAGCGACGTCACGCCGCGCATTGCTGTGTGTGCTGCCGCCTTTTTGCAAAACCGCGATGCCGACGACGGTGGCATGGCTGCCGGAAAACATTGGGTCGAGCGCGTGGTGTATGCATTTGCGACGGCGCTGTTTCAGATGCATACGCAGATTGGTCAGGGCGAGGCGAGTGCGGCGCTGACACCAACGGTGATGCGCAAACTGGGCCATCGCAATCCCGAGGCTATGGCGCTCATCGCACAAGGTCTGGGGGTATGGCGCGATGGCGATTCCATCGACAGTGCGCCCGAAAAAGCGGCTGATGAACTTGAACGCCTGTTCAAAAATGCAGGCATGCCGGTGCGCGTGGCGGAATTGAAGATTCCGCGCGAGAGTCTGCCGCTGATCCTCGACAATTCACTGAAGAACTTTAACGCCGACCCCAAGCGCGAATTCGTGCGCGAGCGCGACCTGCTGCTGAGCGTGCTGGAAGCGAGCTGGTAGGCCGCACGGCCATGCTCATCGCATTTTTCTTCGGCAGGCGATGCTATGAAGGCCATAGCGGAAATACTATAACTATATGTTTTTAAACATCATTTATTCTACTGCCTGTTACAACTGCATACATTTCGTAAAACCTGAAACAGTAAACGGCGCGTAGGATACGGCGTTAGGCAGGTATGGGAATTCACCCATATCTCGGGAGAGGAGAACCAAAATGCAAATCAGAACTACGGTCGTCGCGCTTGCCGTCGCAATACTACCGGGGCTGGCTTTCGCGCAGAACACACCACTTGCCACACCCAGCGACAAAGCCGGCGCGCGCATCGACCAGCGTCAGGACAATCAGCAAAAACGCATCGACGCAGGCGTGAAATCGGGCGAGCTCAACAAAAAAGAAGCAGCGCGCCTGGAAAAAGGCCAGGACCGCGTTCAAAGAATGGAAGACAAGGCGCGCGCCGACGGCAAGGTGACCAAAAAGGAAGCCGCTCGAATTGAGCACACGCAGGATCGCCAAAGCGCGAGAATCTATGATCAGAAGCACGACAAGCAAAAAGCGATCAAATAATTCACATCACGCGATTGCCGGATAGGTTCTAAATACCGGCTGCGTTCGCGGACGCGTCCGATATCACCACGGGAGAGGAGAAGCACGATGAATATCAAATTGACCATCATCGCTCTTGCCATGACCGCATTGCCCGGTGCCGCGTTGGCGCAGAGCCCGGGCGACAGGGCGGGCACGCGTATTGACCAGCGCCAGACCGAGCAACAACGGCGCATCAATCAGGGCGTGCAGTCGGGCGACCTGACCCGAGGGGAAGCGATAAATCTCCAGCGTGATCAGGAACGCATTCAGCGCATGGAGGACCGGGCCCGCGCCGACGGCAAGATCACCCGGCAGGAATCGCGCGCCATCGAACAGGCACAGGACCGGCAGAGCCAGAATATCCGAAACGAAAGACACGATCAGCAAAGGGTAAATACCCAGCAGACCACGGGTGCGCGCATCGACCAGCGCCAGACCCATCAGCAACAACGCATCGATCAGGGCGTGAAGTCAGGCGACCTCACCCAGAGAGAGGCGGCGCGTTTGCAGGAAAACCAGACGCGCATTCAGCGCATGGAAGACAAGGCGCGCGCTGATGGCAGGATTACGCCGGAAGAAGCGCGTCGCATGGAACTCGCGCAGGACCGGCAAAACAAGGCCATCGCGCGCGAACGGAACGACAATCAGCGCGCAAGATAACGCTCGACTTACACATAGCGTTTTGGCGGCCACATCTTCGGATGTGGCCGCTTTTGTTTGGGGTGTAGTCGTTTAGAATACCGGCTTTACCGCCACGATTAAAATGAACAAAGGGAATCATGGATACGCTTAAAGTCGGAATGAAGCACACCGAAGTGTGGGAGATCACCGAAGATCGCACTACCCAGCGCGGCCCCTACAAGGTATTTGCCACATGGTCGATGACGCGCCTGGTGGAAATGGCGGCGAGCAACCTTGTGGGACCGCATCTGAAACCGGATCAGGGGCAGGTCGGTGTGGCCATTACCGTGCGGCATATGGGGCCCACGCCCATTGGTAAAACCGTACGCGCCGAAGCGGAACTGATCGCCATCGACCGGCGCCGGCTGTCGTTTAAAGTCAAAGTGTTCGACGATACCGAGCAGGTGGGCGAATCGGACCATGACCGCTTTATCGTCGACCTCGACAAATATTTTGCCAAGCTGAAAACGAAACTCGGCTGAACTGCGTTATTTTTTCTTCGGCAGCTTCAACCCCAGCAGTTTCGCCGCATTGCCGCTGAGGATCGCGTCTTTCTGCTTGCGCGTGAGTGATTTCGTGCGCTCGATGAAATCCACCGGCTTGTAGTAGCCCATGTCGTAAGGGTAATCGGTGCCGATCACCACGTGACCCTCGCCCCACAGCTTCACCAGATGTTCGAGCTGTGCTTCGCCGAACACCATGGTGTCGTAGTAGATCTTTTTCATGTAGTAGCTGGGCGGGCGCGAAATGTGATCGTGGCACTCGGGGCGCACGCGATACGCGTGATCCATGCGCGCCGGATAGTGGCCCATGTAGCCGCCGCCGTGTGCTGCGACAAACTTCAGCTTCGGATAACGTTCGAGCACGCCACCGTAGACGATGTGCGCCAGCGCAACCGTCGTATCCAGCGGATTGCCGATGACGTTGGTGAGAAAATGTTCTTTCAGGCGGCTGGTGTCGGTAAAGCCGCTGGGATGCAGAAAAATCACTGCGCCCAGCGCCTCGGCTTTGGCCCACAATTTGTTAAAGCGCGGGTCGGACAACTCCGCCTTGCGGATATTGGTGCCGATCTCCATACCACGAAAGCCGAGGCTCTTCATACAGTATTCCAGTTCCTGCACTGCGAATTCCGGTTCCTGCATCGGCACTGTGGCAAGTGCGACGAAGCGATCCGGATGCAGTGAAACAATTTCAGCCAGGCGCTCATTGATGACGCGCGACGTTTGGCGCCCAAGCTCAGGCTCGATGCGGTAGTAATACTGGCCGGGCCCGGTCGAGATCGCCTGCACATCGATGCCCATCTTGTTCATGTCCGACAGGCGCTGCTCGATTGATGTGAGCTTGGCGTCGAGTTCCCTGCGCAATTCGTGCTGGCGGTCCGCCGTGCGCTGGCTGCCGAAGCGCGCCATCGGATCGCCCGCCGGCACTGCCGTCTGCTTCGCGATCTCGTCCGCGGCCGGTGTGTGCACATGGCAGTGCAGATCAACGGCAAAACTTTTTTTGCCGCGCTTGATGACTTTGCGACTGGTGGAACGGGCGGCCGCGGCATGGCGCGGCGTGCAGGTGTACATCATGTGATTCTCCCTTGATGGTTAAAACGAGATGCTATTGCAAAAAGCCGGAACGGTATCGGCAATCAACGATTTCATGGCCAGTGCCGCTGCCGTTACTCGATCGCGATACGCGCTTTTTTTACTACCTCCGACCAGCGCGTGATGTCGCGTGCGATGCGTTCATGAAATTCACCCGGCGTCGAAGGCCGCGCGTCTATGCCGGCAGCGAGCAATCGGTCCTTCATCTCCGGTGCAGCCACTACTACGGAAAGATCGCTGTTGATGCGCCGGACAATTGCGGGCGCCGTGGCAGCGGGCGCGAGCAAACCGTACCATCCGTCCACTTCATAGCCGGGCACGCCCGCTTCCGCGATGGTCGGCACCTCGGGCAGGGCCGCCGTGCGGCGCGCGGTGGTGACGCCCAGTGCGCGCAGTTTGCCGGCCTTGATCTGCGCGCTGCCCGAAGCTACGCCGGAAAAGAACGCCGAGATTTGCCCGCCGATCAAATCCGTCAGCGCCGGCCCGCCGCCTTTGTAATTGACGCCCACCATATCGATGCCCGCGAGCACCTTGAACAATTCGGCCGCCAGATGTGTGGCATTGCCGTGGCCGGTGGAGGCATAGTTGAGTTGGCCGGGGCGCGATTTGGCCAGTGCCACGAATTCGCTCACCGATTTTGCGGGTACGCCCGGATTCACCACCAGCACGTAGGCGCCGTTGCCGATCAGGCCAATGGCGGCGAAATCCTTGAGCGTGTCATACGGCAATTTGCGCGTGACTGATGGCGTGATCGCGTGTCCGGCAGGCACGATCAGTATGGTGTGGCCATCCGGCGCCGCGCGCGCGGTGATTTCGGTGCCGATGATGGCGTTGGCACCGCCGCGGTTATCGACGACCACCTGCTGCCCCAAACGCTCCGGCAGCCTTGAGGCGACAATGCGGCCGATCACATCCACCGCGCCGCCGGGCGGAAATGGAACAATCATCCGCACCGGCCTGCTGGGGCCCCACTGCGCGCCTGCAGTGGTGCACGCCATGAATGCGAGCACGGCGAACCCGGTGACGATAGTGCTGCGACCCACTTTGGCGTGCCTCCCCTGATGGAACCGAACATCCCTGATGCATGCAAGCATACTTGAATTTGCTGCAGAATCGCCAATCACGAAAAGTGGTTTGCGCTAGAATCTTCCGAGTTGAGTCACAGGGGCGGGCGCCATGGCATCCATCAAGTTCACGGGCAACTACCAGGATTTGTCCACCGACAAAGGTTACCAATTCAAGTTCTGTTGCGAAAAGTGCGGCAACGGACACCTCTCCACTTTCAAGGCGTCAACGCTGGGTATGGCGTCGTCCGCGCTGCGTGCAGCCGGCAATCTTTTTGGAGGTGTTCTTGGCAACGCGGCCAACAGCGCGTATGAAATTCAGCGCGCGGTAGGCGGCACCGCGCACGACGCCGCGCTCAAGGAGGCGGCGGAAGAAATTTCAAAGGAGTTCAAGCAATGCTCGCGTTGCGGCAAATGGGTGTGCGAGCAGGTTTGCTGGAACGCGAAAGCGAATCTCTGCGAATCGTGCGCGCCCGATCTTGGCGAAGAAGCCGCGGTAGCGCAGGCCCTGGCGGAAAAGCAGGAAGCGCAAACCAAATTAAATAATCCCGCCAATCCCGCGGTTACGCAGGCGGTTTGTCCTTCATGCGGGGCGAAAACTCAGGGCGGCAAATTTTGTCAGGAGTGCGGTACCGCTGTATCGACAAAAAAGCGCTGCGCCAAGTGCGGTGTCGAGGCCGACGGAAATCCTAAGTTTTGCCCCGAGTGCGGGCAGAAATACTCGTAGCGCCGGCTGGATTTAATTGCGCGAACGATCAAGAGCGACTATGAAAGTACGGCAAGCTGATCAAAGGCATTGGATTTCAGCCGCAATGACTGTTGACGTAAGCACTTATCTTAAAAACTATTAAATCACTCAAATGAACAAATCCTCCGACCCTCATATCCGCACCGAAATCCGCGACGGCATGCGCATCACCTGGCATCAGCCTATCACCATGGACGACGGCCTCACGCTGCGTGCCGACATCTATCAGCCCGTCGATGAACACCTGCGCTGCCCGGTGATCCTGAATTACGGCATCTACGGCAAAGGCGTGGCGTATCAGGACGGCTATCCGCTGCAATGGGAAAAGATGGTTGCCGACTATCCGGAAATTTTGAAGATGTCGAGCAACAAGTATCAGAACTGGGAGACTACTGATCCCGAATGCTGGGTGCCGCACGGTTACGCCATCGTGCGCGTGGATTCGCGTGGCGCGGGCTGGTCGCCGGGCTTCATGGACCCGGCCTCACCGCGCGAGATCAATGACCTCTACCAGTGCATCGAGTGGGCAGGCACGCAACCGTGGAGCAACGGCAAGGTGGGCATGCTGGGCATTTCCTATTACGCCGGCAACCAGTGGCGCGTGGCGGGCCTAAGTGTGCCTCCGCCGCATCTCGCGGCGATTATTCCGTGGGAAGGGCAGAACGACCGTTATCGCGATTCGGGCTACCACGGCGGCATTCTGTGCCAGTTTCAGCAGCGCTGGGCCAAGCATCAGGTGGTGATGATTCAGTACGGCCGGGGCGACAAAGCCGCAAAAAATCCCAACACCGGCGAATCGGTGGCGGGACCGGTCACTCTTAGCGAAGAGGAAATGGCGAAGAATCGCGTCGATGCGTTTGAAGAACTGAAAAAGCATCCGTACTTCGACGACTGGCACCAATCGCGTACGGCGGATTTGTCCAAGGTGCGCATACCGCTGCTGACCTGTGCCAACTGGGGCGGGCAGGGCATACATCCGCGCGGCAACTTCAACGGTTTTACCGAAACGCCCGCCGACACGCCGAAATGGCTGGAGGTGCACGGCGATTCGCACTGGTCGGTGTTCTCGAATGCCTACGGCCTCGATCTGCAAAAGCGTTTTTTCGATTGCTACCTCAAGGGTGACAAAAAGGGCTGGGAGAAACAGCCGCGCGTGCAACTCAATGTGCGCCACCCCGGCGAAAAATTCGTGCTGCGGCACGAAAACGAATGGCCGCTGGCGCGCACGCAGTGGACGAAGTTTTATCTCGATGCCGCGAACCAGACGCTCAACGCCAAATCCGGCGCGCACGAAACCCACGTCACCTATGAAGCCATGGGCAAAGGCGTGACCTTCACCACGCCGCCGCTGGAACATGACACCGAGATCACCGGCCCGATGGCGGCGAAACTTTTCATCTCATCCACCACTAAAGACGCAGATTTGTTTTTGATCGTGCGCGTGTTCGATCCGCAGGGCAAGGAACTCACCTTCATGGGTTCCACCGATCCCAACACGCCCATCGCCAACGGCTGGCTGCGCGCCTCGCACCGACGGCTCGATCCGCAAAAAAGCAAACCCTATCGTCCGTATCACCCACACGACCGCGCCGAGCCGCTCACCCCCGGTGAAATCTATGAGTGCGACGTCGAAATCGTTACCAGCTGCATCGTCGTGCACAAAGGCTGGCGCGTGGCGCTCACCGTGAAAGGCTGCGATTACGAATACGAAGGCGAACTCAGCGAGTTCGGCAAGAAATTCCACTACGGCACGCGCGGTACTGGCGGCATGACGCACAATGATCCGGATAGCCGGCCGGCGGAAGTGTTCGGCAGCAGCGTCACGCTGCACGCGGGCGGCGGGCGTGAAGCTTATTTGTTGTTGCCGATTATTCCGGCGAAGAGTCCCGTGTAGCGACGACAAAATGTAAGTAGAAAGGGGAGAACTTCATGAGACCATTGCTGATATTCGTCTGCGTACTACTGTTGAGTGGCCCTGTCGCTGCGTACGCACAGGCGTTTCCATCGAAGCCGATCCGCATAGTCGTGCCGTTCCCGGCAGGAGGCTCGTTCGACGTAACCGCGCGCATCCTCGCGCAGCGTATGCAACTGGGGCAGAACGTTCTGGTGGAAAACCGTCCCGGCGGTGGCACCGTGATCGGTACCGAGTATGTCGCCCGCCAGCCGGGTGATGGCTACACGGTGTTGTCGATAGGGCCCAGCTTTACCATGCACCACGCGGTACGCAGCAAAGTGCCGTTCGACACCGAAAAGGATTTCAAGGCGGTGGCGCAGGCCATGGGGCTGGTGATGGTAGTTGCCGTCAATCCTTCGTTGCCCGTGAAAAGCATGAAGGAATACCTCGCGCTGGCTCGGGCGCGGCCGGGCGAAATCAGCTACGGCACCTCCGGCCCCGGCACCAGCCACAATATGCTCGGCGAAGCGATCAAGCTCGCGCACAAGGTCAACATTGTGCATGCACCGTATCAGGGGGAAGTGCCTGCGGTAACTGCGGCGGTTGGCGGACACATTACCGGTGTGCTGGTGAATCTGTTTGCCGTTGCGCCGTTCGTCAAGACCGGAAGACTGCGCGCGCTGACGGTCACCAGCGCCGAGCGCGATGCCATCGTGCCCGACGTGCCTACCGCGCGCGAAGCAGGCGTGCCGGAAATAGAAGCCATCAACTGGAACGGCTATGTGGTGCAATCCGCCACGCCGGCAGCGGTGATCACGCGGCTCAACACCGAAATCAACAGAGTGCTGAGCACGCCCGAAGTGCGGGAGCTGATGCGTACGCAGGGCCTGATCGTGACCCCGGGATCGAGCGAACAGTTCGCGGCGTTGCTGAAGTCGGATGGTGTGCGCTACAGCAGGATCGCGCGCGAGGCGAACGTGCGGCTGGATTGAGCGCGGACTATGGCCTGCACATGGGCATCCTGTGCGCCGAACCGTGCAACAACGAGAAGATCGCCCGCGCGGTCGAACTTGGGTTCGACTCATGCGTAAGGCGCAACCCCATTGCGCGCCGCGATGATCGCAGTTGGATCGGCACCTGCAACCGTGCTACCCTTTCAGCGTTGCCGAAGTGGGTGTAGCCCATAATAAAAATTTGTTTAAAAACAATACTTATAATATATCCGCTTCCGCATATTGAACACCGTTTCATCACCGCAATTCGTCTTTCAATGGAGGAACCACACATGAAGAAATTTCTCGCGGCAACGCTGCTGATGTCTTCAACGCTGGGCATGGCGCAAACCGCCGACGAATTGCTCAACGACGGCAAGAACACGGAAAACCTGCTGAGCTTCGGTCAAAACCCGAAACTGCAGATGTACAGTCCCCTGCGGCAGATCAACAAGTCGAATGTGAAGCGACTGGTGCCGCTGTGGAGCACGGGAACGATGAGCGACACGGGTGAGCTGGCACAGCCGGCGATCTATCAAGGCGTGATGTACGTCATCAACGGCAACTGGACGTTCGCGCTTGACGTTGCGACCGGCAAACAACTCTGGCGCACGCCTGTTGAATACGATCGCGCAGTGCTGCGCATTTCAAGCGCCGGCGCGATCATGCGCGGCGCGCCGACGCTCTACAACGGCAAGCTGTTTCGCACCACGCTGGACGCGCACATCCTCGCGCTCGACATGAAGACCGGCAAGCAAATCTGGAAAACGGCGTTCGCCGATTTCAAAGAGGGCTACAAGGGCGTGGTCGCGCCGCTGATGGCCAACGGTGTGCTGATTTCCGGCACTACCGGCGGCGAGCACGCCACGCGCGGTTTTCTCGTCGGTTGGAATCCGGATACCGGCAAGGAGTTGTGGCGCACGCACATGATTCCCGCGCCGGGCGAGCCCGGCCACGAAACATGGCCTGTAACTTCCGACTCCACACCGGATGCGTGGAAGACCGGTGGCGGTTCGACCTGGCTGAACGGTTCGTATGATCCGGAACTGGACCTCGTTTACTGGGGCGTGGGCAACTCGGGACCGTACGATCCCAAGTATCGTGGCAACGGTGACGCGCTCTACACCAACAGCGTGATTGCGATCCGTCCGAAGACGGGCAAGATCGAATGGCACTATCAGTTCACGCCGAACGATTTGTATGACGCGGACGGCAACAACGAAAACGTGATTGCTGATGTGCGTATCGGCGGCCAGATGCGCAAAGTCATCATGAACGCCAACAAGAACGGTTTCTTCTATGTGGTGGATCGCACCAACGGCAAGCTGATTGCCGCGCACCCCATGACGCGCATCAACTGGGCGACGCATGTCGATCTCAAGACCGGCCGGCCGGTGATTACCGATGTCGCGGATCGCCTGATGAAAGGCGAGGAAGTCGAGGTGTTTCCGCAGCGCGGCACCAACGCCATCATGTTCGCGTTTAATCCAAAGAATAATCTGGCCTACATCAACACCTGGGATTTGCCGCGCATACAAAAATTTGTGCCGTATAAATTCCAGAAGCTGGGCGAACCCAACACCGCCACCGCGGGCCGCAGCGCGCCGATCAAGCCTGGCGACGTGGTTGGCTATCAGGTCGCGATGGATGTGGTTACCGGCAAATTCAAGTGGAAGCATCCGGTCACGGATATTCCAAGCGCCGCGAGCCTGTTGGTAACGGATGGCGGCATTGTCTTCTCCGGCAAACCCACCGGCGAATTCATCGCGCTCGACGAAGAAACCGGCAAGCAACTGTGGCAGTTCAAGACCACCTCCAGCATCAACGCACCTCCCATCACCTACACGCATAAGGGCGTGCAATACGTAACAGTGGCCTCCGGAATGGGCGGCAGTGTCATCCGCAGGATCGTTGCGCCCGTAGTGTCGACAGGCAGTTCGGTGTGGACGTTTGCACTGATGCCGGATTAAGCAAGAGTGCAGATTCGCAAGATGCGCACAAATACCGTTGCCGCGCTATCGTTGATGCTTGCAAGCGCTGCCAGCGTGGCACAAAGCCCCGGGGGAACGTCATTTCCTCCGGAGCAGATCAAGAGGGGATCGCAGCTCTACGCCACGAACTGCGAGTCCTGCCACGGCGTACGCATGGCTGGCACGGAGTGGGCGATCAATCTAAACACTTTTCCGCGCGACAGGCCTGATCGTTTTGTGGATTCCGTGACCAACGGCATAAGAACCATGCCGCCGTGGGGCGATATGCTGAAACCCGACGATATCCAGGCGCTGTGGGCGTACGTCGTCGCAGGAGAACCGAAGAACTGACGCTACTCGACCTTGGCGCCGGAAATCTGCACGAGCTTGGCCCATTTACCCACCTCGCTCGCGATGAACTGCCTGAACTCGGCGGGCGAAGTTCCCGCGGGGTCCGAACCCTGTTCGGCCAGCCGCTGTTTGATGTCCGCCTGATTCAGCGCTTTTACAATCGCGCCGTTAAGTTTGCTGACGATATCGGCGGGGGTATTGGCGGGGACCATGATGCCGTTCCACAGCGCCACTTCATAGCCGGGCAGCACTTCGCCGATCGCCGGAATGTCGGGATACCGCGACGAACGTTGCCGCGTGGTGACGCCCAGTCCTTTGAGTTTTCCCGCCTCGACGTGAGCCAGCACTTCAACCATCGGCGCAAATATCACCTGTATCTGCTCGCCGAGCAGCGCTGCAACCGCCGGCGCGCCGCCTTTGTAGGGAATGTGCTCCATCTCCACGCCGATCATGTTATTGAACAGCGCTGTTGAAAGGTGTTGCGAAGTACCGCTGCCACCCGAACCGTAATTCAGTTTTGTTTTGCCGCCGGTGTCTTTTACCAGTTTGATGAATTCTGCAAGGTTGCCGGCACGTATCTGTGCCGGATTGACGACCAGCAGGTTCGGCACAAACGCGATGCGCGACACGGGCGCGAGGTCCCGCACAAAATCGTAAGGCAGATTCTTGTACAGCGAGCGGTTGGTCACGTGCGAACTGGTCGCCATCAGCAGCGTGTAGCCGTCGGCAGGTGCCTTGGCCGCAAAATCCGCGCCGATATTTCCGCCTGCCCCCGGCCTGTTGTCGACGATTATCGATTGTCCGAGGTCCGGCCTGAGCTTATCCGCAATCAGGCGCGCCGTGACATCGGTGGCGCCGCCCGCGGCAAAGGTAACCACCAGCTTGATCGCGTTCGACGGCCATGCGTCCGCGCACACCGCCGGCGCCGCATAAGCCGCTAGCGCCACACAGCCCATCGCCTGAAGAAAAATTCTGAGCATGCGCGTCTCCCCTGTCTTCGCTTCGTTGATCACGGTGTGCCGATCTGCAGCGGCATTCGTATCATGGCATAGAACGCATGATTGCTGCAGGAAACGGGTTGGTGATGGCGGTTGCATCAAGTGGGTAGAAATCGTTGACGGCAGGCAGGCGCGCAGTGACAATCCGGAACCCATAAGCATCACCTACCCGTCGGAGTGGCCGTGTCCGGAAAATTCGTGGTTTTATTGTTTGGCGTGTTTGCCTGTGCGCCTGTCGGTGCGCTTGCCGCGGACAAAAGCACTGCAGACGACTATCCGAACCGCTCCGTGCGCTTCATCGTGCCCTACACCCCCGGTGCGATCAATGATTTCGTGGCGCGGCTGGTGGCGCAAAAACTCACCGACGCCTGGGGCAAGCAGGTGGTGGTGGACAACCGCGCGGGCGCCGGCACGCAAATCGGCACCGACTTGGTTGCAAAAGCCAATCCCGACGGCTACACCATGCTGCTGGCGCCGACGGCATTCGCGGTCAACGTGTCGCTGTATCCCAAGCTGCCGTATGACGCGGTGCGTGACTTCGCTGCGGTGACGCAGATCGGTTCTGCGCCGTTTTTGCTGGTGTGCAATCCGCAGTTGCCGGTGAAAAATGTGAAGGAACTGATCGCGCTCGCAAAATCGAAGCCGGGACAATTGTCGTATGCATCGACCGGCAGCGGCGGCTCCGCGCATCTGATGGGCGAAATGTTGAAGTCTGCCGCCGGCGTGGACATCGCGCACATACCCTACAAAGGTCTTGCGCCCGGATTGACCGACATACTGGCGGGACAGGTGAACTGCACATTTGGCAGTCAGGTTGCGGTCGGCGGCCAGATCAAGGCGGGGCGCCTGCGTGTGCTGGCTATCACCAGCAACGTGCGGTCCAAGGCCGCGCCGGAGGTGCCGACCATCGCTGAATCGGGTTATCCCGATTACAACGGTACCGGCTGGTGGGGCGTGCTGGTGCCGGCGGCAACACCGAGACCCATCGTGTCCAAACTGAACGCCGATATTGTGCGCGTGCTGCGCGCGCCCGATGTGCGCGAGCGGCTGCTCAGTCAGGGCGTCGAAATCGCCGCTACCACGCCGGAGCAATTTGCGAAATTCATCCCCGAGGAAATCACACGCTGGGGCAAGGCCGTCAAGCTCTCCGGCGCAAAGCCCGATTGATGGCGCGCACCGCAGTCCGTCCCGCCGCCACGGCGTAATGCATGACGGCGATACAGGTCTGACGTAAACTTGAGTTTCAATTCCATACCGAGAGGACATCATGCTACGCATATACGGCTCCGCCAAATCCCGCACGCTACGCACGTTGTGGATGGTGGGTGAACTGGGACTGACTTACGATCAAAAAGACTGGCTGCCGCGCTCACCGGAAACCACGACGCCGCAGTACCGCGCGCTGAATCCCAATGGCCGCGTACCGACGATAGACGACGACGGCTTCATTCTGTCGGAGTCGATGGCGATCAATTTTTACCTGGCTAAAAAGCACAAGAGCCCGCTGCTGCCGGCAGATCCGAAGCACGAGGCGCTGGCGCTGCAGTGGAGTCTGTGGGAGACCGACCGTCTCGACCGCCAGATCGTCAACCACGCGCGGCACACCAAGGATTTGCCCGAAGCCGAGCGCAAGCCCGACATCGCCAAGGCGGCATGGGACGAGTGCGCGCAGTCGTTTGATGTGCTGGAGACTGCGCTGAACAAATCCGAGTGGCTCGCAGGCCCGTCATTCTCGGTGGGCGATCTTAACGTCGCCGCGGCGCTGTTTCGCGCGCTGTCGCTTGATCTGGGCAAGTGGCCGAAGACGCAGGCGTGGCTCAAGCGTTGCTGGGACCGCCCGGCGGCGCAGAAGGCGAAGGCAATGCGCGGCTAGTTTTTCGCGCGCGCCGTGAAACCCTCCTCCGCCTGCGGGGAGGAGGGTGGGGGCAAGCAGCTACAAATAACGCGTCGGCCAGTTGATGGTGCGCCACATGTGTGCCGACGGGCTGTTGTCGAAGCCCAGGCCTTCTTCCGGCTGGCGGAAATGCCGGCCGATGATGTCGGTGAACTCTTCCAGATCCACCTGCACGCTCGGATCGAACGCGTAAAGATCGTTCACCGTCAACAGCCGCGCCGCCTCGTAGTATTTGTGTTTTTTGGCGTAGTCGTGATAGCGATCCATGTGCGCGCCGGGATGAAAATCCTTGCCGAACATGCGCACGTAGGATTCCGGATACTCGTAGCCGTATTTATCATCGGCATAAAAGCGCAGCACTTGGTGATAGCGAACCGCGAAAGTCACTTCTTCGTCCACATAAGGCTCGACCAGTTGCGCCGCCCAGTAACCGTGATCGGCGCGAATGAAGCCGTTGTTCCCGATATCGTGCAGCACGCACGCGAGTATCAGTTTCTCGCTGCAGCCGTTTTTTTGCGCGAGGCGCGCGCTTTGCATCATGTGCACACAGGGGCCGAACCGCAGCCTGAAAAAATCGATCAGCGTGGGCTTGTCCGGCATTTTCGGCAGGCGCGGATCGTGCCCCATCAGCCGCAACTTGCCCTTCAGGTCGTCGCGCGGCTGCGGCTGGCTGTGATCGATTTCGCCCGAGGTATAAAGCGCAGATTTGACGATCGCATAGCGATCCATTTCGCGTGCGGCGGCGAGGTCGACAGCCTCGGCTTTTTCCAGCACGGCAGCGGCAGAAGCAGGTGACATGGCGAAATCCTCCCTGGGAGCGTTGAGCAGAGAACATAGCACAAGTTTCGGCGGGGGGTAAAACACCCGAGTGCCGCCGTCCCGGGGGTGGCTACCATCGGTACCATGAACCCGGTATTCATCACCGGCGGCACCGGTTATCTGGCGTGCCGGGAACAATTTATGCTTGATGCAGATTGTCATCCCAGTGCAAGGAGAGTGCATCATGTTGGACAGAACCGTCATGAAGTTTTCTCATGTGAAACCCGGCGATACGGAATTTAAGTCTGAGGGTTTGCGTGATTTTTTTACCTATCGCGATCTCGGCATCGCGGATGCGACTGCGGGCAAGGTGATCGCCCAATTGACCCGAGCCCAAAATGCTCCGGAAAAGGGAACCGGCTGGCACTATCATGTGGCAGATTTTCACATTGTCATCATGCTCAAAGGCTGGGCGCGCTTCATGTACGAAGACAAAGTGACGCTAGTCGCAGCCGGTGATTGCGTGCATCAGCGGCCGGGCATCGTGCACTATCTTTTCGACTATTCGCCGGACATGGAGTATCTGGAGGTGGTGGGCCCGGCAGACTTCAAGACGGTAGAAGTGCCCGGGCCGTGCGAGGTGCCTGCACCTACGCCGTGGTAGCCGCCGTTGCAGCCAACAGGCCGCGCGACAGCCTGACCGTGATATTTCACCTATTCGCATTCCGGTGAAGTATCCGGGCTAGAACTCCATGTCGAGCTCGTCTATTTCTTCGCGCTCGCGTTTGGCTGCCGCGATCCACGCGATCATTTCGGGCATCGCCAGCACGTGTCCGACGTATGCCGTGCACGCCGGGTCGAGTTTCACGTCGTAGGTCACGAACCGCGTTGCAACGGGCGCGTACATGGCATCGGCCATGCAGCGCTTTTTGCCGAACAGGAACGGTCCGCCGTAGGTGTCCAGGCATTCGTGCCAGATCGTGGTGATGCGCTCGATATCGCCTGCCGCCCGCGCCCACACCTTGTGTCCGGGAAAACGTGCCTTGAGGTTCATCGGCAGCGCCGAGCGCAGGCTGCTGAATCCGGAATGCATTTCGCCGCAGACGGCACGGCAGTGGGCGCGCACCGCACGCGTGGCGGGCAGCAGGCCGCTGCGCGGCTTGACTTCGTTGAGATACTCCGCGATAGCGAGCGTGTCCCACACTTTAATACCGTTGTGACGCAGGCACGGCACCAGTATCGATGGCGACAGCAGCAGGATTTCCTTGCGCGCATCCGCGTCGTCGGGGGAAACGATGATTTCCTTGAAGTCGAGGCCTGCAAATTTTGCGAGCAACCAGCCCCGCAAAGACCATGACGAGTAATTTTTGCTGCTGATGCTGAGGGTAGCCTGTGCCATTGCGCTGAGATCCCGTTGCTGGAGCGTGCCGGTGGGCTGCTATTTCCGGTTCGCCCCGTAATAGAGCGCAAGTACTGTGCCAATTCGATCCGTCTGGCGCGCAAATTGCATGCAGTAACAGCAGGTCAATGTGTCACGCATCGGAAAACGCCCTACGATTTCCAATGATTTATCAAGCTTATCAGACACATGCAGGTATTCTGTTGCCGCTGAGGGCAGTTGCACAGACGATGAGCCTGCTGCTGGGCGGTGCGTCTGGCGGCGCTGCCGGATGGTCGCCGGTGCGCAAGCTCGCCGCAGCCTACGAAGTGTTCAGGTTGGCCGAGTTGACCCATGCGCGCCGCCCGTTTGGCATCGATAGCGTGCCGGTCATGGGCAAAGAAGTTGGTGTGCGCGAAGTGCCGGTGTATCGGACGCCGTTCGCCACCTTGCTCAACTTCAAAAAAGACATCAAGGCGAGCCAGCCGCGCGTGCTGCTCGTTGCACCAATGTCGGGCCATTTCGCCACCTTGTTGCGCGAAACGGTGCGTGTCATGCTGCCTGACCACGATGTTTATATTACCGACTGGCACAATGCGCGGCATGTGCCGGCCGATGCTGGCCGCTTCGGCATGGACGAGTACATCGAGCACCTGATGAAGTTCCTGGAGGTGATCGGTCCGGGCGCGCACCTGGTGGCGATCTGCCAGCCCTGCGTGCAGGCGCTTGCTGCGGCGGCAATCATGGCGCAGGACGGTCATGCTGCCGCGCCCGCGAGCCTGACGCTGATGGCGGGGCCGGTCGACTGCCGGATCAGCCCGACCGAGGTCAACAAGCTCGCCACGGCGAAGCCCATCGAATGGTTCGAACACAATCTGATCGGTACCGTTCCCGCGACCCACGCGGGCGCGCTGCGGCAGGTCTATCCGGGGTTCCTGCAGATCGCCGCATTCCTGAATATGAATCTTGAGCGGCACCTTAAGGCGTTCCGGGGGCTTTATCACGACCTCGTCAACGGTGAATGGGAAAAGGCGAGTGCAACGCGCAGCTTCTATGAAGAGTATTTTGCCGTGGCCGACCTGCCGGCGGAGTTCTATCTGGAAACGGTGCGGCTGGTGTTTCAGGAGTACGCGCTGCCGCGCGGCAAACTCAAGTGGCGCGGCCGCCTGATCGAACCGCGCGCGATCCGGCGCACCGCCCTGCTGACGGTTGAAGGCGAAAAGGACGATATCTGTTCGCTCGGGCAAACGCTGGCCGCGCAGGATCTGTGCAGCGGCCTGCGGCAGTTCCAGCGCACGCACTATATCCAGGCGGGAGTCGGCCATTACGGCGTGTTCAGCGGACGGCGCTGGAGCAACCATATCTATCCCGTTGTGCGGGAGGCGATATACAGCGCAGAATGAGCGGACTCGAATTCCGCGGGAGAAATCGGCATGCTTAGAGCGCCTAACATAATGAAACCCATGCGTCGTTGTGTGCAAAATCGGTGG